>JAVSGI010000005.1:1376250-2064375 GCA_032334235.1 Paracoccaceae bacterium Fryx2
ATCATGAAACGCCGCCTGCTGTCTGTCGCGCTACTGCTTCTGGCTGCCTGCGCCACACCGCAGGAAATTGAGAACCGGCCCGCCCAGGCAGAATTTGCATTGCCCCGCAATTATCAGGCTGTCTACGCCGACATGCTTCGGGCGATGCGCATCTGCATGAACCCGGGCGCGGTGATTGCGTGTTTCGCTTGATGGTGGGCATCGATTTCACGGGATCATGGGCAGTCATTTCGCGTGAAGCTGGGCACTGATTTCGCGGGATCGCGGGCAGGTCTGGTCGGCAAATTGAGGATAGTTGCGCCTTCAGGAATGAAGGGGTGGCTTGATGCCGACAGGACGATTGAACATGCGCCGGATACGAGATGTTTTGCGATTGAAGCTTGGGCAAGGCCTGAGCGAGCGGTCCATTGCCGCTTCCCTCGGTCTGAGCAAGGGGAGCGTCGGAAGCTACACCCAACGGGCGCGTCATGCCGGGCTCACGTGGCCCTTGCCGGAGGGGATCGATGACGACAGCCTTGAACTTCTTTTGTTTCCAGCCCCGCCCACGGTGCCGGACGCGGAGCGGCTTGTGCCCGACTGGGCGGAGATTGACCGCGAGTTGCGCCGCCCTGGGGTGACGCGGATGCTGCTCTGGGAAGAATACCGTGCCGCGCACCCCGGGGGTTTTGCCTATACTTGGTTTTGCACGCATTACGAGGCTTGGAAGGGTCGGGTGCGCCCGACGATGCGCCAGACACATGTGGGCGGCGAGAAGGTGTTCGTTGACTTTGCCGGCGACACCATCGACGTGATCGACCCCACGACCGGCGAAGCGCGGGCCATGAAGCTGTTCGTGGCGGCAATGGGGGCATCGAATCACACCTATGCCGAGGCGGTGGCATCGGAGGGGTTGGAAGATTGGATCCTCGCGCATATCCGGATGTTCGCCTTTCTGGGCGGCGTGCCAAAGGCGGTGGTTCCGGACAATCTGAAGTCCGCCGTGATCAAGGCAGACCGGTTTGATCCGGGGCTGAACCGGACCTATGCCGAGATGGCGGCGCATTATGGCACCGCCGTTCTGCCCGCCCGGCCGCGCAAACCCCGGGACAAGGCGAAGGTGGAAGTGGCTGTCCAAGTGGCACAACGCTGGATTCTGGCGCGGCTGCGGAACCACCGGTTCTTCTCATTGGCCGAGTTGAACGTGGCGATCCGGCGGCTGCTGGACGAGTTGAACATGCGCGTGATGCGCGGCTATGGCGCCAGCCGCGCCGATCTGTTTGCCACTTTGGATCGGCCCAATCTTCAGCCCCTACCGCCCGAACCTTATGTCTTCGCCCGCTGGAAGCGCGCCCGCGTGGCACCCGACTATCACGTTGAGGTCGACAGCTCATGGTATTCCGTGCCCTTCGCGCTGATCAAACAAGAGGTCGATGTTCGCACAAGCGGCCAGACGGTCGAGATATTCCATCGTGGTCAGAGGGTTGCGAGCCACGTGCGCACCCCGGGGCGGCGCAGCCATGTCACCGTGGCCGACCATATGCCATCGGCCCATCGTCGCTTTGCCGAATGGACCCCGGCCAGAATGCTGGCGCAGGCAACCAAGACCGGCCCCGCCGTCGCCGCCTTTTGCGAGATGGTGATGGCTGACCGCCCCCATCCTGAACAGGGGTTCCGCACCTGCCTGGGTGTGCTGGCCTTGGTCAAAACCTATGGGCCGGAGCGCGTTGATGCGGCCTGCCAGCGGGGTGTGACCATCCGGGCCCGCACCGTCACCTCCATTCGTTCGATCCTCAAGACCGGCCTCGATCGCGCCTTCCTGGAAGGCTCCGAAGAGGTCGCCCCCCTCCAGCACGCCAACATTCGTGGCGGCAGCTATTACCATTGAGAAAGGACTAAAATGCTGACCCATCCCACCCACGACCGACTGTTGGCGCTCGGCCTGACCGGCATTGCATCGGCGCTCGAAGAACAACGCAGGTCAACCGCCTTCGACGCCCTCTCGTTCGAAGAGCGTCTCGGCCTGCTGGTCGACCGCGAGGCTGCAGAGCGCGACACCAAGAAACTGGCCTCCCGGCTCAAGTTTGCGGCTCTGCGCCAAGATGCCAGCGTCGAGGATCTGGACCTGCGCAGCCCACGTGGTCTTGACCGCAGTGTCATGGCGCATCTTGCCGATGGCGGCTGGATCGCCCGGCACGAGAACCTGCTGATAACCGGGCCGACCGGTTTGGGCAAAAGCTGGATCGCCTGCGCCCTTGGCCACAAGGCGTGCCGGGATGGGCGGCCCGTCCTCTATCAACGTGCGCCGCGCATGTTCGAGGCCCTTGCTCTGGCCCGTGGCGATGGCCGCCATGAACGCATCCTCAAAACCATCGCCCGCATGGATGTGCTGATCATTGACGATTGGGGCCTCGCCGTCCTCACCGCCCCGGAGCGCCGTGACCTGCTGGAAATCCTCGAAGACCGCCACGGCCGCGCTTCCACCATCGTCACAAGCCAACTCCCCGTTGACCAGTGGCACGAAGCCATCGGCGACCCAACGCTCGCAGATGCCATCCTCGACCGCCTCGTTCACAACGCACACCGCCTCACCCTCTCAGGTGAAAGCCTGCGCAGGCGCTCCGCCGTCACAAAAAAGCTTGACCAAATCGTTCAAGCCTGACTCCATGAAAGCGTCGGCCAGCCTGCCCACGATCCCGTGAAATGACTGCCCAGAATGGCGCGAAACGCGTGCCCACGATCGCGCGAAATCAGCGCCCATTCTCCGCGAAATCCGCAGCGGTGATGTTTCCCAGCCCTGCCGCGATCACCCTAGATGGTCAGCTTTACTCTGACCTGCGGTACGGAGAGATCATCGTCGGCATGTCCGGCATCGCGCCGGTAACCAACGGGGTCACACGGATCGCAGCAGTCGGCAGCGGAACGAAGGTCAGCATAAAGATTGCCAATCAGGCAGAGTACACGCACGCAAGCTCGATCGCGTGGCAGAAATACTGGGCCAACGGTGGCACGGCCTGCCCGCGCCTAGGGGCCTTGTTGCCGCCCTCCTGAACCTGAGTTCGTCCGCCAATTTTTCGCTCGCAAGACACAAAGTTCCTGATATGTTCCGCGCATCCCCCGGAGCATGAACATGACGTTACACCCCCTTTCAACACCGGTTGAACCGGTGCTTCCTGTCGCCCCCTGGCTGGGCGGCAAGCGCAACCTCGCAAAGCGCATCTGTGCCCAACTCGACGCCACCCCCTGCACCACCTATGCCGAGCCGTTCGTTGGCATGGGCGGCATCTTCCTGCGCCGCAGCGCGCGGCCGCGGGCCGAGGTGATCAACGACCGAGGCAGGGATGTGGCAAACCTGTTCCGCATCCTGCAGCGCCACTATCCGCAGTTCCTGGACACGCTGCGGTTCCAGCTGACCACCCGGGTCGAATTCAACCGGCTGGTCGACACCAACCCCGACACGCTGACCGACCTCGAGCGGGCGGCGCGGTTTCTCTACCTGCAGCGCACGGCCTTCGGCGGCAAGATCTCGGGCCGCAACTTCGGGGTGGCGAAGGACCGGCCCGGCCGCTTCAACCTGACCACGCTGGAGCCGATGCTCGAGGATCTGCACAGCCGCCTCGCGGGCGTGGTGATCGAATGCCTGGACTGGCCCGACTTCATCCGGCGCTACGACGGGCCGGGCACGCTGTTTTACCTCGACCCGCCCTACTGGGGATGCGAGACCGACTACGGCAAGGCGATGTTCGCGCGTGACGACTTCGCCCGCATGGCCGAGCAGCTGGCGGGCATCCAGGGCCGGTTCCTGCTGTCGATCAACGACGTGCCCGAGATCCGAGAGATCTTCGCTCGCTTCACCCTGACCGAGGTGACCACCAGCTACACCATCAGCGCGAAATCGGGTGCGCCGACCGAGCGGGCCGAGCTGCTGATCAGCAACGATGCGGTCCGTCCGATCTGATTTCACATGAAATAGCGGCCATCGACGACGGCCGCCTGCCCTATGGCCTCCAGGCTGGCCAGCAGCGGTTCGACACTGCGGGTCTGGACACGTGCGAAGTGGCGGGCGATCTGGTCGGGGGTCGCGTCGCCCAGTTCCGCAAGTGCAGCCCGGACGGCAGCCATCTGTTCGGGCAGGGTTTTCGGCCAGGGCTGCTTGGTGACGGCGATCGGGCCGATGTCGAAGGCGGCTTGTTCGCCCTTGACCTCGGCCGCCTTGCCGGCCGGGTTCTGGTATTCCGGGCGCAGCCAGCGGACCAGACCTTGCGCCTCTTCCTTTGCCCGTTCGCGGTTCAGGTCCACCAGGCGCTGCAGCAGGTCATCCTCGGACAGATCCACCGGCCAGCCATAGGCGGCGGCCACCTCGGCGTCGATATCGTCGTGCAGCTTCTTCAGAATACCGACCAGGCCCTGCTCGTACACCTCGTGGTCTTTGCCCTCGATCCGCTGCCCGGCCCGCAACTTTTCCAGAACGTTGTAGATGCCGGTCAGGGTCAGCTTGGGATGGGCCGCCTGTTGCGACCTGCGATGCGCGTCGAGCTGTTCCCCAAGATGGCGAAGACGGGTTTTCTGCGCTTCAGTCGCCTCAGGGAAGGGAAACGGATTGTAGCATACCGTCGAGTTGTAGACGGGTCTGTCCTCAAGCACGCCACCAACTGCCAAAGACCAGGTTACATGGAATTGCGAGCTAAGAATGCTCAACAACGACGCATCATCCGAGGCAAATATGATCAGTCGGTTGTCAGGCAGAATCTCATTGGGCAAGAACATGAAGACACGGTGCTGCATCGTCTCCACCGTCGCGATGTACCGAGGCAGCCCTGCCAACGCGGGCCTAAGATCGCTGCGCGGTTCGCCATGCACCCACCAGAGGCGTTTGTAGCTGTCGCGATTGTTCTGGTCCCTGTCGGGTTTCACTTTGTCCAGTAGGTGCTGGTAAACAGCAGGAAACCGTGCTTGGACATCGATTTCGGACAGACCGAATAGGTCAATCACCATCACGTTGCGCGAGCGAGCAGTCAGGTCACGGCCATTGCGGTATTGCCGGATATGTCGATCGAGCCCCGGCACGGTGCCCAACCCGAGCGCCCGGGCCTCGGCCGGAGTTATAATAAAGCCAGAGCCATGCAGCTTAACACCGGCAGATGAAATTCGTTCGTTCGCCTTCAATGCGACTACTCTTCCGATGTCCGCCCCGATCCGCAGGTTGGCAAAGATGCGGCCCTTCTCGGTGGACAGGGTGACAGGCCGCCCTTCGGCCTCGGTCTCGCCCTTACGTTCCTCGGTCACGGTCACCAGCCGCCCCGACAGCGCACCGGGTGCGGCCACGGTCATGGCGATGCGCACCGCCGCCCCGTCGCCCGCATCGACCCACGGGTGATCGGCAATTGCGAAAAGCAAGGACAGAGGTGTTTTAGGGTCGTTCAGGTGGGGTTCCAGCACCCGCCGGTTGAAGGTCTGGCGCAGCGAGTTGGTGGTGATCAGTCCGAACCGACGCAGTTTGCCCGCCCGCGTGGCCAGCGCCGCCTTTTCCCACCAATACATCACGAAGTCGGCGCTTTCCGGCACCTTGGGGTAAACCGCGCGCAGGGCCTCGGCATAACCATCGCCAAGCGCCTCGCGCATCCGGCTGGTGCCAATGAAAGGCGGGTTGCCGACGATGAAATCCGCCTGCGGCCATTTGGCGGGCCGGGGTTTCAGGTAGTCCCAGACCTGCACCCGCGCTTGCGGGTCAGGCACACGTTCGCCTGTCGCGGGGTGTTCCACCGTTCCGATTCCGTCCCAGCGAGTCACCGGCTTGCCCGCATCGTCGCGGCGTTCGCGGCGGCTGTCCCAGTCCAGCACGGCATCGCGGTTTTCGATGTTCTTGAAGTCGCGCAGCACGGGTTCGGCGGGGCTGGCGGTGCCATGGGTGCGGAAGTGCCATTGCAGATAGCCGATCCACAGCACCAGCTCGGCCACAGCCGCCGCCCAGGGGTTCAGTTCGATCCCCAGGAACTGGTGCGGGTCAACCGTATGCCCGGCCAATGACAACGCCGCCTGATCTTCGCCGAGATCGGCCAGAAGGGCGGTCACCTCGCCTTCCAGCCGCTTCATCATCTCCAGCGCGACATAAAGGAAATTGCCCGACCCGCAGGCCGGATCAAGCACCCGTATCTCGCAGAGCTGGCGGTGGAAAGTGCGCACCGTGGCGCGGGCTTCCTCGAGCTTCCCGTCCTGCGCCAGCCGCTGGACCGAGGCCTGCACCACCAGCCAATCGGCCCGCAGCGGTTCGATGACGGTCGGCATCACCAGCCGTTCGACATAGGCGCGCGGCGTGTAATGGGCGCCCAGCTTGTGGCGCTGTCGCTTGTCCAGCGCGCGTTCCAGCAGGGTGCCGAAGATTGCAGGTTCCACCTCGCGCCAGTCATGTTCGGATGCGGCGATCAGAAGCGAAAGCTGAGGTGCCGTCAGCGGAAGCGCCGTAGACTCCTTGAAAAGCCCGCCGTTGAACCGCTTCAGATGGGTCATCAGCACGCCCGAAAAGCCGCCCCCATCCATGGTCTGCCACAGGGACTGCAGGGCGGGTGCGGCGTTTTCCGGCTGCCCGCGCAGCTTCTTCAGCAGGGTGCTGAACGCCTTTTCGGGGATCAGCAGCACGTCCTCGGCAAACATGGTGAAAAGGCAGCGCATCAGGAACCGCGCGACGGCTTCGGGCGCATGGCCCTGCCCTTCGAAAGATTTCCCCAGCTCGGCCAGATGGCCCGCCACCTTGCGAGTCACCTGCGCGCTGACCTTTGCAGGATCCAGCGCATGCGGATCGAGCCAGATCGTCCGCAGCCTGTCGCGCACCTTTTCATCATGCAGGTCTGTCAGCTGGATCCGGTAGCGACTGCCGTCCGGGAACTGGGTATAACCCTGACCCTGGCCCGAAAAGTCGGCATAGACCTCGATCACATGACCAACATCCACCACCATCAGGAAGGGTGGCCAGCCATCGCTCCGGGCGACCGCCCTCGCGTAGCCGTCAGCCTGGTTGCGCGCGCGCAGCATCGTGTCGTCCCAACGCCGGGAGCCGCGCTGGCCATGGCCCTGCCGTTTTACCACCGCTTCGTCGGGCAGCAGTGAGAATTGCGCATCGTCCGGATCGCGGCCCTTGCCGGTGCCCTGCTTGGCCTCCATCACGAAGGCCGCACGCCGATACAGATCGATGAAGCCGCGCGATTGCTGGCTGGTGTGGATGAAGGTGATGGGCCGTTCAAAGCGGTAGTCGTCTGTCTGGCCGTCCGCGGTTGCAGGTTTCGGCGCATCGACCCCAAGCACCTGCGTCAGCTCGATCGCGAACTGCTGGAAGTTGGCCCGTTCGCTGCCGCCCGACGCCTGCCAGCGCGCAATGAAACTCTGTAAATCCAACGAACTGGCCTTCCCCATTGACGGGCATGACCGTCCACTGTTTACCGATTCCCGCAAAGCAAATAATGCGCGGTGTGGGCGGCGCGAATGCCGCAGTTCTGGCGAAAATCAGTTGCATGTTCACCAGCTCCGAACCGCGCGGCGTCCGATCACGGATGCTTGTGTTTCCAATGCCTTAGGCCGAACATGCAACTGGCCGCCGAACTTGCGGGCCGATTTGCATGTTCGGAACGGCCGCTGCTGCCCCGGTTCGGTCCGGAATGACCCTTTGAACCCGCTTTAAGTGTGTCTTTCCGGGCGGTTAAAGACCCCTGCCCGCCTGCGCCGCGCTCGGCCCCGGATGGCCCCGGCGGGGCGCGGAGTCTCCGGTAGGCCGCCTTATGCGGCATTTCAATGCCGAGGGGCCTGCGGAAGTAGTACTGTTCTACCGCTTTGTTTTAGGCGGCTTTTTCGTCTGTTCCCAGTTGCTCCCACATGTTCCCGGCTCACTGCAGATATTGGTGTCAACGCACAGTGTTGTAGCGTGACAGCAGATGTTGCAGTGTTTGACATCAGATGTTGCAGCAGAGCGATTTCTGTCTGGCGCGCTGATCTATCCTTTCAGAGCGCATCGGACAAGCCGTTCCGGCCTTGACGCCGGGCGCGGATCCCGGGCGGGACGATCTGCCAAGGGAAGCCGTTCCACTCGGCGCCCTCCAGCATCCGGCCGTGCGACTTCGGCCAAACGCCGCCCCACTGTTTGAAGAAGAACGCGGCGCCGTCCCGTTCGCAGGCCAAGCGCAGGTCGGTTGCCCAGCCGCCGTCCATCGGCCGCGCACCGGGGCCGCTTTCGCCGCCCACGATCGCCCAGGCGATGCCCCGCAGATCGACCGCCCCGATCGGCCCGAGCAGCGGCTCGAACGAGATGAACCGGGCGTCCGAGGCGATCTGGCGAAGGTGCCCGATGCGGCTGTTCAGCGACAACCATCTTGGCCGGTGCCGACAACCACCTTGGCCGGTGGGGCTGAACGGAAGACGGGCATGCCCGTCTGGAGGGCAGCCCCACCGGCCTGATTGATTTCGGGGAAGGTGCTGGTCGCTGCGGGTTGGTAAGCCGGGTTCCTCTGCCGTCAAACGGAGGATCCGGGTTGGCCTACAAACCCATCAACGACCAGCAATTGAGATTATACATGTCCGACCTCCGATATCACAGTCAGCGCACGTCGGCCGCCCGCGCCGGGTTCAGCGAGCGCACGGCCCGACGGTTCGATGCCAACCCGACGCTGCCCTCGAACCGCAAGATCGTTCACGGGCGCACGGTGGCCGATCCCCTCGAAGGCTTTTGGGAGGGCGACATCCTTCCCTTGCTGGAGAGGGACAGCGCCTTGCAGGCCGTCACCCTGCTGCGCCACCTTCAGGGCCTGCATCCGCTGGCCTTCCCCGATGACCGCATCCGGCGCACCCTGGAACGGCGGGTGCGGCAGTGGCGGGCGCTGAACGGACCCGAGCGCGACATCATCTTCCGCCAGACGCCGGAGCCGGGCCGCATGGCCCAGTCCGACTTCACTCATGCCGAGGAGCTGGAGGTGACGATCGCGGGCCAGCTATTCCCGCATCTGCTCTACCACTTCGTCATGGTCTACAGCCGGTGGGAGCATGTCGGGGTGGTCCTGGGCGGGGAGAGCTTCACGGCCCTGGCCGAGAACCTGCAGCAGGCGCTCTGGTCGCTCGGCGGGGCACCACAGGAGCATCGCACCGACAGCCTCTCGGCCGCTTTCCGCAACCTGACGGCTGACCAGCGCCAGGATATCACCACGCGCTACAATGCCTTCGTCGGCCATTACGGCATGGAGGCCAGTCGCAACAACCGCGGGGAAGCTCATGAGAACGGCGCGGTGGAGTCCCAGAACCGGCACCTGAAGAAGGCCATCGAACAGGCGCTGATCCTGCGCGGCAGCCGCGACTTCGCCAGCATCGAGGACTACCGCCGCTTCATCGACATTCTGGTGGCACGGCGCAACCGGCAGCGGGCGGCGGCCACGCAGGTGGAACGGGCGCATCTGAAGCCCCTGCCGCGCCGGCGCACCACCGACTTTACAGAGACCGTGGTTCCGGTCACCCGCACCAGCGGCTTTCTGGTCAAGAGCATCTTCTACAGCGCCCCGTCGCAGCTGATCGGGCAGCGCTTGCGGGTCCACCTTTACGACGATCGCCTTGAGGCCTTTCTCGGCAGCACCCTGGTCGTCAGCCATACAAGGGCGCGAGGTCGCGGCGATGGCCATCGCGTGCATGTCATCAACTACCATCACGTCATCCATGCGCTGCGGCGCAAACCGCAAGCCCTGTGGAGTTCGATCTACCGCGACAGCCTGTTCCCGCGAACCGAATACGCTGAGGCCTGGAAGGTGCTGCAGCGCGATCTGCCCCGCCGCGACGCCTGCCGCCGCATGGTCGACCTGCTGTTCATCGCCCACGACCGGGCCTGCGAGGCGGAACTGGCACATCTGCTGGCAGCAGAATTGGACGCGGGCCGGGTGCCCGATCCCGGACCTCTGGCATCCTGCCTGAACCCGCGGCAAACGGCGCTGCCGAGAGATGTTGCCGTCGCCCATCCCTCGCTCGACAGCTTCGATGCCCTTCTGGGAGCCTGCGCATGACCTCCCGCGAGATCGACATCCACACGCTGCCAGGCATGCTGACCGCGCTGCGCCTGCCCAGCTTCCACAAGCTTTGGGCCGACATCGCCACCCGTGCCGACACCGAAGGCTGGCCCGCTGCCCGCTTTCTGGCTGTCCTCGCGGAATACGAACTGGCCGAGCGCGACATGCGCCGCATTCAGCGCCACATGAACGAGGCACAGCTACCGGCTGGCAAGACGCTGGCGACCTTCGACTTCAAGGCGCTGCCAACCCTGCCGCGCGCCCGGATCGAGGCCTTGGCGGCCGGCGACTGGCTGGAGGGTGGCGGCAATCTGATCGCCATCGGCAATTCCGGCACGGGCAAAACGCACATTCTCTGCGCGATAGGCCATGCCCTGATCGAGCGGGGACACCGCGTGTTCTATACCCGCACCAGCGATCTGGTGCAGCGACTTCAGGCCGCCCGCCGCGATCTGGTGCTCGAAGCCGCGCTCGCCAAGCTCGACAAGTTCGACCTGATCATCCTCGACGACATCACCTACGCCCACAAGGATCAGGCCGAGACAGGCGTGCTCTTCGAGCTGATCGCCCGGCGCTACGAATGCCGCAGCATCGCCATCGCCGCCAACCAGCCCTTCAGCGGCTGGGACCAGATCTTCCCGGACAAGGCGATGACCGTCGCCGCCATCGACCGGCTGGTTCATCACGCAGCGATCCTGGAGATGAATGCCGAAAGCTTCCGCCAGCGCGCGGCCGCCTCCAACAAAGAGGCGCTGAGCAGACCGCCAACGACAACCATCGCCGACAACAAGGACAAAGGAGAAGGCTGAGCGAAAAACAATTCCAGATACGCCAACCCAGCGGCCTAAAACCGGCCAACGTGGTTGACGGTCACGGACATGCTGGTTGACGCGCTACAGCGGCCCTTGTGAGCGGCATCCTCGACCGAAACCCCCAGCCAGATATGGCCCGGCACCCTGCCGCCACCATAGCGGGCGCGCAGATAGGCCAGCATCAGCGAGCTGCGCTTGGTCAGCACCTGATAGACATGATGGTCGGCCGCCTCCATCGCGTCGAACACCCGGTCGATGAAGGCGCGGTCCACATCCTTGTGGAACAGGTCGCTCATCGAATTGACGAAGACCATACGCGGCGTCTTCCACTGTCCGGGCTGCTTCAGACGCCCAGGCCAGAAACGAAGGTCAAAGCCGAACTCGTAGGGATGGCCGGGCACCCCGCGCCAGCGTTCAGCAAAGCGCGCGGCATAGCAGTTGTCGCAGCCGGGGCCGATTCTGGTGCATCCGGCAATCGGGTTCCAGGTGGCATCGGTCCACTCGATCCTGGTCGTCTGGGCCATGGGACAATCCTACGGGCTGGTCGGGTTGAGGTCTGGTCGGGCTGATCGCCGGTGTTCAGGCGCAGGTTTCCTGACCGTTTGAAGCCGACTTAAAACTGCATTGAACCGGCCTTTCCGCCCCCTTCACGCCGCGATCCCGGCTGCCGTTTCGAACAGGTCGTCGACCTCGGTGTCCGAGAAGCCGACCAGACAGGCGAAGAAGGCGACGTTCTGGCTTTCGCGCAGCCAGTCGCCTGCGCTGTCGATGATGACGCGTTCGGGCCAGGTGGCGGTGGCGCGGTAGGCGAGGACTTTGGCCCAGCGGGTCTCGCCCAGGGCGAGGATGCCCTGCATGCGCGAGCAGACCATTCCGGCGCGGCGGGCGGTGAGGTCTTCTGCCGGAGTCGTCTGGCGCGGGATCGCCGCTTCGGTCACGGCGGCAATCGCGGCCTCGGCGCTTGACGCACCGACGGGCAGGCACACCTCCCGTGCAGGCTCGTCGCCCTGCGTCACCAGCCACGTCGTCGCATTGATCTGTGTCGCGTCCATCATATCACCGTGATTTCGAAATTGGCCGCAAAGCCCAGCCGGTTGTTGATCTGGATCTCGCCATTGCGCACCGAGACGGTAATCCGCCCGTCGGTGCCCGGAGTGGCGGTCAGGTCTGCGCCTGCCACCACGTCGATCGACGCCCCGAACCCGGAAATGCTCTCCCTGGTGGCCGTCTGCGAGCTGCCCGCCGTGAAGACGATGCGGCAAGTGTTGGCGGGCAGTGGGTTGGTCCCCGTCCCGCCCCCGGTGATCATTGCCGTGCCTGCCTTCTTCGGCAGGGTGTAGACCCCCACCGCATCGTCTGCGACGATCATCTGCTTGCCGCCGACAGGGTTGCCCCCCAGCGTCAACGCGCCTGCGGTGGAGACCAGTGCGGTACCGACCGTGACCGTCGTACCGGCCGTGACTGAAGTACCAGCCGTGACCGTCGTGCCAGCCGTGATCCCCGCAGAGGCGAGCATCGCCGGAAATGTCGGGGTCATGCCGACATGCACCAGTTCCGCCCAGCCCATCGCCCCTGTGTCGGTCTGACGAGTGCCGAGTTGCACCCGCTGTGAGGACGGCGACGCGCCAACCCGGGCGGCGATCACCAGGTGCCCGCCTTCGGACCCGGCCTCCGATCCACCACACCGGGCCACGAAGGCACCGCCGAAGTAGCTGGAGCCGGTTGGGTAGCCTGTCGCCGAGGCTTCCAGGAACCGCCAGAACCCGGAGCGCAGCTCTGCGGTGAAGTCGCTGATCGGCGGGCCGTAGTCGGACCCGAGGCCGAAGTCGCCGACCTTCAGCAGCCGCCCAGGCGTGGCGTCGACAGCGGTTGCGGTGACCTTGCCCGGGATCTCGACCGCGAGCCAGGCGGTGCCGGTGCACAGGATCACCGCACTGCGCCCCGTGGCAAGGGCGAGGGTCGCCGCACCGTCGATCAGCTCGGCCCCCGCCGGGTCGATGGTGATGACGCCCGCGCCTGCGTTGCGCAGCGCGAAGCTGAAGCCCGCACCGGCCGTCGCGGCGGTGGGCAGCGCCAGCGTCCATGTGCCGGATGCGTCGATCAGGCGGCCACGGTCGGCCAGCGTGACGGTGGTGGCGGCAGTGCGGGCGACATGGGCACCGAAGGCCGCCCCCAGCGTGGCCAGCGCCGTGGCGGGGGTGCGCGAGGTACAGAGGCCGTTCAAGCTCGAAACGCTACAGTTTACAGCCCGTGCCCTCTTGGAGATTTCCAATTCACGAGCTGGATTGTTCACATTATGTTCCGATCATCTCCTGGAGCGCGAACATGACGTTACACCCCCTTTCAACACCGGTTGAACCGGTGCTTCCTGTCGCCCCCTGGCTGGGCGGCAAGCGCAATCTGGCGAAGCGGATCTGCGCCCAGCTCGACGCGATACCCTGCACCACCTATGCCGAGCCGTTCGTTGGCATGGGCGGCATCTTCCTGCGCCGCAGCGCGCGGCCGCGGGCCGAGGTGATCGACGACCGAGGCAGGGATGTGGCAAACCTGTTCCGCATCCTGCAGCGGCACTATCCGCAGTTCCTCGACACGCTGCGGTTCCAACTGACCACCCGGGTGGAATTCAACCGCCTGGTCGACACCAACCCGGAGACCCTGACCGACCTCGAGCGGGCAGCGCGGTTCCTATACCTGCAGCGCACCGCCTTCGGCGGCAAGATCTCCGGGCGCAACTTCGGGGTGGCGAAGGATCGCCCCGGCCGCTTCAACCTGACCACGCTGGAGCCGATGCTCGAGGATCTGCACAGCCGCCTTTCCGGCGTGGTGATCGAATGCCTGGACTGGTCGGATTTCATCCGGCGCTATGACGGGCCGGGCACGCTGTTTTTCCTCGACCCGCCCTATTGGGGCTGCGAGACCGACTACGGCAAGGCGATGTTCGCGCGCGACGACTTCGCCCGCATGTCGTGGGGCGGCAGCGCCACCGGACCGTCTTCGGTCAGCACCAGCGGTGCCGGGAAGCGGGTGGCGTGCGGCGCATCCGGCCCGTGCGGCAGGATCAGCGTCAGGCGCAGCACCCCGCCCGCGCGGGTGATGTCGGAGCCGAGCCAGTCGCAGGCCACCGCCGCGCGCGGCAGGGTGGCCCTGGCGTCGGCCGCTCGCTGCGCCTCGTCCCGCAGGCGCTCGGCCTGCGGGCGGAACGCGGTGGGCTCGCCGACCCTTCTGCCATCGGGATCGACCACGACATAGCCGTGCCCGGGCACCTGCTCGACGCGGTGCCGCCCGAGGCCGGGCTTGCTCCAGTTCTCGGTGCTCATCTCAGGAACTCCGTCAAAATCAGGAAGACCGGCACGAAGGCGAACAGGCTGGCGGCGCCGATCAGGTCGCCAAGCCAATGGTCATCGAAGCGCCGCAGGGCAGCGATCAGCCGGTGCATCACACGCCCGCCTTCGCCGGGGCCGCCTTGAAGGTCAGCACTGTCTTTTCCGCAACCGTCACCTCGGCCCCCATCGCCGGATTGCGCGCGAGCCGCGCCTTGCGGGTGCGCGGAGCGAAGGTGCCAAAGCCGCGCAGCTGTACGGCATCGCCATTCGCGGCCGCATCCGAGATCGCGGCCGGCAGCGTGTCGACCACGGCATGGATGTCGCGCTGCGGAATGTTGAGATCCACGCTGAGGCTGGAGACGATGTCGGTCTTGTTCAGGCGAGTCATCGGATGGTTCTCTCCGGCGTTGGGGCCGCGCTTCGCGGCTATGGCTCGGGCCAATTCGCCCGCCAGAACCCGAAGTTCGGCGATGGACAGGGTGGAAAGGTCGGGGGCGGCCATCACGCTGCCCCCTTGGTCGCATTGGGACGGGGAATGTGGCGGGGCCATTCGAGGTCGGACGGCCAGTTGTCGGAGAACCAAGCCATCACCCGCGCGGCAGTCTTCAGCGTGCAGCCTCCGCCTATTTTCAAGTGCGCCATGAAGCCCGCGCAGGCCGTCGCGGTGGCGGGCAGGGCAAGCGTCCAGGTGCCGCCGGCCTCGATCAGGCGGCCGCGGTCGGCGGTGACGACGGTGTGGGCGGCCGTCCTTGCGACATGCGCCAGCCGAACGACGAGGTCGTTCACGGAAGGCGGCGTCAAGCAGATGCTGGAGCGACTCGACCGCATCGGGCCTTGGCCGGACTGATTGGGCCACCCTCTTCGCAGCCCCACCTTGCCACGTCGATGCCGTCGGGGGGTGGCACATCAGCAGGGCCGGGCGGCGGTGCCAGGCGCGAGGCGGGCGCCCTCTCCGACGGGACGGGAAAGGCGCGGCCGGCGGCAAGCGGCGGAACTGGCGGTTCGTCGGGCTTCCCGCCGCAAGGCGGGCAGCCTGCGGCCCGTCTCAGGCCGCGCCGAACTGCTTCTCGACGTCGCGGTGGTGTTGCAGGTAGGAGGCGTCGCTGCGCGAGATCAGGGTGTAGAACATCGGCACCACGAAGAGCGTGAACACCGTCCCGACCAGCAGTCCGGTGAATATCACCAGCCCCATAGCCTGCCGCGCCGCGGCCCCTGCCCCTTCGGCGAGGATCAGCGGCACCACGGCCAGCGCCATCGCGGCGGTGGTCATCAGGATCGGCCGGAGGCGGGTCCTGGCGGCCGCAACGATCGCGTCGCGCCGGGAAAGCCCGTGCACCTCGCGCTGCTGGTTGGCGAATTCGACCATCAGGATGCCGTGCTTGGTGATCAGCCCGATCAGCGTGATCAGCCCCACCTGCGTGTAGATGTTCAGCGTGCTGACCCCGAAATAGAGCGGCAGCATCGCCCCGAAGATCGACAGCGGCACCGACATCATGATGATGAACGGGTCGCGGAAGCTTTCGAACTGCGCCGCCAGCACCAGATAGATCACCACCAGCGCCGCCCCGAAGGCCAGCAGGATGGTGTTGCCCTCGCTTTTCTCCAGCCGCGACTGGCCGGAGTATTCGAGGAAGAACCCGTCCGGCATCACCTCGGCCGCAATCCGTTCCAGCTCGGCCAGCGCCACGCCGGTCGAAAGCCCGATCATCGGCATACCCGAAAGGGTGGCAGAGTTCAATTGGTTGAACTGTTCGATCGAGGCGGCGGTGACGCCGGGATTGATGCTGACCACCGAGGAAAGCGGCACCATCGCGCCGGAACCGGAGCGCACGAAGAACTCCATCAGCCGCTCGGGGTTGTCGCGCCATTCCTCGGGCACCTGGGTGATCACGTCGTAGCTGTTGGAATCGCGGTCGAACTGCGCGATTGCCCCGCCGCCGACAAGGATGCCCAGCGTGTTGCCGATAGCGCTGACCGGCACGCCCAGCTGCGCCGCCCGGTCACGGTCGATGGTCACGCGCACCTGCGGCGCATCGAACGACAGGCTGTTCTGCACCACGATGAACATGCCCGACTGCATCGCCCTGGCCCGGATTTCGTCGGCAATCTCCACCACCCGTTCGGGCGCGTGGATCGACTGGATCACCATCGAGATCGGCAGGCCGCCCCCCGCCCCCGGCAGCGAGGGCGGCGCGAAGACATAGCTTTGCAGGCCCGGCGAAGTGTCGAGTATCGCCTGGATTTCCGTCTGTATCTCGGCCTGGCTGCGGTCGCGCTGCGACCAGTCCTTCAGCGCCCAGATGTAGAAGCCGGTGTTGCTGGCCCCGCCCATGCCCGCAACCGAGAACGAGGTCTGAACCTCCTGTATGTCGGCTGTGCGCTTGCCGATTTCGGTGGTGAAGGCGTCGGTATAGTCGAGCGTGGCATAGCGCGGCCCGTTCAGGATGGCGAACAGCGCGCCCTGATCCTCTTCCGGGGCAAGCTCGGACGAGGTGTTGAGGAACATGAAGCCCAGCCCGCCGACCAGCGCCAGCACCATCAGCAGCGTCACCGGGCGATAGTCGAGCGAGGACGACACCCGCCGTTCATACCAGTTCGACACGCCGTCCAGCGTGCGGTCTGCGATCCGCTGAAACCGGCCTGGAGCACCGTGATGCAAGAGCCGTGCCGACATGGTGGGCGTGATGGTCAGCGCCACGATGCCCGAAATGATCACCGATCCGGCCAGCGTCAGCGCGAATTCGGTGAACAGCGACCCCGTCAGCCCGCCGGTGAACGCCAGCGGCGCCAGCACGGCGGCAAGGGTGATGGTCATGGCGACCACCGGCCCGGTGATCTCCTTCATGCCCTGAATCGCGGCGGCGGCGGGTTTCATGCCGTCCTCGATATGGCGGTGGATGTTTTCGACCACCACGATGGCGTCATCGACCACCAGACCGATCGCCAGCACCATGGCAAGCAGGGTCAGCAGGTTGATCGAATAGCCCAGCGCCAGCATGATGGCGCAGACCCCGATCAGCGACAGCGGAATGGTGACGATCGGCATCAGCACCGACCGGAACGAGCCGAGGAACAGCAGGATCACCACAACGACAATGGCGACCGCCTCTGCGATGGTCTTGAACACTTCGGTGATCGAGGCCGAGATGGTTTCGGTGGAGTCATAGACCATGTCGATGGTCATGCCCTGCGGCAGGGTCGTGCGCAGCGCCGGCAGTTCGTCCAGCACGTTGGCGGCAACATCGAGCTGGTTCTCGCCGGGGGCGGGAATGATGCCGATGAAGATGCCGGGCTGCCCGGCAAAGGTCACGATGGCATCGGTGGCGCCTGACGCCAGCTCGATCCGCGCCACATCGGCCAGCCGCACCACGCCGTTGGCCCCCTGCACCAGCGGCAGCGCGCCGAACGCGTCGGCGGTCTGGATGGTCGATTCCAGCGTCAGCGAATAGACGAAATACTGGTTCTCGGTCTTGCCGGGGGCCGATAGGAAGTTCGCCCCGCGAATGGCTGCCAGCACTTCCGATGCCGTCACGCCGCGCGCAGAAAGCTGCAACGGGTCCAGCCAGATCCGCATCGCATATTCCGAGGCACCCATGATTTCCATCTGCGCCACGCCGTCGATGTTGGTCACGCGCGGCCGCACCACCCGTTCCAGATACTCCGTCAGTTGTTCGGGCGTCATGTTGGGGTTCTGCACCGCCAGATACATCAGGGCAAAGGTCATGCCCGTGCCCTTGACGATCACCGGATCTTCGGCATCGGCGGGCAGTTGGCCGCGCACCTGCTGCACCTTCGACATCACTTCGGTCAGCGCGATGTCGGGTTCGGCGCCCAGCTTCATCTGCACCGACACGACCGAGGCCGAGGGGCGCGACTGGCTGGTGATGTAGTCGATATTCTCGGTGGTCGACACCGCCGAGGCGATGGGCGATGTCACGAAGCCCTGGATCAGGTCGGGCGCGGCCCCGGGGTAGACGGTGGTGATGGTCAGCACCGTTTCCTCGACTTCCGGATACTGGCGCACCGGCAGGTTCATCACCGACGCAAGGCCCAGGAACAGGATCAGCGCGGCCAGAACGGTCGAAAGAACCGGGCGGCGGATGAAGATTTCGGAAAAATGCATCGCCCGCCCCTATTCGCCTGCCGCTGCTTCAAGCACGACCGAATTGTCGATCCGGACACTGGCCCCCGATGTCAGCCGGTTCTGCCCCGAGGTCACGATCTGGTCGCCCGCGGCCAGCCCCTTGACCACCTCGATCCGCGATCCCGACCGGCGGCCAAGCGTCACGAACACCTGCTCGACCTTCAGCGCGCCCTCGGCCTCGCCGGAGCGGACCACATAGATCGAGTCGCCGTAAAGCGTTGAACTCACGGCCGTCTGCGGCACGGCGATCACGCCCTCTTCGCTGGGCAGCGAAATCCGCACTCGCAGGAACTGGCCGGGATAAAGCGTGCCCGAGGGGTTCTCGACCTGCGCGCGGACGGAAACCATCCGCGAATTGGCATCTACCAGCGGTTCGATGGCGATGATCTTGCCGGACGCGCTGAAGTTGCCGACCTCGGTCTTGACCGTCACCGCCCCGTCCAGCTTCAGATCGGCGATCTGCTGTTCCGGCACGGCGAAATCGACCCGCATCTGGCCCAGATCCTGCAAGGTCGCGTAAACCGTGCCGGGGGTGACATACTGCCCGATCTCGATCTTCGGAATGCCGATCACCCCGACAAAGGGCGCGGTCAGCTTCTTGCTGTCCAGCGTGGTCTGCACCTGCGCCACCTGCGCGCGGGCGCTCGCGGCCTGGGCCTCTGCGGTTTCGACCGTGTTGGCCGCCCCCACGCCGCGCGCCGACAGGGTCTCGGCCCGCCGCGCCTCGGCCATGGCCACGGTCAGCGCGGCCTCGGCGGCGGCCAGCGCCGCCTTCTCGCTGTCGTCGTCGATCTGCACCAGATGCTGCCCCTCGACGATGGTATCGTTGCCGGCAAACAGCAGCGCCCGCACCAGGCCACCAGATTCGATGGCCAGATCGACGCCGCGCGCCGAAAGCGCCGTGCCGATGGCGTCGATGCCCGGCTCCCATGTCACGGGCGTGACCGCCTCGGTGCTGACGGGCACCGGCGGAGGCACCATCTGGCTCATGAAACCGGCAATCATGTCGTCGCGGAAGAACTTGAAATACACGATCCCGCCCACGACAAGGGTCAGAAGGACAATGGCGATGAAGAGCCGCTTGAACATCGAGTTTCTCCGGCGAGGCTTTCTGGGGGCCGGACCGTGCAAGGCACATCCGGCATTCTGCGACTAAGTGCAGCGGCGGCGCCGGATCGTCAACTGCTGTTGAACCCTGTCGCAAAATCTTGTCCGGGCGCCGACAGCTCTCCCTTGCCCGCATTCCGTCAGAATTCCGGCGGGCCACGTTGCGTTTCCGTTCCCCCACCCCGGCCGCCAGAACGCCCCGGCCGGAAGATCCGCAGCCCGATGCGTTTCGGCGCGCAGGGGGTTGACGCCCACGCCCGCATCATGCAACATCGCCTTTCGTCGAGAAACGAAATGGCCGCCATGATCCTGCCCGAAGACAACCGCGTGGCCGACCTGGCCAAGGCGCTCGGCCACCCGGCTCGCATCCGCATCCTGCGATTGCTGCTGGCAACGCCGGGCTGCATCGGCGGCGATATCGTCGGCGCCGTGGGGCTGGCGCAATCGACCGTGTCGGAACACCTGCGCATCCTGAAGGCCGCAGGCGTGATCCGGGGCGAGATTTCCGGGCCGCGCGTCTGCTATGCGCTGAACCCTGCCGCATTGTCCGGCCTGTCGGCCTTCGTCGCCGGTCTGGTCACGCCCGCAGCCGATGCCTGCTGCGCCCCCGGCCCGAAAGAACCGACATGAGCGGTTTCCACCTGACCGGGTCGCGGCGGATGGCACGCGGCGGAGCGGCCGCGGTGACGGCCTGCACCGCCCGGATCAAGCCCGCCCCGGTTCCGCGCCTTCTGACGGTGGTCGCCCTTGCCAACCGCACGCCGAGGAGCTTTCCAGCATGACCGACACGCCGAACATCGACGACGCGCTGCTTGCGGGCATCGACCGTGCCCGGCTTCTGGCGCCGGCCCCGGCCGCGCACCCGCCGCGCATCCTGATCCTTTACGGCTCGTTGCGTCCGCGCAGCTTCAGCCGGCTGTCGGGTGAAGAGGCGGGGCGCATCCTTACCCGGCTTGGCGCCGAGGTCCGGTTCTACAACCCCTCGGGCCTGCCGCTGGCCGATGACGGGGCCGACGCCACCCACCCGAAGGTGCGCGAACTGCGCGATCTGGTGACGTGGAGCGAGGGCATGGTCTGGTCCTCCCCCGAACGGCACGGCGCGATGACCGGCCTGATGAAGACCCAGATCGACTGGGTGCCGCTGAGCGAAGGCGCCGTGCGCCCGACGCAGGGCAAGACGCTCGCGGTGATGCAGGTGTCGGGCGGGTCGCAAAGCTTCAATGCGGTCAACCAGATGCGGATTCTGGGCCGCTGGATGCGGCTGATCACCATTCCGAACCAGTCCTCGATCCCCAAGGCGTTTCAGGAGTTCGACGCGGCGGGCCGGATGCGCCCGTCGCCGTTCTACGACCGGATCGTCGATGTGATGGAAGAACTGATGAAGTTCACCCTGCTGACCCGCGACCGCGCCGACTATCTGGTAGACCGCTATTCCGAGCGCAGGGAAAGCGCCGAGGCGCTGGCGGCGCGGGTGAACCTGTCGGCCGCCACCTGACCTTTCCGCCGGGCCGACAGCCATCGCCGTGCCGGGCTTCTCGGCGGCCCTCCTCGGTCCGTCGCGTATGGTCAGCGAAAGCAGGACGAACGCCCGCGCTGCAATGGCCGGCCGAGGCCGGCGGGGCCTGACGGCATGGCGGGCCAGGCAGGCGGGCAACGCCCCGTGCCGGGGCCAGGGCTGCAGATACCGTGCAAAACCTTGCGAAAAGAACGGCCCGGGCGTATGATCAATACGCAAAATGGCGCGACGCGCTTCTGCATCGATTCGATCCGAACTTTCCGGATCAACCGGCGCCCGCGCCACAGCAGCAAAGGAGAGGCCATGTCAGAGCTTGCATCCCTCCGGGCCGGGGCCGTCTGAGCGGACCTTCCGCCGCCGCCTCGCCCGTCTGAACGCAACCGGCGCCCCTGGTGCCAGACCTTCAGTCTTTTGCGAGGGCTTTCCCTTGACCACACCCTTGACGCTCGCCGATCTCGGCTGGGCTCTCGATTTCCTGCGCCAGCTTGATCTGGATGAAATCGGCACCACCACCCCCTGCCGCATCTCGGCTGTCCACCGCAACCGGGTAGAGGCGATCGGGGCCGACGGTCCGCTTTCCCTGATCCCGCCGCCCGGGCTTTCCACCGGCGAGGTTGCCGTGGGCGACTGGGCGCTGGCCCGTGACCAGCGCCTGCTGCGGCTGCTGGACCGGCGCACCTGCCTTGCCCGCCGCGCGGCGGGAACCGGCGCGGCGCGGCAGCTTATCGCGGCGAACGTCGATACGCTGTTCGTCGTCACCTCGTGCAACGCCGATTTCAACCCGGCGCGGCTGGAACGCTATCTGGCGCTGGCGCTTGGGGCCGGGGTGGAACCGGTGATCCTGCTGACCAAGGCCGACCTCTGCGACGGCCCCGCTTCCTGGGCCGACCGTGCAAGGGCGGTCAACCGGCGGGTCGAGGCCCGCACGCTCGACGCGCTGTCGGGCGATGTCGGCACGGCGCTGGCCGAGTGGTGCAGGCCCGGCAGGACGGTGGCGCTGGCGGGGTCTTCCGGCGTGGGCAAGACCACGCTCGCCAATGCGCTGGCTGGGGCGGCGCGTTCCACCGCGCCGATCCGCGAGGATGACGCCAAGGGGCGGCACACCACGACCGGGCGCGACCTCTTGCCGATGGCGGTCGGCGGCTGGCTGATCGACACGCCGGGAATGCGCGAATTGCGCCTGACCGACGCCGAAGACGGCATCGCCGCGCTGTTCGACGATCTCGACGCTTTGGCCCGCACCTGCCGTTTTCACGACTGCTCGCACCAGACGGAGCCGGGCTGCGCGATCCGTTCGGCGGTGGCGGACGGCCGGCTTGACCCCGACCGCATCGCCCGGTGGGAAAAGCTGCGGCGCGAAGACCGCCACAACTCCGAAACGCTGGCCAAGGCGCGCCACCGCGACCGCGCCTTCGGCCAGATGGTGCGCGGGGTGCTGCGCGACAAGGCAAGGCTGCGGGGCGACCGGTAGGGGCGCCGGTCGCCCCGTCAGCCCGCGCAGGCAGGGGGCCTTCCTGCCTGCGCGACCGGCGCCCGCCGGACCGGTGCGGCCCCGGTCAGCGCCGGGGCCGTCGTTCCAAATCCGGGCGCCTCGCATCCGGACGCGCTTCCGGGCGCCTCAAACCCGGGCGCCTCTCATCCGCGAACCCCACAGGCGGCGGGCGGGGGCGGCCGCCACGGCGGGTGCCGACCTCGCCACAAGGTCATCGCGAAGGGCTTTCCCGCGGGCCCAGGGACCGAACCCCGAGGCCGCATCGACATGGCCCGCAAGCCCCAGGTCAACAAGCTCGCTGCCCCAGACATGCGACAGATGGCGGGCGCGGGAAAAGCTCATCCACGGGTCATTGCGGCTGGCGACGACGGTTGTCGGGATGGTCAGGCGCGCCTCGGGCAGGGCACCGAAATGCCCGATACGGTCGTCGCCCTGCGTTTCCACCGGCGCCACCAGCAGGGCCGCGCGCACGTTCAGATGCGGCCATGTCGCCATCAGCTGCGCAATCAGCACCGCACCCAGCGCATGTCCGACCAGAATGCAGTCGGGGTTGGCCAGGATCGCCGTGGCCAGTTCGATTTCCCAGACCGCCGGGGTCGGCCGCCAAGGCTCGGACAGTTCCACCATCACGGCATTCCGGTCGGTCGCCGCCCACCATTGCTGCCAATGCGGTGCCTCGGCGCCATCAAGGCCTGGAACTATCAGCGTTCTGGTCATGGTCTGCTCTTGGTCGGTCGATTCGCTTCGCCATTAAAGTCTATCAAGTTGGTCGCGATTAAAGTTTCCAAAGATCGCCCCTGAAAGAGAACATCCTTCCGGGCGCCACCGGGTCAGCGGTTCAGCGTGTCCACCGGGTAGGCGGTGGTGAACATCATCCGCTCCATCGCATCCAGGCACCACCCCACCCGCATGACCCGCCCGACAGCCATATCCCGCCGCCTTGCCGAAGCTCTTGGCGATGTGACGTTCCGCCTGACGACGGCCCGCCTGAGCCGCTCTGTCGCGGGGCGGGCCGAGATTGCGCTGCTTTCCGAACGCTGGCGCGCCGCAGGCGGGTCGCTGCGCATCGCGGGCCCCGCATGGTTCGCCGTCTGGGGTCGCGACGTGCAGCGGATGCGCCGGGCCCGTGCCATCGTCCTGCCCGCGCCATGGATCGGCTTGACCGATACCGAAACGCTCGCCATTCTCGCGGATCAGCTGCGTCGGCTGGACCCGGGCACACCGGAAACGCCCTGGCTGTCCAATGCCCTGGTCAGCGCCAGGGCACGGCTCCGGGCGGCGCTGAGCGGCGCCTGAGCGCGGCCGCCTTTCTTCTTTTCCCGAATATCCCCCGCGGAGCGTCCAGCGACGGCCACAGGCGCCGCCCCCGGCAGGTCAGGCGCCGGCCAGCCCCTGCACCAGTGCCGTGAAATCGTCGCCACGTTTCTCGAAGTCGGGATACTGGTCGAAACTGGCGGCGGCGGGGGCGAGCAGCACCACCTCGCCCGGTTCGGCCTCGGCGGCGGCGCGGGCCACGGCGCGGGCCATGGTCTCGCAGATCTCGTGCGGGGTGGCGCCGATCTGCAGCGCGAAGTCGCGGGCGGAATGGCCGATCAGATAGGCCTTCACCACCGAGCCGAGATGCGGCGCCAGCGCCGCGATGCCGCCGTCCTTGCCCAGGCCTCCGGCGATCCAGCGGATGCGGGGGAAGGCTTGCAGCGCCTTGGCGGCGCTGTCGACGTTGGTCGCCTTGCTGTCGTTGACGTAGCGCACCCCGTTGTGCAGGCCGACGGTCTGGCTGCGGTGGGGCAGGCCCGCAAAGCTGTGCAGGGCGGTCTCGATCAGCTTCGGCCCGATGCCAAGCGAGCGACAGGCGGCGAAGGCGGCGCAGGCGTTCTGGTGGTTGTGCGCGCCCGGCAGGCCCGGCATGGCGCGCAGATCGACCGAGGCCACCTGCTTGCCGCGCCGCCATTCGGCCAGAAACCCCTTGCGGGCGAAGACCGACCAGCCAAAACCTTCGAGCTTGCTGCCCGACGACACCCGGATCACCCGGTCATCCTCTGCCCCTTCGGCAAGCTGGCCCGCCAGATACCGCCCCTCGGCCTCGTCGACGCCGATCACCGCGCGGTCGGGGCCGCCTTCGGCGAACAGGCGGCGCTTGGCGGCGAAATAGCCGCCCATGCCGCCGTGCCGGTCCAGATGGTCGGGCGAGAGGTTGGTGAAGACCGCGACATCGGGGGTCAGGGCGCGGGCGAGGTCGGTCTGGTAGCTGGAAAGTTCCAGCACGATCACCTCGCCATCCTGCGCCGGATCGAGGTCGAGCACGCCGCGGCCGATGTTGCCCGCCATCTGGGTCGGGCGGCCCGCGACCTCAAGGATGTGGTGGATCAGGGCGGTGGTGGTGGACTTGCCGTTCGATCCGGTGATGCAGACCACGCGGGGGGTCTGGTCGAAGGCTTCCCAGTCATCGGTCGCGAACGAGCGGAAGAACAGCCCGATGTCGTTGTCGACCGGAATCCCGAGTTCGTAGGCGCGGGCGATCACCTTGTTCGGCGCGGGGTAGAGGTGGGGGATGCCGGGGCTGACGATCAGGGCGGCGACGCCGTCGAAAGCCTGCGCGCGGGTCAGGTCGGTGCAGGTGAAGCCCTCGGCTTCGGCGCGGGCGCGGGATTCGGGGCTGTCGTCCCACAGCAGCGGTTCGGCCCCGCCGGCCGCGAGGGCGCGGGCGGTGGCGAGGCCGGACCGGCCGAGGCCGAGGACGGCAACTTTTCGGCCTGCATGGCCCTGGACTGGAATCATTCGCCGCTCTCCCGGTTGTCGGCGCGCAGAATGGGGGGTGCGGCGGGCGGGTGCAAGGGTGCGTGACGGGGGCGGGATTTCACGCGTGAAAATGTGCCCAACCAACTGTTATCAAACGATTTTGTGAATCATGTTAACATTCTGGAAGGGATATTGCGTCCCGAAGGGCCTGCGGGCGCGGGGCGGGGCGCAAAGAACGCCCGGCGCCGCCGCCCGGCCCGGCCTTGCCGCCGGAGGGCCGCCGGGGCGGAGGCCGCCCGCCTTACCAGCCGATCGGCGCGCGGTCGCGGAATAAGCCGCCGGTCGGGCCGTTGTCGGGCAGGGTTGCCAGCCAGATCGGGGTGTCGGCGCCTTCCTCGGGGGTTCGGGTCGCGCCGGGGCCGCCCATCCGGGTTGCAACCCGGCCGGGGCAGCAGGCGTTGACCTTGACGCCGGGCGGCAGGTCGCGCGGCAGGGCATGGGTCAGCGCGTTCAGCGCCGCCTTGGCGATGCCGTAGGCGCCGGGGCCGCCCAGCCCCTCGGCAAAGCTGCCCCAGCCCGAGGAGACGTTGACGATCCGGCCCCAGCCGGTGCGGCGCCAGTGCGGCACGCAGAGCCGGATCAGGTCGAGGGGTGCCGCCACCATCACCTCCATCGCCTCGGCAAAGTCGCTTTTCGGGGCCAGCAGCGAGACGTCGGACAGAACCCCGGCGTTGTTCACCAGAATGTCGAACCCGCCCGCCTGCACCACGGCGTCGAAATAGCTGTCGGGATCGGCAAGGTCGATCCGGGCGAATGCCACGCCAAGCGCGGCAGCGGCGGCGCGGCCCTGATCCTCGTTGCGCGCGCCGAGCGTGACCTTGACGCCGCGCGCCGCCAGCCCCGACGCAATCGCACGGCCCAGCCCACGGTTGGCCCCGGTGACCAGCGCGGTGCGCGGCACCAGAGGCACGGCCTGCGCCATCAGCGCAGCTTCAGCGTGGCAAGGCCGATCAGGGCGAGGATCAGGCTGATGATCCAGAAACGGATCACGATCTGCGGTTCGGCCCAGCCCTTCTTCTCGAAATGGTGGTGGATCGGGGCCATCAGGAAGACCCGCTTGCCGGTGCGCTTGTAGTAGAGCACCTGGATTATCACCGACAAAGCCTCGACCACGAACAGCCCGCCGACGATGGCCAGCACGATTTCATGCTTGGTGCAGACCGCGATGGCCCCCAGCGCGCCGCCGAGTGCCAGCGACCCGGTGTCGCCCATGAAGACCGCCGCCGGGGGGGCGTTGTACCACAGGAACCCCAGCCCGCCGCCGATCAGCGCGGCCGCAAAGATCAGCAATTCCCCCGTTCCCGGCACGAAATGCACCCCGAGGTATTCGGCGAAGTTGAAGTTGCCGACGAGATAGGAGATTGCCCCCAGCGTGCCCGCTGCGATCATCACCGGCATGACGGCGAGGCCGTCGAGCCCGTCGGTCAGGTTGACGGCATTGGCCGCGCCGACGATCACGATCATCCCGAAGGGCACGAAGAACCAGCCGAGGTTGATCAGCGAGTTCTTGAACACCGGCAAGGCAAGCTGGTTGGTCAGCGCGTCGGGGTGGAAGCGGGCGGCGGCGAAGGCGGCAAGCCCCGCGATCACCAGCCCCAGCAGGAAGCGCACGCGGCTGGAGACGCCCTTGGTGTTCTGCTTGGTGACCTTGGCGTAATCGTCCGCAAAGCCGATCATCCCGAAGGCGAAGGTGACGAGCAGCACGATCCAGACATGCGGATTGTCGAGCCGCGCCCAGAGCAGGGTCGAAAACAGCAGCGCCGACAGGATCAGCAGGCCCCCCATCGTGGGCGTGCCCGCCTTGGCGAAATGGCTTTGCGGGCCATCGTCGCGGATCGGCTGGCCCTTGCCCTGCCTGCGGCGCAACAGGTCGATCAGCGGCCGCCCGAAGATGAAGCCGAAGATCAGCGCGGTGAAGAAGGCCGCCCCGGCGCGGAAGGTGATGTAGCGGAACAGGTTGAAAAGGTCGCCGCCATCGGAAAACTGGGTCAGCCAGTACAGCATCTACTCGTGTCCTCGGGTCTGTGACCCCTTGGTGCGGGGTGCCTTGTCTTTTGGAGTGCCCGCCTGACCCAATTTGCGCAGGGCGTCAACCACCAGGCTGACCTTGATGCCCTTAGATCCCTTGACCAGCACGATGTCCCCGGCGTCGACCAGGGTGGGGGCGCGGGCCACCAGTTCGGCCGCGGTTTCGACCCATTCGCCGCGCTGGCGTCTGGGCAGGGCGTCGTGCAGGGCGCGCATCCGGGGGCCGACGCAATGGACGGTGGTGATCTGCGACAGCGCGGGGTGGCCTGCGACGGCCCGGTGCAGCGCCGTCTCGTCGGGGCCGAGTTCGAGCATGTCGCCCAGGATGGCGATGCGGCGGCCACTGGCGATGCGGCCGACATCATTGGTCGGGTTGAACAGCGCCAGCACGTCGAGGCTGGCCGCCAGCGAGGCGGGGTTGGCGTTGAAGGCGTCGTCGATCAGGTCGAAGCCGATGTCATCCAGCGGGTCGAGCAGGATGCGCTCGCGCGTGCCGCGCCCTGCCGGGGGGTGCCAGCGGCCAAGGTCGCCCGCCGCGATGCCGGGGTCGAGGTGCAGCGTCTCGGCCACCGCCATCACCGCAAGCGCGTTCATCGCGAAGTGGCGGCCGGGGCTGGAGACCTTGAAGAGCCGCGGTTTGCCCGCGATGGTGGTGCGCAGGATCGAGGCGCCTTCGGTCAGCGTCAGGTCGTCAAGATGGATGTCGGCGGCGGGGGCGGTGCCGAACAGGTGGGTCTTGAGCCCGAGGGCGGCGGCCTTGGCAGTCAGGATCGGGGTCACGGCGAGGTCGGCGGGCAGGATGGCGGTGCCGCCGGGCTCTACCCCGTCGAGGATCGCGGCCTTTTCGTGGGCGATGCCGTCGAGGTCGGCAAAGGCTTCAAGGTGTGCCGGGGCGACGGTGGTGATCAGGGCGACGTGCAGGCGGGCCATGCGGGCCAGCGGGGCAATCTCGCCGGGGTGGTTCATGCCGATCTCGATCACCGCGAAACCGGCGTCGGGCGGCAGGCGGGCGAGGGTCAGGGGCACGCCCCAGTGGTTGTTGTAGCTCGCCTCGGCCGCGTGGACGCTGCCCTGCCCGGCCAGCATGACGCGCAGCATTTCCTTGGTCGAGGTCTTGCCGACCGACCCGGTGACGCCGATCACCTTTGCGCCCGAGCGGGCACGCGCGGCACGGCCGAGGTCTTCGAGGGCGCGGAGCACGTCGGGGACGACAAGCAGGGGCGCGTCGGCGGGCAGGCCGTCGGGAATGCGCGAGACGAGGGCGGCGGCGGCGCCCTTGGCCAGCGCCTGGGCCACGAAATCGTGGCCGTCGCGCTGGTCTGTCAGGGCGATGAACAGGTCGCCCGGGGCAAGGGTGCGGGTGTCGATCGAGACGCCGGTGGCCTGCCATGCGGTGGTGGCGCGGCCCTTGGTGGCGGCGGCGGCGTCCTGGGCGGTCCAGAGGGGGGTCATCGCGGGAGGCTTTCGAAGGACGGACAGAAGCGGGGGGCCAGCCCCCGCGCCCCCCGGGATACTTGGACCAAGATGAAAGGCGCAGGACGTGGGGGCCGGGAAGGCAGGGTGCGGGAGCGGTGCCGGGAGGAGGGCGGATCATGGCAGGCCGTCGAGGGCTGCGACGGCGACCGAGGCCTGCTCGACATCGTCGAACGGATAGATGTCGCCCGCGATGACCTGGCCGGATTCGTGGCCCTTGCCTGCGATCAGCAGGGCGTCGCCGGGCAGCAGGGCATCGACGCCGCGCAGGATCGCCTCGGCGCGGTCTCCGACCTCGTTGGCCTCGGGGCAGGCTTCGAGGATGGCGGCGCGGATGGCGGCGGGGGATTCGGAACGGGGGTTGTCGTCGGTGACGTAGAGCACGTCGGCGTGGGCGGCGGCGGCGCGGCCCATCAGCGGGCGCTTGCCGCGGTCGCGGTCGCCGCCGGCGCCGAACACGATGATGATGCGGCCCATGACATGCGGGCGCAGCGCCTTGAGCGCGGTTTCGATGGCGTCGGGGGTGTGGGCGTAATCGACGAAGACCGAGGCGCCGTTGGCGCGGGTAGCGGCAAGCTGCATCCGGCCGCGCACGCCGGAAAGCTGCGGCAGGGTCGCCAGCACGTCGGCGGCGGCGGAACCGGAGGCGATGGCGAGGCCCGCGGCGAGGGCCACGTTCTCGGCCTGGAAGCCGCCGATCAGGCCAAGGCGGATCTGGTGCGGCTGGCCCTGCCAGCCAAGCCGCAGATCCTGCCCGGTGGCGTCGAACCGCTGGCCGAGGATGCGCAGGTCGCAGTCGGGGGCGTGGCCGACGCCCAGCACGGCCTGGCCGCGGGCCGAGGCGATGGCCGCGACCTCGGGCCCGCGCGGGTCGTCGAGGTTGATCACGGCGGTGCCGCCGGGCGGCAGCAGCCGGTCGAACAGACCGGCCTTGGCCGCGAAATAGGCTTCGAAGGTGCCGTGGTAATCGAGGTGGTCCTGGGTGAAGTTGGTGAAGCCTGCCGCCTTGAGGCGCACGCCGTCGAGGCGGCGCTGGTCGAGGCCGTGCGACGACGCCTCCATCGCGGCATGGGTGACGCCGCCCTCGGCCGCCTGCGACAGCAGCCGGTGCAGGGTGATCGGTTCGGGCGTGGTGTGGGGGCTGGGGGCGGCCCAGGCGCCCTCGACTCCGGTGGTGCCGATGTTGATCGCGGCATGGCCCAAAGCCATCCAGATCTGGCGGGTGAAGGTGGCGACCGAGGTCTTGCCGTTGGTGCCGGTGACGGCGACCATGGTTTCGGGCTGCGCGCCGAACCACAGGGCCGCGGCCCATGCAAGGGCCTGGCGCGGATCCTGCGCCACGACCAGCGGCACCTCGATGCCGGTCTGGGCCATGATGTCCTGCGCCAGCGCCGCCCCTGCGGCATCGGTCAGGATGGCGCGGGCCCCCTGTTGCAGCGCGGTGTCGAGAAAGCTTGCGCCGTGCAGCCTGGCCCCCGGCAGCGCGGCGAACAGATAGCCGGTCCGCACCGCGCGGCTGTCGACCGCAAGGCCGGTGATGCGTGCCTCGCGCCCGCCGCGCGCGGTCAGCCCCAGATCCGCCAGTGATTTCGTGTGATCCGCCATTGCAGCCCCCTGCCCCGTCAGTCGCCGACGGCAGTTAGCGCAAGGGGAGGGGCAAGTTCAACCTCGGGTCGCAGGCCGAGCAGCGGCGCGGTGCGGCGGATGATCTCGGCCGCGACCGGAACGGCCGTCCAGCCGGCGGTGCGGCGCGGCTTGGGGCCGGAGGTTTCGACCGGCTCGTCGAGGGTGACGATCAGGACGTATTTCGGGGCATTGGCCGGGAACACGCTGGCGAAGGTGTTGATAACCTTGTCCTTGTAGTAGCCGCCGGTGGGTTTGGGCTTGTCTGCGGTGCCGGTCTTGCCGGCCACGGCATAGCCCGGCACCTCGCCCATCGAGGCGGTGCCCTTGGTCACGACCTGGCGCAGCATCGACACGGCCGCGGCAGAGTTGCGTTCGGACAGCACGCGCGTGCCGGGTTCGTGAGGGGCGCCGTGCAGCAGGGTCGGGCGCACGGTGGTGCCGCCGTTGGCCACGGTGGCATAGGCCGCGGCAAGGTGCAGCGGGCTGGCCGACATGCCGTGGCCGTAGGAGGTCGTGATCGTGACGATCTCGGCCCAGCGCGACGGGATCAGCGGCTTGGCGCCGGGCGCCTCGATCAGCTCGACCGGGGTCGCGTCGAACATGCCGAGCGATTTCAGGAACGCCTGCTGGCGCAGGCCGCCGATCATCAGGCCGATGCGGGCCGAACCGACGTTGGAGGATTTCACGATCACGTCGGTGGCCGACAGCAGCGGGCCGTAGTTCTTGCCCTCGAACTCCTTGATCCTGAACTTGCCCCATTGCATCGGAGAGTTGGCATCGACCATGGTTTCGGGGTTCAGCAGGCCCAGTTCCAGCGCCTGCGCCACGGCGAAGATCTTGAAGGTGGAGCCAAGCTCGTAAACCCCCTGCACCGCGCGGTTGAACAGCGGGCTGTCGCCGGCATCGCCGGTGGTCAGGGGCTGGGGCCGGTTGTTGGGGTCGAAATCGGGCAGCGAGGCCATGGCCAGGATCTCGCCGGAATGCACGTCCATCAGGATGGCGGCGGCGCCCTTGGCGTTCATCATCTTCATGCCGGCGAACAGCACCTCTTCGGTGGTGGCCTGCACCGTCAGGTCGATCGAGAGCGCCACCGGTGCGCCGCCCTGCGCCGGGTCGCGCAGCCGGGCGTCGAGCGCCTTCTCGATGCCGGCCGTGCCGATCACCTCGGCCGAATGCACGCCTTCGGCGCCGAAACTGGCGCCGCCCAGCACATGCGCGGCCAGCCGGCCGTTGGGATAGAGCCGCATCTCGCGCGGGCCGAACAGGAGGCCGGGGTCACCGATGTCATGCACGGCCTGGCGCTGTTCGGGCGAGAGCACGCGGCGCACCCACATGAAGCTGCGCCCGTCGGTGAAGCGGCGTTCCAGCGCCGCGGCATCCATGTCGGGAAAGATCACCGCCAGTTCGCGGGCAACGCGGGCGGGATCGACCGTGTCCTTGGGCTGGGCGTAGAGCGAGTGCGTCAGCATGTTGGTGGCCAGCACGCGGCCGTTGCGGTCGGTGATGTCGGAACGCTGCGCCAGGATCTCGGCCCCCGGCGCGGCGGAGCGAGGCTCCATCGGCACCGAGGCCGCCAGCAGCCCCATGCGGGCGCCGATCACCGTGAAGGCGGCGAAGAAGGCGAGGCCGAGGATCAGCAGCCGCCCCTCGGCGCGGGACTTGGCGCGGTCGCGCAGCGCCTCGCCGCGCCGGGCGCGGTTCTCGCGTTCGATCAGCTCGGGGTTTTCGCCCCTGGCACGGGCGGAAAGGATGCGCGCCAGCGGGCGCAGGGGGGTGCGGATCACGGGAAAGCCTCCTGGTCGCCGGACAGGTCGACGGTCTCTGATATTTCGGGCAGGGCGGGGGCGGGGTAGGCCAGCAGCGCCGCCTGGCCGAACTGTTCGGGTTCCAGCGGCAGGAGGCGCAGGCGGTCGAAGTTGATCGTGGTCAGCTCGCGCAGCCGGGCGGGGCGGTTGAGGTAGGCCCATTCGGCGCGCTGCACCGACAGCGCCTCGCGCAGGCCCGCGATCTGCCCTTGCAGGGACGAGACTTCCTTGAGCGCCTGCTGGGTGGCGTAATTCTCGCGGTAGGCCCAGAAGGCCAGCCCCATCACGGCGAGAAAGGTCAGGATATACATCACGGGGCGCATCAGCGGCGTCCTTTCCGGGTGAATTGCGGCACGCCGAGGGCGGCATCCTCGGCCCGGCCGGCCGGGGCATCGGTGCGTTGGCCGACACGCAGCCTGGCGGAGCGCGAGCGCGGGTTGGCGGCCAGTTCGGCATCGTCGGCCGCGACGGCGCGGCGGGTCAGCAGGGTGAAGCGCGGGGTATCCTCGGCGCGGGCCGGGGCGTAGCGGTTGGCCTGCGCCTCGCCGCCCGAGCGGAGCTGGAAGAAGCGCTTCACGATGCGGTCTTCGAGGCTGTGGAAGGTCACGACCGCCAGCTTGCCGCCGGGTTTCAGCGCGCGTTCGGCGGCGGCAAGCCCTTCGGCCAGTTCGGAAAACTCGGCATTCACCGCGATGCGGATCGCCTGGAAGCTGCGGGTCGCGGGGTGGCTTTGCCCCGGCTTGGGGCGCGGCAGGCAGCGGCTGACGATCTCGGAAAGCTGGAGCGTGGTGATGATCGGCGCTGCGGTGCGGGCGGAGACGATGGCGCGCGCGATGCGGCGCGAGGCGCGTTCCTCGCCGTAAAGGTAGAGGATGTCGGCCAGGTGTTCCTCGGACTCGGTGTTGACGATGTCCTGCGCGCTGGGGCCGTCCTGGCTCATCCGCATGTCGAGCGGGCCGTCCTTGGCGAAGGAAAAGCCGCGCTGGGCCTGGTCAAGCTGCATCGAGGACACGCCGAGGTCGAGCACGATGCCGTCGAGGGGCGCGTCGGCATAGGTGTCGAGGGCGGAAAACGTGCCCGCCACCAGCCGCAGCCGGTCGCCGTAGGTGCCGGCCCAGGCGGCGGCCATTTCCAGCGCCGCGGGGTCGCGGTCGACGCCGATCACCGTGGTGGCCCCGGCATCCAGAAGGCCGCGCGCGTAGCCGCCCGCGCCGAAGGTGCCGTCGAGCCAGAGGCCGGTAACCGGGGCGACGGCGGCCAGCAGAGGGGCCAGAAGCACGGGGACGTGCGGCTGATCGGGGTCGGGGGCGCGCGGGGGCATGGGTCAGCCCTCCGTGTCGTCGTCGTCGGGGGGCAGGAGCGAGAGCATGTCCTCGCCCTCGGCCAGCAGATCCTGTTCTGCCCCGGCCTGGCCGGAGTCGGAGTCGTAGGTGTCGCGCTTCCAGATCTGGAAGGCGTTCAACATGCCGGCGAAGGTCGCCTCGGACCCGTCCTTCAGTTCGGCCATCGCAAGTTCGATCTTGTCGCGCCCCTTGGGCGGCAGCACGATGCGGCCGTCGTCGTCGATCTCGACTTCGAGCGAGCGGGTGATCAGGTTGCGGGTCAGGTAGATGCGCTTCTTGTCACCGACCGGCATCCGGGCGACGCGGCGTTCGAGCCGGGCCATTTCGGTGAGGGTGTAGCATTCGAGGAACCGGCGGGTTTCGCCGCCATAGACCAGAATGAACCGGGCACGCGGGTTGCCGGGGAAATTGGGGTCACCAGCCTCCAGGACACGGCGAAAGGCTGCGGGGATCGAAACCCTTGCCTTGCTGTCAACCTTCTGGTTGAATTCGCCCCTGAACGCCTCTGACACGGCCTTACGGCTCCTTCACTGCCCTCTGCTTCCGGCCCGGCTGTTGCGGGTCTTGAAGCGAACCCGGATGTCCGGGCCCGGAAATAGAAACGGCGGACCGTGCCAGCTGCCACTGCACGATCCGCCGCCTGTCCCATCGCTGGGTGTCCAACTACGCGCGCCACCTGGGGGAGTGCTGCTCGCCCGCGTGCCGGATCTCTGGTTTTTTAAGGGACGAGAGAGGTTGCCTGTATGAGCCTGCTTTTTGCCTTGTTCGGGGTCTTGTCGATGCCCCTGTTTGTCGTCTGCCACTCTCGTCTTCGTGAATCCTGAGTGCCATGGGAAAGCCTGGGAGGCAACGGGATTTTTTGGGAGAATGACCCACCAATCCGGGCCGATGCAGGCGAAAAATGGCGGCGCGGCGGGAAATGCCACGCGAAGGAACAAGACCTGGCGGAAATGGCTCGGGTTCACTACCAGATATGGGGTGTGTCTGATTTGCCCATAGTTTCCAGCAAAATCCCGGGAAATCCCGCGCGGAAGCCGAAATACCGGGCGCGTGGCAGGAAAGCCGGGGCTAAGGGCAAAAAACCCGGGGGGTGACCCGGGTTCTGCCGCCTGTTCACGGAAAAAGTGATTCGGGTCGGGGGGCGCGTCAGGCCATGCCGCCGGCCACCAGCCGCGCCGCCAGCCGGGCGTAGGCGTCGGCCTGCGGCCCCTCGCCCGCGGCAATCGGCGTTCCGGCATCGCCCGCCACCCGCACGTCGAGACTGAGCGGCAGTTCGCCCAGGAAGGGCAGGCCCTGCTTGGCCGCCTCGGCTGCCACGCCGCCATGGCCAAAGAGATGCGCCTCGTGGCCGCAGTTCGGACAGATGTAGGTGGACATGTTCTCGATCAGGCCCAGAACCGGGGTCTTGAGCTTCTGGAACATGTCGAGCGCCTTGCGCGCATCGAGCAGCGCCACGTCCTGCGGGGTGGAGACGACGATGGCGCCGGTCAGGTGGGTGCGCTGGCAGAGCGTCAGCTGGATGTCGCCGGTGCCGGGCGGCAGGTCGATCAGCAGGATGTCGAGCCTGCCCCACGCCACCTGCCCCAGCAACTGCTGCAAGGCGCCCATGATCATCGGGCCGCGCCAGATCACCGCCTCGTCCTCCTTCAGCATCAGGCCGATCGACATCATGGTGACGCCATGCGCCTGCAGGGGGATGATGGTCTTGCCGTCGGGGCTGGCGGGGCGCTTTCTGACGCCCATCATGCGCGGCTGCGACGGGCCGTAGATGTCGGCATCCAGCAGGCCGACCCGCCTGCCCTGCCGCGCCAGCGCCACCGCGAGGTTCGAGGCGACCGTCGACTTGCCGACCCCGCCCTTGCCCGAGCCGATGGCGATGATGCGGTCGATGCCGGAAATGCGCTGCGGCCCGCCCGTTTGCGGCGACGGATGCTGGCCGATCTTGACGGCAGGCGCCCTGGCCGCAGGGCCGTGCGCCGTCATCACCACCTGCACGCCGGCCACCCCGGGCAGCGCGCGCAGCGCGGCTTCGGCCTGCGCCTGCGCGGGGGCCAGTGCGCGTGCCTGTTCAGGGCTTTCGGCCTCGATCACGAACCGCACCTGGCCCGCCTCGACCGTCAGGGCGCGAATCATGTCGCGCGAAACCAGATCGCCGCCGCCGGGCAGCGGCACCCGGGAAAGGGCGGCCAGCACGGCCTCTTGCGTGACGGACATGGTTTCTCCTTCGCCCAATCCAGCGGCAAAGGTCGTGCGCTTTGCGGCAAAGGGCAAGGGCAGCTTTGCGTCCTGCTGAATATTCAGGCGAAGCGCCTGTTTACGTTAGGTAAATCTTTGGCCCAGCCATGCCGATGCTGCATGGCAGCATTGCGGTGGGCGGGCATTGTGCAGGCGCAGCAAATGACCCATCTTGGCTCCAACAGCGCAACCGACCTGCAATCGGCAGGATCAACAGGCGCCAAGAGCAGAACCGAGGCTGAACAGATGGCTTACGCTAACACCAACCGCACCGCGCACCATGGTGTCGCCTACCGCGTCACCTCACTGGTGGGGTCGGTCAAGGCGTACTTCCAGCAGCGCCGCGTCTATTCGCAAACCGTGCGCGAACTGAATGCACTGTCCACCCGCGAACTGGCCGATCTGGGCATCCACCGCTCGATGATCACCCGGATCGCGCTGGAGGCGGCCTACGGCAAATAGGTTTCTTGCGAGGCCCCACCTCCTCCCGGGGCCTGTAGCAAAAGCGGCGGCACTTCTCCTCCTCCCTGGTGCCGCCGTCCTTTCTTCGGAAGCGCAAGCTTCCACCGCGGAACGAAGCGTCTGCTTCGGGTGTTGTTTGAACGGCCCTCCCTCCTCCCTGGGCCAATCGAACCGGCGGCGACCTCGCTCCTCCTCCCTGGGGTCGCCGCATTTCATTTCAGGGTCCGGGCGCGCGCGCTTCTGGCCCAACGCTTTCGGAAGGCCCAACCTCCTCCCTGGGTCAACCGGACATGCGGCGGCATCTCTCCTCCTCCCTGGTGCCGCCGCGCCCTCTTCCCAAGTTTCGGAAGGCCCGACCTCCCCGGGTCAACCGGACAAGCGGCGGCACCGATCCTCCCTCCCGGGTGCCGCCGCGCCCGGATTTCGCCATCAGCACACGTGCCACCCCCGATGCGGCCCGCATCGGTCGCGGCGGGACAGGCCCGGAACGGCGGCATCTGCGGGTGCCGCCGTTTTCCGTTGGCGGTCCTCGGCTTGCGCTGCCCGCGAGGGCCGCCTTGCACTTGCCCGCGCGGGCGGGGATAGTCCGCCACCACGGGCAGGAGCGGTTGATGCGGGCATCCCTTCTTTCGGCGGCGCTGGTCGCGGCGCTGGTCGGTTATGGCTCGACCATCGCGCTGATCCTGGCGGCGGCCGCGGCGCTGGGCGCGACCCCGGCGCAGACGGCGTCCTGGGTGCTGGCGCTGTGCCTTGCCAAGGCGGCAGGCTCGGCGGTGCTGAGCCTGTGGTCGCGGGTGCCGGTGGTGCTGGCCTGGTCGACACCGGGGGCGGCGCTGATCGCGGCGACACAGGGCATTTCCATGCCCGAGGCGGTGGGCGCCTTCGTGCTGGCCGGGGCGCTGGTGGCGCTGACCGGGGCGCTCGGGCCGCTGGGGCGCGCGGTGGCGCTGATCCCGGACGGCATCGCGGCGGGGATGCTGGCGGGCGTGCTCTTGCCGTTCTGCCTCGCACTGCCCGGCGCGGCGCTGGCGCTGCCGCTGCTGGTGCTGCCGATGGTCGCCGTCTTCCTGCTGGTGCGGCTGGCCAATCCGGCGCTGGCGGTGCTGGCGGCACTGGGCTGCGGGCTGGCGCTGGCCTTTGCCACCGGGGCGGCCGCCCTGCCGGGGCTTTCCCTGCCGCCGCCCGCCCTGACCTTCATCCCCCCCGACTTCCGTCCCGGCGTGCTGCTGGGCCTTGGCCTGCCGCTCTACCTTGTCACCATGGCGTCGCAGAACCTGCCGGGCTTTGCTACGCTGCGCGCCGCGGGCTACGCGGCGCCGGTGCGCCCTGCCCTGCTGGTCACGGGCGGATTGTCGGCGCTGAGCGCGCTGTTCGGCGCCCACACCACCAGCATGGCGGCGATCACGGCAGCGATCTGCCTTGGCCCCGATGTCCACCCCGACCGCGACCGGCGCTGGCGGGTCGGGCTGGTCTATGCGGGCATCTGGGTGGCGCTGGGCCTGTTCAGCCCGCTGATCCTGGGGTTCATCGCCGCCCTGCCTGCCGCGCTGGTCACGGCGCTGGTCGGGCTTGCGCTGCTGGGGCCCCTGACCGGCGCGCTGACCGGGGCCTTTGCCGCGCCGCCGCAACGCTTCGCCGCCGCCGTCACCCTGACCGTCACCGCCGCAGGCGTCGCGGTGTTCGGCATCGGCGCGGCCTTCTGGGGCCTGCTCGCGGGCCTTGCCGTCCATGGGCTTGACCGCGCCGCCCACCGCCTGAACCGCCCCTGACCCTTTCTTCTGTTCTCAAATATCCCCGCCGGAGGCTCCCGCGGCACCGCCAGCCCGCCGCTGCAAGCCCGAACCCGATCAGATCACGATCCCGGCGCAAAGCGCCGTGTTGCGCACATGCGCCGCCATCGCCTGCCGCGCCGCCTCGGCATCGCCTGCGGCCAGCGCCGCGATGACCGCCCGGTGTTCGGCGAGCGATTCGCGCATCCGGTCCGACCGGGTGCGCGGAATCGGCTGGCGCTGGGTTTCGGTCAGCAGGCTGCGCACCGTGTCATAGAGCGTCAGAAGCAGCCGGTTGCCGCAGGATTGGGCAATCGCCAGATGGAACGCCAGATCGGCCTCGACGTTCGACAGAAGATCGCCCTCCTCCCAGCAGCGTTCCATCCGGTCGGTGGCCTCGGCCAGCGCGGCCAGAGGCATGGCGCCGATGACCGCGGCGGCCGCGGCGCTGATCTGGCTTTCCAGCATCAGCCGGGTCTGGAACACGTCGGGCATCGGGTAGCTGTCGGCGTAGCGCCATTTCAGGTCGGCCGCATCGGGGCTTTGCCGCCCGGCGGTGACGAAGGTGCCGCGCCCCGGTTCGGTGCGGATCAGGCCCAGCGTTTCAAGGGTCAGAAGCGCCTCGCGCAGCGAGGCCCGGCTGACGGAAAAGCTGTCCGACAGCACGCGCTGCGACGGAATGCGGTCGCCAGGCTTCAGGGTTCCGTTCAGGATCATGGTCTGCAACTTGCGCGCCACCACCTGCGGCAGCGGCATCCAGCCCGGTGCTGCCCCCCCGTCGTCGCGTTCGATCCGGTTCACCCTGCTTTCCCGTTCCATTTCGCCCCGTCCGGCCTTCCAACTACCGCCTTGCTTTCAAAAAGGCATCATGCTTGGTTTGGCCTGACCGGTCAGACCAGTTTGACGGCCAACAGGGTAAAATCAACAGGGAAAGGACAAGCGACATGTTCAGAAGATCCTTCTTGCAGGCCACGGCCATTGCGGCGGCACTGGCGTTCACGGCGCAGGCGCAGGCGGCGGACCTGACGGTGGGTGCCAACATCGGCAACGTGCCGTGGGAATTCCAGGATGACAGCGGCGCCTTCGTCGGGTTCGAGATCGATCTGGCGACCGAGATCGCCGCACGTCTGGGGCGCGACCTGAAACTGGAGAACATTCCGTTCAACGGCCTGTTCTCGGCGGTGCAGTCGGGGCGGATCGACATGGCGATGTCGTCGATCACCATCACCCAGAAGCGGCTTGCCGAGGTCAGCTTTGCCCAGGCCTATTATGACAGCGACCAGTCGCTGACCGTCACGGCGGCCAGCGGGCTCAAGGGGCTGGCCGACATGTCGGGCAAGATCATCGGCGTCGATACCGGATCGACCGGTGACATGTGGGCGACCGAGAATCAGGCGAAATACGGCCTTGCCGAGATCCGCCGCTACGAGGGGCTGGCGCCTGCGATGCTCGATCTGGTCAACGGCCGGGTCGATGGCTACATCAGCGACATTCCGGCCCTGCAATATTATGCCAAGGACAAGCCCGAGCTGCTGGTGGCCGAGCGCATCCTGACCGGCGAGCAATATTCGATGATGTTCGCCAAGGACGCCCCGCTGGCGGCCGAGGTGTCCGCGATCCTGACCACGCTGAAACAGGAAGGCTTTGTCGCAGCGACCCACAAGAAGTGGTTCGGCGCCGACCCCGAGCCCGCGACCTCGACCGCGACCGTGCTCGACATGCCGAAACTGCAATAAGGCAGGCGCGGCGCCGGGCTCCCCCGCCGCCGCAACCGCAAGGGGCCGGGCATGGAACTGATTGATACCTTCTTCAATGTGCCGGTCCTGATCCGCACCTTTCCGCTGCTGTTGTCGGGGCTGTGGATCACCCTGCAGATCGGGGCCGTCAGCATTCTGGCCGGGCTGGGCCTGGGGCTGGGGCTTGCGCTGGTGCGGCTTTACGCGCCGCGCTGGATGCAGGTCCTGGCCAGGATCTACATCAACTTCATGCGCTCGATCCCGCTGCTGGTGCTGCTGATCCTGATCTATTACGCGCTGCCCTTCGTCGGCATCCGGCTGTCGCCGTTCCTGTCGGCGGTGTCGGCGCTGTCGCTGGTCTCGGCGGCCTATACCGCCGAGATCTTCCGCGCCGGGATCGAGGCGATCCCGCGCGGGCAGTTCGAGGCGTCGGCGGCGCTGGGGCTGGGCTACCGGCACACCATGGTCAAGGTGATACTGCCGCAGGCGATCCGCATCGTGATTCCGCCGCTGACCAACAACTGCATCAACGTGATGAAGGATACCGCGCTCGCCTCGGTGGTGGCGATGCCGGACCTGCTGAAACAGGCGACGCAGGCGCAGGCGCTGGCCGCCAACCCCAGCCCGCTGATCGGGGCTGCGATCCTTTACGTGCTGCTGCTGTGGCCGCTGGTCGAGATCGTGGCCCGGCTGGAAAAACGCTACGCGGCAGGCAGGCGCTAGGCGGACGACATTCCCGGCGCGGGGCATCCCCGCCGCCCCTGACACGGAGACGAGCCTTGACCAAACCCCTTGATCTGGACCATGTGCGCCGCCAGTTCCCCGGCCTGTCGCTGGGCTGGACGCTGTTCGACAATGCCGGCGGGTCGCAGATCCTGCGCGGCGCGGTGGAGCGGATGACCGACTTCCTGCTGACGCGCAACGTGCAGATCGGCGGCAGCTACGAGTTGTCGCTGGCCGCCGCCGCCGCGCTGCGCGACGGGCGCGAGGCGGCGCGGATGCTGATGAACGCCGAACGGGCAGAGGAGATCGTGTTCGGCCCCTCGACCACGGTGCTGATGCAGAACCTGGCCCGCGCGATGCGCAGCCAGCTTTCACCGGGCGACGAGGTGATCGTGTCGATGGCCGACCACGAATCCAACATCGGGCCCTGGGTCGGCCTGCGCGAGTTCGGCATCACGGTGAAGGTCTGGCCGCTGAACCACGAGACGCTGGCGCTGGATCTGGAGGATCTGGGTGCGATCATGACCGCGCGGACCAGGCTGGTCTGCGTCACGCATGTCTCGAACATTCTGGGCCAGGTGCAGCCGGTGGCCGATTATGCCCGTTTCGTGCATGACCGCGGCGCGCGGATCTGTGTCGATGCGGTGGCCTATGCGCCGCACCGGGCGATCGACGTGCGGGCCTGGGATGTCGATTACTATGTCTTCAGCCTCTACAAGACCTTCGGGCCGCATTACGCGGTGATGTATGGCAAGCATGACCTGCTGCTGGAACTGGACCCGCTGTATCATTATTTCTACGGCCGCGACAAAGTGCCGGGCAAGCTGGAACCCGGCAACCCGAGCTATGAATGCGCCTATTCGGTAACGGCGATCCGCGACTATCTTGGCGGTCTTGGCGGCGATGCGGGCGGGGCCGCGACCCGCGCCGGGATCGAGGCGGGGTTTGCGGCGGTGACGCTGCAGGAGGATGCGCTGGTCGGGCGCCTGCTGGACTATCTGGGCGGGCGCAACGACTGCCGGGTGATCGGGGCGGCGCGCAACGAAGGCTCAGCCCGGGTGCCGACCGTGGCGTTCCGGATCGCCGGGCAGGATTCGGGCGCGGTGGCGCGGGCGATGGACGCGCACAAGGTTGCCATCCGGCACGGCGATTTCCATTCGCGCCGCCTGATCGAGGATCTGGGGCTGGAGGGCGACGGCGGCGTTCTGCGGGTGTCGATGGTGCATTACAACACGCTGGCCGAGGTGGACCGGCTGTGCGCCGCGCTGGACATCGTGCTGCGCGGGGCGTGACCGGGCGCGCCGCTGCCGTCAGGGGTGGCCGTGGCGGGCGACCAGATCGGCGCGGCGCATCCGGGCGATCATCCGGCCCAGCAGGCGGCGTGTCAGACCGCGCGCGCCGGGATAGGGGGCGAGCCACCGCGCCAGCACCGGGCCGACCTGCCAATAGGCCGCGATGAAAAGCCGCCCCGCGCCATGGTGGATCAGGATGCGGTCGCGCACCGCGCGCAGGTAGACCACGTCGGGGTGGTTGCGGTCGCCATAGGCCGCGGTGGCCACGAAGCAGCTGCCGCCCCCTGACGCCGGCTCGGGCTCGGGCTCGGGCTCGGGGTCTTCCGGTTCCTCGCCGGGCGGCGGTTCCCTGAACAGGTATTGCAGGTCGTCGGGCTGGTCCTCGCCGGGGTATTCGCCGGTGACGCAGCCGCGCAGGTCTTCGCGGGTTTCGGCGGTCATCTGCGCCATGATGGCCTTGCCGTCCTCGGCATCGACTTCTTGCAGCAGGCCGACCAGCGCCTCGGTGCCCAGTGCGGGCAGGAAGGTGTTGACGCCATCCTCCATCAGTTCAAGCCGGGTGGTGACGGTGCCGGGGGCCAGATCGTCCAGCACCATGTCAAGCCGTTCGGGGTCGAGCGCGTTCATGAAGGCGGCGAGCGAGGCGTCGTCCATCGCGTAGAACAGGATGTCGATGTTGACGCCGGTCAGCATGTCGTCGAAGGCGTCATCGCTCAGGTTCGCCATGTGCTCGGCCATCTGCGATGGCGTCAGGGAGAGCAGCAGTTCGGCATGGACATAATCGTCCGCGATGTCGGGCAGCGCCGCGATTTCCTCGGGGGTCGGGGGCGGCGGCGGCCCGCCGTCGGGTGCGGGTTGCAGCAGGGCATCCACCTCGGCCGCCACCGGCGAGTCTTCCATGAAATCGCTGAGCGAGGCGGCCAGCGACCCGACTTCGGACGCCATGCCCGGCAGGTCGGTCACGCCGTCGTCATGGGTGATGCGCACGTCGTCGCCCTCGACCGTCATGCGGTCCAGCACATCCTGCGCGGTTTCGTAGTGGCGCAGGAAGCTGAGCGTCTCGCCTTTCGAGGGGTGGAAACCGGTGATCGTGCTGTCGCCTTCGACCGAGACGATGAAATGGTCGGTGCCGCCGTCGCCTTGCAGCGTGTCATTGCCCAAGCCGCCGATCAGCGTGTCATTGCCCGCGCCGCCGGTGATCCGGTCATCGCCGTCATTGCCGAACAGCGCATCGTTGCCGGTGTCGCCCCGCAGCACGTCGTTGCCGGTGCCGCCGTCGATCCGGTCGTTGCCCGCACCGCCCAGCAGGGTGTCGTTGCCCAGATTGCCCTCGATCCGGTCATCATGGGCGCTGCCCGGCATGTAGTCGGCATAGTTCGCGGCGGGATCGACCATCTGGTCGTCGCCCCGCATCTGCACCCCGGTTTCCGAGGTGGTGAATTCCAGCCGGATCATCTCGTAGGCGCCCAGCGTCACCTCGATGTTGCCGGTTTCGTCATTGGTCAGCGCATTGCCGTGATGGGTGGTGACATGGGGCCGGGCGAGATAGGCGGTCGGGTCGCCCTCGTCCACCGCGGTGGTCGGATCATCCAGCACGCCGAGCGTCTGCGCCCAGAGGTGGGTGTAATCGGGCACCAGACCGTGCTGGTCGAGCGTGATCTCCATCGGCTGGTCGGTGCGCGACGACAGGAAGATCACGGTATGGTCGGCATCGGCAAAGGCGTGCATCACCAACTGGTCGCGGTGGCCTTCGGGGCGGTCTTCGGGGGCGGTGCCGATGTATTCGCGCAGTTCGATCGGCGTGTCGGCCGACAGCACATGGGTGCCGGGCAGGGTTTCGGCCATCATGCGGAACGCCTCGCCCGCCGCCGTCAGGGTGGTGGCATAGCCGCCCGGCGCATCCGCATCGGGTGTCAGCGTGGAAAGGCGGCTGTGCAGGTTGAGGTATTGCGTGCCCCAGACGGTGGCGTAATCGACGCCTTCCTCCAGCATGGTCTGCATCTGCTCGACCAGCGCCGAGGCCTGCGTCAGCCCGGTTTCGGCCACCTGGGTGGACCGGATGTTCCATTCGGACACGAAGTATTCCAGCGGGCCGAAGCCCGGGGCATTGGCGAAATCGTCCATCCGGTTGAAGGCGTTGTCGAAATCGTCGATCCGTTCGTAATGCTGCGGGTAGTAGTGCTGGATCACGGTGTCGATCGCCGCCCGGGCCGGATCGTCCAGCCCGGCGATCACCGCGGCGTTTTCCGCGACCTGGAAGCCCTGTGCCGCCTGCACGGCGATGCGCGGTTCCTCCCAGGCGTCGGGGTCATCAAGCGTGGCGCGGTGCTGGTCGATGATGAATTGCAGGCCGGGCGCCATGGTGTTGGCAACCGTGCCGTATTCCGTCGCGGTCATGCGCGCGTCGAGATACCAGAACTCGTTGCCGATCTCGATGGTGTGGATGTCGATCGGGCCGTAGGCGCCCTCCATCACCAGGTTCATGCTGTTGAGGGTGTGATAGACGCCGAAGGGCGTGACGGTGCGCGTGCCGTAGGGGTCGTCGGACAGCGTGCGTTCGGTGGGAAACACCAGCATCGCGCGGGCGTCATGTTCCTCGGCATGATCGGAAAAGGCGGGGTAGGTCACGAAGCGGCCGCCGCCGCCGGGGTCGATGCCGGTGGGGTTGCCGCGGTCGGTGTATCGGTCCGACATTTCGTAGGTGGCCTCTTCGGTGACCGTGCCGCCGGGAAACCGCATGTCCGTGAAGCCGAGCAGGTCGTGCAGCCGGTCGAACGGGCCGCCGGGGTCGAGGAAATTCTGCTTGAAGGTCACGTTGGCGCCGAAGTGGTGATCGGTAGCCATGCCTCCGGAAACCCTGGCAGGGCCAAGGATGATGGTATGCGCCGTCATGTCGGGAAACCCCCTCAAGCGGTAGCAGGATTCTGCATTTAAGCTTAGGGTTGTATCATTCTGATAATAATTTGGCGATAGAGCAAGGCTCTAACCTGGATCAATTTGAGATTTATTTTTGTGCAAGCCTTTACAGGCACATGGCCTTGAAAGGGGGGTTTTCGGCCCTAGAAGGGCACCTCATCGACCGAATCGGCAGCGACAACGAAACGGGCCACGATCTTTTTGACACCGGCCTTGTCGAAATCGACATCGAGCTTGTCGCCCTCGATTCCGGTGACGGTGCCGTAGCCGAACTTGACGTGGAACACCCGGTCGTCGAGCGTGAAGGACGACACGGCGGCGAGGTCGATCACCGTGTTGCGCGCCTCGCGCGGCTGGGCCATCGGGCGGGTGGCGGCGCGGTCCTGCAGGCGTTTCCAGCCGGGCGAGTTGTAGACATTGGCGCTGGCCGCGCGCTGTTCGATGGTCGAGCCGCCGCCGTGGCCGCCCTGCATCCCCGCCGCGCCGTAGCCGCCGCCGTAGAGGCCGGGCGGCGTCAGCACCTCGACATGGTCGGCGGGCAGTTCGTCGATGAAGCGCGACGGCAGCGCCGACTGCCACTGGCCGTAGAGCCTGCGGTTGGCGGCGAAGGAAATCGTGCACAGTTCCTCGGCGCGGGTGATGCCGACGTAGGCGAGGCGGCGCTCCTCCTCCAGCCCCTTGAGGCCGGATTCGTCCATGCTGCGCTGGCTGGGGAACAGCCCGTCTTCCCAGCCGGGCAGGAACACCACCGGAAACTCCAGCCCCTTGGCGGCGTGCAGGGTCATGATGGTGACCTTTTCGGCGGCCTCCTCGGTCTCGTTTTCCATGATCAGCGAGACGTGTTCGAGGAAGCCTTGCAGATTGTCGAACTGTTCCAGCGCCTTGACCAGTTCCTTGAGGTTGTCGAGCCGCCCCGGCGCCTCGGGCGTCTTGTCGTTCTGCCACATGGCGGTGTAGCCGGATTCCTCCAGAATCTGTTCGGCAAGGGCGACATGGCTTCTAAGCAGCAGTAGTTTGAATTCAATCGCTGTTAGAGCTGCGTCTCGCTCTTTGACTGCCGCTGCCCGGTCAATATCTGAAAGCTCGGTAAAGTCTTCATCCTTTAGCCTTTCCAACTCTTCATCTAATTGCTCAAGCAGTTCAACATTGGCTGAGTTCACAACAAACCAATGCCAGCGGTCCACCCCATCGACAAAGGCGCGCAGGTGCCCCGCGCCCTTGCCGCCGATCGCCTTCAGCGCCAGCAGTTCGCGCGCGCCTTCCAGCAGCGACACGCCCGACGAGCGGGCGGTGCGCTGGATGTCGGCCTGCGCCTTGTCGCCCAAGCCCCGCTTGGGGGTGTTGATCACGCGTTCGAACGCCAGATCATCCTCGGGGCTGACGGCGAGGCGGAAGTAGGCCATCGCGTCGCGAATCTCCAGCCGTTCGTAGAAGCGCGGGCCGCCGATCACCCGGTAAGGCAGTCCGATGGTCAGGAAGCGGTCTTCAAACGCGCGCATCTGGTGGCTGGCGCGGACAAGAATCGCCATGTCGTCAAGGCCATGCGGGGCAAGGCTGCGGGTGCCGCGTTGCAGCGCCTCAACCTCTTCCCCGATCCAGCGCGCCTCTTCCTCGCCATCCCAATGGCCGATCAGGCGGACCTTCTCGCCGTCTTGCGCCTCGGTCCACAGGGTCTTGCCGAGACGGCCCGCGTTCCTGGCGATCACGCCGCTGGCCGCCGCCAGAATGTGCGGGGTGGAGCGGTAGTTCTGTTCCAGCCGCACCACATGGGCGCCCGGAAAATCCTTCTCGAAGCGCAGGATGTTGCCGACCTCGGCGCCGCGCCAGCCGTAGATCGACTGGTCGTCGTCGCCCACGCAGCAGATGTTGCGATGCCCCTGCGCCAGCAGCCGCAGCCACAGGTATTGCGCGACGTTGGTATCCTGATACTCGTCCACCAGGATGTAGGGCAGCCAGCGCTGGTATTGCGCCAGCACGTCGGGGTGGGCCTGAAAGATCGTCACGACATGCAGCAGCAGGTCGCCGAAATCGGTGGCGTTCAGGGTGCGCAGGCGGTCCTGATACTGTTCGTAAAGTTCGGTGCCGCGACCGTTGTAGGCGGATGCCTCTGACAGCGGCACTTTTGTCGGCGTCCAGGCGCGGTTCTTCCAACTGTCGATCAGCCCGGCCAGCAGGCGCGCGGGCCAGCGCTTTTCGTCGATGTTGGCGGCGGCGATCAGTTGTTTCAGCAGGCGCAACTGGTCGTCGGTGTCAAGGATGGTGAAGTTGGATTTCAGGCCCGCCAATTCGGCATGGCGGCGCAGGATCTTCGCGGAAAGGGAATGGAATGTGCCCATCCAAGGGAGTCCGCGGGGGTAAAGGAAGCGCTCCAGTTCGAACGGCGTCTTTCCCAAGCGATCCTTCATTTCCTTGGCAGCTTTGTTGGTGAATGTAACCGCGAGAATTTCGTGTGACTTTGCCCGTTCAAGCGTGAGGATGTGCGCAACACGAGCCATGAGCGCCTTGGTCTTGCCGGTGCCCGCCCCCGCCAGCATCAGCACCGGGCCGTCCAATGCCTCGACACCGACCCGTTGAGCAGGATTCAGATCATCTAGGTAGTGTCTGTTTACATCACCACCAGCCCGCGCCGCCATGGCGCGCTGGCTCAGCGGCACCGCCGCCTCGAAGGCATCATTCTCGTCATCGCCGTTCATCGGGGCACCCTACCCCGGCGCGCTGCCGAGGGAAAGAAGTGTTCCGCGATTGTTCCCCATGTTTTTCACGTCAGCCGCGATGACCTATCCATTCGCCGCGAATCCGTGACAAATGTTGAGCGCCGGACCTTGCAGGCTATTGCGCCGCAGCGCAGCACCCCTAGAGTGCGTCGGGTCCGACACCAGCCCCGGGGGAACCACCATGGCCGAATTCCGCAAGATCCTTATTGCCAACCGGGGCGAGATTGCCATCCGCGTGATGCGCGCCGCCAACGAGATGGGCAAGAAGACCGTCGCGGTGTTCGCTGAAGAGGACAAGCTGTCGCTGCACCGCTTCAAGGCCGACGAGGCCTACCGGATCGGCGAGGGGCTGAGCCCGGTGGGGGCCTATCTCAGCATCCCGGAAATCATCCGGGTGGCGAAGCTTTCAGGCGCGGACGCGATCCATCCCGGCTATGGGCTCTTGTCGGAAAACCCTGATTTCGTAGAGGCTTGCGTGGCGGCGGGCATCGCCTTCATCGGGCCGAAGGCCGACACCATGCGGGCGTTGGGCGACAAGGCCTCGGCACGCCGGGTGGCGATGGAAGCCGGGGTGCCGGTGATTCCCGCGACCGAGGTGCTGGGCGACGACATGGACGAAGTGAAGCGCCAGGCCGCCGAAGTGGGCTATCCCTTGATGCTGAAGGCAAGCTGGGGAGGCGGCGGGCGCGGGATGCGGCCGATCAACGGGCCGGAGGAACTGGCCGACAAGGTGCGCGAGGGGCGGCGTGAGGCCGAGGCGGCTTTCGGCAACGGCGAGGGCTTCCTTGAAAAGATGATCCTGCGCGCCCGGCATGTCGAGGTGCAGATTCTGGGCGACAAGTACGGCAGCATCTATCACCTTTACGAGCGCGACTGCACCGTGCAGCGCCGCAACCAGAAGGTGGTCGAGCGCGCCCCCGCCCCTTACCTGACCGACGCCCAGCGCGCCGAGGTCTGCGACCTTGGCCGCCGCATCTGCGCCCATGTCGGGTATGAATGCGCGGGCACCGTCGAGTTCCTGATGGATATGGACAGCGACAAATTCTATTTCATCGAGGTCAACCCGCGGGTGCAGGTCGAACATACCGTCACCGAGGAGGTGACCGGCATCGACATCGTGCAGGCGCAGATCCGCATTGCCGAAGGGGCGACGCTGGCCGAGGCAACGGGCGTGGCGCGGCAGGAAGACATTCATCTGTCGGGCCATGCCGTGCAGTGCCGGGTGACGACCGAAGACCCGCAGAACAACTTCATCCCTGACTACGGCCGCCTGACGGCCTATCGCAGCGCGACCGGCATGGGCATAAGGCTCGACGGCGGCACGGCCTACGCGGGCGGCGTGATCACCCGCTATTACGACAGCCTGCTGGTCAAGGTTACCGCCTGGGCGCAGACGCCGGAGAAGGCGATCGCGCGGATGGACCGGGCGCTGCGCGAGTTCCGCATTCGCGGCGTGTCGACCAACATCGCCTTTGTCGAGAACCTGCTGAAGCACCCGACCTTCCTGAACAACACCTACACCACCAAGTTCATCGACACGACGCCGGAACTGATGGCGTTCAAGAAGCGGCGCGACCGGGCGACCAAGATCCTGACCTACATTGCCGACATCACGGTGAACGGCCACCCCGAGACTGCCGGGCGCACGCGGCCGGTGGCGGTGGTCAAGATCCCCCGCCCGCCCCTGCTGCAAGGCAAGCCCGCCCCCGGCACCCGCACCCTGCTGGAGGCGGAAGGCCCGCAGGCGGTGGCCGACTGGCTGGCGGCGCAGACCCGCGTGCTGATCACCGACACCACGATGCGCGACGGCCACCAGTCGCTGCTGGCAACCCGGATGCGGTCGATCGACATGATCCGGGCAACGCCCGCCTATGCGGCAAACCTCGGCGGGCTGTTCTCGGTCGAATGCTGGGGCGGCGCGACCTTCGATGTCGCCTACCGCTTCCTGCAGGAATGCCCGTGGCAGCGGCTGCGCGACATCCGCGAGCGGCTTCCCAACGTAATGACGCAGATGCTGCTGCGCGCCTCGAACGGGGTGGGGTATACCAATTACCCTGACAACGTGGTGCAGGCCTTCGTGAAACAGGCGGCGGAGACCGGGGTCGACGTGTTCCGGGTGTTCGACAGCCTGAACTGGGTCGAGAACATGCGCGTCGCGATGGATGCGGTGATCGAGGCGAAGAAGGTCTGCGAAGGGTCGATCTGCTATACCGGCGACATTCTCGACCCGGACCGCGCCAAGTATGACCTGAAATACTACGTCGCGATGGGGCAGGAGTTGAGGGCTGCGGGCGCGCATGTGCTGGGGCTGAAGGACATGGCGGGGCTCCTGAAACCCGCCGCCGCCCGCGTGCTGGTCAGGGCGCTGAAGGAGGAGGTCGGGCTGCCGATCCATTTCCACACCCACGACACCAGCGGCATTGCCGGGGCGACGGTGCTGGCCGCCTGCGATGCCGGGGTGGATGCGGTCGATGCGGCGATGGACGCCTTTTCGGGCGGCACCTCGCAGCCCTGCCTCGGCTCCATCGTCGAGGCGCTGCGCCACACCGACCGCGATACCGGGCTGGATATTGCCGCGATCCGGCGGATGTCGAACTACTGGGAACAGGTGCGCGCGCAATATGCGGCGTTCGAGTCGGGCCTGCCCGCCCCCGCGTCGGAAGTCTGGCTGCATGAAATGCCCGGGGGCCAGTTCACCAACCTGAAGGCGCAGGCGCGGTCGCTGGGGCTGGAGGAGAGGTGGCACGAGGTGGCGCAGGCCTATGCCGATGCCAACCGGATGTTCGGCGACATCGTCAAGGTCACGCCCAGCTCCAAGGTGGTGGGCGACATGGCGCTGATGATGGTGGCGCAGGGTCTGACCCGCGCGCAGGTCGAAGACCCGGCGGTGGACGTGGCCTTCCCCGAGTCGGTGGTGGACATGCTGCGCGGCAATCTGGGGCAACCGCATGGCGGCTGGCCCGCGGGCATCTCGGCCCGGGTGCTGAAGGGCGAGGCGCCCAACACCGCCCGGCCCGGCGCGCATCTGGCGGCGGTGGACCTGGAAGCCGCGCGGGCCAGGCTGGCGCAGGATCTGGCGGCGGTGTCGGACGAGGCCGAGGAGGAAACCGTCGACGACGAGGATCTGAACGGCTACCTGATGTATCCCAAGGTGTTCATGGACTACCGCGCCCGCCACCGCATCTATGGCCCGGTGCGCACCCTGCCGACGCGGACCTTCTTCTACGGCATGGAACCGGGCGAGGAGATCACCGCCGAGATCGACCCCGGCAAGACGCTGGAGATCCGCCTTCAGACCGTGGGCGAGGCCGGCGACGACGGCGACGTGAAGGTGTTCTTCGAGCTGAACGGCCAGCCCCGGGTGATCCGGGTGCCGAACCGCGCGCTGAAGGCCAAGGCGGCGGTGAAGCCGAAGGCGGTCGAGGGCAACCCGGCGCATGTGGGCGCGCCGATGCCGGGCTCGATTGCCTCGGTCGCGGTGACGGTGGGGCAGAAGGTCCATGCGGGGGACCTGCTGTTGACCATCGAGGCGATGAAGATGGAAACCGGCCTGCACGCCGACCGCAGCGCCACCGTGAAGGCGCTGCATGTCAGCCCCGGCAGCCAGATCGACGCCAAGGATCTGCTGGTGGAACTGGAGGGCTAGGGCTCGGTGCGCGGCAGGCGCCGGTCTTGCGGCAGGCGCCGGGGCGGGGGCTGTCTGCCCCCGCCCCGGACCCCACCCCCGAGGGTATTTGGGCCAATGAGAAACGGGGGCGCAGGCGGGGGGCGCGGGAATTCTTGCGGGCACCGCACTTTCCCCCTTGCAGCCGGGTCGGCGGTTTTATAGATCAGCCGGACCCAAAGGATGCGGGCGTAGCTCAGGGGTAGAGCATAACCTTGCCAAGGTTAGGGTCGAGGGTTCGAATCCCTTCGCCCGCTCCAATATTCCGGCCTTTGGCCGGAGGGTTTGCAAATGGTCGCCTCTGGCGGCCATTTTGCGTTTCGGGGCGGCTTGCCGGGCGCGGGCGGGCGGGTTAGAACATTGCGGGAACCTGAGTCAGGCGCTGGACTTGGCGCGGCGCAAGCGGTTGTATGCAGGTCAGGGGGGCGCGCGACATGCTGACATCCATCGAGTTGTGTGCCGGGGCCGGCGGTCAGGCGCTGGGGCTGGAAAAGGCCGGATTCGGCCATGAGGCGCTGGTCGAGATCGACCGGCACTGCTGCCAGACCCTGCGGCACAACCGCCCGCGCTGGAACGTGATCGAGGAGGACGTGCGGCTGTTCAAGGCCCGCGCGGCCGATTTCGCCGGGGTCGATCTGGTGGCGGGCGGCCTGCCCTGCCCGCCGTTCTCGGTGGCGGGCAAGCAGCTGGGCGAGCAGGACGAACGCAACCTGTTCAACGACGCGCTGGAAATCGTCGACGCGGTGCGCCCCAAGGCCGTGATGATCGAGAACGTGCGCGGCTTTCTGGATGCGGTGTTTCACGACTACCGCGAGCGGCTGAAGCGGCAGTTGCGCGGCCTGGGGTATGAAACCGACTGGCGGCTGCTGAATGCCTCGGATTACGGGGTGCCGCAGCTGCGGCCCCGGGTGGTGATCGTGGCGATCCGGGCCGACCGGGCCGACCTGTTCGGCTGGCCGGAACCCAACGCCCACAACCCCGCCACGGTGGGCGATACGCTGCACGACCTGATGGCGGCGGGCGGCTGGCCGGGGGCGGATGCCTGGCGGGCGCAGGCCGACGAGATAGCGCCGACCATCGTCGGCGGCTCGAAAAAGCACGGCGGGCCGGATCTGGGGCCGACGCGGGCGCGCCGCGCCTGGGCAGCACTTGGGGTCGAGGGGCGCACGCTGGCGCCCGGGGCGCCGGGTGCGGACCATGTCGGGATGCCGCGCCTGACGGTGCCGATGGTGGCGCGGCTGCAGGGCTTTCCCGATGACTGGCAGATCACCGGCGCCAAGACCAACGCCTACCGGCAGGTCGGCAACGCCTTTCCGCCCCCCGTGGCGCGCGCCGTGGCCGAACGGGTGGCGGCGGCGATCAGCGCCCGCCGGCTGGTGGCGGTGCGCGGCTAGGTGCGGCGCGCCCTGCCCGCCAGCGCGGTCGTGCCGGGGCACCCCGATTTCGCCCTGCTGTCGGCGCTGGGGCTGGAGGTGACGCGGCGGGCCGGGGGCGCTGTTGCGCTGGCGGAAACAATTCCGCAAACGCTGCGCGATTGTGTCGATGCCGTCATACAGACCGCCAAGACCGGGCGGCGCTGTTATGACGATCTGGAAAAGACCGAAAAGACCTATATCGGCACGCGGGTCGAGATCGACCTGCGCGCGGCGCTGGGGTTGCCGAAGGGGCGGCTGGATACTGTCATTCTGGGCCATGATGTCGACATCAAGCATACCATGGGTGGCAACTGGATGATCCCGACCGAGGCCATCGACGCGCCCTGCCTGCTGGTCGCGGTGGATGAGGCGCGCGCGCTGTGCTGGCTGGGCCTGTTCGTGGCGCGGCGCGACCATCTGACGGTCGGCCAGAACAAGGATTCGAAGAAAAGCATCTCGGCCGCGGGGTTTGCCCATATCCTGTGGCTCTTGCGCGACCAGCCCTGCCCGCCGAACTTCTGGCGGACGGTGCCGCCCGAGGCGGTGGCGCGGATCTTTGCCGGGGCGACCGGGAATGCCCGCGTGATGGCGCTGTTCCGCGAGGTGCAGCGCCGCCCGATCGGCCGCGACGTGATCGAGGCGGTGGCGCGGCAGCAGGATTTCATGCGCCGCATCCGGGGCGACGGCGGGCGCGGCACCCGGGACCGGCTGGCGGCGGAAGGCATCCTGCTGCTGTCGGGGCACTACGATGCGCCGCTGATCGCCGCCCTTGGCCTGCCCGATTGCGGCACCAGCGGCTTTGTGTCGATCCGCCCGGAAACGCCGGACGAGCGCGCGCTGGCGCATGGGGCGCTGCTGCCGTGACGGGGGCATCAAAGCCGCTTGCCCTTGCGCGGAACATGCGCTAGTGACGCGCCACGGAGTGCGGGCGTAGCTCAGGGGTAGAGCATAACCTTGCCAAGGTTAGGGTCGAGGGTTCGAATCCCTTCGCCCGCTCCAGACTTTCCAACGCTGTTTCGGTGCAACAGGCTGCTTCGGCAGCCTTTCTGCTTTCTGGCCAGGGAATGCGATTGAGAATTGCTCGCAAGCATATTGACATTGCGACTTAATCGCATATCTGTCAGTCAACCTGGAGGCTTCCCCGTCATGTTGCTGAACCGCCGAACCCTGCTTGCCATGCTGCCCGCGGGCCTGCTTGCCGCCCCGCTCGGCGCCGACACGGGCCCGGTGATCGTTGCCACCACCGGGATGATTGCCGATGCCGCGCGGCGGATCGGTGGCGGGGCGGTGCGGGCGCTGATGGGGCCGGGAATGGACCCGCACGGCTACCGCCAGACCCGCAGCGACATTGCGGCACTGGCGAGGGCCGACCTCGTGCTGTGGCACGGGTTGTATCTGGAAGCGCAGATGGAGGATTTCCTGAACGGGCTCTCCCGCAGCCGCCGCGTCGTGGCGGTGGCCGAGGCGCTGCCGCGCGAGGTGCTGCGCGGCAACCCGCAATATCCCGACCGCTTCGACCCGCATGTGTGGATGGACCCGACGCTCTGGGCGCAGGTGGTGCCGGTGGTGGAAGCCGCGCTGACCGAAGCGATGCCCGGCCGCGCGGCCGCCCATGCGGCGGCGGCGGCGGCGTTCATTGCCGAGATCGGGGCGCTGGATACCTATGCCCGTGACGTGCTGGGGACGGTGCCCGCCTCGTCGCGGGTGCTGGTGACGGCGCATGACGCCTTCGGCTATTTCGGCCGGGCCTACGGCTTCGAGGTCGAGGGCATCCAGGGGCTTTCGACCGAAAGCGAGGCCGGCCTCGCGCGGGTCGGGGAACTGGTCGACCTGCTGGTGGCGCGCAAGGTGCCCGCGGTGTTCGTGGAAAGCTCGGTTTCCGACCGTTCGATCCGGGCGCTGGTCGAAGGGGCGCAGGCGCGCGGCCATGCGGTCTCGGTCGGGGGCGAGCTGTTTTCCGATGCGATGGGCAAGGACGGCACCTACGAGGGCACGTATCTGGGCATGATCGACCACAACGTGACGCTGATCGCCCGCGCATTGGACGGCAGCGCCCCGGCGGGCGGCATGTCCGGCCTGCTGGCGGGGGTGTGAGGATGGGCCTGCCCGCGCTCGATGTCCTTGGCCTGACCGTCGCCTATGGCACGGCGCCTGCGGTGCAGGATGTCACCGCCCGGTTCGAGGCCGGGGCCATGACGGCGATCATCGGGCCGAACGGGGCGGGCAAGTCGACGCTGCTGAAGGCCGCGCTGGGCATCATTCCGCGCAAGGCGGGCACGGTGGCCTTTCTGGGCCAGCCGCTGGAGGTGGCGCGGGCCCGCATCGCCTATGTGCCGCAGCGCGCCAGTGTGGACTGGGATTTCCCGGTGCGGGCGATCGACGTGGTGCTGATGGGCATGTATCGCCAGCTTGGCCTGCTGGGCCGGGTGCGCGCGCCGCACAAGGCGCAGGCGATGGAGTGTCTGGCCCGCGTGGGAATGCAGGCCTTTGCCCGCCGCCAGATCGGCGCGCTGTCGGGCGGGCAGCAGCAGCGGGTGTTCCTGGCCCGCGCGCTGGCGCAGGGGGCCGAGGTCTATCTGCTCGACGAACCCTTTGCCGGGGTCGATGCCGCAACCGAATCCGCGATCATCGGGGTGCTGAAGGGCCTGCGCGACGAAGGCGCCAGCGTGATCGCGGTGCATCACGACCTGTCCACCGTGCCGGAGTATTTCGACCGGGTGCTGCTGATGAACCGCACGGCGATGGCGCAAGGGCCGGTGGCCACGGCCTTCACCCGCGAGGCGCTGGCACGGACCTACGGCGGCACCCTGCCGCAGCTGGCCGCCTGAGAGATGTGGAGCGCGCTGTTCCTGCAGTCGGGCTACAACGCGACGCTGGTCACGCTGGGGGCGGCGATGCTGGGGGTTGCGGCCGGGGTGGTGGGTGCCTTCCTGTTCCTGCGGCGCCGGGCGCTGGTGTCGGATGCGCTGGCCCATGCCACCCTGCCGGGGGTCGGCCTTGCCTTTCTGGTGATGGTGGCCCTTGGCGGCGAGGGGCGCAGCCTGCCGGGCCTGCTGGTGGGGGCGGGGCTTTCGGCGCTGGTCGGGCTTTGGGCGTTGCAGGCGCTGGTGCGGCGCACCCGGCTGCCCGAGGATGCGGCGATCGGGGCGGTGCTTTCGACCTTTTACGGGGCGGGCATCGTGATTCTGACAGTTATTCAGGGGCTCAACACCGGGCGGCAGGCGGGGCTGGAGGGGTTTCTGCTCGGCTCCACCGCGGGCATGTTGCAGGCGGATGCCCTGCTGATCGCGGGGGGCGGCGCGCTGGCGCTGGCGCTGGTGGGGCTGCTGCGGCGGCCCCTGCTGATGGTGGCCTTCGATCCGGGGCACGCGCTGGTGATGGGGCTGCGGCCCGCGCGGTATGACATGGCGCTGATGCTGCTGACGCTGGGGGTGGTGCTGATCGGGCTCCGCGTGGTCGGGCTTATCCTGATCGTGGCGCTGCTGATCACGCCTGCGGTGGCGGCGCGGCTGTGGACGGATCGTGCCGGAACCATGGCGCTGATCGCCGGGGCACTGGGCGGCGCGGCGGGATGGGCCGGGGCGGCGATTTCGGCTGCGGGGCCGGACCTGCCGACCGGGCCGGTGATCGTGCTGCTGGCCTTTGCCGGGCTGGTGGTCTCGGTTCTGGTCGCCCCGCGGCGCGGGCTGCTGGCGCGTCTGGCGCGGGGGGCCTGAGATGGGGGCGGATTTCGTCGCCTTTTCATTGCCGCCGATGCTGATCGGGCTGTTCGCGGCGCTGGCCTGCGCGATTCCGGGCAACTTCCTGATGCTGCGGCGGCAGGCGATGCTGGGCGACGCGATCAGCCATGTCGTGCTGCCGGGCATCGTGGTGGCGTTTCTGCTGACCGGCAGCATTGCCACCTGGGCGATGATGCTGGGGGCGGGGGCCGCCGCGATGGTGGCGGTGGGCATGATCGAGGGCATAAGGCGACTGGCCGGAATCGATTCCGGGGCGGCGATGGGTGTAACCTTCACCACGATGTTCGCGCTGGGGGTCCTGCTGCTGGAGCGGTCGGGCGCGGGAACGATGCATCTGGATGTGGAACATGCTTTGTATGGCAGCCTGGAAAGCCTGATCTGGCTGGATGCCACCGGCTGGGCCTCGCTGGCCGACCCGGTGGCGCTTGCGGGGTTGCCGCCCGAACTGGGCCAGATGGCGGGGGTGGCGGGGCTGATCGCGCTGGCCGCCTTCGTGTTCTGGCGCCCGCTGCGGATGGCGACGTTCGACGAAGGCCATGCGGCGGTGCTGGGGCTGCCGGTGCGGGCAATCTCGCTGGGGCTGGTCGCGGCCTCGGCAATGGCCTGCGTCGCGGCCTTCACCGCCGTGGGCTCTATCCTCACCATCGCCATGCTGATCTGCCCGCCCGCCACCGCGCGGCTGCTGACCGACCGGCTGGAGGTGCAGATGGGGCTGAGCCTTGCCATCGCGGCAGTGGCGGCGCTGGGCGGCTATCTGGTGGCGGGCTACGGGCCGCAGATGGTCGGGCTGTCGGGCTCGGTCTCGGCCGCCGGGATGATGGCGGCGCTGTCGGGGGTGATGCTGGCGCTCGCAGCGGCGTTCGGGCCGCACCGCAAGGCGGGCTGAAGCCCTTCCCAAGCACCCCTGCCCCGCCTATAACGCGGCCAACCCTTTGCCGGAGCCCGCCAATGCGCAAGGCCGACCTGACCCGGACCACCGCCGAAACCGACATTGCCGTGACCGTCGATCTCGACGGAAGCGGCGCCTATGACATCAGGACCGGCGTCGGTTTCTTCGACCACATGCTTGATCAGCTGGCGCGGCATTCGCTGATCGACATCACGCTGCGGGCGACGGGCGATCTGCACATCGACGACCACCACACGGTCGAGGATTGCGGCATAGCCCTTGGCCAGGCGCTGGCCCGCGCGCTGGGCGACAAGCGCGGCATCCGCCGCTATGGCGAATGCGCCCTGCCGATGGACGATGCGCAGGTGCGCTGTGCGCTGGATCTATCGGGGCGGCCGTTCCTCGTGTGGAACGTGGCCTTCCCGACACCGAAGATCGGCACGTTCGACACCGAGCTTGTGCGCGAGTTCTTTCAGGCGCTGGCGACGCATGGCGGCATCACCCTGCATGTCGATCTGATCCACGGCGTCAACAGCCACCACATCGCGGAAGCGGCCTTCAAGGCCGTCGCCCGCGCCCTGCGGCTGGCGGTAGAGACCGACCCGCGCAAGGCCGATGCCATTCCATCCACCAAGGGCACGCTCTGACCATGCTGACCGTCCTCGTCGATTACGACAGCGGCAACCTGCATTCCGCCGAGAAAGCCTTTCAGCGCATGGCGCAGGAGGTCGGCGGCGGCGACGTGCTGGTCAGCAGCCGCCCCGAGGATGTCGCCCGCGCCGACCGCATCGTGCTGCCGGGCGATGGCGCCTTCCCCGCCTGCCGCCGCGCGCTTGGCACCTACGGCGGGCTGTTCGAGGCGATCGAAGAGGCGGTGACCAACCGCGCCCGCCCCTTCCTCGGCATCTGCGTCGGGATGCAGATGATGGCGACCGTGGGCCGCGAATACCACGACACGCCCGGCTTCGACTGGATCGGCGGCGAGGTCGTGCGCATCACACCGACAGACCCGCAGTTGCCACATCTTCAACTCAAAGTGCCGCACATGGGCTGGAACGACCTCGTGCTCGACCCGGCAGGCGAAAGCCATCCGGTGCTGGCGGGCATCGCCACCGGCGAGCACGCCTATTTCGTGCATTCCTACCATTTCAGCGTCGCCGATCCAGCCGATCGGCTGGCACACGTCGACTACGGCCAGCCGATCACCGCCATCATTGGCCGCGACACCATGGTGGGCACCCAGTTCCACCCCGAGAAAAGCCAGGCCACCGGCCTGCGCCTGATCGCCAACTTCCTGCGCTGGCGGCCCTGAGTTCGCCAAGCCGCGCGCCGGGCCGTGACTTGATACCTGCCCCCGGGGCTGGCGGCCCTGCGCCCGCTACAGGCACAGATACAGGTGTTCGTGGTTGTAATCCGGCAAGGCCCGTGTCGAGGCATACCCCGCCCGCTTGCCCGTGGCACCGCAGATTCGCCGCGCTTCGGCCAGCGCACTTTCCCCCGGTTCGGCGGTGAACATGTCGGTCTGCACCTTGACGCTCGCCCCATTGTAATCCGACACCAGCGGCCGCGACTCGCACCCCGCCAGCAGCAGCAGGGCCACGATCCCCGCCAGCTTCACCATCATCCCCGACATCGCCCGGTCCTTCCCTTGCCTTCATGACCGGCAGTCTGCGCCGGCGCAGGTAAACAAAAGAAGAACAAATCCGCCGACCGGGCTGCTACGACACAACAAACCGCCCCACCCGGTCCGGGAACCCTACTTCACCCGGCTCCACTGCCCGCCGTCGCGGCAGATGCCCATGACGCAGCCCTGCACCGCCAGCGCGTTGCCCTTCAGCGACATCTTCGAGGTGTAGGTCTTGTTGCGGTCAGGCGACCAGACCTTGCCGCCGCCGTAGGAACCGCCACCCTTGGCAACCATGTCCCAGACGATGCGCTTGCCGACATTCGGGCTCTGAATCTGCTTGCCGCTGCCGTCGAACGCCCTGACCAGCGTGCCGCAGAACGCCGCCCCGCAGGGCGTGACCTGCACATGGCCGAAATTGCCGTTGTCGTCGGGTTTCGTCTTCCACGTGCCCTCTACCGGATCGGCAAGCGCCGAACCGGCAGCCAGACAGATCGCGGCAATCAATGCGAGTTTTTTCATGCGGGCCTCCTCCCTGAAGGTGCCACGATCATCCGTGACGAATCGCCGTTGGCGCAAGCATGACGTGGGGTCGCGCTGCACCCTTGGCATCCCGCCCGCCCCGTGGCAAAGACCGCCCGAGCCCAAGGACCGGAGAGCGCCATGATCCTCTACCCCGCCATCGACCTGAAGGACGGCCAGTGCGTGCGTCTGCTGCGCGGCGACATGGCGGCGGCCACGGTGTTCGGCGACGATCCGGCGGCACAGGCGGCGGCCTTCGTGGCGGCGGGCTGCGACTGGCTGCATCTGGTCGACCTCAACGGCGCCTTCGCGGGCACCCCCGTCAACGGCGCGGCGGTCGAGGCGATCCTGGCCCGCGTCGCGGTGCCCTGCCAGCTTGGCGGAGGCATCCGCGACATGGAAACCATCGCGCTCTGGCTGGAACGCGGCCTCGCCCGGGTGATCCTCGGCACCGTGGCGGTGGAAAACCCGGACCTGGTGCGCGAGGCCGCCCGGCAGTTCCCCGGGCAGGTCGCGGTCGGCATCGACGCCCGCAAGGGCCGCGTCGCCACCAAGGGCTGGGCCACCGAAACAGACCTCATGGCGACCGACCTCGCCCGCAGCTTCGAGGATGCAGGCGTCGCCGCCCTGATCTACACCGACATCGACCGCGACGGCGCGATGCAGGGCCCCAACATCGACGCCACGGCGGCCCTTGCCCGCGCCGTCACCATCCCGGTGATCGCCAGCGGCGGCGTGTCGTCGTTGGCCGACCTGACCGCTCTCCGCGACACCGGCGTGATCGCCGGTGCCATCTCGGGCCGCGCGCTCTACGATGGCACCATCGACCTCGCCACCGCTCTGGCCACCCTCAAAGACGCCTGATGTTTCTTCTTGGTCCAAATACCCTCGGGGGGTGAATTGGCCGCAGGCCAAGAGGGGGGCAGACAGCCCCCCTTTCCCCGCCCGCCGCCCCGCGCTACCACGGGGCATAAGAAGGACGCGCCCATGCTGAAAACCCGCATCATCCCCTGCCTCGACGTGGCCGACGGCCGCGTGGTCAAGGGCGTGAACTTCATCGACCTGCGCGACGCGGGCGACCCGGTGGAGGCCGCGCGCGCGTATGATGCGGCGGGGGCGGACGAGCTCTGCTTTCTCGACATCCACGCCACCCACGAAAACCGCGGTACGATGTTCGATCTGGTCACCCGCACGGCGGAACAGTGCTTCATGCCGCTGACCGTGGGCGGTGGCGTCAGAACCCACGAGGACGTGCGCGCCCTGCTGCTGGCCGGGGCCGACAAGGTCAGCTTCAACTCCGCCGCCGTGGCCGACCCCGACGTGGTGGCCGAAGCCGCCGACCGGTTCGGCAGCCAGTGCATCGTGGTCGCGATCGACGCCAAGACCGTCAGCCCCGGACGCTGGGAAATCTTCACCCACGGCGGCCGCCGCGCCACCGGCATCGACGCGGTGGCATTCGCCCGCACCGTCGCCGCCAAGGGGGCGGGCGAGATCCTGCTGACCTCGATGGACCGCGACGGCACGCGGGCCGGGTTCAACCTGCCCCTGACCCGCGCGATTGCCGATGCGGTGCCGATTCCGGTGATTGCCAGCGGCGGGGTCGGCACGCTAGACCATCTCGTCGAAGGCGTGACTTTGGGCGGCGCCAGCGCGGTGCTGGCCGCCTCGATCTTCCACTTCGGCGATTTCACCATCGCGCAGGCCAAGGCCCACATGGCCGCCGCCGGAATTCCGATGAGGCTGACATGACCGCGCTCGACCGCCTTGCCGCCACCATCGCCGCCCGCAAGGGGGCCGACCCCGAAAGCTCCTGGACCGCGAAGCTTCTGGCGCGCGGCCCCGAGAAATGCGCCGAGAAGTTCGGCGAGGAAGCCATCGAGGCGATCATCGAGGCGGTCAAGGGCGACCGTGCCCGCCTGACCGCCGAGGCGGCCGACGTGGTCTATCACCTGCTGGTCATGCTGGCCGCGCGCGACGTGACGCTGGCCGATGTGCTGGCCGAACTGGAACGGCGCGAGGGCCAGTCCGGCGTCGCGGAAAAGGCCGCACGCACGCCGGGAAAGGGCTAGATCAGCCCAGCAGGCGCGGAATCTCGATCGCCGGGCAGCGGTTCTGCACCACGGTCACGCCGCGCGCCTCGGCCATCGCCGTGCCTTCGGCGCTTTCGACCCCAAGCTGCAACCAGACCGTGCGCAGCCCCGGCAGATGCGCCAGCGCCTGCGCCACGACGCCTGGCACGTGTTCCGAGGCGCGGAAGATGTCGACCATGTCCACCGGCTCGGCAATCGCCGCCAGATCGGCGCGCACCACCTCGCCCAGCGCGGATTCGCCCGCGTGGCCGGGGTTGACCGGAATCACCCGGTAGCCGCGCGCCGCGAGGTAGGCCGCCACCCGGTGACTGGGCCGCGCCGGATTGGGCGACCAGCCGACCAGCGCGATGGTGCGGGTGGATTGCAGGATCCCGGTCAGCGTTTCGTCGATCGGCGTCATCGGTTGCGGCCTTCCGTCTGGGCAAGAAAAAAGCGCCCGGGCCTGTCGGGCCGGGCGCCAGGTGTGGAACGAGGGACAGTGTAGAGAAATACGGGGGTTCCAGACCCGTGTCTCCCGATCGATATGGGTCCGATGCGGACGGATTGAAGTCCCGGTCGCAGAACTGTGATCACGCGCCGCCTGCAGGGCGGCTTGCTGCGGCGTAAAGCCCGATGGCCGCCGCATTCGACACGTTCAGCGACCCCGCGCCGTCGTGGAACGGAATCCGCACCAGCCGGTCGCAGGTGTCGCGGGTCTTGTCGCGCAGCCCCGGCCCCTCGGCCCCGAGCACGAGGCCGACCGGGCGGGTGCCGATCTCGGCCAGCGCCTCGGCCAGCGTGGTTTCGCCGGCGCCGTCGAGGCCCAGCAGCACATAGCCCATCGCCTTCAACTGCTCCATCGCGTCGGCAAGGTTCACCACCCGCAGATACGGCTGGCGTTCCAGCGCGCCGCTGGCGGTCTTGGCCAGCGCCCCGGTCTCGGGCGCCGAATGGCGCTGCGGCGCGATCACCGCCCGTGCACCGAACACCTCGGCCGAGCGCAGCACCGCGCCCACGTTGTGCGGGTCGGTCACGCGGTCCAGCAGCACCACCAGCGGCAACCCCGCGCCCGAGGCGCAGATCTCGTCCAGCCGGCCCCAGTTCAGCGGCCGCGCCTCCAGCGCCGCACCCTGATGCACCGAGCCTTCGTCGATCGGCACGTCAAAGCGCCGCGGGTCGGCGATCTCGGGTTCCATCCCGCTGTGCGCTACCGCGTCTTCCAGCTTGTCGAGCGCGTTCTTGGTCAGCACGAGGCGCAGCTTTTCGCGCGCCGGGTTCAGCAGGGCGTCGCGCACCGCATGGAGACCGAACAGCCACACGGTTTCCTGCGACTGGCTGCGCCGCGCGCGCTCCTTCTCGACCACCCAGGCCGGTTTCACAGATCCCGTCGTCATGCCACCCCCGCTTGCCGCCCGTTCCTGCAGGCATCTGCGGCCCCCGGGGCCGCGCCGTGCCGCCAAAGCGCGGTCGGCACAATGGGGCGCAGGGCGCCGCGGCGCAAGCGGAAATGCGGGCGGTGGCGGCTGCCGGGTTTCGCGCGGCCGCCCCCCGCATTTCCGCCTTGACGCCCCCGGGGCCCTTCGGTATCCAGCCGCCAGAGTGGGCGACGCGCTGCAAGGTGCGGCAGGAGACTGTAACTCTCCCGGGGCGACCCGTGCCTGGTTCGATTCCAGGGTCGCCCACCAACCATCATTGAAATCACTGGATTTCATTTGTGCCTTGGGGCTTGGCCCAAGGATTGCCCAAGGCAAACCGATTGGGCGGCGAAGCTTCCCCTTGCGACGGAAACACTCACAAGACCGTGAAAGCTGCGCTTGCTGCGATGCCAATGCGAAGCTAGCCTTGAACGCAATATCGGCAGCGAAGGGCATTTTAAATGGAATTGATAGAACGTATTCGCATCAATCAGGCAAGAATAGACGAACTATCCGACAGCTTTAACGAATCTACTGGCCTGACATGGCTTTGGGCGCTTGTCTTCGGACCGATTTATTTTGCCGTTCACGGTTTCTGGTCGCGAGCCGCGCTGATCTTCGTTCTGAACTTTCTGATCATCGGTTTCTTGATCGCGCCATTCATCGCTTACCCGGCCTGGAGGATCAGGGCGAAGGAAAAGGCCGAACGGGCCCTGTTGCTGGATGCGGCGGAACGTTCAGGCAGAACTTCGCAAGGATAGCCCGGAAAACGTGCGGCAACGCAGGTCAGGCGGCTTTCACTAGCGGCCGGGCAGACAGCCCGCGGCGCAAGCGTTGCAAGTCTCACACCCCTGGAACCGAGCGAGTCATGGCCCACGCCGTCGCGGCGGCCTGCAACGGGCAGCGAATCGGCCGAATCGGGGCGGGGTGCCGCCTGTCGCGCGGCGGCCCCGGCAGGGCGCGACCTGCGGCCGGTGGATCGGCTTCTCCGGGCGGCACGGCGGTCGGCGGCGGCCTGACGGATTCAGGCAATATTCCGCGCGGGCATGGGGAAACGGATAGTGCGAAAAGCCGCCGCGTCAACCCGCCCCCGGTCGAGGCACAATTGGTCGCACCCTTTTGACCCCATGTCAGGTGTAGTTTACATTGAAGTTGTCAGGGAATCATTACACTTTCCGTCACAACGAGACCGGTGCGGCGGCCCGGGTGCCCGTTCCTAAGGCGCGAAGCCATCGAGTTTAGACGCGTTCCATCGTTTTTCGGGGCAGCGCATTCGCGCTCAGGCTCGGAGAACCTTATCGGGGAGACAACAGAATGACTGATGATCCGACAAAAGTGTGGCCGACCGGCCTGACCGTATCCGAGGCCGAAGAAGTGCACGCACAGCTCATCCTCGGCACCCGCGTCTTCGGCGGCATTGCGTTGCTGGCGCATTTCCTGGCGGCTGCCGCCACGCCGTGGCTCGGCTAAGGGAGAATCAAGATGAACAACGGCAAAATCTGGCTTGTGGTCAATCCGACCCTGGGCATCCCGCTGCTGCTGAGCAGCGTCGCGATCAGCTCTTTCGCTGTTCACTACGCTCTGGTGAAGAACACCACTTGGCTGCCGGCCTATTATGCAGGCGCGACCTCTTTCGCGGCGGCCGCTCCGGTCGTCGTGGCCGAGCCTGAAGCCGCTGCCGTGGAAGCTGCCCCCGAGGAAGCTCCTGCCGAAGCCGCTGCCGTGGAAGCTGCCCCCGAGGAAGCTCCTGCCGAAGCCGCTGCCGTGGAAGCTGCCCCCGAGGAAGCTCCTGCTGAAGCCGCTGCCGTGGAAGCTGCCCCCGAGGAAGCTCCTGCTGAAGCCGCTGCCGTGGAAGCTGCCCCCGAGGAAGCTCCTGCTGAAGCTGCTGCCGTGGAAGCTGCCCCCGAGGAAGCTCCTGCCGAAGCCGCTGCCGTGGAAGCTGCCCCCGAGGAAGCTCCTGCTGAAGCTGCTGCCGTGGAAGCTGCCCCCGAGGAAGCTCCTGCCGAAGCCGCTGCCGTGGAAGCTGCCCCCGAGGAAGCTCCTGCTGAAGCTGCTGCCGTGGAAGCTGCCCCCGAGGCCGCTGCCGTGGAAGCTGCCCCCGAGGAAGCTCCTGCCGAAGCCGCTGCCGTGGAAGCTGCCCCCGAGGCCGCTCCTGCCGAGGCTGCGCCGGCCGAAATGGTCTGGATGTCGCTGCCCGACGTGGCGATCAAGCTTGGCGAAATGGGCTACCAGATCCAGGCGATCTCGCGTGTCGACGATGCGTTCTACCTCGTGTCGATGACCGATGCGAACGGTATGCCGATTTCGGTCTACCTCGACCCGACGACCGGCGTTCCGGTTGCCGGCCCGGCGAACTGACCCTTTCCGGACGGCGACCGGCGCAGGTCGCGCCGCCGTCCGGCCACAAGGCAAAGGCCATCCGCGCTGCGGGTGGCTTTTTCCGTTTCGGCCATCCTTGCAACGGGCAGTGATGGCGGCCAGGGGCCGGACGCCCGCATCAGGCAACGCCCTTGCGACCCCGATCTCTGCAACCGGAGCCGGTCCGTATCAGCGCCCGACATATCGCAGCGCCTGACGGCCCAGGCGGGGTCAGCCCGCCAGTGCCGCGCGCGCGGCAAGCGCGGTCATCGCCGTTTCCAGCTCGTGCCAGGCGCTCACGGCCATCGACCGGAACACCAGCAGGTCGAACCCGTCCGGCAGGCGCATCAGCACCATCGCCATGTGGTTCAGCGGCGCGCGGGCGGCATGGCCAGGCGGAAACGCCATCTCGCGCAGGTCCATCGGCACCAGCCGCATCAGCACGTCGGCGGCCGCCGCTCCGTCGAGCCGCAGGCAGGCCCAGCCGTCGCTCTGATCGGTCTGCGCAGCACCTTCCAGCCCCGCCGGATCGGCGCCGATCAGGAAGGCCTGGTCGCGCCCGGTCCAGACCAGCCGCGCAGCACCGCTTTCGACCATCCGGCCGGGCGTCGGAAACGCCAGCCCGCGCGCCGCCAGCGCCCGGTCCAGCGCCGCGCCCTGCCCTTTCAGCGGCGCAAGCGACGTAATGCGGCCCGCCTGCCATTCGGACAAGGTGACCCCGCCCCGCGTGACCGGGGCCTGCCCGGCAAGGGGCGATCTGGCAATCAGGCTAGGCACGGAGGATCACCCCTTCCTTGTCATGAAACACGGGGTCGGTGACCTCGCACAGGATGTCGATGCCGCGCAGGCGGTCCATCAGGCGGACGGTCTCGCCATGTCGCGCACGGCCGTTCTTCAGGAAACCCAGCCCGACCCAGCCCCCCAGCGTCGGCGACGGGCCGACCGAAGTGACATAGCCCTGATCATTTTCGCGCGTCGGCTCGTCGCCGGGGGTGTAAAGATGCGCCCCCGCCGTCAGCACGGCATCGGCCACCGGGCGCAGGCCGACCATCTGCTCGCGCCCGGGCCCCGAAAGGCCGGGGCGAAGTGACGCCGCCTTGCCGATGCAATCCTTGCCCTGCGCCACCATCCGGCCCAGACCGATGTCGAAGGCCGTCACCCGGCCGTGAATCTCTGCATGGGTGATGAAGCCCTTCTCGATCCGCAGCACGTTCAGCGCCTCCATGCCGTAGGCACCGCCGCCCAGGGTTTCGGCCCGCGCCAGAAGGTCGCGGAACAGCGCCTCGCCGTAACGGGCGGGAACCGCGATCTCATACCCCTCCTCGCCGGAAAAAGAGATGCGGAACAGCCGCCCTTCCACGCCCGACAGGCTGACCGCCCCGCAGGCCATGAAGGGCAGCGAGACCGCCGCATCCAGCACGCTGTTGACCAGCACCCGTGCCAGCGGCCCGGCCACGGCAAACTGCGCCCAGCTTTCGGTGACCGAGATCGTGCGCAGATCCCAGTCGGCGCAGAAGGCCTGCTGCACGAAATCAAGGTGCCGCATCACCTGCCCGGCGGCGGCGGTGGTGGTGGTCATCAGGAAATGGTGGTCGCCCAGCCTTGCGGTGGTGCCGTCGTCCAGCACCATGCCATCCTCGCGCAGCATCAGGCCATAGCGCACCCGGCCCACCGGCAGGGTGGAAAAGGTGTTGGTATAGACCAGATCGAGAAACCGTGCCGCATCAGCGCCTTGCAGGTCGATCTTGCCAAGGGTCGAGACATCGGCCACCCCGACCGTGCCGCGCACCATGGCCACCTCGCGGTCGCAGGCCTCGCGCCAGGTCGTCTCGCCCCGGCGCGGGAAGTAGCTCGGGCGATACCAGAGCCCGGCCTCGATCATCGGCGCGCCGCGCTCGACCGAGGCGGCGTGCGAGGTCATGAAACGCTGCGGCGCAAAGCCTGCCCCCCGGCCGCCCGCCCCCATCGCGGCGATGGACACCGGGCTGAACGGCGGGCGGAAGGTCGTCGTCCCGGTCTGCGGGATGCCGCGCCCGGTGGCATCGGCCAGCACCGCCAGCGCGCCGATGCTGGAATTCTTGCCCTGATCGGGTGCCATGCCCTGCGTGGTGTAGCGCTTCATGTGCTCGACGCTGGCGTAGTTTTCCTGCGCTGCCAGCCTCACGTCCTTCACCGTCACGTCATTGGCAAAGTCGAGCCACGCCCGCCCCTTGCCCGGCACCGCCCAAAGTGCGGTGACAGATGCCTCCGCCCCCTCGGCCTCGGGCAGCGCCATGTCGGGCACGGCAAGGCCCAGCGCCGCCAGCGCCCGGCCCGCCACGGCCACGCCATCCGCCAGACAGGCGGCGGTGGAGAACCGCCCCGCCGCCGCCCCGGCAGCCTCCAGCCCCGGCACGGCGCCCGATGCAGGCACGAAGGTCGCCAGCGCCTCGTCCCACACCGGCCGCCCGTTCATGTGGCAGGTCAGGTGCAGCGTCGGGTTCCAGCCGCCCGAAAGCGCCAGGCAGTCGGTTTGCAGCCGCATCACCCCGCCCTTGTGGGCCACGCTGATCCACTCCAGCCCCAGCCGCCCGCCGCTGCCGGTGACGGTGGCGCCGAGGTAGACGGGGCAATCCTCCTCCGCCCGCGCATCGGGGCGGCTGTCGACGATCGCCGCGACCGTAACCCCCGCCGCCATCAGGTCGCGCGCGGTGCGCCTTGCGTCGTCGTTGTTGGCAAAGACCGTGACGCACCGCCCGGGCGCCACGCCGTAACGGTTCAGGTAGCCGCGCACCGCGCCGGCCAGCATGATCCCCGGCCGGTCGTTGTCGGCAAAGGCGATCGGGCGTTCCAGCGCCCCCGCCGCCAGCACGGCCTGCCGGGCGACGATGCGCCAGAAGCATTCGCGCGGCAGGCCGGGGCGGGCGGGCAGGTGCAGCCCCACCCGTTCCAGCGCGCCGTAGGTGCCCTGATCGTAAGCGCCGGTGACCGTGGTGCGCGGCATCAGCCGCACGTTGGGCATCTCGGCCAGTTCGGCCAGCACCCCCGCCATCCAGTCCGCCCCCGCCATGCCGCCGACCGGCGCGCTTTCGGCCAGCAGGCGGCCGCCCATCCGGGCATCCTCGTCGGCCAGGATCACATCGGCCCCGGCCCGCCCGGCGGTCAGCGCCGCCATCAGCCCGGCAGGCCCGGCGCCGATCACCAGCAGGTCGCAGAAGGCATGGGCCTTTTCATAATCGGCCTCGTCATGCCGCCCCGACAGGCTGCCAAGGCCCGCGGCCCGGCGGATCAGCGGCTCGTAGACCCGCTTCCAGAAGGCACGCGGCCACATGAAGGTCTTGTAGTAGAACCCGGCTGTCAGCAGCGGCGCGGCCAGATCGTTGACCGCCAGCACGTCGTGCCGCAGCGACGGCCAGCGGCTCTGGCTTTTCGCCTCCAGCCCCTCGAACACCTCCTGCACCGTGGCGCGCACGTTGGGCGTCTGCTGGCGGTCCTCGATGATCTCTACCAGCGCGTTCGGTTCCTCGGACCCCAGCGCCAGCACGCCGCGCGGACGGTGATACTTGAAGCTGCGCCCGACCAGCCTGACCCCGTTGGCCAGCAGCGCCGAGGCCAGAGTATCGCCCGCAAACCCCTGATACTCGGTCCCGTCAAAGCGGAAACGCAGTGGCGACGTGCGGTCGATCAGCCCCTTGCCGTCGATCCTCATGCCGCCCCTCCGGATTTCATCTTGGCCAAAATATCCCCGCCGGAGGCTCCGCCCTCGCCCCCCGCCGCCACCAGCCGGGCGTCCAGCACCGCATGGGTCACCGTGTTGCGGGTGACCAGCAACCAGCTGGCACAGCCCATTTCGTGATACCACAGGTCGCGGGTTTCCCCGGCGGGGTTGTCGCGCAGGTGCAGATAGGCGTCCCAGGCGGCGGGGTCGTCGCCGACTGGACGGTTCAGGTAATCCTCGGACCCGTAGTAGAAGAACTCGCGCCGGTCGCGGGGGCCGCAGAGGGGGCAGGGAATGCGCATGGTTTGGCCTTCAGTGCAGGTTGTGCTGGCTGCCGGTGCCTTCTTCATCCAGAAGATGCCCGGTGGCGAAGCGGTCAAGGCGGAACCGTGCGGCAACCGCGTGCGGCTGGCCGGTGGCCATCAGATGCGCCATGCACCAGCCGCTGGCGGGCACCGCCTTGAAGCCGCCGTAGTTCCACCCGGCATCGACGAACAGCCCCTCGACAGGCGTGCGGTCGATGATCGGGCTGCCATCCGGCGTCATGTCCATGATCCCGCCCCAGGACCGCAGCACCTTTGCCCGCCCGATCATCGGCATCAGGGTCATGCCCGCCTCCATCACATGCTCGACCATCGGCAGGTTGCCGCGGCTGGCGTAGCTGGCGTAGAAATCGAGGTCGCCGCCGAACACGAGGCCCCCCTTGTCGGACTGGCTGATGTAGAAATGCCCCATGCCGAAGCTGATGACATGGTCGATCACCGGCTTGAGCCCTTCGGTGACAAAGGCTTGCAGCACATGGCTTTCGATCGGCAGGCGCAGGCCCGCCATCGCCGCCACCTGCCCCGACCGGCCCGCCACGACCATGCCGACCTTTGCCGCCCGGATCGGCCCGCGCGTGGTCTGCACGCCGGTCACCCGGCCGCCCGCGATGTCGATCCCGGTCACCTCGCAGTTCTGGATCAGGTCGACTCCGCGCCGGTCGGCGGCGCGGGCATAGCCCCAGGCCACGGCATCGTGCCGCGCCGTGCCGCCGCGCCGGTGCAGCAGGCCGCCATAGATCGGGAAGCGGGTCTGCTCGAAATCGAGATAGGGCAGGTAGGATCGCACGCCTTCGCGGTCCAGCAGTTCGGCGTCGTCGCCCTGTGAGATCATCATGTTGCCACGCCGGGCGAAGGCGTCGCGCTGGCCGTCGGAGTGGAACAGGTTGATCAGCCCGCGCTGGCTGTGCATCACGTTGAAGTTCAGGTCGGCCGACAGCCCCTCCCACAGCTTCATCGAATGGCTGTAGAACTCGGAGTTGCCTTGCAGCAGGTAGTTGGCCCGCACGATGGTGGTGTTGCGCCCGATGTTGCCCGAGCCGAGATAGCCCTTTTCCAGCACCGCGATGTTGGTCAGCCCGTGGTTCTTCGCCAGATAGTAGGCGGTGGCCAGCCCGTGCCCGCCGCCGCCGATGATGATCGCGTCATAGGCGGGCTTCGGGGCCGGGTCGCGCCATGCCGGTTTCCAGCCCCTGTTGCCGAACAGCCCTTCGCTGATGACCTTCAGACCCGAATAGCGCATCTGCCCCTGCCCCGTGCCGTCCCGCCCCGTGAACCGGGTTGGCCCGACCATCCGACGGATGCCGGGCCAAACCTTGTCTGCCCGCGACACGGCGCGTCGCGGAACGGCCCTCAGAGGCCCTTGGACACATAGGTCGCGGCCACCCGGCGGATCGAGACGATATAGGCCGCCACCCGCAGATCCTCGACATCGGGGCGGGTGTGCCAGACCTCGCGCATCGCCTGGTAGGCAGAGCGCATCGTGTCATCGAGGCCGGAGCGCACCAGCGCCAGCTCGTCCGAGCCTTGCAGGAATTTCTGCTTGAAGTCGGGCGAAAGCTGCCAGCCGAGCTGCTGGTCGTTCGACAGCCGTTCCAGTTCCTCGACCAGCAGGAAGCTGCGCGCCTCTTCGGCCCGGCGCTGCATCCGGCCGAAACGGATGTGGCTGAGGTTCTTGACCCATTCGAAATACGACACCGTCACACCGCCCGCATTGGCATACATGTCGGGAATGATCACCGTGCCCTTGGCGCGCAGGATCTCGTCGGCGCCGAAGGTGATCGGGCCGTTCGCCGCCTCGACGATCAGCGGTGCCTTGATGGCGGCGGCATTGCCCTTGTGGATCACCCCTTCCAGCGCCGCCGGAATCAGGATGTCGCAATCGGCCTCCAGCAGTTCTGCCCCGCTTTCGACGAAGCCGGCCGAAGGGTAGCCCCGGATGGTGCCCTGCTTGGCGATCCATTGCCGGACATCCTCGACCCGCAGGCCATTCTCGTCGACCAGCGCGCCGTCGCGTTCGATGATGGCGATGATCTTGGCACCGTCCTCCTCGGACAGGAACTTGGCGGCGTGGTAGCCCACGTTGCCCAGCCCCTGCACGATGACGCGCTTGCCGTCCAGATCGCCCGAAAGCCCTGCTTTCGCCGCATCCTCGGGGTGGCGGAAGAATTCGCGCAGCGCATACTGCACGCCGCGCCCGGTGGCCTCGACGCGGCCCTGGATGCCGCCCGCATGGGGCGGCTTGCCCGTGACGCAGGCCTTGGCGTTGATGTCGGTGGTGTTCATGCGGGCATACTGGTCCGCGATCCAGGCCATTTCACGCTCGCCCGTGCCCATGTCGGGGGCGGGCACGTTCTGCGCCGGGTGGATCAGGTCGCGCTTTATCAACTCGTAGGCAAAGCGGCGGGTGATCATTTCCAGCTCGTGCTCGTCCCAGGCGCGGGGGTCGATGCACAGCCCGCCCTTCGAGCCGCCGAACGGCGTTTCCACCAGCGCGCATTTGTAGGTCATCAGCGCCGCCAGCGCCTCGACCTCGTCCTGGTTGACGGCCAGCGAATAGCGGATGCCGCCCTTGACGGGTTCCATGTGTTCGGAATGGACCGACCGGTAGCCGGTGAAGGTCTCGATCTTGCCGCGCAGCCGAACGCCGAAGCGCACCGTATAGGTCGAGTTGCAGACCCGGATCTTCTGTTCCAGCCCCGGGCTGAGGTCCATCAGCGCGACGGCCCGGTTGAACATCAGATCGACGGACTCGCGGAAACTCGGTTCTCCAGCAACTTGCATGCCACTTCTCCTGTGTCTGGCAGGGGCCCGCGTTGCGGCGCCCGGTCGCACCCTAGACCGAAGCGATGAATCATTCATCACGAAAAGAACGCCCAGCAGATGCATCCGCCGCGGCGTCAGGTGATTCGCCGCGCTTGCGGAATCCGGCCCGGAATTAACCGCGACCGGAGCGCGGCGCGGTGGGCGTGCAGCCGCCGGTTGAGGGGTTGTCGCCGGGTGCTGCACAATCCCGGCCGCCTTCTGGCGCTGTTTCCGGGCCTGTCGAATTGGGTTCAAACCCGGCCGACTTCGCCACATTTCTGCCCCAGGCGGCCCCTTAGCTGCCGGGGCACCGGAGTGACTGCCGAGCCGCATTCACCAAGGCGCCGCGGATCAGGGGCGAAAGGAACGAGCGATGGAGACGCCGACGATGAACATGCAGGGGACGGACACCGCACAAGGGCAGCCCCGGAACGCGATGGCCCCGGACAGCGGGCGGCTGAAGCGTTTCGGACGTGACGAAGACGGCGCGCTGATCGTCTTTTCGCTGTTCCTGTTCGTGCTGATGTCGATGCTCGGCGGTCTGGCGATCGACCTGATGCATTACGAGAAGATCCGCACCGAGATGTCGCAGACGCTGGACCGCTGCGTGCTGTCGGCTGCCAGCCTGACCCAGTCGCTTGACCCCCAGGGCGTGGTCGAGGATTGCGTCGACAAGGCGGGGATGGCCGAATACCTGAGCTCGGTCACGGTTGACGAAGGGCTGAACTTCCGCGAGGTCAGCGCCAGGGCCAGTGCCGACACCCAGCCGTTCTTCGTGCACATGCTGGGAATCGAAGACCTGTTCGCCCATGCCAGCTCGACCGCCGAGCAGCGGATTTCCAACGTGGAAGTGTCGCTGGTGCTGGACATCTCGGGGTCGATGGCCGGGTCGCGCATCAACAACCTGCGCCCGGCGGCACGCGAATTCATCGACACGGTGCTGGCCTCGTCCGACCCCGGGCGGGTGACGATCTCGATCGTTCCCTATGCCGGGCACGTCAACCTGGGCGAGCCGCTGGAATCGCAGTTCAACGTGACCGAGAACCACACCGCCTCCTACTGCATCGACCTGCCGCCCTCGACCTACGGTTCCATCTCGCTGTCGCAGACCACGCCCTTCACCCATGCCGGACATTTCGACCCATACTATTCGGCCATGGCCCCGACGCTGCATTTCTGCTCGCCGCGGACGGTGAATACCGTGCTGCCGCTGAACGACAATGCCACCGTCCTGAAAGCCAAGATCAACGGGCTGGTGGCCGAGGGCAACACCTCGATCGACATCGGGATGAAATGGGGCTCGCTGCTGCTCGATCCGGGCGCACAACCGATCATCGAGGGGCTGATCGGCCGCGGCACCGTGAATGCGGGCTATGCCGGGCGTCCGCTGAACCCGGCGGTGAACGACGTGCTCAAGATCGTGGTGCTGATGACCGATGGCGAAAACACCACCGAATACCGCCTGAAACCGGGCTACGACTCCGGCCTGTCGAACGTCTGGCGGCGCAACAGCAACGGCGCGCTGTCGCTGTATCACGAGCCCCGCAGCGGCACGACCAAGTTCTTCCGCCTGTCGGACGGCAAATGGTACACCACGCCCGATGGCGGCACCACCGGCGCCACCCGGCTGACCTACCCCGAACTCTGGGCGCAGGCATCGGTGTCGTGGGTGGCGATGAACATCTATTCCCGCGCCCTGCACGGCAGCACCACCAGCGGCCAGAACACCTGGTTCAACACCTTCGTCAGCGCCGAGTCGGCTGACAAGAACAACCGCCTGCAAACCGTGTGCAACGCCGCCAAGGCCGCCGGGATCACGGTCTTCGGCATCGGCTTCGAGGCACCCTCGGGCGGCCGCACCCAGGTGCGCAACTGCGCCACATCGACCGCCCACTACTTCGACGCAAAGGGGCTTTCGATCACCACCGCCTTCCGCGCCATCGCTAGCCAGATCAGCTTGCTGAGGTTGACCCAATGAAACCCTTCCTGAAACGCCTTTGGTCCGGGTTCTCCCGCGACGACGGGGTGGCCACGCTGGAATTCGTTCTGGTGATCCCGTTGCTGACCACCCTGTTCATGGCCGCCTTCGAATCCGGCCTGATGCGGACGCGGTTCTTCATGCTGGAGCAGGCCGTCGACACGACGATGCGCGAACTGCGCATCGGGCATCTGCCCGGCGTCGACCATGACAAGCTCAAGACCGAAATCTGCGACCGCACCGTGATCTTCCCAAATTGCGAAAACATCCTGAAGATCGAACTGCGCCCGATCAGCCGGGCCACCTGGGCACTGCCGACCACTCAGGCCACCTGCGTGGACCGTTCGGCGGCAATCCAGCCGGTCACCGAATTCGGCACCGGGCAATCGGGCGAACTGATGCTGGTGCGGGTCTGCGCGACGCTGGACGCGATGTTCCCGACCACCGGCATCGGCCTTGCCCTGCCCAAGGACGGCAACGGCGGCTACGGGCTTGTGGTGGTTTCTGCCTTTGTCAACGAACCGTGAGGAGGATGCCGTGATGAAACGACTGCTTCGCAAGGTCCGCGGCTTCCGGCGGGGCGACGACGGTTCCGTCGTGGTCGAGGCGGTGATCGTGCTGCCGCTGATGTTCTGGGCCTACCTGACGATCTTCGACTACTGGGATGGCTTTCGGGCGATGAACACCATCCAGAAGGCAAGCTACACCATTTCCGACATGATCTCGCGCGAGATGGAGCCGGTGAATTCCGCCTATATCCGCGGGATGCGCGACACGATGAACTACATGCTCGACCCCGACGAATCCGCCAAGATCCGGGTGACCAGCGTGATGTGGGACGAGCTTGACGACCGCTACGAGGTGCTGTGGTCGAATTCGCCAGATGGTCAGATGCAGCCCCTGACAACAGCCACGCTGCAACCGCTTGCCTACCGGCTGCCGATGATGGCCGACGGCACCACCGTGCTGCTGCTGCAGACCGAGGTGCGCTATCGGCCGCCGTTCAATACCGGGCTGAACCCGATGACCTACGAGTATTTCATCGTGACCCGCCCGCGCTTTGCCCCCCGGGTCGATTTCGGCACCTGATGCCGCACCGCGCGTCGGGTCCGCGGGCCAGTGTGCCGTGCCGCACACTGGCCCTGCGGCCTGCGGCGGTTGAGCCGCGACCCCGCGACACCTACTTCCGGGCATGATCCTCACAAAGGAATCCTGCCATGTCGATACGACCCGTCCTTGATGCCACCGCTGCCGTTCCGACCATGGAAGGGGCCGGCGTGCATCTGCACCGCGCCTTCGGTTTCCGGAATCCCGACCAGCTTGACCCGTTCCTGCTGTTCGACGATTTCCGCAACGAGCGCCCGCAGGATTTTCTGCGCGGCTTCCCCTGGCACCCGCACCGCGGGATCGAGACGATCACCTATGTCCTGGCGGGCAGCGTCGAGCATGGCGACAGCCTTGGCAACACCGGCACGCTGACCGGCGGCGACGTGCAGTGGATGACGGCGGGGTCGGGCATCCTCCATCAGGAAATGCCGAAGGGCAACGCCAAGGGCCAGATGCACGGCTTCCAGCTCTGGGCCAACCTGCCCGCGTCGCTGAAGATGACCGCGCCGCGCTATCAGGACGTGAAGGGCAGCGAGATTCCCGAGATGATCGACGATGACGGCACCATGGTGAAGGTGATCGTCGGGTCGTTCCGCGGCCGCACCGGCCCGGTGGACGGCATCGCCGCCGATCCGCAGTATCTTGACATCTTCGTGCCCGCCGGGCTGCGCAAGACCTTCAAGGTCGATACCTGGCGCCGGGCCTTTGCCTATGTGTTCGAAGGCGCGGGCACCTTCCGCGATGCCTCGCGCCCGCGCGGCGTGCTGCTGGAAAAGGAAGTGATGGGCGAGGAAGTCAACATCCGCGACCTGTCGGGCGACCGCACGCTGGTGACATTCGGCACCGGCGACGAGGTGACGGTGCAGGCCGGGCCGCAGGGCGTGCGCTTCCTGCTGATCTCGGGCGCGCCGATCCGCGAGCCTGTCGCCTGGCACGGACCGATCGTGATGAACACGCAGGAAGAACTGCGTCAGGCGATGGCCGACCTGCGCAACGGCACCTTCATCAGGCCCGCCCACTAGGACGCGGGTGAACGGGGCGCGGGTGAACGGGGCCGGCGGCAGGGACTTGCCGCCGGCCACCCCGGGGCGGTAGAAGGGGCAGCACCGCAGAAAGCCGTTCATGCCCGCACGCCTTTTCCCCCTGATCCCGCTGGCGCTGGCCGCCTGCACCAGCTTTCCCGCGCTGGAGGGCACCCTGTCGCCTGACGGGGTGACCCCGGCGCTGCTGCCGATGGACCAGTTGCTGGCGCAGGGCGTTGCGGTCAACGTCGCCAACGGCGCGGCACTCGTGGCCCGGGCGGCGGCCCTGCGCGCCCGCGCGGCCGCGATGCGCGGGCCGGTGCACGACCCCGCGACGCGCGACCGGCTGGCGCAGGCCGCCGCAGGCTGACGCCCGCACCGCGTTGCAAGCACCGCCGCAAACCGCTAACACCCCGCCACAATCCTTCGGCCCCGGCCCTGCCCGGTGCGCCCCGATCCTGTGGAGTTCTGCCATGGCTGCCCCCCTGCGTCTTGGTCTTGCCGGTCTTGGCACGGTTGGCATCGGTGTCGTCAAGATCGTGCGGACCCACGCCGACCTGATCGCCGCCCGCACCGGGCGCGCGGTGGTGATCTCCGCCGTCTCGGCCCGCGACCGCAGCCGAAACCGCGACGCCGACCTGTCGGGCTATGCCTGGGAGGCCGACCCGGTCGCACTGGCGCGGCGCGACGATGTCGATGTGTTCATCGAGGTGATGGGCGGCAGCGAGGGTGCTGCGAAGGACGCGACCGAGGCCGCCATCGCCGCGGGCAAGGATGTCGTCACCGCCAACAAGGCGCTGCTGGCGCATCACGGGCAGGCGCTGGCGCTGGCCGCCGAGGCGGCCGGCCGGGTGATCCGGTTCGAGGCGGCGGTGGCGGGCGGCATTCCGGTGATCAAGGCGCTGACCGAAGGGCTGGCGGGCAACCAGATCCGCCGCGTGATGGGGGTGATGAACGGCACCTGCAACTACATCCTGACCCGGATGCAGTCGGCGGGGCTTCCCTACGACATGGTGTTCGAAGAGGCCCGGCAGCTGGGCTATCTGGAGGCCGACCCCAACCTTGACGTGGGTGGCATCGACGCCGGCCACAAGCTGTCGCTGCTGGCGGCCATAGCCTTCGGAACCCGGGTCAGCTTCGATGCGGTGGAACTGGAGGGCATCGGCGCCGTCAGCATCGACGACATCCGCCACGCCGCCGACCTTGGCTATCGCATCAAGCTGCTGGGTGTCGCGCAGATGACCGGGCGCGGGCTGGAACAGCGCATGACGCCCTGCCTCGTGCCCGCCGATCACCCGCTGGGGCAGTTGCAGGGCGGCACCAACATGGTGGTGCTGGAAGGCGATGCCGTGGGCCAGATCGTGCTGCGCGGCCCGGGGGCCGGGCAGGGCCCGACCGCCAGCGCCATCATGGGCGACGTGCTCGACCTGGCGCGCGGCACCCGGCTGGCGACCTTCGGCCAGCCCGCCGCCACGCTGGCCGAACCGGTTACCGCCCGCGTCGCCACCCCGGCGCCGTGGTATCTGCGCATGACCCTGCTCGACAAGCCGGGCGCGCTGGCCAGGATCGCCACCACGCTGGGCGAGGCCGGAATCTCCATCGACCGGATGCGCCAGTATGGCCACGAAGGCGCCCATGCCCCGGTGCTGATCGTCACCCACAAGGCCGCGCCGGGCGACATTGCCCATGCCATGGGCCGGTTTGGTGCGACCGGCGTTCTGGTCGGCGCCCCGGTCGCCCTGAGGATCGAGGAAGTCTGATACCTGCGCGTTACCGTCACCCCGCATCCTGTGAGCGCTAGCATCACCTTGCCCTGAGGCTGGGGATGGCGCTAAAGCGGTACGGCAGCTTTTTGATCCAAAAGGACTACGACATGGCCGATGCCAATGAGTTTCATGACCGCCTGCTGTCGCTGGGCCTTGCCAGAGTGTCCGAGGCCGCGGCGCTGGCTTCCGCCCGCCTGATCGGGCGCGGCGACGAAAAGGCTGCCGACCAGGCGGCGGTCAACGCGATGCGCGATCAGTTGAACCTCCTGGAAATCGCGGGCGTCGTGGTGATCGGCGAGGGCGAGCGTGACGAGGCCCCGATGCTGTTCATCGGCGAAGAGGTCGGCACCGGCCACGGCCCGGCGGTGGACATCGCGCTCGACCCGCTGGAAGGCACCACGCTGACCGCCAAGGACATGCCGAACGCGCTGACCGTGATCGCCATGGCGCCGCGCGGCACCCTGCTGCACGCGCCCGATGTCTACATGGAAAAGCTGGCGATCGGGCCGGGCTTTCCCGTCGATACCGTGACGCTGTCGATGGCGCCCGCCGAACGGGTGCGCGCGCTGGCCGCGGCCAAGAACTGCTCGCCCGAAGACATCACGGTGTGCATCCTGGAACGGCCGCGCCACGAGGCGCTGATTGCCGAAGTGCGCCTGACCGGCGCCGCGATCCGGCTGATCACCGATGGCGACGTGGCCGGGGTGATCCACTGCGCGGAATCGCACATCACCGGCATCGACATGTACATGGGCTCCGGCGGCGCCCCCGAGGGCGTGCTGGCGGCGGCCGCGCTGAAATGCATGGGCGGCCAGATGTATGGCCAGCTGCTGTTCCGCAATGACGACGAGCGCACCCGTGCCCGCCGGGCCGGCATCACCGACCTGAACCGCATCTACACCCGCGACGAGCTGGTGACCGCCGACGTGATCTTTGCCGCGACCGGCGTCACGAGCGGCTCGATCCTGGCGGGCATCCAGCGCGAGCCGGGCTGGGTCACCACCGAAACCCTGCTGATGCGGTCCAAGACCGGCTCGGTGCGGCGGATGACCTACCGCAGCCCGGTGAAGTGACCGGCAGCCGCGCCTTTCTTGGCGTCGAGTGTTCGGCCACGGGCCGTCGCTGGGTCGGCCCCGGCGCCGAGGATGACCGTCTGGCCGAGGCGATGGCGCAGACCACCCGCTTGCCGCTGCCGCTCTGCCGCCTGCTGGCACGGCGCGGCGTGGCCCCTGCCGATGCGGCGGCCTTTCTTGCGCCCGCGCTGCGCGACCTGCTGCCCGACCCGCTGTCGCTGAAGGACATGGGGGCGGCTGCGGCGCGTTTCCTGCACGCGGTGGCGCAGCGGCAGCGCATCGCGGTCTTTGCCGATTACGACGTGGACGGCGGCGCGTCCGCCGCGCTGCTGCTGACCTGGCTCCGCGCCATGGGCCGCCCCGCCACGCTCTACATCCCCGACCGGATCGACGAGGGCTATGGCCCCAACGTGCCCGCCATGGCCGCCCTCGCCCGCGACCACGACCTGATCCTGTGCGTCGATTGCGGCACGCTCAGCCACGACCCCATCGCCGCAGCGGCGGGCTGCGACGTGATCGTGCTCGATCACCATCTGGGCGCGGAGACACTGCCCCCCGCGCTGGCTGTGGTAAACCCCAACCGGCAGGACGAGGACGGCACGCTGGCCCACCTATGCGCGGCCTCGGTTGTGTTCCTGATGCTGGTCGAGGCCAATCGGCAGCTTCGGGCCGAGGGCGCGCAGGGGCCGGACCTGATGGCGATGCTCGACCTTGTGGCACTGGCGACGGTGGCCGATGTGGCGCCGCTGATCGGCGTCAACCGCGCGCTGGTGCGGCAGGGGCTGAAGGTGATGGCCCGGCGCGAGCGCATCGGGCTGAAGGCGCTGGCCGACATCGCCCGAATGGACACCGCCCCCACCCCCTATGCGCTGGGCTTCCTGCTGGGGCCGAGGGTCAATGCCGGCGGGCGCATCGGGCAGGCCGACCTTGGCGCACGGCTGCTGGCCACCGACAACGCCGCCGAGGCGCAGGCGCTGTCCGAACGGCTCGACGCGCTGAACACCGAGCGGCGCGAGATCGAGATGGCGGTGCGCGAGGCCGCGATGGCGCAGGCCGAGGCGCGCGGGCTTGACGGCCCGCTGGTCTGGGCGGCGGGGGCAGGCTGGCACCCCGGCGTGGTCGGCATCGTCGCCGCCCGCCTGAAAGAGGCGACCGGCCGCCCCGCCGTGGTGATCGGGCTGGAAGGCGGCATCGGCAAGGGCTCTGCCCGCTCGGTGACCGGCGTCGATCTGGGTGCCGCCGTGCAGCGCATCGCCGCCGAGGGGTTGCTGCTCAAGGGCGGCGGCCACCGCATGGCGGCGGGCCTGACCGTCGAGGAAGGCAAGATCGAGGCCGCCATGGCGCGGCTGGGCGATCTGCTGGCGCGGCAGGGCGCGGGGACAGGCGGCGCGGCCGACCTGCGGCTTGACGGGCTGCTGATGCCCTCTGCCGCCACGACGCAGCTGGTCGAACAGATCGAACAGGCGGGCCCCTTCGGCGCCGCTGCCCCGGCCCCGCGCTTTGCCTTCGCCGATCAGGCGGTCAGCGGGCGGCGTATCGGTGCCAACCACCTGCGCCTGACATTTGGCGACGGCAGCGGCGCCAAGCTCGAGGCCATCGCCTTCGGCGCCTTCGACGGCCCCCTCGGCCCCCTGCTGGAAAACCCCGGCGCCCAGCGGTTCCACCTGGCGGGGCGGCTGGAAATCAACAGCTTCGGTGGCCGCAGCAAGGTGCAGCTGCGGCTCGAAGACGCCGCGCGCATCTGACCCCCGCGCCGTCGCGTTTTTCCCCTTGCGAGTCGGCCGCCCGCCCACTAAACACCGCCAAACCGAAGCTGTGGCCCGTTCGTCTATCGGTTAGGACACCAGGTTTTCAACCTGGTAAGAGGGGTTCGACTCCCCTACGGGCTGCCACTCAACCTATGCAAGTTGTTGACTTCACTCAACATTTCGCAAGGTTGAAAATCTCTACCCACAATCTACCCATGACAAACTGACCCCTGAAAACCCCACTTCGGGCGCTGCGATAGGCTGAAAGCGATCACGCGAACGTGAACGCTTGGCCTTTGTTCTAGGGCTTCGGCGGCACAAGCGCCCCGCCGTCCTGTAGCGCCTCAAGCATCTTCAAGGGGTCAAGAGCCTTCGAACGGCGACCCTCAATCTTCTTCTGGTAGCGCCCGGCGTCCGGCCCCCAATCGAAATAGATGCCATGATCGGGCTTCCGAAGCTGTTCCGCTTCGTGAGCGTCGATTGTAAGTCGAATGGTGGACAGAAGTAGCGTCGTGTCCTTGCCGATGATCTTCCCGAAAACTTCAAGTTCGTAGTCGCCTGCGGCGAAGTCGAAGCCCCGAAGGTCGGTCGGGGTCAGGAAGTGATGGTTCGTCGCAATACCCTCTTGTCCGACGAACAAGCCGCTACCCCGCGCCAAGTCTTTTTCGCCGTAAACCCAAACGTTAAAATTCTGTTGTGTTTCGCCTCGGCGCAAACGAATGAACAAATGTTCAAGCACGATGCCACGCTTTCCTGTTGAATATAGAAGCGTTCGCAAGAAAACCTTTGATATGCCGCCTTCGTTCCCGTCGGGGCCGAAGAACAAGACAGTCGGGCGTGTCATTTTCAGCGCCCCCCGTCGAAGGTGCGTTAGCCACAACGTTACGCCCGAAACGAACAACGCAAGAACCGAAATTCCGATAGTAAAATACTGCATCCCGTGGCCCCGCGTGTTGATGCCCCAAGATGCAGCGCGAAACCTGCCGAAGCAATGAAAAAGACCCCCGAAACCTTGCGGCAAAGGGGGTCAGTCGGCTTCCAAAGTGGCCCTGTGGAAGATCGTTAGAAGGCGGTTGCGGGGATGCCCACAAGCAAGCGGTCGGCGTCGGGGTCAAAGCCGCCTGCAAGGGCCGCTTGGCGCAAGGTCTGCCCTTGGGCGACCCTGACCACGGCGCAGGCCGGGAAGCCCCGCAGCGGGTCAGCCTGCGCGGCCCCTGACAGCCATTCGACATGGGCAGCACGTTCCCCTAGCCGGGGTTGCCCCTCTGACGCCGCAAAGGTCGGTTCGGGCACGTCAGACGCCACCAGAAGGGGCAGACAGCCCAAGGCGATAGCGGCGGTCAGGTCGGGCGGCAAATCGTCCAGGGTGATGCCCACAAGCTGCCCGAAGGGGCTTCGCGGGATGGTATCGCCGAACGGGCTGCGACCGTCACGCGACGACGCTGCAAGCCATTCAGACAGTTCGGCCATTTGGGCTGCGGCGGTCATTGGCCTTCACCCGGCGGAACAAGGGGGCGTTCACGTCAACATGACCCGCAGCCGAACGGTCGGTGTAGCGCGTCAACCAGCATGTCCGTGACGGTCAACCACGTTGGCCGGTTTTAGGCCGCTGGGTTGGCGTATCTGGAATTGTTTTTCGCTCAGCCTTCTCCTTTGTCCTTGTTGTCGGCGATGGTTGTCGTTGGCGGTCTGCTCAGCGCCTCTTTGTTGGAGGCGGCCGCGCGCTGGCGGAAGCTTTCGGCATTCATCTCCAGGATCGCTGCGTGATGAACCAGCCGGTCGATGGCGGCGACGGTCATCGCCTTGTCCGGGAAGATCTGGTCCCAGCCGCTGAAGGGCTGGTTGGCGGCGATGGCGATGCTGCGGTATTCGTAGCGCCGGGCGATCAGCTCGAAGAGCACGCCTGTCTCGGCCTGATCCTTGTGGGCGTAGGTGATGTCGTCGAGGATGATCAGGTCGAACTTGTCGAGCTTGGCGAGCGCGGCTTCGAGCACCAGATCGCGGCGGGCGGCCTGAAGTCGCTGCACCAGATCGCTGGTGCGGGTATAGAACACGCGGTGTCCCCGCTCGATCAGGGCATGGCCTATCGCGCAGAGAATGTGCGTTTTGCCCGTGCCGGAATTGCCGATGGCGATCAGATTGCCGCCACCCTCCAGCCAGTCGCCGGCCGCCAAGGCCTCGATCCGGGCGCGCGGCAGGGTTGGCAGCGCCTTGAAGTCGAAGGTCGCCAGCGTCTTGCCAGCCGGTAGCTGTGCCTCGTTCATGTGGCGCTGAATGCGGCGCATGTCGCGCTCGGCCAGTTCGTATTCCGCGAGGACAGCCAGAAAGCGGGCAGCGGGCCAGCCTTCGGTGTCGGCACGGGTGGCGATGTCGGCCCAAAGCTTGTGGAAGCTGGGCAGGCGCAGCGCGGTCAGCATGCCTGGCAGCGTGTGGATGTCGATCTCGCGGGAGGTCATGCGCAGGCTCCCAGAAGGGCATCGAAGCTGTCGAGCGAGGGATGGGCGACGGCAACATCTCTCGGCAGCGCCGTTTGCCGCGGGTTCAGGCAGGATGCCAGAGGTCCGGGATCGGGCACCCGGCCCGCGTCCAATTCTGCTGCCAGCAGATGTGCCAGTTCCGCCTCGCAGGCCCGGTCGTGGGCGATGAACAGCAGGTCGACCATGCGGCGGCAGGCGTCGCGGCGGGGCAGATCACGCTGCAGCACCTGCCAGGCTGCAGCGTATTCGGTTCGCGGGAACAGGCTGTCGCGGTAGATCGAACTCCACAGGGCTTGCGGTTTGCGCCGCAGCGCGTGGATGACGTGATGGTAGTTGATGACATGCACGCGATGGCCGTCGCCGCGACCACGCGCCCTTGTATGGCTGACGACCAGGGTGCTGCCGAGAAAGGCCTCAAGGCGATCGTCGTAAAGGTGGACCCGCAAGCGCTGCCCGATCAGCTGCGACGGGGCGCTGTAGAAGATGCTCTTGACCAGAAAGCCGCTGGTGCGGGTGACCGGAACCACGGTCTCTGTAAAGTCGGTGGTGCGCCGGGACGGCAGGGGCTTCAGATGCGCCTGTTCCGCCTGAACCGCGATCGCCCGCTGCCGGTTGCGCCGTGCCACCAGAATGTCGATGAAGCGGCGGTAGTCCTCAATGCTGGCGAAGTCGCGGCTGCCGCGCAGGATCAGCGCCTGTTCGATGGCCTTCTTCAGGTGCCGGTTCTGGGATTCCACCGCGCCGTTCTCATGAGCTTCCCCGCGGTTGTTGCGACTGGCCTCCATGCCGTAATGGCCGACGAAGGCATTGTAGCGCGTGGTGATATCCTGGCGCTGGTCAGCCGTCAGGTTGCGGAAAGCGGCCGAGAGGCTGTCGGTGCGATGCTCCTGTGGTGCCCCGCCGAGCGACCAGAGCGCCTGCTGCAGGTTCTCGGCCAAGGCCGTGAAGCTCTCCCCGCCCAGGACCACCCCGACATGCTCCCACCGGCTGTAGACCATGACGAAGTGGTAGAGCAGATGCGGGAATAGCTGGCCCGCGATCGTCACCTCCAGCTCCTCGGCATGAGTGAAGTCGGACTGGGCCATGCGGCCCGGCTCCGGCGTCTGGCGGAAGATGATGTCGCGCTCGGGTCCGTTCAGCGCCCGCCACTGCCGCACCCGCCGTTCCAGGGTGCGCCGGATCCGGTCATCGGGGAAGGCCAGCGGGTGCAGGCCCTGAAGGTGGCGCAGCAGGGTGACGGCCTGCAAGGCGCTGTCCCTCTCCAGCAAGGGAAGGATGTCGCCCTCCCAATAACCCTCGAGGGGATCGGCCACCGTGCGCCCGTGAACGATCTTGCGGTTCGAGGGCAGCGTCGGGTTGGCATCGAACCGTCGGGCCGTGCGCTCGCTGAACCCGGCGCGGGCGGCCGACGTGCGCTGACTGTGATATCGGAGGTCGGACATGTATAATCTCAATTGCTGGTCGTTGATGGGTTTGTAGGCCAACCCGGATCCTCCGTTTGACGGCAGAGGAACCCGGCTTACCAACCCGCAGCGACCAGCACCTTCCCCGAAATCAATCAGGCCGGTGGGGCTGCCCTCCAGACGGGCATGCCCGTCTTCCGTTCAGCCCCACCGGCCAAGGTGGTTGTCGGCACCGGCCAAGATGGTTGTCGCGCAACACCCGGCGGAACAAGGGGGCGTTCACGTCAACATGACCCGCAGCCGAACGGTCGGCCAACGCCGCCGTGAAGAAGGCTTGTTCAAGCTTCCGCAGCCCGGCTTCCATGCGGTCGGCTTCGCTGGCAATCGCGACGCTCTTTTGCATGTGGGCAAGGTCGTCGGGCGCGAAGGCTTCAAGCGCGGTGGAAACAAGGTTCATACGACGTTCCGGGCTGTTCACCCCGGCGAGATAGCCCGGCCCGGTGCCGATTGCCCGCGCTGTATCCAAGTCAGTGCGGCAGAGTTCGGCCAAACGCATAGGCCAATCGGGATCACCCTTCGCGGCCTGTTCACGGCAATATTGGCGAATTTCGCTGTAAACTTGGGCTTTCGACGGGTCCGGTTCAAGCACGGCGAACGCCCGTTTCTTCGCGGCGTCGGCTTCACGGTTGCCAAATCCCCGAATACTTTCAATCGACTTCGAAACTTCCTTTTTGATGTTCTGAAACAAAGCTTTCGCGCCTTCGTGCTTTGCATCGGTCGTAATCGCCGTGGATTTCGAAAGCTGTTCCAGCCGCAAAATGCCTTCCGAGATTGCGTACTTTGCCCGCGTCGCTGCGGTGCCCGGCACGGGGTCAACCTCGTCAATATTCATGCCGAAGAAATTGACGCGATACCCGACTTCAAGACGCGCCATATCGAGAAATTCAGAATGGGCGGGGTTTGCGTTAAGGGCACCTCGATTTTTCCTTGTTCTCCGCTGTTCAGGGCTGGTTTGGCGGCCTGAAGGCTGCGGGAAGCGGCTTGCTGTAGTTTTCGGCGGCGTAGTTGGAGGCCATTCCGCCCGGCTATGGCGGGCCGCGGCCTCTTCGGCCTGAAGTCCGCGCCCCGGATTACGCCGGACATGGGTTCAGGCGGCGGAGCTGGGCGAGGCGGCGCATGTTGTAAGCGAGGTTCGACCCGTGCAGGAAGTCTTGCCCTGCAAGGTGAAGTAAAATTCCCATGACTTCGATACCTGTTCGACGCCCTTTGCGTTGACATGCTTCGTCACCCGCAGGAACAGCCCATCGGCAAGCTTGTCGCGAAGGCGCATGACGGTCTTGCCCGGTTCCGGCCCGTCAATCGACGCAATGAACTTGTCGTCCAGCTTCTTGTAATCCCGAAGCGACATGCCGAAACCCCTTTGCCTAAGCGTTGCCTAAGCAATAACGCAGAAGTAGGCGGTCAAGTCCAGACAGCGACAGACGAAACAATGCCGCAAGCAATTGGAAACAATAGGTATTTCAGACGACCCCAGACGGTAGCAGACATACTAATGGACGCCCTACGGGCTGCCACTTTTCCCCATCCTGCTGCCGGTTGACCGAAAACCGCAAGACTGTCTTTCCACAGACAGGCCCGCAAGTCGATTGGCCGGGTAGCGACCTGCCTTTGGTCCTGTGACCAGGAATGGGCGGCCGTGGCGTCAGCGCCCTGTGGTCGGCCGCCCGACCCTTCGGCCCGGGCGAAAGGCTGTCGTGCCTTAGGCGTGCGTTCTGCGGTGCCGCCGCGACGATGGCAGATGATAGAGGCCCTGGCGGTCCTTGACGCTTTGCGGCCCGGGCGCGGGCTTGCCCGGATCGGCCGACGCCGAGGTCATCGTCTGGCCGACCTGGTCGAGACGCTGGATCGCCCGGTTGATCTGCTCGACCCCGATGGTCTGCTCGTGGCAGGACGCCGCGATTTCCGACACCAGTTTCGAGGTGCGCTGGATGTCGGGGACCAGCCTGCTCAGGCTCTCGCCCGCGTGCTCCGAAATTCCGAGCGTCTTGTCCGCCAGCGCCCCGATCTCGCCCGACGCAAGGTCCACCCGTTCCGCGAGTTTGCGAACCTCTTGCGCCACGACGGCAAAGCCGCGCCCGTGTTCGCCGACGCGGGCCGCCTCGATCGCCGCGTTCAGTGCCAGCAGATCGGTCTGGCGCGCAATCTCCTGCACGACCTGCACCTTGTCGACGATTGTGCGGATCGCCTCGACCGACCGGCCGACCGCTTCGCCGCCCGCCCTGGCACTTTCGGCCGCCTGACCGGCCGCCCGCTCGGTCTCGGCCGCATTGTCGGCATTCTGGCGGATATTGGCGGTAATCTCTTCCATCGCCGACGAGGCTTCGCTCAGCGACTGCGACAGGTTCGCCGCCACCGCGCGTTCGGCGCTCATCCGCTCCTGCTCGGCCTGCACTGCGGCGAAATAGGTCGAGATCGAATAGTCCATGTCGAGGATCGACAGCTTGATGATCCGCCCCAGCATCGCAGTGGCATGGGCGACCCGCCGACGGCTGACCAGCCCGCGACCCAGCAGCACCGGCAGCATGGTCCGCACCGCCTCTTCAAGGATCAGCGAATAGGCCCCGAGATACCAGCGCGGATCAAGCCCGATGCGGGCATGGGCACTCCCGATCCGCGATACTTCCGTGACATAATCCTCGTCGACGCCGCCACTGGTCAGGCGCTTCCAGTGCTGGCTCTGCTTGGCATGGGCCGCGTCGATCCGTGCGGGGTCGGAAAAGAAGCTGGCCGCACCGGGCGTCTTTCGCACCTGATCATAGAAGGCAACCAGCCCGCGCTCCACCGCGGCTTCGAAAAGGTCGCCATGCCGGGCAACCTCTGCGAGATCCTGTTCGGTGATCCGAAGGAAGGCGAGACGTTCGCCAAGTGTGCCGATAGTGCTCATTCCGTCTCTCTTTCTGACGCGACCGATGCTCTCTCGATAGGCCACATTCGGAAAGAACTCATGAATCCCGGTTGGTTCTCACCGGCCGCGCGGGCAACGAAGGTGCCGGATTTTCGGGTGCATTTGACCCATCCTCGGCCCCATCGGTGCCATGGCGGCAGGCAGGCCGGAAGCGGGCGCCGCCCAGCCGGCAGAGCGGACAACCGCCCTTTCTCATTGGCCCAAATATCCCCGCCGGAGGCTCCGCCCGACCCGCTAGGCCAGCGCCTCGGCGATCCGCCCCGCCAGTCGCCGCGCCACCGCGTCCTTGGCCATCCGCGGCCAGACCTCCGCCCCGTCGGCAGTGATCACCGTCACCGCGTTTTCCGCCCCGCCCATGATGCCGCTGCCGGGCGACACGTCATTCGCCACGATCCAGTCGCAGCCCTTGCGCAGGCGCTTGGCGGTGGCATGGGCCAGCACGTCGTCGGTCTCGGCGGCAAAACCCACCACCAGCCGGGGACGCCCGGCGGCCATCTGCGCGATGGTTGCCAGAATATCGGGATTCTCGGCAAACTCCAGTGCGGGGGGGCGGCCGGTGGCGTCCTTCTTCAGCTTCGACCCCGCGGCATTGGCCACCCGCCAGTCGGCCACGGCAGCGGCAAAAACCGCGGCCTCTGCGGGCAGCGCCGCCTGCACCGCCACCAGCATCTGCCGCGCGGTTTCCACCCGCACCACCCGCACCCCGCCCGGCGGCGGCACCTGCGCGGGCCCGGTCACGAAGGTGACCTCCGCCCCCAGCGCGGCCAGCGCCGCCGCCAGCGCCGAGCCCTGCGCGCCCGAGGAGCGGTTGGCGATGTAGCGCACCGGGTCGATCGGCTCATGCGTCGGGCCCGAGGTCACCAGCACATGCCGCCCCGACAGCGGCCCGGCCCCGAAGGCCGCCTCCACGGCCGCCACGATCTCCAGCGGTTCGGCCATCCGCCCCGGCCCGTATTCGCCGCAGGCCATGTCGCCCTCGTTCGGCCCGACCACCAGGACCCCGTCGCCGCGCAAGCTCGCCAGATTGCGCCGGGTGGCGGGATGCTCCCACATCCGCACGTTCATCGCGGGGGCGACCAGCACCCGCTTGTCGGTGGCCAGCAGCAGGGTCGAGGCGAGATCGTCGGCCACCCCCGCTGCCATCCGCGCCATCAGATCTGCGGTCGCCGGAGCCACCACCACCAGATCGGCGCTGCGCGACAGCTGGATGTGCCCCATCTCGGCTTCGCTCGTCAGATCGAACAGGTCGCGGAACACCTTGACCCCGGCCAAAGCCGACACCGAAAGCGGCGTGACAAACTCTCCCCCCGCCCGCGTCAGCACCGGGGTCACCGCCACGCCCCGCTCGCGCAGGCGGCGGATCAGGTCGAGCGACTTGTGGGCCGCAATGCCGCCGCCGATGATCAGAAGAACCCGTTTGCCCGCCAGCATCGCCCAACCCCCTGAAACCTGAGGTCAGGTGTAGAAGCGGCGCGCGGCGAACTCAACCTCTACCACCCCGATCCGGCGCCGGGCCGCCGGGTGCCCAAGACTTTTAAGCAAAAGTCTTGGAAAAATCTTGCTTCAAGATTTTTCCGGCTCGAATGCGGCGCAGGGGTCTTCGCGCGCGGCAGGCGCCGTGACGATCCACAGGTCGAACGGCGCAGCCAGCGCCGGGGCCTCTTCCAGCAGCCCGACCGACAGCACAGTGACCTGCGGCGCCGCCAGCGCCAGCGCCGCGGGCATCCCCCGGTCGCGGCGGGCATGGCCGTTGCCGGTGATCACCGCCACCGGGCCGCCGGTGTCCTGCAGCGCCTGCAGCGCGGCGCGTGCCAGCACGGCGTCGCGCAACCGCTGCACCGCGACGAAGCCCGGCAGCAGGTCGGCGGGCAGCGCGTTGCAATGGGCCTCGGCCTGTTCAGCCTCGCGCGCCGCCTGGTCGGCCGGGGCGAGGGCGTCTGCCAGACCGAAGCGACCCGCCTCGGGCCCGAAGGCCGCCACCGGGCCTGCGCCGATCGCCGACCGCGCCTCGTCGCGCGGCACGGCCGCACCATAGATCCGGGCTTGCGGTGCGGCGGTGAAGATCGGGGCATACATCGCAAAATCCGGCCAGCCAGAGGAGTCCCACTCCAGCGCCCGGCCCAGCGCCACCGGATCGGCCAGCAGCGCAGGCGTCACCCGCGCCGCCTGCGCCTCGGTCAGCATCTCGAACACGATAGCGGCGGGCTGCAGGGCCCGGACCGCAACGGCCTGATGCTGATGGTGAACCGCGTTGTCATGCACCTCGCCCAGCACGATCACATCCGCGCCACGCGCGCCCAGAGCGTCCAGAGCATCCGGCTGCACTTCCGAAGCCCGGGCGAACCCTGACCAGATCAGCGCGACAATCGCCGCGCGCGCCACCAAGGCCACCGGATGCACCCGTTTCATTTTCATTGCAGGAAGTGATGCACTTCCCGCGACTGCATTTCAAGACTGCGGCGCAGCTTGCCGAACGCGGACGCCTCCAGCTGACGAACCCGCTCCTTCGAAAGCCCCAGCTCGGCACCCAGGCTTTCCAGAGTGCGCGGCGTGTCGCGCAGCTTGCGTTCGGTCACGATGAACCGTTCGCGCGCATTCAGCCCGCCCATCGCCGCCACCAACCAGCCGCGCAGCCTAGCCGCGTCATGCGTGCCCTCGACCACCTCGGCGGCCTGCGGGCCGTCATCTTCCAGCGCGTCGATCCATTCGCGGCCCTCGTCCTCCGAAGACTGCGTTGCATTCAGCGAGAAATCCGACCCCGACAGCCGCCCCTCCATCATCTCGACATCGGCCATCGACACGCCGACCTCGTGCGCCACCAGTTCGCGCAGCTGGTGCCCGTCCAGACGTTCGCCGCGCTGCGCCGCCTCGCGTTCCAGCTTGGCCTGAACCCGGCGCATGTTGAAGAACAGCGCCTTCTGGCTGGATGTCGATCCGGTCCGCACCATCGACCAGTTGCGCATCACGTAATCCTGGATCGAGGCCTTGATCCACCACACCGCATAGGTCGAGAACCGCACGCCGCGATCAGGGTCGAACTTGTCGGCCGCCTTCATCAGGCCCAGCGAGGCCTCCTGGATCAGGTCGTTCATCGGCGCGCCGTAGCGGCGGAACTTCGAAGCCATCGAGATCGCCAGCCGCATGTAGGCGGTGATCAGGCGGTGCAGCGCCGCCTCGTCGCGCTGGTCGCGCCAGGCATAGGCCAGCCGCAACTCGGTTTCCGCATCGAGCAGTTCTGCCTTCATCGCCTTGCGGGACATGGATTGGTCGGTATAAGCGTCGAGTGCCATCAGATACCCCCTCTCGGCCATTTTGCCGTCTTCGAGAAACCTACGAGGCAAGTCCGTGAGCGGATCACCGGAATATATCGATTTCCTGCCACATCTTTCATTTGTGATCGGCGGGGCCAGGTCTGGCAAGTCACGCATCGGAGAGGCGCTGGTGACCGCGACCGGACGCCGCCGCATCTACATCGCCACCGCCGAAGCCTGGGACGACGAAATGCGCGCCCGCATCAGCGAGCATCGCTGCGACCGGGGCGGCGGATGGCAGACGGTGGAGGCGCCGCGCGACCTCTGCGGCGCTTTGTCGCAGGCTCCGGCGACTGCCTGCATTCTGGTCGATTGCGCAACGCTGTGGCTGACCAACCACATGCTGGCCGAGGCCGATCTCGATGCCGAAACAGACCGGCTGCTGGCCGCCCTTGCCGCCTGCGCCGCCCCGGTCGTCATGGTCAGCAACGAGGTCGGCTGGTCCATCGTGCCCGACAATGCGCTTGCCCGCCGCTTTCGCGATGCGCAGGGGCGGCTGAACCAAAGGCTGGCAGCGCAGGCGGGGCTGGTGCTGGCGGTGATGGCCGGCCTGCCGCTGGTGCTGAAGGGGCGGATGCCGCGGGGGCTGGCTTGACCCGGCTCTGGTGGGTGCGCCACGGGCCGACGCATCAGAAAACCTTCGTCGGCTGGCGCGACGTGCCCGCCGACCTGTCGGACACACGGCAGATCGCCCGGCTGAACGCGCATCTGCCGCAAGGCGCACTGCTGGTCGCCTCCGACCTGATCCGTGCCTCTGCCACCGCCGACACGCTGGGCATGGGGCGCGAGCGCCTGCCCGACGCCCCCGCCCTGCGCGAGTTCAACCTCGGCGACTGGGACGGCCGCCATTACAGCGACGTGGCCAAGACCGACCCGAAGCTCAGCCGCGCCTATTGGGAGGCGCCGGGCGACGTGGCCCCGCCGAACGGCGAAAGCTGGAACGCCGCCGCCGCGCGGGTCGGCGGGCATGTGGCGCAGGTGTTGCAGGCCCATGCCGGGCGCGACATCGTGCTGGTGGCGCATGTCGGCGTGATCCTGACGCAGGTGCAGGCGGCGCTGGGCATCAGCCCCTATCAGGCGCTGGCCTACAAGATCGACAACCTGTCGGTGACATGCATCGACCATGACGGCACCGGCTGGCAGGTTCGGGCGATCAATCACACGCCGTGATGCCCGCCGTCACAAATCCGCGCTTCCGGCGCGCGCCGCCCTCGCCTAGCCTCGGGCGACATGAACGGAGCATCCCATGACCTACGATCTTGCCATCGGTGACCGTGCCTATTCCAGCTGGTCGCTGCGGGGCTGGCTGATGTTCGACGCCTTCGGCATTCCGGTCCGCACCCAAACCGCCCGGCTTTACACCGACGAACTGCCGCAGCTTCTGGCCGACTTTCCGCCCGCCCGCACCGTGCCCGTGATGCGCGCGCCCGATGGCGCGGTGGTGCCCGAAACCATCGCGATCGCCGAGGAACTGGCCTCGCGCCACCCCGAAGCCGGGATCTGGCCCGCCGACGCCCGCGCCCGCGCCGCAGCAAGGGTGCTGGCGGCCGAGATGCACGCAGGCTTCACCGCGCTGCGCAGCCATTGCCCGATGAACCTGCGCGTCAGCTATCAGGGGTGCGAGCCGACCGACGCGGTGCTGGCCGATCTGGCGCGGCTGGAAACGCTGTGGGCCTGGGCGCGGGCGCAGACCGGGTCGCAAGGCCCGTGGCTCTGCGGGGAATACAGCGCCGCCGACGCCTTTTTCGCACCGGCGGCCGGCCGCATCGCCACCTACAACCTGCCCGTCGGCCCCGGGGCGGCCACCTATGTCGCGGCCCACCTTGCCCACCCGTCTTTCCGCCGCTGGCGCGCGATGGGCATGGTCGATGGCGCCGATCAGGATTTCTACCGCCGAGATATTGCCCGCCGCCCGTGGCCCGGCCCCGCCCCGCTGCCCGCCCGCGCCGTGGCACATGGCCCCTCGGTCAACCCGGCCTGCCCCTATTCCGGCGATCCGGTCACCAACTTCATGGAGATGGGCGGCAGGGTCTGGGGCTTCTGCAACCCGTTCTGCCGCGACAAGACCTTGGCCGACCCCGGGGCCTGGCCGAAGTTCACGGCCCTTCAGGCCATTTACACTTCCTAAACCATTCCGCCCTACCCGTTAATCAAGGTAAACGGAAAGACGGAACATGGCGCAGCAATGGTAGCCCGGGCCTTCACTGTGGCCTTCGAAGGCGTCGAGGCCCGCATCGTCGAGGTGCAATGCGCCATTGCGGCGGGCCTGCCCGCCTTTGCCATCGTCGGCCTGCCCGACAAGGCGGTGTCGGAGGCGCGCGAGCGGGTGCGCGCGGCGCTGGCATCAATGTCGATCGCGCTGCCCTCCAAGCGCATCACGGTGAACCTGTCGCCCGCCGATCTGCCCAAGGAAGGCTCGCATTTCGACCTGCCGATCGCGCTGGCGCTGCTGGCGGCGCTGGAGATCATCCCGAAGGACGAGGTCGAACATACCGTGGCGCTGGGTGAGCTGTCGCTCGACGGCCGCCTGATCCCGGTGATCGGCGCCCTGCCCGCCGCGATGGCGGCTGCCGAGGATGAACGCGCGCTCTTGTGCCCCAAGGCCTGCGGTGCCGAAGCGGCCTGGGTCGGCGCGACGCAGGTGCTGGCAGCCAATTCGCTGGACGAGGTGGTGCGCCACTACACCGGCCAGTCGCCCCTGACCCCGGCCGAGGCGGGCGAGGTCCACGCCCTGCCGCAGGGCCGCGACCTGCGCGACGTGAAAGGGCAGGAACGCGCCAAGCGCGCGCTGGAAATCGCGGCCGCCGGTCGGCACCACATGCTGATGGTAGGCTCTCCCGGGTCGGGCAAGTCGATGCTGGCGGCGCGCCTGCCCGGCATCCTGCCGCCCCTGTCGGCGGTCGAGGCGCTGGAAACCTCGATGATCCACTCGCTGGCGGGGCTTCTGACCGAAGGCGGCATCAGCCGCGCCCGCCCCTTCCGCGAACCGCACCACACGGCCTCGCGGGCGGCCATCGTCGGCGGCGGCCGGGGGGCCAGGCCGGGCGAGATCAGCCTCGCGCACAACGGCGTGCTGTTCATGGACGAGTTTCCCGAATTCCCGCGCGACGTGCTGGAAACCCTGCGCCAGCCGATCGAGACCGGCGAAATCGTGGTGGCCCGCGCCAATGCCCATGTGCGCTACCCCTGCCGCTTCCTGCTGGTCGCGGCGGCCAACCCGTGCAAATGCGGCTACCTGACCGACCCGGCGCGGGCCTGCGCCCGGGTGCCCGCCTGCGGCGAGGACTACCTCGGCCGGATCTCGGGGCCGCTGCTGGACCGGTTTGACTTGCGCATCGAGGTGCCGCCCGTGGCCTATACCGACCTTGACCTGCCGTCGACGGGCGACACCTCGGCCACCATCGCCACCCGGGTGGGGGCGGCGCGGGCGCGCCAGACCCTGCGCTTCGCCGCACACCCCGAAGTGCGGGTGAACGCCGAAGCCGAAGGCGCGCTGCTTGAGGAGATCGCCACCCCGGATGCCGAAGGCCGGGCACTCCTGGCGCGGGTGGCCGAACGCTTCGGCCTGTCGGCGCGCGGCTATCACCGCGTGCTGCGGGTGGCACGCACCATCGCCGACCTGGACGGGGCGGCCAACGTGCGCCAGCCCCATGTTGCCGAGGCCGTCAGCTACCGCCTTGCGGTCGGCCCAAAGGGCTGACGGCCGCGTCAGATGCCGCGCTTCGCCTCGATCACCTCCCAGATGCGGGCGGCGGCGTTGATGCCGCCGAACCGCTCCAGTTCCTGCAGGCCGGTGGGCGAGGTCACGTTGATCTCGGTCAGCCAGTTGCCGATCACGTCGATGCCCACGAAGATCTGGCCCTTGTCGCGCAGCACCGGGCCGATGGCGGCGCAGATTTCCAGATCACGCGGCGTCAGTTGCGCGGCCTCTGCCCGCCCGCCGACATGCATGTTGGATCGGGTCTCGCCCGCCTGCGGCACGCGGTTGATCGCCCCCACCGCCTCGCCATCGACCAGGATCACCCGCTTGTCACCCTTTGCGACATCGGGCAGGAACTTCTGCACGATCAGCGGCTCGCGGCTCATGCCGGTGAACAGCTCGTGCAGCGAGGCAAGGTTGCGGTCATTGGGGTCCAGCCGGAACACCCCCGCCCCGCCATTGCCGTAGAGCGGCTTCAGGATGATGTCGCCATGCCGCGCCTTGAAGGACCGGATCGTCGCCAGATCGCGCGCGATCATCGTCGGGGGAATCAGCTCGGGAAACCGCAGCACCAGCAGCTTTTCGGGCGAGTTGCGCACCCAGAACGGGTCGTTCACCACCAGCGTGCGCGGATGGATCATTTCGAGGATATGCGTGGTGGTGATGTAGCCCATGTCGAACGGCGGGTCCTGCCGCAGCCAGACCACGTCGAAGTCGCCCAGATCGACCTCGGCCTCGGGGCCGTAGCTGACATGGTTGCCAATCTCGCGCCGCAACTCGACCGGGAACCCCCGCGCCGTCACCCGGCCCTCGTCGAAGGCCAGCTTGTCGGGCGTATAGAAGAACAGCGCATGACCGCGCGCCTGCGCCTCCAGCGCAATGCGGAACGTGCTGTCGGCGTCGATATTGACGGACCCGATCGGATCCATCTGCAAGGCAACTTTCAGGGCCATCGGCATCTCCCGGCGTGATGCCCCTAAATGACGCAACCCCCGCCCGGTTGCAATGCAGCCTCAGGCGGCAAACGCATTCTCGAGAATCTCGATCCGGCCGACCGCATCGACCAGCGCCACGTCGAACCGCGAGTCGGTGCCCTGCCCGCGCGGTTCCCCGGCCAGAAACTCCGACGCCGAGGCATAGATCCGCGCCATCTGGCGCGGGGTCAGATGTTCGGCGGCCATGGCATGGGTGGCGCTTTGCTTGACCTCGATGAAGATCACCCCGTCGCCATCGCGGGCGATCAGGTCGATCTCGCCGCCGGTGCCACGCCATCGCGTCGCGGCAATGCCCCGCCCGGACCGTTCATAAAGGCGCGCCACCGCCGCTTCCGCAGCCAACCCCGCGCGATGCGATACCAACCCGCTCATTCCGCCTCCGCCAATCTCAAAGCCACCTGATAGACCTCGCGCCGGGGCAGACCCAAAGCCTCTGCCACCTGCGCCGCCGCATCCTTCACCGATTGCCCCTTCAAAGCCTGCAACAAGGCCCCCTCCAGCGTTTCCGAATCCGCCCGCACGCCATGCGCCCGGTCCACCACCACGACAATCTCGCCCTTCACCGCCCGGTCGGCGAAATCCCGGGCCAGATCGCTCAGCGTGCCGCGCGACACTTCCTCGAATCGCTTGGTCAGTTCCCGGCACACCGCCGCCTCCCGTTCCTTGCCGAACGCTACCGCCATTTCCCCTAATATTCTCCCAACGCGTTTCGGAGATTCGTAAAACACCAGCGTCGCGGGCACGCCCGCCAGTTCGGCCAGAAACTTCGCGCGGGCCCCGGCGGTGGGGGGCGGGAAGCCTGCGAACAGGAAGCGGTCGCTCGGCAGGCCCGCCACGGTCAGCGCGGCCAGCACGGCCGAGGGGCCGGGGGCGGCCAACACCGGGTGCCCCCCCGCTATCGCGGCCCGTGCCAGCTGATAGCCCGGATCGGCGACCAGTGGCGTGCCCGCCTCGGAGGCGTAGGCCACCGACTTGCCATCTTCCAGCGCGCGCATCAGGCGCGGGCGCACCGCCTCGCCGTTGTGGTCGTGATAGGCCAGCAGCGGGCGCGACCCGAGGGCCACGCCATGAATCTCCATCAGGTGGCGCAGGGTGCGGGTGTCTTCGGCGGCCAGCACATCGGCGGATGCCAGAATGTCCAGCGCCCGCAAGGTGATGTCGCGTGCCGCCCCGATCGGGGTCGCAACGAAATGCAGCCCCGGCGCAAGCGGCCGGGCCTGTGGCCGTGGATCGCCGATGGTCACTGCGGGCACCCTTCCAAAGTTTACTTCCCCCGGCGGAACGCATAATCTGGCAAGGTTGCCGCGCCCATGGGATGAGGATTCCGTTCATGTTGTCTGTTTTGAGTCTCGCCCGCAAGTCGCTGGGCCGAATGGCGGTCGCGCTGGCCGCTGCCGCGGTGACCGCCTGCACCCCGATGGGCACCGCCACCACCGCGGGCGGCCCCGCCATCGACACCTCGGCCCCGGTTCCGGTGGCGCTGCTGGTGCCCGCAGGCTCGGGCCAGGCCAGCGACGAGCTGCTGGCGCGCAGCCTGCAGAATGCCGCCCGGATGGCGATTGCCGACCTTGGCACGGTGAGAATCGACCTGCGGGTCTATCCGACCAGCGGCCAGCCCGGCCAGGCGCAGGCCATGGCGTCCAAGGCGATGGACGAAGGTGCCAAGATCATCCTCGGCCCCGTCTTCGCGCAGGAAGCGAACGCCGTCGGCGTGGTGGCCGCCGCGCGCGGGGTCAACGTGCTCAGCTTCTCCAACAACACCGACATCGCGGGCGGCAACGTCTTCGTGCTGGGGCCGACCTTCCGCAACACCGCCGACCGGCTGGGGCGCTATGCCGTCCGGCAGGGCCAGAGCCGCGTGATGATCGTGCATGACCGGAACACGGCGGGCGAGCTTGGCCGGGCCGCGATCCAGCAGGGCGTGGCGCAGGCGGGCGGCACTGTGGTCGCGGTCGCCAGCTACGAATTCTCTCAGAACGGCATCGTGCAGGCGGTGCCCGGCATCGCCGCCACTGCGCGCAGCACCGGCGCGCAGGCGGTGTTCCTGACGGCCGACACCGCAGGCGCGCTGCCGCTGGTCACGCAACTGCTGCGCGACAATGGCGTCAACCCCGAGGCCACGCGCTTTGTCGGCCTTACCCGCTGGGACATCCCGTCCGCCACCCTCGGCCTTCCCGGCGTGCAGGGCGGCTGGTTCGCGCTACCCGACCCCTCGCTTTACCAGCAGTATACCGCGCGCTACCAGACGGCCTTCGGCGAGGCGCCGCACCCGATTTCCGGCCTTGCCTATGACGGCATCGCGGCGATCGGCGGGCTGGTCAAGCAGGGCCGCACCAACGCCCTGACCGGGGCCGGGCTGACCCAGGGCTCCGGTTTCGTCGGCGTGAACGGCATCTTCCGGCTGCGCAGCGACGGAACCAACGAACGCGGTCTGGCCGTGGCGCAGATCCGCAACAACCAGGTGGTGGTCATTGATCCAGCCCCCCGCAGTTTCGGCGGTGCCGGCTTCTGAGCCGGCATCTCCGGCGCCCGTTCCCGAAGCCACGCCCATGCTGCCGGAGGTCGAGATCATCGACCCCCGCGCGCTATTGCTTGGCATCGCCGCCGAGCTCGGGGCGGGGGCCGTCACCGATGCCCGCGCCGCGCGCGCGCTGGTGGTGCGCCACCTGAACCAGGCAAGGATCCAGGGCAACGAGGCGCTGGCCGCCGCCTTTGCCGCCCGCCCGCGCGACGCCCGCGCCCTGATCGCGGCACAGTCCTGCCTGACCGACGGTCTGGTGACGGTGGCGCTGGACGTGGCCACCCGCCACCTGCACCCGCTGGCCAACCCCACCCAGTCCGAACGCATCGCCGTGCTGGCCGTGGGCGGCTATGGCCGCGCCGAGATGGCGCCGCATTCGGATGTTGACCTGCTGTTCCTGACCCCGTGGAAGATCACCCCCTGGGCGGAATCGGTGATCGAAAGCATGCTTTACATGCTGTGGGATCTGCGCCTGAAGGTCGGCCACGCCAGCCGGACGGTGAAGGACTGCATCCGGCTGGGGCGGGAGGACATCACCATCCGCACCGCCCTGCTGGAATACCGCTTCGTCGCGGGCCACCAGCCGCTTGCGGCCGAACTTGGCGACCGGCTGCGCGCCGAGCTGTTCCGCAACACCGGCCCCGAGTTCATCGAGGCCAAGCTGGCCGAACGCGCCGAACGCCACAAGCGGCAGGGCGGGCAACGCTATGTGCTTGAACCCAACGTCAAGGAAGGCAAGGGCGGGCTGCGCGACCTTCAGACCCTGTACTGGATCGGCAAATACCTTCATGCCGTGCCATCCTCTGCGGGGCTGGTGGCGGCGGGCCTGTTCTCGCGCGACGAATACGACACCTTCGCCCGGGCCGAGGAATTTCTCTGGGCGGTGCGCTGTCACCTGCATTACAGCAGCGGCCGCGCGATGGATCAGCTGACCTTCGACGCGCAGGTCGATGTTGCCGAACGCATGGGTTACCGCGATGCCGGCGGGCGGCGGGCGGTCGAAATCTTCATGCAGGACTATTTCCGCCACGCCACGCGGGTGGGCGAGCTGACCCGGGTGTTCCTGACCCAGCTCGAAGCCCGCCATGTGAAAAGCGAACCGGCGCTGATCGGCCTGTTCCGCCGCCGCAAGCCGGTGCGCCCCGGCTTCACCCTGGTGCAGGGCCGGATCGACGTCAGCGACGGTGCGGCCTTCCTGGCCGACAAGCTGAACCTGCTGCGCATCTTCGAGGAGGCGCTGCGCACCGGCTACCTGATCCACCCCGCCGCCATGCGGCTGATCGCGGCCAATCTTGCCCTGATCGACGACGAGATGCGGACCGACCGCGAGGCGGTGCGGATCTTCCTCGACCTGCTGCTGAAACACGGAAACCCCGACCGCGCCCTGCGCCGGATGAACGAGCTTGGCGTGCTGGGCGCCTTCATTCCCGAATTCGAGCCGATCGTCGCGATGATGCAGTTCAACGTCTATCACCACTACACGGTCGACGAGCACATCATCCAGTGCATCTCGACCCTGGCGCAGATCGAGCGCGGCGAGCTGGTCGAGGAACTGCCGATCGCCAGCCGCATCCTGACCGAAGGCATCAACCGCAAGGTGATCTATGTCGCCCTGCTGCTGCATGACATCGGCAAGGGCCGCCCCGAAGACCATTCGATCCTCGGCGCGCAGATCGCCCGGCGGGTCGTGGCCCGGCTGGGCCTGACCACCGACGAGGCCGAAACCGTCGAATGGCTGGTGCGCTATCACCTGCTGATGTCCGACATGGCGCAGAAACGCGACATCAGCGACCCGCGCACGGTGCGCGATTTCGCCAAGGCGGTTAAGACGAAAAAGCGGCTGGACCTGCTGACCGTGCTGACGGTCTGCGACATCCGGGGCGTGGGGCCGGGCACCTGGAACAACTGGAAGGCCATGCTGCTGCGCAGGCTTTACCGCGACACGGCCACCGCGCTGGAAGGCGGGCTGGAAACCCTGAACCGCGAAAAGCGCGAGGACGAATCGAAGCGCCTGCTGCGCGAACGCCTGGCCGACTGGGATGCGAAGGATCTTCGGGTCGAAACCGCCCGGCACTACGCGCCCTACTGGCAGGGCCTGTCGACCGACACCCATGCCGTGTTCGCGCGCCTGCTGCTGGGCCTGTCGGAAAGCGAGATCCGCGTCGACCTGCATCCCGACCCCGACCGCGACGCGACGCGCGCCTGTTTCGCGCTGGCCGACCACCCCGGCATCTTCTCGCGGCTGGCGGGGGCGCTGGCGCTGGTGGGGGCCAACGTGGTCGATGCCCGCACCTACACCTCGAAGGACGGCTATGCGACTGCCGTGTTCTGGGTGCAGGACGCCGACGGGCGCCCCTACGAGGTGGCGCGCCTCCCCCGGTTGCGGGCGATGATCGACAAGACCCTGAAGGGCGAGGTCGTGGCGCGCGAGGCGCTTAAGGACCGCGACAGGATCAAGAAGCGCGACCGCGAATTCCGTTTCCCGACCCACATCACCTTCGACAACGAGGGCTCGGAAATCTACACCATCATCGAGGTCGACACCCGCGACCGCCCCGGCCTGCTGTATGACCTGACGCGCACGCTGGCGGCCAACAACATCTACATCGCCTCGGCGCTGATCGCGACCTATGGCGCGCAGGTGGTCGATGCCTTCTATGTCAAGGACATGTTCGGCCTGAAGCTGCACATCAAGGCCAAGCAGGAGGCGCTGGAGCGCAAGCTGCGCCAGGCCATCACCGACGGGGCGGAGCGCGCGCGCACATGAAGCCGATCCGTCTGGCAAGGGGCTTCCTGACGGTCGGAAGCTGGACGCTGCTGTCGCGCATCGTGGGCTTTGCCCGCGACGTGATGATGGCGGCCTACCTTGGCGCCGGGCCGGTGGCCGAGGCGTTCCTGATCGCTTTTTCGCTGCCCAACATGTTCCGCCGGTTCTTTGCCGAGGGCGCGTTCAACATGGCCTTCGTGCCGATGTTCGCCAAGAAGGTCGAGGGCGGCGAGGATGCGGCCGGCTTTGCCTCGGATGCCTTCAACGGGCTGGCGGGGGTGCTGATCGTGTTCACCCTGCTGGGCACGCTGGCGATGCCCGGGCTGGTCTGGGCGATGGCCAGCGGCTTTGCCGGGGATGCGCGCTTCGACCTTGCGGTGACCTTCGGGCGGATCGCCTTTTCCTACATCCTTTTCATCAGCCTGGTGGCGCTGCTGTCGGGCGTGCTGAACGCCTTCGGCCGCTTCACCGAGGCGTCGTTTGTGCCTGTGCTGATGAACCTGATGTTCATCGTGGCGATGCTGATCGCCGACCGCGCGGGCTGGGACATGGGGCTGACATTGGCCTGGACGGTGCCGGTGACCGGCATCGCACAACTGGCCTTCACCTGGTTCTTCGCGCGCCGGGCGGGCATCCGCATCCAGCTGCGCCTGCCCCGGATGACACCGGAACTGCGCCGCCTGGCGTGGATCGCCGGGCCTGCGGTGCTGGCGGGCGGGGTGGTGCAGATCAACCTGCTGGTGGGCCGGCAGGTGGCAAGCTTCACCGAGGGGGCGGTGGCCTGGCTGTCCTATGCCGACCGGCTGTATCAGTTGCCGCTGGGGGTGGTGGGCATCGCCATCGGCACGGTGCTGCTACCGGACCTGTCGCGCCGCCTGCGCGCGGGCGACGAGGAGGGCGGGCGCCACAGCTTCAACCGGGGCACCGAGTTTGCGCTGGCGCTGACCCTGCCCGCCGCCGTGGCGCTGGTGGTGATTGCCGAACCGCTGGTCTCGGTGCTGTTCCAGCGCGGCGCCTTCGGGCCGGACGATACCGCCAACACCGCGCTGGCGCTGGCGGCCTACGGGCTGGGCCTGCCCGCCTTCGTGCTGCAAAAGGTGCTGCAACCGCTTTACTATGCGCGTGAGGACACCCGGCGGCCGTTCCGCTTCGCCGTGCTGTCGATGGTGGTGAATGCGGGGCTGGCGGTGGGGCTGGTGCCGCTGATCGGCTTCATGGCGGCGGCGCTGGCCACCACGCTGTCGTCCTGGGTGATGGTCTGGCAACTCTGGCGCGGTTCGCGCGCCATGGGGTCGGCCTCGACGCTGGACGCCCGTTCGCGCCAGCGCCTGCCGCGCGTCGTGGTGGCTGCGGCCCTGATGGGCGGCTGCCTGTGGCTGGCGCTGCTGCCGCTGGGCCCTGCTCTCGCCACGCCCGGCCTGCGCTATCCGGCTCTGGCGGGACTGGTCGGGGCCGGGATCGTCAGCTACTTCGGGCTCGGCACGCTGATCGGGGCGTTCAGGCTGTCGGATTTCCGCACCATGCTGCGGCGCAAGGGCTGACCCTAGCGCCGCCGCAGCTTCTCCACCACCCGGCCCCACCCGCCGGGGCTGACCACGAACGACAGCACGAACCCGGCGGCAAAGCCCGCCAGATCGGCCACCCAGTCCATCCCGGCGCCGAACAGCAGCCCGAACAAAAGCTGTATCCCCAGCAGGATGCCGATCAGCGAAAAGGCGCGATACTGGTTCGCCCCCTTGGCGGCCAGATTGACCCACAAGAGGAAGGTGAAGGCCCCGATCATGCCATAGACCGGCGGATAGCCCCCGATCAGCGCCGCCCCGGCCCCCGGCACCGCGGCGTAGGCCAGCGCCCCCGTGATGGCCGCGCCGAAGAACACCACCAGCACCGCCCACCAGCGGAACACCTCGCCCACCATCTTGCCGAGCGCGAGCAGGATCACCACGGCAAACAGCGCATGGGTGAAATTGCCATGCACCAGCGGATAGCTGACCAGCCGCAGCATCCCCTGCCACGGGTATTGCCCCGCCTCCAGCATGGCGCGCATCAGGTCGGGCGAAAAGGCAAAGCGCTGCACCGCGTCCAGCCGCCAGCCCACCGCCTCGGGCCCGCCCACCAGCCCGCGCGACCCCAGCCCCAGTATCACCTCCATCGCGATGATCGGCAGCGCCAGCGCCCAGACAACGGGCGGCAAGGGGTTCAGCGGCGGGGCGTTAAAGTCGCGGTTCATGGCATGCCTTTCACGGTCGGGGTTGATTGACGGCCCCGGCGCCCAGCGATAAGCCGAAACCGCAACAGTTTCCAGACGGAGTATCCCATGGCCGAGCCGGTCCAGACGCCTCAGGCATTCCAGACGCGCATCTTCTCGGGCATCCAGCCCTCGGGCGGGCTGACGCTGGGCAACTACCTCGGCGCGCTGAAACGCTTCGTCGAAAAGCAGGACGAGGGCATCGAGACGGTATATTGCCTGGTGGACATGCACGCCATCACCGTCTGGCAAGACCCCGAAAAGCTGCGCCGGCAGACGCGCGAGGCGGCGGCGGGCTTCATCGCGGCAGGCATCGACCCCGCACGCTCGATCCTGTTCAACCAGTCCCAGGTCACCGCGCACGCCGAACTCGCGTGGATCTTCAACTGCGTGGCGCGCGTCGGCTGGATGAGCCGGATGACCCAGTGGAAGGACAAGACCGCCGGCAAGAACGCCGAGGCGGAATCGCTGGGCCTGTTTGCCTACCCGTCGCTGATGGCCGCCGACATCCTGGCCTACAAGGCCACCCATGTGCCGGTGGGCGAGGATCAGAAGCAGCATCTGGAACTGACCCGCGACATCGCGACGAAGTTCAACCATGACTACAAGGTCAACTTCTTCCCGATCACCGAACCCGTTATCGAAGGCGCCGCCACCCGCGTCATGTCCCTGCGCGACGGCACGAAGAAGATGTCGAAATCCGACCCGTCGGACCAATCGCGCATCAACCTGACCGACGATGCCGACACCATTTCGAAGAAGATCCGCAAGGCCAAGACCGACCCCGAACCCCTGCCCGACAGTCTGGAAGGGCTGAAAGACCGGCCAGAGGCGCGCAATCTGGTGAACATCTATGCGGCCCTCGCCGGCCACAGCGCGGCACAGGTGATGCGCGATTTCGCAGGCGCCGCCTTCGGCACCTTCAAGCCGGCGCTGGCCGATCTGGCGGTTGCCAAGCTGGAGCCGATCACCTCCGAGATGACCCGCCTCATGAAAGACCCCGCCGAGATCGACCGCATCCTTGGCGCCGGCGCCGCGCAGGCCGATGCCATCGCCCGGCCGATCGTCGATCAGGTCTATGACATCGTCGGCATGATCCGATCGCGGCAGGTCTGATGCTGCGGCGGCTGGTGCGGGCGGGGCTGGGGCTGACCCTCGCCGCCTCGCTGGCGCTGACAGGCTGGGCCGGATACGGCATCGCGCAAGACCCGGCGCTGGCCGCCTTCACCGAGCGCGGCGCCGACGAGATCCGCGCCGCCACCGACCGGCTGATGGCGCGGGAAGCCACGCCCGAACGCATCGCCGCGCTGCTTGCCATCCGGCTGGAGGAATCCCCGCGCAACTGGGTGGCGATCACTTCGCTGGAAGGCGTCTCCGCCGACCGCGCCCTGCCCCTGCCCGCCGGTCTTCTGGCCGCCCGCGAGGCCGCCTGGGCCGCCGATACCGGCTGGGCCACCTTGGCCGCCGACTGCGCCCTCTGCGCCTACGATCCCGGCACCTGCACACTGTCGAACGTGCTGGTCTGTCAGGTGCCCATCGCCCTGACGCCGGTCGGCGATATCGCGGGCATCACCCGGGGCGCGGCCGCATGGGCGGCGGGCACCGACGTTGACGAAATCGACGTTGGCCTATCGATCGTCGGGCTGGCAGCCACCGCGCTGGTTCTGGCCTCGGGCGGCTCGGCGGCGCTGGTCAAGGCCGGGGCCGGCACCGCAAGGCTGGCTAGGCGGATGGGCCTCTTGTCGCCGCGCCTGACGGCCCTTGGCAGCGACGCCCTGCGCCACGGCATCGACTGGGCCGCCCTGCCCGCCGCCCGCTCGGCCGACGATCTGGCCCGCACGCTGCGCCCCGCCGCCCTTGCCCCGGTGATCGCCGTCACCACCGACATGGGCCGCCTGCGCACCGCCACCGGCAGCACCGAGGCCCTGCATCTTCTGCGCTATATCGACGACGCCCCCGACGCCCGCCGCCTTGCCAATGCGGCCGAGGCGCTGGGCCCCCGCACCGTCGGGCGGATCGAGGTGCTGGGCAAGGCCCGCCTGATGCGCGCCACCCTGCGCTGGTCAGAGGCGACCTGGGCGTTGCTGGCGGGGATCTGGGGGATGTTCGCGGGCCTCGCGGGCCTGCTGGGCGGCGCGGCGCAAAGCCTTGCCCTGCGCCTGTCGCGACGCCTCGCCTGATCAGATCAGCCGCACCTGAGTGCCGACCTTCGCCAGCGCGAACAACTGGCTGATATGCTCGTTGTAAAGCCCGATGCAGCCGTCCGACGACTGCCGCCCGATCTTGCGCGTGTCATGCGTGCCGTGGATGCGGTAATACTGCCACGACAGATACAGCGCATGGGTGCCCAGCGGGTTGGTCGGCCCGGCGGGGATCACCACCGGCAGGGTCGGGTCGCGCTCGCGCATCGAGGGCGTCGGCGTCCAGGTCGGGCCATCGACCTTGCGGATCACCTCCGTCACACCCAGCCGGGTCAACTCGGGGCTGATCGGCACCGAGGAGGGGTACAGCCGGTAGATCGACTCATCCTCCGACCAGTAATGCACGGCCCGCGACCGCGTGTCGGACAGGATGACCCCGTTCTTCAGATTGGGGAAATGGTCGCGCCAGTCGATGCTGCGAAAGCTCGACACGTTGTTGCGCGCTTGCGCCATGGCTTGCGCGGGCAGCAACGCCCCCGCCACCGCCGCCACCGAAAGCCCCAGCATCCTGCGCCGGTCGAGATGCATCCTGTTCATCCTGCTCGCCTCTTTCCTATTCACGTTCTTCTATCTGTTGCCACCTTTTCCGATGCGGGCCACAGGTGCAACTCACGATCCCGTTGGCCCCCGCACACACCGCCCCACGCCCGTGCCCCTACCAGGCCAGGTGTCACGCGCCGGATTCATTCACCTGCGAAACATCGAATGCAGCCTCCGGGCTGTCGATTCGGGCCACCTTGTCCCCTCAACGGCCACCCGGGCGTCCCCTCCTGCGGTGTCCGGCCCGAACCCCCGGGCCTGCACGTCAGGTCCGGGGATTTTTGGATGGGAGCCTGAAGGGTTCCAGAGCGCTTTTTCTTATTGACGTAGACCGGCTCTGTTGCACAAATCCCGTGAGGGATTCATCTTGTGAATCCAGCGTGGTAGCTGGACGGCATGAGCAGACCCATACCCCCCGCCTACAAGACCAGGAACTGGCCCGCCTATAACGAAGCGCTGAAGCGCCGCGGCTCGCTGACGATCTGGTTTGATACCGCCATGATCTGGGAGGCTGCGCCGACAGGTAAGCGCGGCCGACAGCCTGACTATAGCGATGCCGCGATCCAGACCTGCCTGACCATCAAGGTGTTGTTTGGCATGGCGCTCAGACAGACGACTGGCTTCGTCGAAAGCCTGCTGGGGCTCATCGATTTGGATTGGGCTGTGCCCAATTTCAGCACGCTGAGCCGTCGCCAGAAGACCCTGAAGGTCAACATCCCCCACCGCGGCTCGCAAGGCCCGCTGCATCTTCTGATCGATAGCACCGGGATCAAGGTTGAAGGCGAAGGTGAATGGAATGCGCGCAAGCACGGCGGCACCAAACGTCGGGTCTGGCGCAAGATTCACATCGGGATAGACGAGAAAACACTGGAAATCCGCGCAGCCGAGTTCACCACCAGCGATGTCGGTGACGCGCCGATGCTGCCCGAACTGCTCGACCAGATCCCGCCCGATCAGGAGATCGCCAGCGTCACCGCTGATGGCGCCTTCGACACACGCAAGTGTCACGACGCCATCGCCGCCCGCGGTGCGGCCGCCATCATTCCGCCCCGCAAGAACGCCAAGCCATGGAAGCCCGACACCCCCGGGGCAATCGCCCGCAACGAAGCCCTACGCGCGTCGAAACGCTTCGGCCGAACCATCTGGCGACGATGGAGCGGTTATCACCGCCGAAGCCGCGTCGAGACGAAGATGCACTGCGTCAAATTGCTGGGTCAGCGCCTCATGGCGCGGGACTTTGACCGTCAGGTCGCCGAGTTTCAGGTCCGTGTAGCCGTGCTGAACGGCTTCACGGCGCTCGGTATACCCGTCACTGAAGCCGTGGGATGAGTCTGTCCAGGGAAAGGGGAGATCTGTCTGTCACCCGATTTGTGCAACAGAGCCATCCAACAGAAGAACGTAGGTGCAGACACTTGAAAATCGGCACGTTGGAGTTGATGCCACGCCACTTGATTGGTCCACCAGTCGCCCGTTGATCCATTACAACACAGCCCGTCGCCACCACCCCCTCCCCAAGAACGCTACCCGCGCGCAGGCCCTGTGCGCCTGCGGGTCTGAAAAGGCGCGCTCCAGTCTGCTATGTCCATGCCAACAGACAGGAGCCCCCCCATGACCACCCTTCCCGCCGCCACCCGCATCGGCCACGTTCATCTCAAGGTCGCAGACCTCGACCGTGCCATCGCCTTCTACTTGGGCATCCTCGGCTTCGAGGTGCAGCAGCGCATCGGCGCCCAGGCCGCCTTTCTGGGGGCCGGGGGCTACCACCACCACATCGGGCCGAACACCTGGGAAAGCCGGGGCGCCACGCCGCCGCCGCCCGGCCACACCGGCCTTTACCACACCGCAATCCTGTTCCCCGACCGAGCCAGCCTCGGCGCCGCCCTCAAACGGCTGATCGCCGCCGGAGTGCCGCTGGACGGCGCGTCCGACCACGGCGTGTCCGAGGCGCTTTACCTGACCGACCCCGACGGCAATGGCGTCGAGCTTTACCGCGGCCGCCCCGAAGCCGACTGGCCGCGCGATGCCGCAGGCAACCTCGCGATGATCAGCGCCCGGCTCGACCTGAACGCCCTGCTGGCCGAGGCCGCCTGAGCGCAGGCCCCTGCCCTTCTTCTGTTTCCAAATATCCCCGCCGGAGGCTCCGGCGGCAGCGGCGGGAGCCTCCGGCGGGGATATTTGAGCAAAGATGAAAACGCGGGGGCGGAATTGCGCCGCTGCCGTCTGGACCCTGCCGCGCCCCGGTGATCTAGTGTCGCCGCAAGACACGGAGAGTCCCATGGCATTCGGCACCCATATCCGCACCTATTTCGAGAACCGCTGGCATGATGGCGACATCGCCGTGATGCGCGCCGCCGATCACGGCATCTGGCAGGGGTCGTCGGTGTTCGACGGGGCGCGGCAGTTCGATGGCGTCGCCCCTGATCTGGCCGCCCATTGCGCCCGGGTCAACCGCTCGGCCGAGGCGCTGATGATCACGCCCACCGTTGGGACGGCCGAGATGGTCGAGATCGCGCGCGAGGGGTTGCGGGCCTACGGGCCGGGCAAGGCGGTCTATATCCGGCCGATGTACTGGGCGCTGGACGGCTCGGATCTGGGCGTGGCGCCGATGGCGGGCGCCACCGGTTTCGCGCTGTGCCTGGAGGCGGTGCCGATGCCCGACGCGGCCACCACCACCACGCTGACCCGCACCCGTTTCCGCCGCCCCGTGCTGGAGGACAACGTCTGCAACGCCAAGGCCGGCTGCCTGTACCCCAACAACGCGCGGATGCTGGTCGAGGCCAAGGCCAAGGGCTTCGGCAACGCGCTGGTGGCCGATGCGATGGGCAACGTGGCCGAGACGGCCACGGCGAACGTCTTCATGGTGCGGGACGGGGTGGCCTTCACCCCGATCGCCAACGGCACCTTCCTGTCGGGCATCACCCGGGCGCGGCACATCGCCAACCTGCGGGCCGACGGGGTCGAGGTGGTCGAGACGGTGCTGAGCTTTGACGATTTCCACGCGGCGGACGAGGTGTTCCTGTCGGGCAATTTCGCCAAGGTCACGCCGGTGCGTGAATTTGACGGCACTTCGTACCAGCACGGGCCTGTGACGCGGCGGGCGCGGCAGCTTTACATGGACTGGGCGCATTCTGCCTGAACGCTTGCCAGCGGGGGGGCGGATCGGCGATGATCCGCCCCGCGCCGGCAGGCCCGGCCCTGGGGAAAGATGATGCGCAAGTTTCTGGTCGTGCTGGATGACAGCCGCGAATGCCTGAACGCGATGAGGTTCGCCGCGCTGCGGGCGGCGCATACCGGGGCGGGGGTGCAGATCCTGTCGATCGTGCCGCCCGAGGAATACCAGCACTGGATCGGCGTCGCCGACCTGATGCGGCAGGAGGCGCGCGAGCGGATCGAGGCGCATTTCGAGGTCTTCGCAAAATGGATGCGCGACAAGCAGGGGATCAACCCGGAACTGGTGATCCGCGAGGGTGATCCGGTGCAGGAAATCCTGGCACAGGTGCGCGACGATCCGGCGATCGGGGTGCTGGTTCTGGGCGCGGGAACCGAGAAGGCGGGGCCGGGCCCGCTGGTCACCCAGATGAGCCGCAATTCGGGCAACCTGCCGATTCCGATCACGATTGTTCCGGGAGACATGTCGAAGGAACGGCTGGAGGCGATCACCTGAGGGTGTGACATCTTGGGGGATTTCACGCGTGAAAACACGGTCAAGCCCGTGAAAGAAAACCGCTTCCTTTTCTTCATTAACTTATTTTAAAGACAGTCCGCGCCGCGGGGCGCCGCAATGAGCCCTGCGCTCAGGTCATGCCGCAGTTGCAGCATCAGCCCTTTCAACCCGGCGTGGCCGGGCACATGTTGCAGTGCAGCAAGAGTAAAAAAGGAAGATGATTGTGGCGAGTAAATCCATGGCTGCGAAGAAACCCGAAACCATCCGGGACGAAACCGACGAATACTTCATTCCGGCGGCTGCCGTTCTGAGAAAGACGATCCGCGAAGTGACGCCGCTCGACCAGATGTATGGTTACTACACGGCAGACTGACGCCTGACACGGCAACGATGATGCGGCCCCGGTCCGACAGCGGAGGGGGGCCGCAAGGCTGGTGGTGCGCACGCGGCACCCCTGTGCCGCAGCGGGGCAGCACCGGCCGGAAGGGCGGGCGGGGCTCCATCCGCCCGGGTTCCGGGCACGCCCAACGCCCGTCGTGACGCAGGCACGCCCATTGCCCGTCATGACGCAGGCCAAACTTGGCTTGCCCGCCAACTTGACTTGGCGACGTGCCGGGCGCATATCCAACAGGAATAGTTGGAGAAGCCGCATGTTCATCCAGACCGAATCCACCCCGAACCCCGCGACGCTGAAATTCCTGCCCGGCCAGACCGTGCTGGAACTGGGCACCGCCGATTTTCCCTCGGCCGAGGCGGCGGTCAAATCGCCGTTGGCGGCGCGCATCTTTGGGGCGGGCGGCGTGGCGGGCGTGTTCTTCGGCACCGATTTCGTGACGGTGACCAAGACCGAAGACGCCGCCTGGGACCATATCAAGCCCGCGATCCTTGGCGCGATCATGGAGCATTACCAGTCGGGTGCCGCCGTGATCGAGGGCGAGCAGGCGGCTTCGGGCCATGCCAAGCATGACGGGCCCGACAGCGACATCGTGCGCCAGATCAAGGAACTGCTGGACACCCGCGTGCGCCCGGCCGTGGCGCAGGATGGCGGCGACATCACCTTTCACGGCTTTGACCGCGGCATCGTCTATCTGCACATGCAGGGCGCCTGCGCCGGTTGCCCGTCCTCGACCCTGACGCTGAAGATGGGGATCGAGAACCTGCTGCGCCATTACATTCCCGAAGTGCTGGAAGTGCGGCCCGTTGCAGCCTGAGCCGCTGATTCTGGCGTTCGACACATCGGCCGCGCATTGCGCGGCCGCTTTGCTGTGTGGCGGGCGGGTGCTGGCTGCGCGGCAGGAGCCGATGGACAAGGGGCAGGCCGAACGGCTGCTGCCGCTGCTTTCGGAAGTGCTGGCCGAGGGCGGCGCGGGCTGGAGCGACCTTGCGGCGCTGGCGGTCGGGGTGGGGCCGGGCAACTTTACCGGCGTGCGGATTGCGGTTGCGGCGGCGCGCGGGCTGGCGCTTGGGCTGGGGATTCCGGCGATCGGCGTCACGCGGCTGGAGGCGCTGGCCCATGGCCTGCCCCGCCCGCTGACCGTGGTCGAGGATGCACGGCGCGGCGAGGTTTACGTGCAGCATTTCGACGAGGTGCCGGGGGTGGCCCATCTGGCGCGGCTGGACGAACTGGCGGTTGCGGCGGCCGAGGTCGGCTCGGCGGCGCGGGGTTCGCTGCTGCCGGGCCTGCCGATTGCCGAGGCGACCGGGCTTGTGGCGTTGCAGCGGCTGGGGCGGCCGCAGCCGCGCCCGGCGCCGTTCTACCTGCGCGGGGCCGATGCCGCCCCGCCGTCGGACCCGCCGCCAGTGATATTGCCGTGACGCCCGAGGCGCTGGCCGGTCTGCACGCCGCCTGCTTCACCACGCCGCGCCCGTGGTCTGCGGCGGAGTTTTCGGGCCTGCTGGCCGATCCGCAGGTGTTCCTGATCGTCGAAACGGACGGGTTTCTGCTGGGCCGCGCCGTGATGGACGAAGCCGAGGTGCTGACGTTGGCGGTCGCTTCCGTGGCGCGCAGGCAGGGGTTTGGCGCGCGGTTGGTGGCGGGGTTTCTGGCGCAGGCTGCGGCGCGCGGGGCGGGCCGCGCCTTTCTGGAAGTTGCCGCCGACAATGCCGCCGCGATTGCGCTTTACGCCCGGCTGGGCTTTGTGCAGGCCGGGCGGCGGCGGCGGTATTTTCGCACCCCGGCAGGGGATAGCGTTGATGCGCTGGTGCTGGCGCGGCCGCTGGCCGGGGCCGTGCCGCCCGGAATCTGACCGCAGGATCAAAGCGGCGCGGGGTGGCGCAAATACCTGTTGACCGCCCCGGCCAAACCCGACCTAAATCGGGCACGGTCCGCCAGCCCCCGGCCTGTGAAGGGGCGGCGCAGGACAATGACATAACGACAACCGGGAGACTGCGATGACCCACATGAAAACCCTGCTCGGCGCGGCGGCGACGCTGGCGATGGCCTCTGGCCTGGCGATGGCCGAACCGGCGATCATCTTCGACCTTGGCGGCAAGTTCGACAAGTCGTTCAACGAGGCGGCGTTCAACGGCGCGCAACGCTGGGCGACCGAGACCGGCGGCACCTTCAAGGAACTGGAAATGCAGTCGGAAGCGATGCGCGAGCAGGCGCTGCGGCGGCTGGCCGAGGCCGGGGCCAACCCGGTGGTGATGACCGGCTTTGCCTTCGGCGACGTGCTGGCGCAGGTGGCCCCCGATTTCCCCGAGACCAAGTTTGCCATCATCGACATGGTGGTGGACCAGCCGAACGTGAAGTCGGTGGTGTTCTCGGAACATGAGGGCTCGTATCTGGTCGGCATGATGGCGGCGATGGCGTCGAAGACCGGCACCGTGGGCTTCATCGGCGGCATGGACATTCCGCTGATCCGCAAGTTCGGCTGCGGCTATGCGCAGGGGGTCAAGGCGGTGAAGGCCGATGCCAAGGTGATCGTGAACATGACCGGCACGACGCCTGCCGCGTGGAACGACCCGGTGAAGGGCGCGGAACTGGCGAAATCGCAGAAGTCACAGGGCGCGGACGTGATCTATGCGGCGGCGGGCAGCACCGGGATCGGCGTGCTTCAGGCGGCGGCGGACGAGGGGATCCTGTCGATCGGGGTCGACAGCAACCAGAACTACATGCATCCGGGCAAGGTGCTGACCTCGATGATGAAGCGGGTCGATGTCGCGGTTTACAATGCGTTCGTGGAAGGCGCCGATCTGGTGCCGGGGATCAACGTGATGGACCTGAAATCCGAGGGCGTGGGCTATGCGCTGGACGAGAACAATGCAGCCCTGGTCACCGAGGAGATGAAGGCGGCGGTGGACGCGGCGATGGCGAAGATCGTGTCGGGCGAGCTGGTGGTGCATGACTACATGAGCGACAACACCTGCCCGGCTGCGCAGTTCTGATGCCAGCCACGGGCGAAGCGGGGCGGCAGGCAACTGCCGCCCCTACCGGCGGCCCGCTGGCGATCGAGCTTCGCGGGATTTCCAAGGCGTTCGGGCCGGTGCAGGCCAACAAGGACATTTCGTTCAAGGCTGCGCGCGGCACGATCCACGGAATCATCGGCGAGAATGGCGCGGGGAAATCGACGCTGATGTCGATCCTCTACGGGTTCTACAAGGCCGACGCGGGCGAGATATTCATCGGCGGCAAGGCGACCGTGATTCCCGACAGCCAGAGTGCGATCCGCGCGGGCATCGGCATGGTGTTCCAGCATTTCAAGCTGGTGCAGAATTTCACGGTGCTGGAAAACGTGATCCTCGGTGCCGAGGAGGGGCAGATGCTGCGCCCCTCGTTGGCAAAGGCGCGCAAGGTTCTGGCCGATCTGGCGCGGGAGTACGAGCTGGAGGTCGATCCCGATGCGCTGGTCGAGGATCTTTCGGTCGGGCACCAACAGCGGGTGGAGATCCTCAAGGCATTGTATCGGCAGGCGGACATTCTCATTCTGGACGAGCCGACGGGGGTGCTGACCCCCGACGAGGCCGACCACCTGTTCCGCATCTTGCGCGGGCTGAAGGATCAGGGCAAGACCGTGATCCTGATCACCCACAAGCTGCACGAGATCATGGAAACCACCGACAACGTCAGCGTGATGCGGCGCGGCGAGATGGTGGCGACGGTGAAGACCGCCGAGACCAGCCCCGAGGCGCTGGCCGAACTGATGGTGGGGCGCAAGGTGCTGCTGCATGTCGAAAAGGGCCCGGCCAGCCCCGGCAAGCTGGTGCTGGAGGTGGAGAACCTGGCGGTGCGCGATGACGCAAAGGTGGAACGGCTGAAGGGCATCAGCTTTTCGATCCGCGCGGGCGAGATTCTGGGCATTGCCGGGGTGGCGGGCAACGGGCAGTCGGAACTGCTGGAGGTGCTGGGCGGCATTGCGCATGGCACCGGCACGATCAGGCTGAACGGGGTGCCGCTGGACCTGACCGGGCGCGACAGCGACGGGCAGTCGCGCCGGGCGCAGGGCATCGCCCATGTGCCCGAGGACCGCCAGCATCTGGGCCTGATCATGGATTTCACGGCCTGGGAAAACATCGGCTTCGGCTATCACAACGCGCCCGAATACCAGAAGAATGCCCTGCTGATGGACAATGCCGCCCTGCGCGCCGACACCGAGGCCAAGATGGCGCGGTTCGACATCCGCCCGCCGATCCCGACGCTGGCCGCCAAGAAATTTTCCGGCGGCAACCAGCAGAAGATCGTGGTGGCGCGGGAAATCGAGCGCAACCCGGACCTGCTGCTGATCGGCCAGCCGACCCGCGGGGTGGACATCGGCGCGATCGAATTCATACACAAGCAGATCGTGGCGCTGCGCGATGCGGGCAAGGCGATCCTGCTGGTCAGCGTGGAGCTTGACGAGATCATGAGCCTGTCGGACCGCATCGCGGTGATGTTCGACGGCCGGATCATGGGGTTCCGCGACCCGGCGACCACCGACGCGCGCGCGCTGGGTCTGCTGATGGCAGGCATGGGCGACACCATGGCGGAGGCCGGGTGATGGAAAGGATGCCGCGCTGGGCCGACGCGCTGCTGGTGCCGCTGATCAGCCTGATCATCGCCTCGGCGATTTCGGGGCTGGTGATCCTTGCCATCGGGGAAGACCCGGTGGCGGCGATGAAGCTGATGGTGACTGGCGCGCTGGGGTCGAGCTATGGCTGGGGCTACACGCTTTATTACGCCACCAACTTCATGTTCACCGGGCTGGCGGTGGCGGTGGCGTTTCATGCCGGGCTGTTCAACATCGGCGGCGAGGGGCAGGCGACACTGGGCGGGCTGGGGGTGGCGCTGGTCTGCCTTTACCTGCCGTGGCCGCACTGGTCGCTGGCGCTGGGGGCGGCGGTGATCGCGGCGGCGGGATTCGGTGCGCTGTGGGCGGCGGTGCCCGCCTGGTTGCAGGCCAGGCGCGGCAGCCACATCGTGATCACCACGATCATGTTCAACTTCATCGCGGCCAGCCTGCTGAACTATCTGCTGGTCAACGTGCTGCGGCCGCAAGGCTCGATGGACCCGGCGAGCGCGCGCTTTCCCGACGCGACCACGCTGCCGGGGCTGCACGAGGTGCTGGGGCTGGTGGGAATACCGTTTTCGAAAAGCACGCCCGCGAACATCAGCCTGCTGATTGCGCTGGCCTGTTGCGTGCTGGTCTGGGCGCTGATCTGGCGGACCCGGCTGGGCTTTGCGCTGCGCGCCTTTGGCAAATCGGAAAAGGCGGCGCGCTATGCGGGCATCAGCCCGGTCCGGATCACCCTGTATGCCATGGTGATTTCGGGCGGGCTGGCCGGGATGATGGCGGTCAACACCGTGATGGGCGAGGCGAACCGGCTGCTGATGAATTCGGTCGAGGGGGCGGGCTTCATCGGCATCGCGGTGGCGCTGATGGGGCGCAGCCATCCGGCGGGGGTCTGCCTTGCGGCGATATTGTTCGGATTCCTGTATCAGGGCGGGGCAGAACTTGCGCTGTGGACCAAGATTCCGCGCGAGTTGATCACGGTGATCCAGGCGCTGGTGATCCTGTTCACCGGCGCGCTGGACAACATGGTGCGCCGCCCGGTCGAGATGATGTTCATGGCCGCGCGCAGGGGGGCGAAGTGATGGATCTGGCGACGCTGCTCCAGATACTCGATTCGACGGTGCGGCTTGGCACGCCGCTGCTGCTGGCCTGCCTTGCGGGCCTGTTTTCGGAGCGGGCCGGGATTTTCGACATCGGGCTGGAAGGCAAGATGCTGTCGGCGGCCTTCCTGTCGGGGGCGGTGGCGTGGATCACTGGCGACGTGTGGCTGGGGCTGCTGGCCGGGGTGTTCGCGTCGCTGCTGATGTCGGCGATCCACGGGGTGGCCTCGATCACCTTTCGCGGCAACCAGCTGATTTCGGGGGTGGCGATCAACTTCCTCGCCTCGGGGCTGACGGTGCTTCTGGGGCAGAAGTGGTTCGGGCTGGGCGGGCGCACCCCGGCGATCGAAGGGGCGGCGCGGTTCGAGCCGATCACCCTGCCCTTTGCCGAAACCCTGCGCGACGTGCCGCTGCTGGGGCCGGTGTATTACGAGCTGATCTCGGGCCATACCGTGCTGGTCTATGTGGCGTTTGCGCTGGTGCCGCTCAGCTGGTGGATGCTGTATCGCACCCGCTTCGGGCTGCGGCTGCGGGCGGTGGGCGAAAACCCGGCGGCGGTCGATACCGCCGGGGTGTCGGTGATCGGCATCCGCTTTGCCGCCGTGGCGATCTGCGGCGTGCTCTGCGGGCTGGCGGGGGTGTATCTGGCCACCAGCCTTGCGGCCGGTTTCGGCAAGGAAATGACGGCGGGGCGGGGCTATATCGCGCTGGCCGCACTGATCTTCGCCAAGTGGCGGCCGTGGTATGCGCTGGGTGCCACGATGCTGTTCGGGCTGCTGGAGGCGGTGGCGAACCGGTTCCAGAACATCGACATCGGGTTGTTCGTCATTCCGGTGCAATTCATGCAGGCGCTGCCGTATATCCTGACCGTGGTCATTCTGGCGGGGTTTGTCGGCAAGGCGATACCGCCGCGCGCCGGGGGGGAGCCTTATGTCAAGGAGCGTTGAGCTTGCGGGGCTGATCCGGGGGCGGGCCGGGTCGGCGCCGGTGCGGCTGGGGCTGATACTGGGGTCCGGGCTGGGGCATCTGGCGGCGGCGGTGCGCGGGGTGTCGGTGCCTTATGCCGATTTGCCGGGCTTTCCCCATGCCGGGGTGTCGGGGCACAACCCGCAACTGGTGGTGGGCGATCTGGAAGGCGTGCGGGTCGCGGTGTTCGGCGGGCGGGCGCATTACTACGAGACCGGCAACCCGGCCGCGATGCGCCTGCCGCTGGAGGTGCTGAGCGAGCTTGGTGCGGAATCGATTATCGCCACCAATGCCGCCGGGTCGCTGCGCCCCGACATAAGGCCGGGCGACCTGATGCTGCTGTCGGACCACATCAACTTTTCCGGCCTGAACCCGCTGATCGGCGAGCCGAGCGATGCGCGCTTCGTGCCGATGACGGCGGCGCATGATCCCGGTTTGCGCGCAGGTTTGCGGGCGGCGGCAGAGGCGGTGGGGGTGGCGCTGCCCGAGGGGGTTTATGCTTGGTATTCCGGGCCGTCGTTCGAAACCCCTGCGGAGATTCGGGCGATCCGGGTGCTGGGGGCCGATGCGGTGGGCATGTCGACCGTGCCCGAGGTGATCCTCGCGCGGTTTCTGGGGCTGCGGGTGGCGGCGGTTTCGGTGGTGACCAACATGGCGGCGGGGCTGTCGGATGAACAGATCAGCCATGAACACACCAAGGCGATGGCGCCTTTGGGGGCGGGAAAGCTGGAGAAGGTGTTGCGCGAATTCCTGCGCGGGCTGTGATGATGGCATAACGGCCACAAGGGTTTGACAAGCCCGATACCCCGGCGCAAGTCTTGGGTGACCCCGCCCTTGTGAGCCAAAGCGCGCAACCGACATGCAGCTTTACCTGCCCATCGCCGAGATTTCCGTCAACGCCTGGCTTCTGCTGGGGCTGGGCGGCATCGTGGGGTTCCTGTCGGGGATGTTCGGGGTGGGCGGCGGGTTCCTGATCACGCCGCTGCTGTTCTTCATCGGCATTCCGCCGGCGGTTGCGGTGGCGACCGGGGCCAATCTGGTGGTGGCGTCGTCGGTTTCGGGGGTGCTGGCGCAGGTGCGGCGCAAGGCGGTGGATTTCCGCATGGGGCTGGTGCTGCTGGCGGGCGGGATGCTGGGGTCGGGGGCGGGCATCTGGGTGTTCGCCCGGCTGAGCGCGCTGGGGCAGGTCGATCTGCTGGTGCAGCTGAGTTACGTGCTGTTTCTGGGCCTCGTGGGCGCGCTGATGTTGCAGGAGGGCCTGCGCACCCTGCTGCGGTCGCGCAGGCCGGGGGCGCCGGTGCGGCGCAGCCATGTCCATACCTGGGTCCACAAGCTGCCGCTGAAGATGAAGTTCCGCGCCTCGGGCCTTTACATCTCGGTGCTGCCGCCGATGCTGGTGGGGGCCTTTGTCGGCTTTCTGGCGGCGGTGATGGGGGTGGGCGGCGGCTTCATCATGGTGCCCGCAATGATTTACCTGCTGGGGATGCCGACCCGGGTGGTGATCGGCACGTCGCTGTTCCAGATCATCTTCGTGACCGCCTTCACCACGGTGATGCACGCCGTCACCAGCCAGACGGTCGACATGGTGCTGGCGTTCTTTCTGATCTTCGGCGGGGTGATCGGGGCGCAGGTCGGGGCGCAGATCGGCCTGCGGCTGCGGGCCGAGCAGTTGCGCATCCTGCTGGCGCTGCTGGTGCTGGGGGTCTGCGGGCGGATCGCGCTGGACCTGCTGCTGCGCCCGGCAGAACTGTTCTCGGTCACGCCGGGGCTCTTGCCATGATCCGCGCCCTGATCATCCTGATCCTGACTGCCCTGCCCTGCGCCGCGCAGCAGACCGGGCTTGAAACCATCGTGGCCGGGCTGAGCCGGAACGCGGTGTCGATCACCGCGAACTTCAACGGGTCGGAAATCCTGATCTACGGCGCGGTGAAGCGCGAGACCCCGGCCCCGGACGGCCCGCCGCTGGAGGTGATCGTCACCGTCGAGGGCCCCGCCGCGCAGCAGATCGTGCGACGGAAGGACCGCCGCTTCGGCATCTGGATCAACAATGCCGCCGTGACGGTCGATTCAGCGCCTACATTCTATGCCATTTCCGCCAGCGGCCCGCTGAATGCGATCCTGTCGCAGACCGAGGATCTGCGGCACCGCATCTCGGTGCCGCGGGTGGTGCGCGCCATCGGCACCACCGCCGAGGCCGAGGGCGCGCCCGAGTTTCTCGACGCCATGCTGCGCATCCGCGCCGAGGAAGGGCGCTACCGGCTGGCGGAAGGGGCGGTCGAGCTGGTCGAGGACACGCTGTTTCGCGCCGATGTCGATCTGCCCGCCAACCTGACCGAGGGGCAATACATGGTGCGGATCTACCTGACCCGCGACGGACAGGTGATCGACTGGCTGGCAAGCCCGATCGACGTGCGCAAGGCCGGGCTGGAACGCTGGCTGTTCGCGCTGGCCCATTCGCAGCCGCTGATCTACGGGCTGTTGTCGCTGGTGCTGGCGGTGGGGGCGGGCTGGGGCGCCTCGGCCGGGTTCCAGCTGCTGCGGCGCTGATCCGTCAGGCCGCCCGCGCCAGCACCTTGGGCCAGGACAGCGCCATCGTCACGCCCCGCGCCGCGTTCAGCACCATCAGCGCGGCCCAGAGCCCGTGATTGCCGAAGGCGGGCAGCAGCAGCGCCAGTGCGGCGGCATAGATCGCCACCGACAGGATCATGGCGCGGCGCATCTCGCGCGTCAGGGTCGCACCGATGAAGATGCCGTCCAACATCCAGCTTGCCACCCCGACCAGCGGGGCGGCGACCAGCCAGGGCAGGTAGTGCCGCGCCTCGGCCCGCACTTCTGGCGACGTGGTCATCAGGTCGATGATCGCTGGGCCCGCCAGCGCGAAGCCCGCCGCCAGTGCAAGGCTGCCGCCCGCCGCCCAAAGCGAGGTGATGCCCGACGCCCGGCGCAGCGATGCCACCGCCCGCGCACCGACCGCCTGCCCCACCAGCGCCTCGGCCGCGAAGGCAAAACCGTCCAGCGCATAGGCGGTGATTTCGAGAAACTGCATCAGCACCTGATTGGCGGCCAGCGTCACGTCGCCCATGCCCGCGCCCAGAAACAGGAAGGTGGTGAAGCTGCCCTGCAGCAGCACCGAGCGGATCATGATGTCGCTGTTCACCGTCGCCATCCGGCGCAGGGCCGGGGCATCGGCCACCCGCGCCCAGCCCGCCGCCAGCGCCGCGCCAAAGGCATCGCGGCACAGCCAGAGGCCCAGCGCCAGCCCGGTCCATTCCGCGATCAGCGTGGCCGCCGCCACCCCCGGCACGCCCCAGCCGAGGCCCAGCACGAACCACAGGTCAAGCCCGATGTTCAGCCCGTTCATCCACAGTTGCAGCACCAGCATGCCGCGCGTGCGTTCCAGCGCCACCAGCCAGCCGGTGACCGCGTAAAGCGCGATGGTGGCGGGGGCGCCCCAGATGCGGATGGCAAGGTAGTGGCGGGCCAGCCCCTCGACCTCGTCACTGGCCGGGGCAAGGCGGAAGGCGGCCCAGACCAACGGGCCCTGCAGCAGGATGAAGAACAGCCCCGCCGCCGCGCCGATCATCAGGGCGCGCAGCAGCACGGCGGTCTTTTCGGGGCCATCGCCCGCGCCATGCGCCTGCGCCGCGAGGCCGGAGGTGCCCATGCGCAGGAAGCCGAAGATCCAGTAGACCGAGGCCAGCACGATCGCCCCCAGCCCCACCGCCCCGATCGGCGCCGCCAGCCCCATCTGCCCGACAACCGCGGTATCCACAGCCCCCAGCAGCGGCACCGTGGCGTTCGACAGCACGATGGGCAGCGCGATCTTCATCACGCGGGCATGGCTGACGGGCAGCATGTGTCAGGGGTCGCCGGGGGTCGGCATCAGGAAATGTCCGGTGGCCTGCGCGAACAGGCGCGAGCGGTTGTCCTGCCACGCCTCGACATGCACCGAGGCATAGCGGCGCCCCGAGCGGTTGACCCGCGCGCGGGCATAGGCGTCGCGCGGCAGGCCGGAGCGCAGGTAGTCCACCGTGAAGTCAATCGTCTTGGGCAGGCGCGGCAGGTGGGCGGGATCGACGGCGCGGGGGTCGAGCACGCCCTTCTCCATCTCCTCCCACAACAGCGACCACGACAGCTCGATGATCGCGGTCACCTCGAGGAAGGCCGCCGTCACGCCGCCGTGCAGGGCCGGGATCATCGGGTTGCCGATCAGCGCCTCGTCGAACGGCAGGATCGCGGTCAACTCGTCGCCGCGCCGGTCGAACTGGATGCCGAGAAAGCCGATGTAGGGCACGCCGTCCACCAGCGTGCGCAGCGCGGTGTCGCGGCGCTGCTTGATGACCTGCACGGGTTCGGGTTTCGGGCGGATCATGGCTGCGCCCCCCTCGGGCGTTCGACGGTGAAGGCGCCGCTGGCGGTGGCGACCGGGCGGGTGGTGTCGTCATCGCAGGCGGTGACGCGCACGAAGGCGACGCTGCGGGTGACGTGGTAACACTCGGCACGGGCGACGATGCGCTGGCCGGGGGTGGCGGGGCGCATGTAGTCGATGCGCAGATCGAGCGTGGCGGTGCCCGCCGGGGCGGCAGGGTGGCTCATCACCGCAGCTCCGGATGCGGTATCCATCAGCGCCGAGACCGCGCCGCCATGGATGACGCCGGTCGCCGGGTCGCCGATGAAGCGGATGTCGTAGGGCATCGAGATTTCCGCGACCCCGCCTTCCAGCATGTCGAGCGACATTGCCAGCGCGCGCGAATGCGGAATCGCCTCGATGAACTGGCGGGCACGTTTGAGCGTTTCTGTCATGAGGCGCCTTTGGTCCGGCTGCGGTTGCGGCCCATCTTGACCGAAGCGGCGGCCCCCGCAAGGGCCGTCGCGCAGGGGGCGCACAAAGATTGCGCCGCGCGGAACATGAGCCTAGCCTGCCCCCCGGAGGAACCCGATGTTCGAAACCCGCCTGAGCTTCAAGGAAATGTGCGCCCGGTTCGACGTGACGCCGCGCACGCTGCGATACTACGAATACATCGAGTTGCTGCACCCCGAAAAGGATGGCCGCGCCCGGTTCTACGGCCCGCGCGAGGTGGCGCGGATGACGCTGATCCTGCGGGGGCGGCGCTTCGGCTTTTCGCTGGAGGAGATACGGCAGTGGCTGCTGATCTATCGGAAGCAGGGCACGCAGCCGCAACTGGCGGCCTGGATCGGGATGGCCGACCGGCAGCTGGGGGCGCTGGAGCGCCAGCGCGCCGAACTGGATGTCACCATTGCCGACCTGCGTGCGCTGCGCGACTCGGCGGCGCTGGGGGCTGCCGCCGCGCGGCCTGGTGGTGCGGACGACGGGACTTGAACCCGTACTCCAGAGGAAAGGGTGTTTAAGACCCCAGCGTCTACCGATTTCGCCACGTCCGCGCTGCGTGCCTTCTACCCCGGCCGGGGACGGCAGGACAATGGCCGTTCGCGCCCCCGCCCCCGCCACCCGCCACGGCAACCGCGCCGGCCCCCGCCACGGCAACCGCTCTCGCCCCCGCGCGACCCCCGCGGCCGCCGCGGGGCCCTGACATCACGTCACGCGTCGAACTGACGCAACGTTACGTTTACGTCAACGTCAAGCTGTCTGGTAACATCGCAACGGGCACGCCATCTAACGATGAGCCCCCTGCATGAGTGATGATGATGCCCGCCGAGACGACCGACCTGATGACCATCCGCCAGATGTGCGACGCCTTCGAGGTGACCCCGCGCACGCTGCGCTTCTACGAACAGAAAGAGCTGATATTTCCGAAGCGCGACGACAGTCGGCGCCTGTATTCCAAACGCGACCGCGCCCGGCTGACGCTGATCCTGCGCGGCAAGCGGTTCGGCTTCTCGCTGGAAGACATTCGCCAGCTGCTGGACCTTTACGATCACGACGACACGCAGGAACTGCAACTGCGCCGCACCTTCGAGATTGCCCGCACCCGGCTGGCCCAGATGGAACGGCAGCGCGCCGAACTGGACGAGGCGATTGCCGAACTGAAAGAGCAACTGGCCTGGGGCGACCAGGCACTGGCCGGTTTTCGCAGGGCCGCCGAATAGGCGCCACACGACCAAGGGAGAGAAGAACATGCCGATCTACACCGCCCCAGTGAAAGACATGCAGTTCGTGCTGCACGACATGCTGAAGGTCAGCGAAACCGGGATACCTGGCTACGACGATCTGGACGCAAGCTTCACCGGCGCCGTGCTGGAGGAGGCGGGCAAGGTCGCCTCGGACGTGCTGGCGCCCCTGAACGCGGTGGGCGACACGGTGGGCTGCGTGCTGGAAAACGGTGTGGTCCGCACCCCGCCGGGCTTCAAGGAGGCCTTCGCGGCGATGAAGGAGGGCGGCTGGACCGCGCTCGACTGCGACCCCGCCTATGGCGGGCAGGGCCTGCCCTATCTGATGGGCACGGCGGTGGGCGAGATCTTCGTTTCGGCCAACATGGCGTTCAACATGTATCAGGGGCTGACGCATGGCGCGGTCTCGGCAATCCATGCCCACGGCACGGATGCGCAGAAGGCGGCCTACCTGCCGAAGCTGGTCAGCTGCGACTGGACCGGCACGATGAACCTGACCGAGCCGCATTGCGGCACCGACCTCGGCCTGATGCGGACCCGCGCCGAACCGCAGAACGACGGGTCTTACAGGATCACCGGCACCAAGATCTTCATCTCGGCCGGCGATCACGATCTGGCGGAAAACATCATCCATCTGGTGCTGGCAAAGGCCCCCGGCGGCGGCGAGGGCACCAGGGGCGTGTCGCTGTTCATCGTGCCGAAGGTGCTGGTGAACGATGACGGCAGCCTTGGCGCGCCGAACGCGGTGTCGGTCGGCAAGCTGGAAGAGAAGATGGGCATCCACGGCAATGCCACCTGCGTGATGAATTATGACGGCGCGACCGGCTGGCTGCTGGGCGACCTGCACAAGGGCATGCGCGCCATGTTCACCATGATGAACGAGGCGCGGCTTGGCGTCGGCCTGCAAGGCTATGCCGTGGCCGAAGCCGCCTACCAGAACGCGGTGGCCTACGCGAAGGACCGCCTGCAGGGCCGCGCCGTGACCGGGGCAGAAAACCCCGACGGCCCCGCCGACCCGCTGATCGTGCACCCCGACATCCGTCGCAACCTGATGGACCAGAAAAGCTTCGTCGAGGGCGCGCGGGCCTTCACCTTCTGGGGCGCGCATCTGATCGACCGCTCGGTGCGGATGGGCGACGCCGGGGCCGAAGGCATGGTGTCGCTGCTGACCCCGGTGATCAAGGGTTTCCAGACCGACAAGGGGTTCGAGATGGCGGTGGCGGCGCAGCAGGTCTGGGGCGGCCACGGCTACATCGAGGCCTCGGGCATGAGCCAGTTCGCCCGCGACGCCCGCATCGCGATGATCTACGAAGGCGCGAACGGGGTGCAGGCGCTGGATCTGGTCGGCCGGAAGCTGGCGCAGGACGGCGGCAGGCATGTGATGGCGTTCTTCGAGATGGTGAAGGCGTTCCTGAAGGAAAATGAAGGCGACGACCGGCTGAAGCCCGGGTTCCTCGACCCCCTGAAACAGGCCTCGAAGGACATGCAGGCGGCGGCGATGTATTTCCTGCAGGCCGGGATGAAGACGCCCAATGCGGCGCTGGCCGGGTCTTACGACTTCATGCACCTGACCGGGCATGTCTGCCTCGGGCTGATGTGGGCGCGGATGGCAAAGGCGGCGCAGGCAGCACTGGACGCCGGAACCGGCGACTCGGGTTTCTACGAGGCCAAGATCGCCACCGGGCGCTATTACATGGCCCGCCACCTGCCCGCCACCGCGATGCACCGCGCGCGGATCGAGACCGGGGCCGAGACCGTGATGGCATTGGACGCCGCCGCGTTCTAACCTGTGCGCGCAGGCGGACCGATTTTTCTACGAAAAATCCCGCCTGCGGACATCGGCCTGAGGAGACCCGGATGCCACGACGCTTTCGCCTGACCCGCCGCTTCCCGGTCGCCATGACCGAGGACGGCTATCGCCGCCTGAAACGCTTCGCGCAGGAGGCGGGGCTGGACGAGGGCGAGGCGCTGTCTTTCCTGTTCGAGAATTTCACCAGCGTGATCGACCAGGACACCCTGACTCACCGGCTGCGGCTGTTCAATTCGGAACTGGAGGATCGCAAGCGATGATGCGGCGAGCGGGTGGCATGGGCAGCTGGGTATTTTCACCAACAAGAAACCGCAAGAGGTGCGCCCCGGCCCCGGGAGGTCTACCCTCCACAGTGAGAGCTTCACACGCGACCGGGGCGGCTTCTCCTTGGGCGGTCATCGGCTCCCCAGCCTGTACCGCAGTTCCGATCATGACGAGGCAAGGTTAACAAAACGTTGTTTCTTTTTGGCAAAAATACCCCACGGGGGTGCGGGGGTGTGAAACCCCCGCTTCTGCCCCCAACAGCGGAGTGACGGACATGACGGCGAAACTGCACTGCTTCGGCGAATCCGGCAATGCCTACAAGGTGGCGCTGGCACTGACGCTGGCCGACATGGACTGGGAACCGGTCTTTGTCGATTTCTTCAACGGCGCGACCCGCATGCCGGAGTTTCGCGCGCTCAACGAGATGGGCGAGGTGCCGGTGCTGGTCGATGGCGACACGGTGCTGACGCAGTCGGGGGTGATGCTGGACTACATCAGTTCCAAGACCGGCAAGCTTGGCGGGCGGTCGGCGGCCGAGCGGCGGGAACTTCTGCGCTGGATGTTCTGGGACAATCACAAGCTGTCGGGCCAGGTCGGCGCCACCCGGTACATGATGAACTTCCTGCCCGCCGAGAAGCGGTCCGATGCGGTGATCGCCTGGCAGCAGGGGCGGCTGAAGGCGGCCTACGCCGTGCTGAACGACCATCTTTCGTCGCGGCAGTGGATGGTGGGGGCGCAGGTCAGCATCGCGGACCTCTCGTGCTGCGGCTACCTGTTCTACCCCGAGCCCTTCGGCTTCACCCGCACCGACTGGCCCAATATCGACGCCTGGCTCGACCGCATCGCGGCACTGCCCGGCTGGAAACACCCCTATGACATGATGCCCGGCAACCCGTCGGACCGGGCATGAGGAGGACGCGATGACAGACGCCTATATCTACGACGCCGTGCGCAGCCCGCGCGGCAAGGGCCGCCCGGACGGGGCCCTGCACGAACTGACCTCGGTGGCGCTGTCGGCCAAGCTGCTGAACGCAGTGAAGGAGCGCAACGGGCTGGAAGGCCACGCGGTCGAGGACGTGATCTGGGGGAACGTGACGCAGGTTGGCGAGCAGGGCGGGTGCCTGGCACGCTCGGCCGTGCTGCTGTCGGATCTGGACCAGTCGATCCCCGGCCTTGCGATCAACCGCTTCTGCGCCAGCGGCATGGAGGCGGTGAACCTTGCCGCCAACCAGGTGCGCGGCGGTGCCGGAGAGGGGTATATCGCCGGCGGGGTCGAGATGATGGGCCGGGTCGCGATGGGCAGCGACGGGGCGGCGATTGCCGTCGATCCGTCGCTGGCGATGAAGACCTATTTCGTTCCGCAGGGCATTTCGGCCGACATCATCGCCACCGAATTCGGCTTCAGCCGCGACGATGTCGATGCGCTGGCGGTGGAAAGCCAGCGCCGCGCGGCGATGGCCTGGGGCGAGGGGCGGTTTGGCCGCTCGGTCGTGACGATCCGCGACCAGAACGGTCTGGCGATGCTGGAGCGGGACGAATACCTGCGGCCCGGCACTGACATGCAGACGCTGGGCGCGCTGAAACCGGCGTTCAAGGACATGGGCGAGGTGATGCCCGGCTTCGACAAGATTGCGATGATGAAGTATCCGCACCTTGAACGGATCGAACATGTGCACCATGCCGGCAACTCCAGCGGGATTGTCGACGGGGCGGCGGCGATCCTGATCGGCAGCCGGGAGTTCGGCGTGAAGCACGGGCTGCAACCCCGCGCCCGCATTCGGCAAACCGCCAAGATCGGCACCGACCCGACCATCATGCTGACCGGCCCGGTGCCGGTGACGGAAAAGGTCCTGCGTGATGCGGGCATGTCAATTTCCGACATTGACCTGTTCGAGGTCAACGAAGCCTTCGCCGCCGTGGTGCTGCGCTTCCAGCAGGCGTTCGATGTCGATCCGGCACTCGTCAACGTCAACGGCGGGGCGATTGCCATGGGGCACCCGCTTGGCGCGACCGGGGCAATCATCATCGGCACATTGCTGGACGAGCTGGAAAGGTCGGGCAAGTCGGTGGGCCTGGCCACGCTTTGCATCGCCTCGGGCATGGGGGCGGCCACCATCATCGAGAGGGTGTGATGCCGAAGCCCGATCTGCCGATCCTGCAAGCGTGGGCAGCGTCGAGCCACCGGCACGCGGCCGGGGACGCCCGGGTTTCCGGCACGGTGGCGCGGGTCGGGGACGGCGGTTCCCGCCCCCTGCCACCCGGTGCCGCCGTCGGCCGGTCGGCCGGGGTGGCCAGCGGCCCTTGCCTGCGCCATGACGGCGCGGACCCCGCGACTTGGCTCGTCTTCCGCACACGGTTTTCTGACGTTGCCGTGCATGTCCCTGCCATTGAACACTTTTCACGCCGGAACCGCCTGCGGATGCAGTCCCGCAAGGACGGCACGCCCTGCCCCGGTTGGCCCAAGGAGACCAACAGATGACCGATTTCACCACTGTTACCGATGCCGACGGCGTGGCCACCATCACCTGGGACGTGCCCGGGCGGTCGATGAACGTCATGTCGCTGGCGGGCTTTGCCGAACTGAACGCGGCGATCGACGCGGCGCTGGCCGATGCGGCGGTCAGGGGGATCATCCTGACCAGCGGCAAGGCCGATTTCGCGGGCGGGATGGACCTGAACGTGATCGCGCGGATGAAGGAGGACGGCGGTGCCGACCCCGCGCGCGCGGTGTTCGACGGCGTGATGATGATGCACGGCGTGCTGCGCAAGATCGAGCGTGCCGGGATGGACCCCAAGACCCTGAAGGGCGGGAAGCCCATCGTCGCCGCCCTGCCCGGCACCGCGCTTGGCATCGGGCTGGAACTGCCGCTGGCCTGCCACCGCATCATCGCGGCCGACAACCCGAAGGCCAGGATCGGCCTGCCGGAAATCATGGTCGGCATCTTTCCGGGGGCCGGCGGCACGACGCGTCTGGCCCGCAAGATGGGCGCGATGATGGCGGCCCCCTATCTGCTGGAAGGCAAGCTTTCCGACCCCAAGGGGGCGAAAGCGGGCGGGCTGATCGACGAGGTGGTGGCGCCCGAGGCGCTGCTGGCGCGGGCCAAGGAATGGGTTCTGGCGGCCAAGGACGCCGATCTGGTCAAGCCCTGGGACGAGAAGGGCTACAAGATGCCGGGCGGCGCGCCCTATCATCCGGCGGGGTTCATGACCTTTGTCGGGGCTTCCGCCATGGTGCATGGCAAGACGATGGGGGTCTACCCCGCCGCCAAGGCCCTGCTGTCGGCGGTCTATGAAGGGGCGCTGGTGCCGTTCGACGTGGCGCTGCGGATCGAGGCGCGCTGGTTCACCTCTGTGCTGATGAACCCCTCGTCGGGTGCGATGATCCGCAGCCTGTTCATCAACAAGGAGGCGCTGGAGAAGGGCGCGGTGCGGCCCACGCAGCCCGACCAGTCGGTGAAGAAGGTAGGCATCATCGGTGCGGGCATGATGGGCGCGGGCATCGCCCATGTCGCGGCGCAGGCGGGCATCGACGTGGTGCTGATCGACGCGACGCAAGACGCCGCCGACCGCGGCCGCGCCCATTCCGAGGCGCTGCTCGACAAGGGCATCAGCCGCCGCAAGGTCACCCCGGAGAAGAAGGCGCAGGTTCTGGCCCGCATTCTGGCGACCGACGATTACGCGGCGCTTGCGGGCTGCGATCTGGTGGTGGAAGCGGTGTTCGAGGACATGGGCGTGAAGGCGGCGGTGACGGCCAGGGTCGAGGCCGTGGTGGGGGCGGAGTGCATCTTCGCCACCAACACCTCCACCCTGCCGATTTCCGATCTGGCGAAGGCCAGCGCGCGGCCTGAACAGTTCATCGGCATCCACTTCTTCAGCCCGGTGGACAAGATGATGCTGGTCGAGATCATCAAGGGCCGCCAGACCGGCGACCGCGCGGTCGCCAAGGCGCTGGATTTCGTGCGCCAGATCCGCAAGACCCCGATCGTGGTCAACGACGCGCGGTTCTTCTTCGCCAACCGCTGCATCATCCCCTACATCAACGAAGGCATCCGCATGGTCGCCGAAGGGGTGGAGCCGGTGCTGGTGGAAAATGCCGCGAAGCTGGTGGGGATGCCGCTGGGGCCGCTGCAACTGGTGGATGAAACCTCGATCGACTTGGGGGTGAAGATCGCCAAGGCCACCCGAGCCGCGATGGGCGATGCCTATCCCGATGGCGCGGTGGATGACGTGCTGTTCGCGATGGCTGATCAGGGGCGGCTGGGCAAGAAGGCCAATGCCGGCTTCTACGCCTATGATGCGGCGGGCAAGCGCGGGTTGCTGTGGGACGGGCTTGCCGCCGCCTGGCCGGTGGCCGAGGCGCAGCCCGACCTGGCGCAGGTGCAGCACCGCCTGCTGTTCGCTCAGGTGCTGGAGGCGGTGCGGGCGCTGGAGGACGGCGTGCTGATGGACATCCGCGAAGGCGATGTCGGGGCCATTCTCGGCTGGGGCTTCGCGCCGTGGTCGGGCGGGCCGTTCTCGTGGCTCGACATCATCGGGGCGGCGCGCGCGGTGGAGATCTGCGACGGGCTGGCGGCGGCACACGGGGAACGCTTCGCCCCGCCCGACCTGCTGCGCGAGATGGCGGCGAAGGGCGAAAGCTTCTACGCCCGCTTTGCCCCGGCGCAAAAGGCGGCGTGACGGCTCAGGCCCACCGGCGGCGCAGGGCGGCGCCGACATCCTCGGCGATCAGGCAGGCGACCAGCGCGCGGGCCTGATCAAGCGGCAGCAGCGGGGTTTCGGCGCGGGCGGCGCGCTGGCGCAAGGCGTCAAGCCCGGTGCCCGCACAGGCGCCGGGGCAGGCCAGCAGCACCGCCCGGCTGGCATAGACGATCTGCGGCAGATCGAAACCCAGGATCACGGCCCGCGCCATCCGGCGCGGTGCCGGGGCGATGCCGCGAAACCCGTCAAGCGCCAGCGCCGGGATCAGCGCGAACGGGTCGCCATAAAGCGCCTCGGCACTGTCGGATTCGATCAGCACCCCCTGCCCCGCCGTCAGCACCAGCGCCGCGCGGTTGTCGAGCGCGCCCTGCGGCACCCGGAGCAGCCGCGCCGCCGCGGCCCGCGCCACCCGGCCCAGCGGCTGCGGCCCGGCCTCGAAGGTCAGCACGCTGTCGCCGGGGGCCAGCCGTTCCACCGCGCACCAGCCCTGCGGCGTGGCCACCGGCGTGCCCGCCACGATGCCGCCCGCCGCCGCGGCACCGCCAACCGTGACCGGACGCAGGCTGTATCGGTGGCCGATCCGGTTCTGTCGCATCTGTGGCCCCCTTGCCCGCCCCCGCGCAGATTCGGGCCGGGAAAGGGCCGCGCCGGGGGTGAAACTGGGGCGAAGTCGCGGCAAATGGCGCGCTTTCTAGCGATTTGCGGGAACGGCATCCTCGAAGGCGTAGCCGAAGCGGGCAATGTCTTCGGCGCAGAGGTCGGCGATCAGCGCGGCGTCGGCATCGCTGAAATAGCCGCGCCAGTCGGCCAGTCGGCTGCTTTCGTTGATCCGCGGCAAAGGCGGCAGCCGAAAGCCCAGATGCGCCTCGAACGGGGCGATGTCTTCGGTCAGATGCTCCAGCCGGACGAACAGGCTGCACCGCTCGGCCCCGGTGCGGTCGCGCATGTAGGCAGAGGATGGCCAGAGCCGCAGGCTGGTCCGGGTCTGCGGATGGTGCAGGAAGGCACCGAAGCCTTGCGCCCTGGCCAGCCCCACCGCCGGATGCGCAAAGCTTTGCGCCCGCAGCCAGTGATAGTAGCTCACCGCCCGGTCCCAGGGGTTGCGCACCAGAGTCAGGGTGAAGAATCCCGCCACCTCGTCATCGTTGACCAGCCCCGCGATGTCGGCCAGGGTCGAGTGCTTCCACAGCCGCCCGGCCGCCTTGGCCCCCTGCAACCGCCCGCGGCGCGCCCGCGCCTTGGGGGTGTCGCCTATCAGGATGTCATCCTTGCGCGCCCGCGCTTCCAGCGCAAGGCTGAGCGCGGTGCCCCCGGTCTTGGGGATATGCACGAAGATGAAGCGCCGCCCACGCGAGATGATCATGGCCTGTCCTTCCCGGCTTTCATCTTGGCCCAAATATCCCCGCCGGAGGCACCCGGCTTCGGCAGCGGGAGCCTCCGGCGGGGATATTTGGGCCAAGATGAATCGCAAGGGATGTTTGCCTCTGCGAATCCCTGTGCGGGAAACTGTAACACAGGCTTTCCGACAGGGGGTGCGGCAGGGATGCGCTCAGCCGCGCGCCAGCAGCGCCTCGATCTCGGCTAGGGCGGGCATCGAGGGCGCGGTGCCGGGGCGGGTGACCGAGATGCCGGCCGTGGCGCAGCCGAAGCGGACGGCATCGACCGGTGCGGCACCCCGCGCCAGGGCTGCCGCGAAGCCCCCGTTGAAGGCATCGCCCGCGCCGGTGGTTTCGACCACTGGCCCCGCGCTGATGGCCGGGACATGCACGGTCTGCGTGGCGTCGTGGTAGAGCGCGCCCTTGTCGCCCAGCGTGATGATGGCGGCCCCGGCGCCCAGCGCGCAGAGGGCGCGGGCGGCGGCTTCGGCCTCGGGCAGCGTGGTCACGGGCAGGCCGGTCAGGGCCTCTGCCTCGGATTCGTTGGGGGTGACGTAGTCGCAGAGTGCCAGCATCCCGCCCGGCAGCGGGGCGGCGGGGGCGGGGTTGAGGATGGTGCGTGCGCCGCCGGCACGGGCGATCTGCAGGGCGCGCAGGGCGGCGGGCAGCGGCTGTTCCAGTTGCGTGATGAAAACGGCGGCGCCGCCGATCAGGTCGGCGCGGGCCTCGATGTCGGCGGCGGAGATGTCTGCCGCCACGCCGGGGCAGATGATGATGGCGTTGTTGCCGGTCGCGGCCTCGATGTAGATGAAGGCGGCGCCGGTCTGGCCGTCGCTGCGGGTGATCGCCGGGATCACGCCCGCCGCGCACCAGGTGGCCAGCGCCATGTCGGCGAAGGGGTCGCGGCCGAGGCGGGTGATGAAATGGGTTTCGGCCCCGGCGCGGGCGGCGGCGACCGCCTGGTTCGAGCCCTTGCCGCCCGGGCCCAGCGCGAAGCCCTGCCCGAGGATGGTTTCGCCCAGCCGCGGCAGGCGGTCGGCGCGGTAGGCGGTATCGGCGACAAAGACGCCCAGGATGACGACACGCATTCAGACCTCCGGCGCGATCACGCCCTTGCGAAAGATGAAACAGCCGTAGAACCGGCGCTCTCCGGTCTGGATCACGGCATAGGCGGCGCGGGCGCGGTCGTAGAAGTCGAAGCGTTCGATGCCGGTCATCGGGCGCGGGCGGCCCTCGGCGGCGTCGATCCGAGCCTGCACTTCGGCCTGCACGGCGGGAATGTCGGACGGGGCGCCGACCACCTGCATCCGGCCCGCGAAATCGTCGGTGAAGGTGTCGAGCGGCAGCAGCGACAGCACCGCCTGCACCGCCTCGGCGGCGGTCAGGTTGTCCATCCGCAGGAGCTTGCCCAGAACGGTCCGGCGCGCGATGGCGTCGGCGGGGAAGTTGGCGTCGGCGATCACCAGCGTGTCGCCGTGCCCCATGGCGCGCAGGGCGTGGAGAACGTCGGCGTTCAGGCGGTTGTCGAGGGTCTTGAGCATCCGTCGTCCCTTCTGCCTGGCGGTGGCGGCTGCCGAACCATGCACCGGGCGGGCGCGGGGTGGCAAGGGTGGCCGGTGGGGCAGGCACCCGGATTGCCGCTTGCCGAGGGCCGCGCCGATCCCGGCGCCCCGCCGCGTCGGCCCGGAGGCCCGGAGGCCCCAAGGCCTAGAGGCCCGGAGGCGCGGATGACCCCGTTGCACCCCGGAAATCAACGGTGCGGGCCATCTGCCCGGCGGACGGTGACACCCGGGGTCGGCGCCGGGCTGCTGAACCGGCTGCGCTGGGGTGGGACTGCACGGCCCGCAATGGCCGCGCGATGGGCAACGACGCCCCGACCGGCGACAGGAAGGGCGGGCAGGCCACAATTCCGGAGATGTCGCCGGGGGGCGGTGGCCAAGGGCGGCACGCGCGGGCGCTGGCGGGCGTGTCGCTGCGCCAGACCGTGATCAATGTGCCAAGGGTGCTGATCACCGCCGCCAGGGTAAGACTGGCTTGCGGCCCTTCGCCTGCGGTGCCGCCTTGCGTCTGCGGTCAGCTGTAGATCGGCGGCGTCACGTCGCCGGGGTCGGGCATGTCGGGATCGGGCATGTCGGGGTCGGCATCGGGAATCTGCTCGGGGTCGGGCATCGGATCAGGGTAGGGGCCGGGGGTCTGGTCGGGGCCGGGATCGGGCGTCGGATCCTTTGGCCCGAAGGTCAGCAGCTGCTGTGCGGGGTCGGGGGCGTGCAAGGTCATCGGGAGTCCTTTCTGGAAGGGAGGGCTTTCTGGAAGGGTGGGGCCTTTCGGGAAGGGGCGGCCTTTCGGAGAGGGGTCGCCGCCGTCCGCACATCCGGATCAACCGCCAGAGCGGAAAAAGGTTCCGTCCGGGGTGCGTCACCGGTCAGAACCGGCGGCTGAGAAAGGCCGAGCCTGCAAGGCCGAAGCGCCACGGCGTCGCCTGTCCGCGCGAGATGCCGATGCGCGGGCCGCTGACGATGGCCGTGCCGGAGGGCAGCGGCCGGGCCATCAGCGCCAGCGCGCCGCCGTCGAACGGGGTGCCGTCGTCCTGCGGGCCGATGCCCAGTGCCTGCCCCAGTTTGCCCGGCCCGGAACAGAGCGCCGCAAGGTCGGCCCGCCCGCGCCGCGCCGCCATGTCGGCCAGCCCCGACACCGGCTCGATGGCGCGGATCAGCACCGCCTGCCCCGGCAGGCAGACCACGTTCAGGCACCAGTGGATGCCGTAGCTGCGGTAGACATAGGCATGACCCGCCGGGCCGAACATCGCGGCGTTGGTCCGGGTCGGGCCGCGGTGGCTGTGCGAGGCGGGATCGTCGGCGGTGTAGGCCTCGGTTTCGACGATGGGGCCGCCCGCACCCCGCACGCGCAGGCCCATCCCCAGCAGGTCGCGGGCGACCTCTGGCGCGGGGCGGGTGAAGAAGGCGGGGGCGGGCCGGGTCATGTTCGGGCCGGGCACGGGCCATGGGGCGGGTGCGGCATGGCGGCTTTGGCCGGGCGGGGAAGGGATGGCCTCGCCCGGGGCGGCGGCCTGCGGGGGAACCGCTGCGGCGGCCTGTGGTCGCAGGGACCGCCACGCGGGTCGTCGGTCTGGCAGAAAACCCTTGCGGCGGCGGGGGCTGCGGGGCGATGGCGCCGTGCCGGCGCCGCCATGGCGGGCCGGGGATAGGCGCGGGGCGATTGCACCGCGGGCCAAGCCGGGTCATGACTGCGGGAAACCGCAGGAGACCCGCCATGACCCCATCCGAAAGCGCCCAGCGCCAGGCCCTTGTCGAGGCCGCCCGAACCGCCGAACGGCGCGGGCTGAATGCCGGAACGGCGGGCAACATCAGCCTGCGCTGTGGCGACGGGTTGCTGATCACCCCGACCGGCATCGCGCCCGCCGCCCTGACCCCCGAACAGATCGTGCGGATGGATTTCGACGGGCGCTGGGAGGGGAGCTGGAAACCGTCTTCCGAATGGCTGATCCACGCGCGCATCCTGCGGGCGTTTCCGGCCGGCGCGGTGGTCCATGCCCATCCCGACCACTGCGTGGCCCTTTCGTGCCTGCGCGAGCCGCTGCCCGCGTTTCACTACATGATCGCCAGTTTCGGCGGCGACGACGTGCCCTGCGCGCGCTATGAAACCTTCGGCACGCCCGCGCTGGCCGATGCGGTGCTGGAGGCGCTGCAGGGCCGCACGGCCTGCCTGATGGCCAATCATGGCATGGTCTGCCTGGGCGCGACGCTGGAACAGGCGCTGCTGGAGGCGGAAAAGCTGGAAATGCTGGCGCGGCACTACATGCTGGCGCGCGGCATCGGCAGCCCGGTGATCCTGACCCCCGCCGAGATGGCCGAGGTCAGGGGCGCCTATGCGACCTATGGCCAGCAGGATGTTCCGGCCTGACAGACCTTTCCCGTTCCGGCCCCGGTCATTCGGGAACGTGGATGCGCTCGCCATGGGGCGACAGGCTGGCCAGCAGGTCCCGGGCCTGGGGCCCGAACTCGGGGTGGCGCAGGGCGTGGACCAGCGTTGCCTCGATATAGCCCATCTTCGAGCCGCAGTCGTAGCGGTGCCCGAGATAGCGGTAGGCCTCGACCCCGGTGGTGTCGATCAGCGTCCGGATCGCGTCGGTCAGCTGGATCTCGCCGCCGCGGCCGGGTTTCTGCTGCTTGAGCACCTGCATGATCGACCCGTCGAGGATGTAGCGCCCGACCACGGCCTGCGTCGAAGGCGCCTCGCCCGGCGCGGGCTTCTCGACGATGCCGCGGATCAGCGCCGAGCCGCCGACCCGGATCGGCGGCGCATCGACGATGCCGTAGCTGCCGACCTGCGACGGCTGCACCGGGTTGACCGCGAGGATGCTGTGGCCGGTGCGGGCGTGCGCCGCCATCATCTGCGTCAGCACCGGGGTCGGGCCTTCCATCAGGTCGTCGGCCAGCAGAACGGCAAAGGGTTCGTCGGCGTCGATCAGCGGGGCGGCGCAGGCGACGGCATGGCCCAGCCCCAGCGCCTCGGCCTGGCGCAGGTAGATGGCGCAGGCGTGCTTGGGCACGATGTTGGCCAGATAGTCGGCCATCTCGTGCTGGCCCTTGGCCCGCAGAATGGTGTCAAGCTCGGGGTTGGCGTCGAAATGGTCAGCGATGGCGCGCTTGGTGCGGCCGATCACCAGGATCAGGTGGGTGATGCCCGCCTCCAGCGCCTCTTCCACCGCGAACTGGATCAGCGGCTTGTCGATGATCGGCAGCATTTCCTTCGGCTGCGCCTTGGTGGCGGGAAGGAATCGCGTGCCCAGACCCGCCACGGGGAAAACGGCTTTGCGAACTGGCTTCATGGTCGGTTTCTCCTGGAGTTGCGGGGCCGGGTCAGCGCGAGGCTGCCATCCCCGCGCGGGTTTCGGCGGTGGCAAGTTCCTTGTGCATCGCCTCGAACAGCTTGAAGGCGGTGCCGCGTTCGTCCAGCGACAGGTAGCTGTAGGCCCGCAGGATGCCGAGGTCGCGCCTGAGGCTGCCCTTCAGGGTTTCCAGCGCGTCGAAGAAGGCGATGGCGCGGCGGTATTCCTTCAGCTGATAGGCGCGCACGCCGCGCTGGTCGAGGATGATGCCCTCGACATCCTTGCGCTGCTCCAGCGTGAAGGGGGTCGAGGCGGCCAGCCGTGCGGCCTCTTCGGTCATGTTGCGGTTGAGGTAGGAAAGCGCCATGCCGAAGCGGGCATCGCGGGTGACCTCGGCGCCAAGCCCGCCCTCGGCGGCGGCGGCAAACAGCGCCAGCGCCTCCAGCGGGCGGTCGAGGTTGAAGACGCACCACGCCCGCTCGTAAGCCAAGTCAAGCGAGCGCGGGCGGGTGGAGCGGGCGACACAATCGGCAAAGGCGCCGGATTTGGCAGACGCGCGCACCTGACCAAGGCGACCGTCGCCGGACCGGGGCAGGCCCGACAGGCGCGACAGCCCGCGGGGTGCCGCACCCGAGCCGGTGGGCGCGGCCAGAACGCCCGGCGACGCGGCCACGCGAGGAGCCGCCACGGTGGGCGCTGCTGCGGTCGGGGCCACGGTCGGGGCGGCGGTCGGGGCCGCGACCGTCGGTCTGGCGGTCGTGGTGGCCCCCGCCACCGGGGCGCGGCCGGTCAGGCGCCGTTCCAGCGCGTCGATCGCCGTGGCATTGCCGGGAAAGCGGCTGCGCGCCGTGGCAAGCAGCGCGGTCATTTCGGCATCGCTGGCCACCGCACGCGCCTTTTCGAGCGAGGCCGAAACCTCGCTGAACCCGGTGCAGGCGGCGATCACCGCGCGATAGGTCGCCAGCGCCGCCGCAGCGCCCCCCTGCCCCGCCTGGATCTCGGCCAGTTGCCAGGCGTTGTTGACCCGTTCGCAGCGCAGCAGGTCGGGGTTGGCCCGCGTCACCGCCAGCGCGGCCGACACGTTGCGCTGCGCGATGGCGGCGTTGAAGCCGGCCTGCGCCTCGGTGATCGCCATCAGGCGCAGCATGTCCTGCGGCGGCGACCAGCCGGGAAAGGCGCCTTGCGCCGCCGTGATCGCCGCGCGGGCGCCCGCAAGGTCATTGGCGGCGATGCGGCGGTAGATGGCATCGGTATCGGGCCCCTGCCCGGCGCGGGTCAGATCCGACAGGTTGGCGGGCGGCACCCAGCCGGGGAACTGTGCGCGCAGGCGGCGCAGCTCGGCATCGGTCGAGGCGCTGTCGCTGGCCCCGAGGTAGTAGATCAGCGCCCGCAGATCGTCGGGGCCGGGCACGGCCTGCGTCCAGCCGGGGCCGGGCAGCACGAGGCAGGCGGCCAGCAGGGCCACCCGCAGCAGGCGGGTGCGGCGGGGCACCGGGGTCAGAGCGGCACGCATGTCGGATAGCCTTCGATCTGGGCCAGCAACGCCATCAGGTGCAGCGTGGCCGGGTAATAGGGCTGGTCGGTGGTGAAGGGCGGTAGGGCCGACCCCGGCAGGGTGACGCCCCCCGCGCCAGAGGCGGCGGACGCGGCATCGACGCAAAGCAGCAGCGCCTCCACCGCGCCGTAGCCTGCATCGGGGCTGCGTTCGATCACCGCGCCGGTCAGGCGGTCGAGCACGGTCGGAGTGGAACGCGCCCCGGGTTCGGCGCTGCGCGCGGACCGCAGGGCGGCGGCGTGGCGGGCCAGCGCCGGATGCCCCGGCGCGCCCGACCACAGCAGGAACAGCGGCACCCGCATCGCCTCGTAGCCCGAACGGTCCGACATGCCGGTGGCAGGCTGCGGCCCGCCGGGGGTCAGCGCGATCCAGTCGGGCATCAGGCCGGTGGCGGCCAGATCGGCGGCCAGCGCCTCGCCGCTGTCGGCGCAGAGCGCCAGATCCTGCTGCCCGGTCGCGGCAGCCAGTTCGCGCAGGGCCCGCGGCATGCAATAGGACGGGTTCACGATCACGCCGTCATCGCGGGTGAACCCCAGGGCGGCGGGCAGCAGCACCGGGCGGCCGCTGCCATCGGGCCAGGGCACGACGCAAAGCCGCGCCAGGTCGGCGGCAATGGCGGTCGCGCGCCGGGTATAGGCGTCATTGGAAAAGCGCACCCCCGCCCCCGCCAGCGCCCAGGCCCGGAACAGGTCGCCGTCGCTGGCATTGTTGCGGTCGGGCACCCGGATCGCGGCTTCGGGCAGCCAGCGCCAGGCCAGCAGGCTGTCGTCGCGCAGCGCGAGGTTGGCCTCGGTCCAGGCGTCGATGCGGGCGAAGGCGTCGGCATCGCCCAGCGCCAGCGCCAGCGTCATGCCGTAGCCCTGGCTTTCGGAATGGCTGGCGCCCTGCTGCGTCCGGTCGATCACGCGGCCGTCGGGCGCAAGGAAGGCGGTCTTCCACAGCGCCCAGGCGGCGGCGAGGGGATGGGCGGCACCCGCCGGCGCGTCCTGCGCCGCGGCCCGTGCGCCTGCCCCCTGCGCCCCCATCGCGGCAAGGCCGAGCAGCGCGGCATTGAACATGCGGCGGTTCATCGCTTGCGCCCCCCCCTTGTGGTCATGACGAAGACCATCGCGATGATCACCGACAGCAGCGTCAGCCCCAGCAGGATGATGGTGAAAAGCAGCGGCGACCACGAGGCATAGGTTCCCACGATGAAGCGGATGCTGGACAGGCGCAACGGTTCCAGCAGCATGGGCGGCACGGATGCCGGGCGCCAGCTTTGCCAGGTGCCGTCCTCGGCCAGAATCGACAGCCGGCCGGCCGGACCTCCCGGCACCTGCCCTGCGGCGGCAAGAAGGCCGGCAGCCTCGCCCGGCGAAACGGTCGGCCCCAGCACCAGCATCAGGTCGCCCGGAGCCTCGGCGTCGGGCTGCATCAGGATCATGCGGCCCGAGCGGCCCTGCAACCAGTCCGGCAGCGGCGGGTCGCCGGGATGGGCAAGCGCCAGCACCCCGCCCCACATCGCCTGAAGCCGCCGGGTCAGCCAGCCCATGTCGATCAGCGGGGCATCGGGGCTGGCCTCGGGGGCGTCGGCCGTGGCCACGGGCGGCTGCAGCACCGCCTCCAGCAGGCCGCGACCGAGGTCGAGATCGGACGACCGCAGCAGCCCGGCCTCGGGCGCCGTCAGCACGCGCAGGGTAGCGGGCGGGCCGGGCAGCGGATCGGACGGCAGTGCCACGACCATCGGCAGCAGCGCCGCGCCGGAGAGGCCCGCGCGGGGATCGTCGGCGCCACCCGACACCGAGGTGCCGCGCAGCCGGTCCAGCACGGTTTCAAGCCCGGGGAACTGCATCCGGGGCGAAACCGGCACCTCGAGCGTCGAGGCGGCGAGGATGCGCAGCATCGGGTCTTCGCGCAGCGGGCAAGGCAGATCGGGCGGATCGCCGGGGATGATGGCCTCGAAGGTCAGCAGGTTGACGCCGGGCTGCATCAGCGACGCCTTGAAGCCCACCGGAAGCGCGGGCTGCACCGCGCCGCCCTGGCGGTCGAGCGGCAACAGCCGCACCGTGGTGCCGTTGACCTTGACCAGCAGCAGCGCGCCTGTCCCCAGGTCCTCGCCAAAGCCGTAAAGCAGCGTCAGTTCCGCAGCCTGCGGCCCCAGCACAAGCCAGTCCTGCGGCAGGCGGAACGCGATGTCGTGCCGGATGTAGTGGCCGAAATCGGCGGTGTCGCCGCGCCCGAGCGCGGAGAGCGGCACCACGTCGCCCGGCGCCAGCGTCGGCACCCCGGCGGCGGGTGGCGGCGGTGGCAGCAGGGCGGCAAGATCGGGGACGGCCCCGCCCGCGCCCAGCACGACGCGCAGCACCAGCGACCCGTCGCCGCCGCGCACCAGGTCGGCCGATGGGGCAGCCCCGGCCAGCACGGTGATCCGCGCCAGATCGGCGCCCGAACCGGCCGGTTCCCACAGGCCCGCGACGCGCAGCGGAACTTCGGGCCGGGCCACCATCCGCGCCGCCCGCAGCGCGATCTGCTGCACCAGCGCCGGGTCGGCATCGGGCGCGGCGCGGATCGTCAGCCCGCCGGGACGCGACGCCTGTTCGATCAGCAGGCCCGGAAAATCGGTCTCGCGGAAATCGGTCAGGCCGGGCGGCAGGGTCAGGCCGCTGGCGGCCAGATCGACCTCCACCCACAGCGCAAAGCTGGCCTCGGGGCCGCAGTAGATGCGGTGGTGCAGCGCGCTTTCGATGCGCAGCCGGTTTGCCCCCGGCACCAGCGCCGCCGCGGGCAGCAGCACGGTCTGGAACCCGTCGAACGCCTGCGGCACCACCGGGTCCAGCGGCACGTCATTCACGATCACCCGCAGGGCAGACCGTTCGGGCAGCACGTTGATGGCGGCGCGCAGGCTCAGCGCCAGTTCGGTCGGCACCAGCCCCTCGGGCAGGAACAGCGTCAGGTCGGCGGCATCCTGTTCGCCGTTCAGGCGCAGGATGCTGGCGGCGCCCTTGCCGATCAGCGGCAGGCGCTGCGGCGCGGGGGGGGGCGGGGGCGGCGGCGGGCGCCGCAGCCGCCCGGGCGCCGAATTCCATCAGGCCCACGGTGTCGGCGGCGGCGGGGGCGTCGGGCAGGGCCCGTTCGTCCGCCGGAATCTCGATCCGGGGCGACGGGATGTCCTGCGCCCGCACGGCGCCCGCCACGAGGGCGAGCATCGCGGCGAGCGCGACCAGGCGCGCGCGCCGGGTCATGCCGTGACCTTCCACGGCCGGACCTTGCCATCGGAACCGTCGAAGCCCGGATCGGGCGCGTCCAGGTCGAGGTGTTCGGGTTCGACGCCGAAGGCCAGCAGGTGCGCGGCCTTGGGACGCCGGGTTTCCGACATGGACGCGCGGGCGCGGCGCCCCGGTTCGCGGATGAAATCGGCGATCACCGAGGGCAGCACCTTGAACGCCAGCGACAGCGCATAGCCGAAGCCGGCGAACATGCCCTTGCGGCGCCGGGTGCTTTCGCGGATCGTGCGCCAGATGTCGCTGTCGCCGAAGATCAGGAAGGCCACCGCCTCGCGCGTGATCATGGGCTGATCCGGGCGCAGCATCAGCCCGACGATCATGCCTTCCGGCCCCTGCCGCACGCTGCGCACGGTGCCCAGCACCGGCGTCTGAAGGTGCGGCGCATCAGGGAAGCGGGGGGTGAAGGAAAAGCTCTGCCCCGGCACGATCGGCGGGGCGGCGGCATCCCTGGAGCCGGGGGCGACCAGAATCCGCACGCCGCTGGTCGAGGCGTCAAGGATGGTGGCGGCCATTTCGGTGGCGGCATCCTGCGGGCGGACGGTGGCGGGCACGCGCAGGTCGACCCGCGGCGAGGCGCGGCGCTGCTGCTTTTCCGACACCGCGCCCCAGGCGATCGACACCAGCAGGAAGTTGAACACCGCCCAGCCGCCCACCACGATCAGCACCGAATGGTCGCCCGGGAACATCACCCAGCGCACCACCAGCGCCACCACCCCGGCCAGCATCAGACCGAACAGCAGGGTCAGCGGCCCGTGGATCGGCGAGATGTAATCCTCCTCCAGCGTCTCGTCCTTGGCGGTCACGTTGAACTTGGCGGCCCGTGGCGACAGGAAGGTCTTGATCACCGCCTTGGCCAGATAGGGGGCCTGCGCCACCTCGTAGATTTCCGAGATCAGCGGCCATCGGAACCGGGCGTAAAGCGCGTTCTGCACCAGATAGCCCACCGCAAGGTAGCTGAGCATGTAGGCCAGCACGTCCTCGTAGGTCGAGACGAAGATCTGGATGCCGAAGAACAGATAGACCAGCGGAGCCAGCAGGAAGGCCAGCCGGATCAGCGGAAACAGCCAGAAGCTCATCGAGTTGATGTAGCACAGCCGTTGCGCAAAGCGCAGACCGCTGCGGAACAGCGGGTTCTTCAGCAGCAGCATCTGCATCATGCCGGTGGCCCAGCGCCCGCGCTGTTCGATGAAGGTGGCGAAGGTTTCGGGCTGCAGGCCCGCGATCATCGCGCGGTCGATGTAAAGGCTTTTCCACCCCGCCGCGTGCATCTCCAGCGCGGTTTCGGCATCCTCGGTGATGGTCTCGCCGGCAAAGCCGCCGACACTGTCGAGCGCCGAGCGGCGCAGCACGGCGGCAGAGCCGCAGAAGAAGGTGCCCCCCCAGCGGTCCAGCCCGCGGTGGATGAAGCTGTAGAACATCTCGTTTTCCGGCGGGCAGCGTTCGGACAGGCCGAGGTTGCGCTGGATCGGATCCTTGTTGATGAAGAAGTGCGGCGTCTGCACCAGGTAGAGCTTGGGGTCATCGACGAAGTATCCGACGGTCCGCGCCAGGAAATCGCGGCTGGGCACGTGGTCGGCGTCGAACACCACGACAAGCTGGCCATCGAGCTGTTCCAGCGCGGCGCTCATGTTGCCGGCCTTGGCATGTTCGTTGCGCTCCCGCGTGGAGTAGCGCACGCCCAGGTCGCGACACAGCGCCTGCAGCGTGGCGCGCCGTTCGCGCGACCGGGCGGCCAGTTCGGGGTCGGACGAATTGCAGCGCTGGTCGGTGCCGCCGTCATCGCACAGCACCACCCGGCGCTTGGCGCGCGGATAGATCATGTTCTTGGCAGCCGCCAGCGTGACGCTCAGCATCTCGGGCGGCTCGTTGTAGGACGGGATCAGGATGTCGACGGTCGGCAGATCCTCGGGCAGCACCTTGGCGGGAAAGCGGCGCGTCGTCGGATCGGCGGTGATGAAGCCGTTGAGGAAGAACAGCAGGATCGAATAGCTTTCCACCGCAAACAGCAGCACCGCGATCCCGAAGGACAGCGACAGCGACGGCGGGGGCAGCGTCTCCAGCAGCCGCCAGATCCAATAGCGCATCACGATCACGCTGGAAATGCCCAGCAGCAGGAACCGCGCGCCGAGGTTGGCCGCAAAGGGCTTCAGCGCCGCGACGCAGACCACCGCGACCAGCCCCAGCAGCGCCTGCCCGCTGGTCGAGGTGGGCGCGGAGGCCAGCAGCACCACCGGAACCAGCACCGCGAACCAGGCCAGCAGCACGGGCGTGTTGGCGGTGGCCGAGCGGCGGAACGGGGCGCCGGTCATGGCGCGAACCGGACGGGCGGCCGCGAAAGGGCGGGCGTCATGGCGTGGGCCCTGCCAGCGGCGACAGCATCACCGTGCTGCGCGCCCCTGCCCCGACCCCGCCGCCCATCCGGGCTTCGAGCATCGGCGCCAGCGCCTCTTCGATGGACCCAAGCACGCAGTTGCGCAGCATCACGTCCATCACGTTGGCCCGGGCGGGCAGCATCCGGCTGCCGACCCCCAGCCTGCGCAGCGCCAGCACGCAGTTGGTCTGCGCCCCGCTGCGGTATTCCAGCCAGACATAGGGCCCCAGACTGTCGGAGCCGCTTTGCAGGTTGCTGTCGGACACGGTGCCGAAGGGCGACGGCGACCCGCCCGCGCGTTTCACGAACTCCTCCAGCCGGAAGGCGGGCACATCCTGCCCGTCGGTCACCCGCGCCAGCATCAGCAGGAAATTGTCGCCCCGCAGCGTGGTGTCGTTGGCAAGGCCCACGATCTGTTCGGTCTGGCCCGGAAGCCCGCGCTGGATGCCGATCAGCGCCAGCGGTTCGGTGGTCCAGATCGAGCCGACACGGATCTGCGAGAACGGCATGGCGGTTTGCAGCACCCCCCGCGACGGAGTTGCGACCGGGCCGGCCGGCAGGCAGGCCGCGAGCATCAGCCCGAGCCCCGCCACGACCAGCCCCTGCCGCACCAAACTGACAGGGCCGACCTTACGCTGCCCTGTTACGCACATACCTGACGCCATTTTCGTTCCGTATCATCATGATTGAGTCATGTCCATTCGGCCCGCCGGGAAGGCCCGCAGCACATTCTTCATATCGGACCCGCCGCCCCGCAGCAAGGCGCGGGACGACGCTTTGGTGCCGCCAGAGGTCGGGCAAGACAGAGATTTCGCGGAATGCGTGTGGCACCTGCCGATCGCCCGCGATGCCAGAGGGGGCGGGAACCGGGCCCGCCCCAAGGCCGACCGGACCGGCGCCCCGTGCCGCCGCCCGCCGTCGGGCAGCCTGCCGACCCTGCGGCCGACAGCCTTGCCCGCCCCCCCCAAGAAGGATCATCGGGATAAGGCGCGGGGGGCGGAACGGCTTCAGATCAGGCTCACGACCAGCGCGATGATCCCGGTCCATGCCAGCACGCCCGAGGCTGCAACCGGCAGGATCCACCAGCCGCGCATCAGGGATCTGTCTTCGGCCTGATGCACCGTGAGGACAGGTGCGGCCTGCACCGGCGCAGCCGGACCCGAGCTTGCCGGCACGCCCAGGCCGACCTCGGCCAGCGCGCTGCGCAAGTCAAGACGGTATTCGGCGGGGGTGTCGCGCCCGGTTTCGCGCAGGGCGACCCGGATCATCGCGCCTTGCACCACTTCGGCAAACTGCGCGGCGGTGACATCGGCCGCCAGACGGCCGTCACACAGGTTCATCGCCTCGGCCGTGGTGTCGGTCGCGCCGAGCCCCCCGTCCACCAGGATGACCGGAAGCTGGCGCGACGCGTTCTTCAGGCGCAGGCACAGATCGAGGGTGCGCGCTTCATCGCCAAGAAAATCGGCGTCAACCACGCAGAAGTCGAAGCCCCCGGCGTTGCGCTCAAGCCATCCGGCGGGCAGCGTCGCCTCGGACTGGACCACGGCATGTGCGCCTATGTCCTTGATCCAGCCGCGCATCGCGGCGGCAAGCTTTTCGTCATTGCCGAGAATCAGCGCCGTGCCGCCGATCTGGCGCCCGGCGATCGGTTGCGGCCGTTCGTCGGTCAGGTCCGGAGTGGCCGGGCCAGGGCGGGGGAGGATGAAGTCGGGTGCTGTCGGCGGGACGCGCAGCACAGGCCGCCCGCGAGAGAACTCGGCAACGGTGCCCGTCGCGGGGCGTTGATCGAAGCTGTCCCGCATCGTCTGCAACCTTTTCCCGATTCGGCCACCCGCCGTAACCGACATGAGCCAGCAATAACATCTATCAGCAATTCATACTATTATTTTGATACTTTTTAAATTGCAAGCCTCAATCAGCGGTTGAACGCCGATGCCCTGCCGAAAGCACCGGACGCCGCAAGGCCGGGGTCAGGCTTCGGGCGTGGGATGCACGGCGCAAAGGTAGTGGCGGTGATTGTCGCGGGCGACCACCAGACCCAGCTTGAACGCGGCGAACGAGACCGGATTGCGCAGGGTCACGTCGCAGACCATCATGCATTCGGTGGTCAGATCGCTGCGCGAAACGAAAGAAGACAGCAGAATCACCGGCACGTCAGGGGCGACGCGGCGGACCTCGAAGCCGAAATCGACGATCGCTTCGGCGTCGCCCAGATCGTCGCAATCCACCACGGCCAGCGCCGGGCCGCGCCCCGGCCGGGCCAGCCAGCCCAGCGCGACATCTGCCTGCGCCGTCATGACCCCGAGCCCGCCGAAGCTGTCGATCCATATGCTGACCTGCCGCATGTCCTGGACGCCCCCCCCCACCAGCAGCACGGTGACGCCCGTCAGGTCGGGCACCGGATCGGGACCGAAATCGCGCGATGGCACAACGGCCGCCCGCCCCGGCGCCTGCGGCAGATCCGGCATGTGCCTGTCGTGGGAACTTCTGGGCACCTCGATTTTTGACTGTTTTCGCGGCAACGGCATAGCAGGTTCTGCCCGAAGCGCGGCAGCGACCTTCAGCTGACCGATTGTTGCCTTGGTTTTTATGATCTGCCGCCCATTTCGCCTCGCGGACCTTCGGTTCAGGGCCGTTTTTAGCGATGCGCGGGGCGATCTGCGTCCTTGGCCGACCGTTTTCAGGCTGGGTGCGGGTTGATGCGACCCAGTTGGCCGAGGCGGCGCATGTTGTAGGCGAGATTCTTCATGCCGACTTTGGCCTTCGCCCGCACCAAGCCGATGGTGCGCACCAGGGTGCCGCCCATGTCGTTGGCCTGCGCGCCGAAGATGTGCTCAACCCGGACCCGCACGGTGGATTTGGTGCGGTTGCTGCCCTTGGCCTGGTCGGTCAGCGGCTTGCCCCGATTGCCCTTGCGGTGGATGTGGCTTTTCAGTTTTAAGGCGCGGAGTTTGGCCTCCATCTCCTCGGACCGATAAGCAGCATCCGCCCACACGCCAGACCCGGTGTTGCCCTGCATCAGCAGATGATCCACTGCCTGGCTGTCATGCACAGCGGCGTCGGTGACGTGGTAGCGCCGGACCAGCTTATGCGTGCGGTCCACATTCACATGGTTCTTGTAGCCGTAGTGGCTCTTGCCGTGCTTTTTCGTCCAACGTGCGTCCACATCCTTTTGCACCCGTTTCGCTGGCTTATCAGCCCAATCCTCGGGGACCTCGCCCTTCTTGATCGTTGCGTTTTCATCGCGCGTGTTGTGATTGCGCGGCACCGGCACGATGGAGGCGTCCAGGATCTGACCGCCGCGCGCAATGTAGCCCCGCCGCGCCAAATGACCGTCAAACAACCCGAACAACTCCTCCACCTTGCCGGCCTGCGCCAGCGCATCGCGATACAGCCACACCGTCTTGGCGTCGGGCACCCGGTCACCAAGGCCCAACCCCAGGAAGCGCATAAAGGAAAGCCGGTCGCGGACCTGATATTCGATCTGATCATCCGACAGGTTGTAAAGCGCGCTCAGAACCAGCGTCTTGAACATCAGCACCGCATCTATCGGCTTGCGCCCCGCGCGGGACTTGCGATCCGCAACAGGCTTGCGCCAGACCCGCTCAAGAGCCGGACGAAACTCCTCCCACGGCACGACGGCATCAATTTCGACCAGCGGATCCCTTTTGGCATCGAGGCTCGCGTAACGGTCCGAAAGATCGAAAAAACCCATCTGCGCCATCGTTGCATCCCCAATGCCAGTTCACTGTCTCACCATACCGAAGTGCGGGGGATGGGGCAATTTATAGAGGTGCCCTTCTGCTTTGAACCGCTTCCATGATGCCTCCGCAACGATGACGGTCAGGCCCGCCATGACGCGAACGCCATTCCTGACAACTCCAGCGTCCGCCCTTCGCGGCATGTTGTCAATTTGATCTATTTGGGTCGGCGGAAGTCCGCGAATCGGCTCCGGTCGGGGGCCTCGGGCGGCCAAATCATCAGAACGTGATCCGGAATGCGTCATATCGCCCGATGCGCCCATTGACCCTGCCCGGAAAAGGCTGCGACCCTGTGCGCGGCCTGAAGAATCGGGGGGTGTCACGGGGCGTTTCGTCGGCTTCCGACTGATTCGCTGCGGCCACGAAACCCGGCTTTGCCGCATGACGCCCGAAAGGCGGCCCCCGTGGCTGTCTCAGGGCGGGCATGACGGGGAGGCCGCCGAATAATTCCGCCGTCACCGGAACTTCGTCGGGGCAGCAACGTTGGTACCGATGACATGACTTACACGGCTGATGCCGTCCCTTTCCGGCAGGGCCCGGGCAGCCGACGCACACCAATCAGAAACATGCCTCCTGGAACGGGCTCCGGCCCGTCAGAGGCAAAGGCCTGCAGGTAGAAGATGAAGCGATCCCTTACCCCCGCCGCTGCCGTGGCATCCCCCCAGCGCGACCGTGGCGTGACGATGGCCGTCTTGCTTCTGCAGGTGACCCGATGAACCGGACGGATGACGAACAGGGCAGGCTTGCCGCGCTGCTGCGCTACGAGGTGCTGGATACCGGGCCGGAGGAGGAGTTCGACATCGCCAGCGAACTGGCGCGGTCGATCTTTGCCGTGCCGATGGCCGCCATCGTGCTGATCGACCGCACAAGGCTGTGGTTCAAGTCGCGCCCCGGATTGCTGATCGCCCATACCCCGCGCGAAACCTCGTTCTGCGCCCAGACGATCCGCCAGATGGGCGTGATGGTGATCGAGGATGCGGCGAACGATCCGCGGTTCCGCAACAATCCCTTTGTGACCGGTTCGCCCGGCATCCGCTGCTACATGGGCGCGCCCCTGACGACCCCCGACGGCTACAACGTCGGCACCTTCTGCATCCTGGACACCATCCCGAGGGATTTCAGCGACATCGACCGCGAAGTGATGGCCGGTCTGGCCCGGCTGACGGTGTCGCATCTGGAACTGCGCATGATCTCGAACGAGGATGTGCAGACCGGGGCGACCTCGCGCCGGGGGTTCCTGAAGGTGCTTGACGACGAGCTTGAAAAGTGCAGGCGCTACCGGCTTGCGGCGTCGCTCGTGGTGTTCGACATCGACCGGCTGGGCGAACTGAACGCGGCCCACGGGCAGGCGGCGGCCAACGCGGTGATCGCGGCCGCCGCAAAGGCGGTGCGCGACGTGCTGCGCAAGGGCGACACGCTGGGCCGGACCGGCGGCGGCAAGTTCGCCGTGCTGCTGACCGGCGCGCATGGCGAGGAAGCCCTGCAGGCCGCCGAACGCTTCCGCAGCGAGATTGCGACTGCCAGGGTTGCCGAAGACCCGTCGCTGTCCTTTACCGCAAGCTTCGGCGTTCTGCCGATGTCGGAGGCCTTCAACTCGGCGCAGGACTGGCTGGCGGCGGCGCAGAGTCTGGTGGAGCGCGCCAAGGATGCCGGCCGCAACCGCAGCGTGATGGACACCAGGGTGTCGGCCGGGCCCGCGACGACCAACCGGAACCGGATGAACTGACGCACGGGCGGCCACCCTCCCCGAAGCCGGCCGGGTGCCGCGACGAAACCGGAAGACAAAAGGTCTCACTTTAGGGCACCTCGATTTTTGACTGTTTTCGCGGCAACGGCATAGCAGGTTCTGCCCGAAGCGCGGCAGCGACCTTCAGCTGACCGATTGTTGCCTTGGTTTTTATGATCTGCCGCCCATTTCGCCTCGCGGACCTTCGGTTCAGGGCCGTTTTTAGCGATGCGCGGGGCGATCTGCGTCCTTGGCCGACCGTTTTCAGGCTGGGTGCGGGTTGATGCGACCCAGTTGGCCGAGGCGGCGCATGTTGTAGGCGAGATTCTTCATGCCGACTTTGGCCTTCGCCCGCACCAAGCCGATGGTGCGCACCAGGGTGCCGCCCATGTCGTTGGCCTGCGCGCCGAAGATGTGCTCAACCCGGACCCGCACGGTGGATTTGGTGCGGTTGCTGCCCTTGGCCTGGTCGGTCAGCGGCTTGCCCCGATTGCCCTTGCGGTGGATGTGGCTTTTCAGTTTTAAGGCGCGGAGTTTGGCCTCCATCTCCTCGGACCGATAAGCAGCATCCGCCCACACGCCAGACCCGGTGTTGCCCTGCATCAGCAGATGATCCACTGCCTGGCTGTCATGCACAGCGGCGTCGGTGACGTGGTAGCGCCGGACCAGCTTATGCGTGCGGTCCACATTCACATGGTTCTTGTAGCCGTAGTGGCTCTTGCCGTGCTTTTTCGTCCAACGTGCGTCCACATCCTTTTGCACCCGTTTCGCTGGCTTATCAGCCCAATCCTCGGGGACCTCGCCCTTCTTGATCGTTGCGTTTTCATCGCGCGTGTTGTGATTGCGCGGCACCGGCACGATGGAGGCGTCCAGGATCTGACCGCCGCGCGCAATGTAGCCCCGCCGCGCCAAATGACCGTCAAACAACCCGAACAACTCCTCCACCTTGCCGGCCTGCGCCAGCGCATCGCGATACAGCCACACCGTCTTGGCGTCGGGCACCCGGTCACCAAGGCCCAACCCCAGGAAGCGCATAAAGGAAAGCCGGTCGCGGACCTGATATTCGATCTGATCATCCGACAGGTTGTAAAGCGCGCTCAGAACCAGCGTCTTGAACATCAGCACCGCATCTATCGGCTTGCGCCCCGCGCGGGACTTGCGATCCGCAACAGGCTTGCGCCAGACCCGCTCAAGAGCCGGACGAAACTCCTCCCACGGCACGACGGCATCAATTTCGACCAGCGGATCCCTTTTGGCATCGAGGCTCGCGTAACGGTCCGAAAGATCGAAAAAACCCATCTGCGCCATCGTTGCATCCCCAATGCCAGTTCACTGTCTCACCATACCGAAGTGCGGGGGATGGGGCAATTTATAGAGGTGCCCTTTAGCAGAACTGTTGTTTTTGGCTGCGACCTCGGCTACTCAGGGAACAGCGTGCGGCGAGAGGGATCGAGCGCGCAGGATCGCGACATCGGCAGGCCAGTCGGGCCTGGACCGAATGCGGTTTTCATCCCGTTCTGTCGCTGAGGGCACACGCAATGTCGCAGATATTCGAGTATGTTGTCGAAGTTCGCCGGATGCTTACGACAATGGAGGCGGAGATCGGTCTTGACCGGCTCTCCGACAAGGAACGCGACGTGCTCTATGCCATTTCGCGGCTGAGCGTCGGCGGTTTGCCGGTGCGGTCGGAGGCGATCCGGGTTCACCCGCTGGTGGCAGGCATGACCCATCCGACCTACCACCGCGCCCTGCGCGCCCTGGTGGAAAAGGGCTGCATCTCCCATGCGCCGAATACCAAGGCGGGGTCATACATCATTGATGACAGCAGGTTGTCCAGCCTTGATCAGGGCTGAAACCGCACCCGGGAGCCCCGGCCACGCCGGTGCCGCCCGGGCAGACAGGACGTGGCAGGCAGAACCGGACGGCCACCGCGGCCCGAGAGGCTGGCGATGAAGGGGGAGGGGGCGGTTCTCGACTGAAAGATGATCAAGAAAGTGGAGAGAATCGCCCAGCTTCGAGAGCTCCTGCTGCGCATGGAAAGTGAACTCGGCCTTCTGGGGCTGACCCGTTTCGAGCGCGATCTGCTTTATGCCGTGCGCTCGCTGGCCCCCGACGGCGGGGAAGTGCGGTCCAGCGCGCTGCGCCGGCACAAGCTGGTCGAGACGATGACACAGCCCACCTTCCACCGTGCGCTGCGCGAACTGGTGGATCAGGGCTATCTGCGCCGTGCCGAAGGCAGCCACGCCGCCTATTGCCTGGTTGCCCGCGACCCCCAGTAAGACGGCCCAACAGTTTCAAAACCGGAATGCCGGTGCGGTAGCCCTGCCCCTTCGTGCGGCTGGAAGGGCTCCGTTCGCGGCGCGGGCCTGTGCTGGGGATGCCGAAGCGCCGGGCCGAAGCACCGGGCCGCGTGGCACGGATGCCGCGGCGCGGGCCGCCCCGGTCACAGGTCTGGACGGCCATTCCCCAGCTTTCCCTTTCCGGACGGGTCAAGACCTGTGGCGCGGCCCGGGCGCCAGACGGCGCGGCGGCGAGGTGCTTGGGCTGACGGGCGAGAATGGCGCGGGCAAGAGCACCCTGATCCGGAGTCTGGCCCGGATCGGGACGGCGACCGCGGCGACAGTCGGCTGGATGGCGCGGCCCTGCGGCCGAGGCGAGGGGGTTGCGGCCGAGGCGGCGGGCCTGCGCTTCCTGCGTCGGCGAATTGCGGCTGCTGCCCGGCCTGTCGGTGGCGGGAACATGCTCCTCGCCCGCCCCTGCCCGACCCGGCTGGGTCTGGTGGCCTGGCGCAAGCTGCGGTCGCCTGCGGCGGGCTGGTGCGGGGACGCACGCTGGGCCCGGGGCGACAGCGCGCGGCTTGAACCGGGCGTCGATCCCGGCTAGGGCTGGGCCATGCTGTCCTATCAACACATCTATCACGCGGGCAATCTGGCCGATGTCCACAAGCACGCGCTCTTGTGCTGGATGCTGGATTACCTGACGCAGAAGGACAAGCCGCTGACTTATCTGGAAACCCACGCCGGGCGCGGGCTTTACCGGCTGGACGCGGAAGAGGCGGCCAAGACCGGCGAGGCGGCGATGGGCATCGGGCGGCTGTGGTCGGCCTTTGCCCCCGGCCACCCCTATGCGCGCAGGCTGGCCGAGATCCGCGCCCGCTACGGCGAGGCGGCCTATCCCGGCTCGCCGCTGCTGGCCGCGATGTGCCTGCGCGACGGCGACCGGATGCATCTGGCCGAACTCCACCCGCAGGAACACGCCGGGCTGGTGGCGACGCTGGGGCCATGGGGCGCGCATGTCCGGGCCGAGGACGGGCTGGCGATGGCGCTGGCGCTTTGCCCGCCGACCCCGCGGCGCGGGCTCATGCTGATCGACCCGTCCTACGAGGTGAAGGACGATTATGCCAACATTCCCAAGGTAATGGCCGCGATTCACCGCAAATGGAACGTGGGCGTTCTGGCGCTGTGGTATCCTATCCTGACCGGCGGCGCGCATGGTCCGATGCTGGATGCGCTGGAACGGGCCTTCCCCGAAGGCTTCCGCCACGAGTTGCGCTTTCCCCCGGTGCGCGACGGTCACCGCATGACCGGCTCGGGGGTCTTCATCGTCAATGCGCCCTACGGGGTGGACCTTGAGGCGGCACGGCTGGCCGCAATGTTCGCCGCGCTGAAATGAACCGCTGACCGGGTGGCTGCGCGATTTTTCTACGAAAAATCCGCCGCCTTCGGAATTTTCGTTGAAAATTCGGGTTCGCTGCGGCGATTGGCAAGGCCGCTGCAGTGCCCTATACCTTTCCCCATGTTCGAAGCCCTGCTGCGCCGCCTGACGGCCCCCGCCCCCGACCGCCTGCCCGAACGCGAGGCCCGCCTTGCGCTGGCCGCGCTGCTGGTGCGGCTTGCCCGCAGCGATGGCGCCTATTCCGGCGTAGAGGCCGCCCGGATCGACCGGGTGCTGGCAGAGCGCCACGGCCTGACCGCCGCCGACGCCCGCAGCTTGCGCGCCGACGCCGAGGCGCTGGAGGCCGAGGCGCCCGACACCGTCCGCTTCACCAAGGCGCTGAAGGATGCGGTGGCGCTGGAAGACCGCACGGGATTGCTGGAGGCGCTGTGGTCGGTTGCCTTGGCCGACGGCGAACGGGATGACCATGAAGACCAGCTGGTGCGGCTGGTGGCCAAGCTTCTGGGGCTGACCGATCAGGACTCGGCACTCGCCCGGCAGCGGGTGGAACGCCGGTCGTGATCGCATCCCTGCCGATGTATGATTTCGGCACGACCGTTGCCGCGAACGACAGGCTGTGGGCGGCGATCCGCGACGGGTTGCGCGCGGCGGGGAATGCAGCACCCGAGGCGCTGAGCCGCGGTGCGGATGACCTTTTCGCGCATTGGCTGGCGCCCGATCTGGTGCTGTCGCAGACCTGCGGCCTGCCCTATCGGGCGCGGCTGCATGGGCATGTAACGCTGATCGGCACGCCGGATTTCGCGGTCGAAGGCTGCCCGCCGGGCCATTACCGCAGCCTGTTCATCGCCCGCGCCGCCGACCCGCGTGCGGCGCTGGCGGATTTCGACGGGGCGGCCTTTGCCTACAACGATGCCGGGTCGCAATCGGGCTGGGCCGCGCCGCAGGCCCATGCCGCCGGGCTGGGGCTGCATCTGCGCCCGGCGCTGCGGACCGGCGGGCACCGGCTATCGGCGCAGGCGGTGGCGGCGGGCAAGGCCGATCTCGCCGCGATCGACGCCGTGACGTGGCGGCTGCTGACCCGCGACGACCCGGCGCTGTGTGCCGCGCTGCGGGTGGTCGGGATGACCGCGCCTTCGCCCGGGCTGCCCTATGTCAGCGCCAGGGGTGCCGACACCGCGCTGATCTTCGATATCATCGCCACCGCCATCGCGGGCCTTGCCCCGGGGGATCGCGAAACGCTGGGGTTGCGCGGCCTTGTCGCCATTCCGGCCGCCGAATATCTTTCCGTGCCCACGCCGCCCGCACCCGAGGCGATAGTGGCGCAGGATTGACCGTTTGGTGAAAACGCCACCCGCCGCCCGGCAGAAAGGCCGTTGCAAAGGGCCGAAATATCGGCCCTACTTGGCGACCAGAACGGTCCGCCGGGCCGCAAGACAAGCGAGACCATGCGAGACAACGTGACCGCCCCGCACCCCCCGCCCGACGCTGCCCGCCCCGTGATCGACATCCGCGACCTGCACAAGAGCTATGGCAATCTCGAGGTGTTGAAGGGGGTCGATCTGGTGGCGCCGCGCGGCCATGTCGTGTCGCTGATCGGGTCGTCCGGGTCGGGCAAATCCACCCTGCTGCGCTGCTGCAACCTGCTGGAAGACAGCCAGCAGGGGGATATCCTGTTCGAGGGCGAGGCGGTGCGCTGGAAGGGCACCGGCCTTGGCCGCCACCCCGCCGACCGCGCGCAGGTCACCCGCATCCGCACCAACCTGTCGATGGTGTTCCAGCAGTTCAACCTGTGGTCGCACCTGACCATCCTGCAGAACGTGATGGAAGCTCCGGTGACGGTGCTGGGCCGCGACCCGGCCGAGGTCGAGGCTTCGGCACGCAAGTATCTCGACAAGGTCGGCATCGCCGACAAGGCCGACGCCTGGCCCGCGATGCTGTCGGGCGGCCAGCAGCAGCGCGCCGCCATCGCGCGGGCGCTGTGCATGGAACCCCGCGCCCTGCTGTTCGACGAGCCGACCTCGGCGCTGGACCCGGAACTGGAACAGGAGGTTGTCAAGGTCATCAAGGCGCTGGCGGAAGAGGGGCGCACGATGATCCTTGTCACGCATGACATGCGGCTGGCCGCCGACGTGTCGGACCACGTGATTTTCCTGCATCAGGGAAAGATCGAGGAAGAAGGCCCGCCCGCGGCGCTGTTCGGCAACCCGCAGACCGACCGTCTGCGCGGCTTCCTGTCCGCGACCTCGGGCTGACACAAGAAACGAAACCTGCTTGGGAGAGCACGAATGAAGAAACTGATCCTTGCCACCGCGCTGCTGGCGCTTTCGACCGGCCTTGCCGCCGCGCAGACCGTGCGCATGGGCACCGAAGGCGCCTACCCCCCCTACAACTTCATCAATGACAAGGGCGAGGTTGACGGTTTCGAACGCGAACTGGGCGACGAGCTGTGCAAGCGGGCTGAACTGACCTGCGAATGGGTCACCACCGACTGGGACAGCATCATCCCGAACCTGCAGTCGGGCAACTATGACACGATCATCGCGGGCATGAGCATCACCGACGAACGCGACAAGGTGATCGACTTCACCCAGAACTACATCCCGCCGGCCGAGTCTGCCTACATGGCGCTGACGGCCGATGCCGACATCAAGGGCGGTGTGGTGGCGGCGCAGGTCGGCACCATCCAGGCGGGTCATGTCGCGGAATCGGGAGCCACCCTGCTGGAATTCGCCACCCCCGACGAAAGCGTGGCCGCCGTGCGCAACGGCGAGGCCGATGCGGTCTTTGCCGACAAGGACTATCTGGTGCCGATCGCGGCGGAATCGGGCGGCGCACTGGTCATGCTGGATGCCGACGTGCAGCTTGGCGGCGGCGTCGGCATGGGCCTGCGCGAAAGCGACGCCGAGCTGAAGGAGAAGATGAACGCCGCCATCACCGCGATGAAGGCCGACGGCACGCTGAACACCATGATCACCAAGTGGTTCGGCGCGGAAGCCACAACCTTCTGACCGGAAAGGAGAGCCCCCCGGCTCATCACCGGGGGGCCACCCCATGTTCGCATCCTGCGCCGATCCCGCGACCCTTGAAGGCCTTGGCTGGCTGGCGTGCTACCTGACCACGGGCAAGCATCTCGACTTCTATTGGTCGTTCCTGACGGTGCTGGCCCTGCTGGCGATCACGGCGCCGGTGGCACTTGCCTTCGGCTTTGGCGGGGCAATGGCGGCGCGCAGCCAATTCCTGCCGGTGCGGTTGTTCGGCAAGACCTACACCGCAATGGTGCGCGGCGTGCCCGACATCGTGTTCTTCCTGTTCTTCGTGATCGCGCTGGATCAGGGGATCGAGTGGATGATGCATCAGATCCGCTGCCCCGACTGGACCGAGCCGATCCGGCAGGGGCTGGAGTTCCGGGTCTGCCCGACGGCCAAGGTGCCTTCGGGCAATGCGGCGCAGGTCTGGCACAGCCTTTACGGCTTCGCGCTGGCCGTCACCACCTTTGCCATCGTGTTCGGCGCCTTTGCCGCCAACGTGCTTTATGGCGCGATGCAGGCGGTGCCGCGCGCCCAGCTTGAAACGGCCGAAAGCTACGGCATGAACCATGGCCAGGTGTTCCGCCGCATCCTGGTGCCGCAGATGTGGGTCTATGCGCTGCCGGGCCTGTCGAACCTGTGGATGATCCTGATCAAGGCGACGCCGCTCCTGTTCCTGCTGGGGGTCAAGGACATCGTCTATTGGGCGCGCGAGTTGGGCGGGTCGAAGACCAGCGCCTATGAATACCCGCACCCCGACTGGCGGCTGTATTACTTCCTGTTCCTGCTGGTGTTCTACCTCTGCATGACGCGCGTGTCGGAAATCGTGCTGGCGCGGCTGTCGGCGCGGCTGTCGCGCGGGCAGGCCACGGCGGCGGGCGAAGCCCAGCGAAAGGCCGCCGCATGACCTGCTGGGAAACCATCGGCGCCTATGGGCTGCGCTCGCTGGGCATTGGCGAACGACTGCTGCCGCGCAGCGATTTCACCCTTTGCCAGCAGTTCACCCTGATCGGGTCGGGGCTGATCTGGAACATTTACTTCGGGTTTCTGGCGCTGGTGGTCGGGTTCTTCGCCGCGAATGCGCTGGCGCTGGCCAAATCGGCGCGCAACCCCTGGGCGCGCAAACCGGCCGAATGGTTCATCTTTGTCTTTCGCGGCTCGCCGCTGTTCATCCAGTTCTTCCTTGCCTACGAGGCGCTGGTGCTGCTGCCGCGCACGGGAGTCGAGATCTTCGGGCTGACGATGGAAACCTCATGGCTTTCAAAGGCCTGGGCCGGGGCGCTGATCGTGCTGTTCCTCAACACCGCCGCCTATTCGGCCGAGATCTTCCACGGTGCGCTGAAGTCCATACCGAAGGGCGATCTGGAGGCGGCGGATGCCTACGGCATCTCGGGCTGGTCGAAATTCCGGCGCATCCAGTGGCCTACCATGTTGCGGCTGGCATGGCCCGCCTATACCAACGAGGCGATTTTCCTGTTCCATGCGACGACTTTGGTATACTTCTCGGGGTTTCCGGCGTTCCAGCAACGGGGCGACGCGCTGTACTATGCGAGCTATTTCGCAGACAAGACCTTCAACCCCTTCATCCCGTACCCGATCGTGGCCTTCTACTTCATACTTCTGACCTTCATCGTGATCGGGGTCTTCGGGTTCATCAACGGGCGGTTGAACCGGCATCTGCCGGCAAATACCCGCGCGCGGATCAGGATCCGCCCGCAGATCATCAGGTGAGGATATGAAAGACTGGCTGAGAAAGCACCCCGAGGTGCGAACCATCCGCGTGGCCGCCGCCGACCTGAACGGTCAGGCGCGGGGCAAGCGCATTCCGGCGCGTTTCGCCGACAAGGTGGTAAAGGACGGGACGCGCTTTCCGTTTTCGGTGCTGAACCTCGACATCTGGGGCGAGGACATCGACGACAGCCCGCTGGTGTTCGAACAGGGCGATGCCGACGGCATCCTGAAACCGACCGACCGGGGCTTCATGCCGATGCCCTGGCTGGAGGCGCCGACCGCGCTGCTGCCGATCTGGATGTTCCGCGAGAACGGCCAGCCCTACGAGGGCGACCCACGCCATGCGCTGCGCGCGGTGGTGGAGAAGTTCAAGGCCCGCGGCCTGACGCCGGTGGTGGCGGTGGAACTGGAGTTCTTTCTGATCGACGATTCCGGCAAGACCCTGCAAGTGCCGCCCAGCCCCCGGTCGGGCAAGCGGCGCAAGGCGGCGGAAACCCTGTCGATCCGGGCACTGGATGCGTTCGACACCTTCTTCACCGACCTTTACGACGCCTGCGAGGCGATGGACATTCCGGCTGACACCTCGACCTCGGAAACCGGGCTGGGGCAGTTCGAGGTCAACCTGATGCATTGCGACGACGCGCTGCGCGCCGCCGATGATGCCTGGCTGTTCAAGATGCTGGTCAAGGGTCTGGCGCGGCGGCACGGCTTCGCCGCCAGCTTCATGGCGAAACCCTACCCGGAGTATTCGGGCTCGGGGCTGCACACCCATTTCTCGGTGCTGGACGCGCGCGGCGACAACATCTTCGACAGCGGCGGGCCGAAGGGCACGGCGGTGATGCGCCATGCGGTGGCGGGCTGTCTGACCGCGATGCACGATTCCACGCTGATCTTCGCGCCCCATGCCAACAGCTATCAGCGGCTGGTGCCGGGCAAGCACGCCCCCACCGCGATTTCCTGGGGCTACGAGAACCGCACCTCGGCGGTGCGCATCCCGGCGGGAAACCCGGCCGCGCGGCGGATCGAACATCGCGTGGCAGGCGGCGACGTGAACCCCTACCTGATGCTGGCCACCATCCTTGGCGCGGCGCTGGTGGGGATCGAGGACGCGGACGAGCCGCCGCAGCCGATCACCGGCAACGCCTATGCCGTCGACGGCCTGCCGCAGATCCCGGAAAACTGGGATGCCGCGATCGACGCCTTCGAGAAAAGCCAGATCATGCCGCGCATCCTGCCGCGCGAACTGATCCGCAATCTGGTGCTGACCAAGCGCCAGGAGGCGCATTATCTGGCCGAACTCAGCCCCGAAGAACAGGTCGAACTGTATCTCGATACGGTCTGACCCTCCCGGCCCCCCTTGCGGCGCAGGGGGGCACGGGCGTAGGCTTCCGGCCACCCAACCACGGACATTTCATGCTGATCGGCATCCTGCAAACCGGCCTCGCGCCCGAGACGCTCTCGGGCGAGATGGGCGACTACCCCGACATGTTCGCGCGCCTGCTGGAAGGCCACGGCTTCACCTTCCGCACCTGGCGCGTGGTGGACATGGAGTTTCCGGCCTCGGTGACGGAGGCCGACGGCTGGCTGATCACCGGGTCCAAACACGGCGCCTACGAGGATCATCCCTTCATCAAGCCGCTGGAGGCGTTCATCCGCGACGCCTATGCGCAGGCCGTGCCGATGGTCGGCATCTGCTTCGGGCACCAGATCATCGCGCAGGCTTTGGGCGGACGGGTCGAGCAATATGACAAGGGCTGGGCCGTGGGCGCCACCGACTACGATTTCGGCGGCGAGACGCTGACGCTGAACGCCTGGCACCGCGACCAGGTGGTGCAAGCACCGCAAGGCGCGCGGGTTATCGCCTCGAACGACTTTTGCAGCAACGCGGCGCTGATCTACGACGACCGGGCGCTGACGGTGCAGGCCCACCCCGAGTTCCGCCCCGAATTCATCGACGGCCTGATGCAAAGCCGGGGCAAGGGGCTGGTGCCCGACGACCTGATGGCAGAGGCCACGGCGCGGCTCGACACCCCGCTCGATGACCGCACCCTTGCCGCCCGCATCGCCGCGTTCTTCAAACAGCCGCGCCGGGCAGCCGCCCCTGCGGCCAACACAGTGTGAACCCATGTCCGACTGGACCCAGAAACTGCCCGAAGCCACCCGCGACTACATCGCCGGCCGCCGCGTCGACGAGGTGGAATGCATCATCGGCGATGTGGCGGGCGTGGCGCGGGGCAAGGCGATGCCGGCCTCGAAATTCGCCACCCAGAAAAGCTATTTCCTGCCGAACTCGATCTTTCTGCAAACCATCACCGGCGAATGGGCGGACAACCCGTTCGACGCCTTCACCGAACCCGACATGATCCTGGTGCCCGATTTCAGCACCGCCACCGCGGCGCCATGGACGGCCGACGTGACGCTGCAGGTGATCCACGACGCGCAGGATCAGCTTGGCGTGCCGGTGCCGTTCTCGCCGCGCAACGTGCTGCGCCGCATCGTGCACCTGTTCAACGCCGAAGGCTGGACCCCGGTGATCGCGCCCGAGATGGAATTCTTCCTGACCGCGCGCAACATCGACCCCAACATGCCGATCCTGCCGCCGATGGGCCGGTCGGGCCGCCGGGCGGCGGGCAAGCAGGCCTATTCGATGTCGGCGGTCGACGAATACGGCAAGGTGATCGACGACATCTACGATTTCGCCGAAGCCCAGGGGCTGGAAATCGACGGCATCCTGCAGGAGGGCGGCGCCGGGCAGATCGAGCTGAACCTTGCCCACGGCGACCCGGTCAAGCTTGCCGACGACGTGTTCTTCTTCAAGCGGCTGATCCGCGAGGCCGCGCTGCGCCACGACTGTTTCGCCACCTTCATGGCCAAGCCGATCGAGGGCGAGCCGGGCTCGGCGATGCACATCCACCATTCGGTGGTGGATACCAAGACCGGCCGCAACATCTTTTCCGACAAGAAGGGCGGCGAGACGCCGGAGTTCCTGCACTTCATCGCCGGGATGCAGGCCCACCTGCCCGCCGCCGTGGCGCTGCTGGCACCCTATGTCAACAGCTACCGCCGCTATGTGCCGGACTTCGCCGCCCCGATCAACCTCGACTGGGGCCGCGACAACCGCACCACCGGCCTGCGGGTGCCGATTTCGGACCCCGCGGCGCGGCGGGTGGAAAACCGGCTGCCGGGGATGGATTGCAACCCCTACCTCGGCATCGCGGCCAGCCTGGCCTGCGGTTACCTTGGCCTGAAAGAGGGCAAGCTGCCGCGCGCCGAATGCACCGGCAACGCCTATTCCAGTTCCGACGAGCTGCCCTACAACCTGGGCGACGCGCTCGACCTGCTGGAAGAGGACCGCGCGCTGCGCGACGTGCTGGGCGAGGTGTTCTGCGGCGTCTACGATTCCGTCAAGCGCAACGAATACAAGGAGTTCCTGCAGGTCATCAGCCCCTGGGAACGCGAGCATCTGCTGCTGAACGTATGAACCTGCTGTTCGCCAATGACCGGGCCGGGGAATACCCGGCGTCCTGGTATGCCGCCACTGCCGCCCCGCTGGCGCGATTTGCGCCCCTGCAGGGCGATACCCGCGCCGATGTCTGCGTCGTCGGCGGCGGCTACACCGGCCTGTCGGCGGCCCTGCATCTGGCAGAGGCCGGCCTGTCGGTGGTGCTGCTGGAGGCGCATCGCGTGGGCTTCGGCGCCTCGGGGCGCAACGGCGGGCAGGTCGGGTCGGGCCAGCGGCTGGATCAGGACGAGCTTGAGGCGATGGTGGGCATGGAACAGGCCCGCCGGTTGTGGGACATGGCCGAAGAGGCCAAGGCGCTGCTGCGCGGCCTCATCACCCGCCACGCCATGCCCTGCACCTTCCACCCCGGCGTGGCGCACGCCTGCTGGCACGACCGCGAGGTGACCCACGCCCGTTCCCATGCCGACCGCCTCGCCCGCGACTACGGCTATGACCGGCTTGAACCGCTGGACCGCGCAGGCATCCGCGCGCTGATCGGCTCGGAGGTCTACAAGGGCGGCGAGATCGACCATGGCGCAGGCCATGTGCATCCGCTGAACTATGCCATCGGGCTGGCACAGGCAGCGGCGGCGGCCGGGGCCACGATCCACGAAGGCAGTCTGGTGACCGGCATCCAGCACGGCGCAAAAGCGGTGGTGCAGACCGATCAGAGCCGCGTGGTGGCCGATCATGTCATCCTCGCCTGCAACGGCTATCTCGGCGCGCTGGAGCCGAAGGTCGCGGCCAAGGTGATGCCGATCAACAATTTCATCATCGCGACCGAACCGCTGGGTCACCGGGCGGCCGAGATCCTGTCGCAGCCCGTCGCGGTGGCCGACACCAGGTTCGTCGTGAACTACTGGCGGCTGTCGGAAGACAACCGCCTGCTGTTCGGCGGCGGCGAAAGCTACGGCTACCGCTTCCCCGACATCATCCGCACCGTCGCCCGGCCGATGCTGCAGGTCTATCCGCAACTCAAGGGCACCCGCATCACCCATGCCTGGGGCGGCACCCTGGCCATCACGATGAACCGCCTGCCCTGCTTCACCCGGCCCGCGCCGAACGTGCTGTCGGCCTCGGGCTACTCCGGCCACGGCGTGGCGCTGGCGACGCTGGCAGGCAAGGTGATGGCCGAGGCGGTGGCGGGCCAGGCGTCGCGCTTCGACCTCATGGCCAGCCTGCCGCAACCGCGCTTCCCCGGTGGTGCCGCGCTACGCTGGCCGCTGCTGGTGCTGGCGATGACCTGGTATTCGCTCCGCGACCGGCTGGGGCGCTGACGAAAGCCTGCAGTTTCTTCTTGGCCCAAATACCCCCTTTCCGCTGCGTCACCCGCAAGGCGGCGCCGACCGGGTGGCATGCCGCCAACTTCGCGCTGGCAAAATCGGCCGCCAGCCCTTACAGGTTTCCCGAACAAGAGTTTCAGGAAAGTCGCAGCATGGCACCCGACGGACAGATTCTCGCCCCCAATACCCACGACGCCGAACCCATCCCCGAGGCCGCCCGGGCCGAGATCGACCGGCTGCTGCAATCGGGCGACCTGTTCCGCTACACCGCCCCCGATGGCGCGCCGGTCGCGCTGCTGGAAGCCGAATTCGCCGAACTGATGGGCGCGCGCTACGCGCTGGCGGTTTCAAGCTGCTCGGCGGCGCTGTTCCTGTCGCTCAAGGCGCTGGACCTGCCGCGCGGTGCCAGGGTGCTGATTCCGGCCTTCACCTTCGCCGCCGTGCCCTCGGCGGTGGTCCATGCCGATTGCGTGCCGGTGCTTGTCGAGGTCGGCGCCAACTACCGGGTCGACATGGACGATTTCGCCGCCAAGCTCGATGACAGCATCGCGGCGGTGCTGATCAGCCACATGCGCGGCCACACCTCGGACATGGACGCGATCATGGCGCTCTGCGATGCGCGCCAGATTCCGGTGATCGAGGATGCGGCGCATTCGCTGGGCACGCTGTGGCATGGCCGCAAGATCGGCACCATCGGCAAGATCGGCTGCTTCAGTTTCCAGAGCTACAAGATGGTGAATGCGGGCGAGGGCGGCATGATGATCACCGACGACCCCGAACTGGCGGCGCGGGCGGTGATCATGTCGGGCGCCTACGAGCACAACTGGAAAAAGCACCCAGGCCTGCAGAACAGCTTCCCGCTGTGGCAGAACCGCCTGCCGCTCTACAACATGCGCTTGCAGAACCTGTCAGCGGCGGTGATCCGCCCGCAACTGCCCGAACTGGCAGGCCGGGTCGCGAAGGGCCGCAGCGGGCATGACCATGTCGCGGATCTGCTGAACACCTGTGACTGGCTCGACGTGCCGCCGCCGCTGGCGCCGGAGACCCGGGCGCCGGATTCGATCCAGTTCAACCTGGCGGGAGAGTGGACGGATGCCGAGGCCCGCGCCTTCCAGTCCGCCGCCAAGGCCCGCGGCGTGGTGGTGCAGGTGTTCGGCCTCAGCGAAGACAACGCCCGCGCCTTCTGGAACTGGCAGTTCCTCGGCGACATGCCGGACCTGCCGCTGACCCGTGCCATGCTGACGCGGGCCTGCGACGTGCGCCTGCCGGTGCGGCTGACCAGTGCTGAACTGGACTTCATCGCGCAGGCGGTGATCGGGGCGGCGCAGGATGTGAAAGGCTGATCCGGCGGAACCGGCGGCCAAGAGTTTTACCTAAAACTCTTGCAAAATCCTTCAAAGGATTTTGGGCTCACAACACCCGCAGCCGGTCCTTCAGCCAGGGCAGCGCCAGAACCGAGGGCGCCACCACCCGCTCTTGCAGCAGCCCGCGCAGGCGGGTTGCCACTTGCCCCGGCATGTCGCGCAGCATCCCCGCCCGCGCGGTCAGCGAGATCGTGCGGTCCAGCGGCGCGAAGGGCAGCGGCAGCACGTCAGCAGCCCCCTCGAAGCGTTGCGCCGCCTGGATGCCCAGCGGCGTCAGGATTGTCCAGCCTTCGCCCCCCGCAACCATCGCCATGATGGCGTGATAGCTGTCGAGTTCGAAGCGGTGATCCAGCCGCAGGTTCTGCCGCGCCAGATGCGCCGCGATCTGGCGGCCCATGTGATGCCGCGCGGAATAGAGGATCAGCGGCAGGCGTTGCAAGGCCTGCGCCGGATCGCCCTGCACCGCACCGCGCGGGGCCGCCACCACGAAGGGTTCGCACAAGAGCGGATGCACCTCCATCCATTCGCCATTGCCGCCGGGGTCGGCCGCGACATCCGCCCCCAGGTCGGCCGCCACCACCATGTCGAGCGCGCGGGCGTCGAGTTGGTCGAGCAGGCGGTGACTGGCGCCGGTTTCCAGCAGGAAGCGGCAGCCGCGCAGGTCGCCCGCCAGCGCCGACAGCAGGCGCGGCGTCACGTCGGCGTCGAAATCCTCGATCATGCCCAGCCGCAGCGTGGTCAGCGACGACATGTCGGCCATCGCCAGTTCGGCCCGCGCCTCGGTGGCGGAGTTGAGGATGGTCTGGGCGTGGCGGCGGAACATCGTGCCCGCCGGGGTCATCCGCATCGGGCGGGCGCCGCGGTCCAGCAGAGTCACACCCAGCGCCGCCTCCAGCCCCGAAAGCTGCTGGCTTACCGCCGAAGGGCTGGCCCCCAGCCGCCGGGCAGCGGCCGAAATGGCACCCTCTTCGGCTGTGGCCAGGAACACCTCGATGCCCCAGAGCGTCACCCGGCCCTGTGTGTCGCCCATGCCCTGCCCCCTGCCCCGTCGCGTCAAAGGCTAGGGCCTTGGCCCGGCCCATGCAACCGCCCATCCGGCCCCGGCGAAACGCCCGTCCGCTGCGTCGGGGCCCTGCACTATGCCCGCCCCGCCCGCCATTCCGCCCGCGCCCCGCATCGCGGTGATTGTGAAGCGCGGCGCGGACGGATAGCCTGTCGCGGAAATTGCCCCAACAAGGATGACCGCCATGCGTGACGACGCACCAAACAGCTGGGAATCGCGCGCCGATACCTATTCGCTTTACGGCTTCACCGACCTGCCTTCGGTCCACAAGCGCGGCGCGGTCGTGCTGACCCATGGCAAGGGGCCCTATGTCTTCGACGTGCATGGCAACAGCTATCTCGATGCCAATTCCGGCCTGTGGAACATGGTGGCGGGGTTCGACCACCCCGGCCTGATCGCCGCCGCCAAGGCGCAGTATGACACCTTCCCCGGCTATCACGCCTTCTTCGGCCGGATGTCGGACCAGACGGTGATGCTGTCGCAGAAGCTGGTCGAGGTTTCGCCGTTCGAGCGTGGCCGGGTGTTCTATACCAACTCGGGGTCCGAGGCGAACGACACCATGGTCAAGATGCTGTGGTTCCTTGCCGGGGCCGAAGGCCAGCCGCAGCGCCGCAAGATCATCACGCGGGTCAACAGCTATCACGGTGTCACCGCGGTTTCGGCCTCGATGACCGGCAAGCCCTACAATGCGGTGTTCGGCCTGCCGCTGCCCGGCTTCATCCATGTCGGCTGCCCGCATTTCTGGCGCTTCGGCAAGCCGGGTGAAACCGAAAGCCAGTTCACCGCCCGCATGGCGCACGAGCTTGAGGCGCGGATCATCATGGAAGGCCCCGACACCATCGCGGGCTTCTTCGCCGAGCCGGTGATGGGTGCCGGCGGGGTCATCCCGCCCTCGGCCGGGTATTTCCAGGCCATCCAGCCGGTGCTGAAGAAATACGGCATTCCGCTGATCGCGGACGAGGTCATCACCGGCTTCGGGCGCACCGGCAACACCTGGGGCTGCGAGACCTACGACTTCGTGCCCGACGCGATCATCAGTTCCAAGAACATCACCGCCGGGTTCTTCCCGATGGGCGCGGTGATCCTCGGGCCGGAACTGGCCGACCGGGTTCAGGCGGCGGCGGAGCAGATCGAGGAGTTTCCGCATGGCTTCACCGCCTCGGGCCACCCGGTCGGCTGCGCCATCGCGCTGAAGGCGATCGACGTGGTGATGAACGAGGGGCTGGCCGAAAACGTCCGCAGCCTTACGCCGCAGTTCGAGGCGGGCATGGCCCGGCTGGCCGAGAACCCCAACATCGGGGAATGGCGCGGCAAGGGGCTGATGGGCGCGCTGGAAGCGGTGCGCGACAAGGCGACGAAAACGCCGTTCGACGGGTCGCTGTCAGTGTCGGAACGCATCGCCAACGCCTGCACCGACCAGGGGCTGATCTGCCGCCCGCTGGGGCAGGCGATCGTGCTGTGCCCGCCGTTCATCATCACGCCCGCGCAGATGGACGAGATGTTCGACAAGCTTGACGTGGCCATCCGCAAGGTGTTCGCGGAAGTCGCCCGAACTTGAACATCCCATGAGAAAGGGGCGCCCGCGGGCGCCCCTTTTTCACATCTTCGACAGTTTCTTCTGCAATTCCGCCAACTGTTTCTTGATCTGCGCCAGTTCGGCGGCCGAGGTGCCCTCAGGTGCCTCATCCTCGCGGGCGGGGCCGGTGGGGGTGCCCGGCCAGCCCGGAATGCCCGGCACACCGCCCAGCATCGAGCGCAGGAACACCTCCTGCTGCTTGCGCATCGCCTCGAACCCGGGCAGGGCGGCCATCGGATTGGGGATCGCGGTCAGGTTCTCGACCATCTTGGCCTGGCTGTCGCGCAACATCTCGAACGACGCGGCGAGGAACTGCGGCACGATGCTTTGCACCTCGGTGGTGTAGCTGCGCACCAGATCGGTCAGCACACCCAGCGGCAGCACGTTCTGGCCCTTGCTTTCATGCTCGGCCACGATTTGCAGCAGGTATTGCCGGGTAAGGTCGTCGCCGGATTTCAGATCGACGATCTGAACCTCGCGCCCGGCGCGGATGAAGCCCGCGATGTCTTCCAGCGTGACGTAGTCGCTCGTCTCGGTGTTGTAGAGACGGCGGCTGGCATAACGCTTGATCAGCAGTGGCTTGTCGGTTTCGGCCATGAGCCACCCTCCCCTATGTTGCGGTGCAGAGAAGCTTAGGGCAGCGCAGAATAAAAAGAAAGGGCGGGCACAAGGCCCGCCCCCGACGCGTCAGCCGACAGGGAGGAAGGTCGGACGCGTTTTCAATGGCTCACTTCACCGAAGCGGCAACTTTCTTGGCAGCAGTGGTGGCTTCGGTGGTGGCTTTCTTCACGGCGGCGGTGGCATCTTCAGAGATGTCCTTGCCCGCGGCCAGCATCAGCTCGACGGTTTCCATCTGCACTTTTTTCGCAACTTCGGCGAAGGCGGCCAAGTTTTCGGCAGCCATCTCGGCGGCGGCGGACGCGAAGTCGGTCGCGGCCTTGGTGTATTCGGTCGGCTCGGATTTGGCCTTGGCGGCATCGGCCAGCTTGGCGATGGTGTCCTTGGCCCATTTCGAGGTGATCTCGGTCGACTTTTCAGCCGCTTCCAGCGCGACCTTGGTGAACTTCTCGCCCATCGCGGCCTGGGTCTTGAACGCGTTCTGCATCGCGGAGGCGTCAACCGGGAAGGACGCCATCATGTCTTGCATGACTTTGGTGAGGTCGGGGGTCGGGTTGGCCATGGTGTTCGCTCCTAGCGTGTGGTGTCGCTCGTTTCCTGATGATCCGGTTATAAATGCTGCACCGCAGAAAAGCAAGCACTTTCTGCGGTGCAGCATGAAATTTTCCCAATGAAACAAGGTCTCAAAATGCCCTTGCAGGATCAGGCACTTGGCACGGCGGTGACATAGGTGCCGGGGGCCGGGCACAGTACGGGGTTGGTCGAATCACCCGGAATCCGCGCCGCCACCTGCTTGCCCGAGCGCGCCGCCAGCCACTTGCCCCAGAGCGGCCACCACGACCCGGGATGATAGGTCGCGCCCTCGCGGAACGCCTCGGGCGTGTCGAGCGGGGCATCGTTGGTGTAATGGCCATACTTGCCCTTGGACGGCGGGTTGACGATGCCCGCGATATGGCCGGATTCCGACAGGATGAAGGTCTTGTCCTTCGACCCGAACTGCCGGATGCCGTTGAAAGACCCCTTCCACGCGGCGATATGGTCGGTTTCGCAGGCAATCGCGCAGATCGGCGTCCGGATGTCGCCCAGCCGCACCGGCTCGCCGAACACCGGGAATTCGCCGCGCGCCAGCTTGTCGTCCTGGCAGAGCATCCGCAGGTATTCGACCGCCATCTTCGCGGGCAGGTTGGTGCCGTCGCCGTTCCAGAACAGCAAGTCGAACGCGGGAGGCTGCTCGCCCAGCATGTAGCTGCGGATCGCGGGCTGATAGATCAGGTCGTTGGATCTCAGATAGCTGAAGGTGCGCGACATGAAGGCCTTGTCGAGGATGCCGTCAACCTTGACCTGACGTTCGATGCCATCGACGAAATCGTCGTTCAGGAACACCCCGACCTCACCCTGGTCGGAAAAGTCGGTCAGCGTGGTGAAGAAGGTGGCGGCGTTCACCGTCTTGTCGCCCATGCGCTGCAGGTGCGCCAGCGTTGCCGTCAGCGTGGTGCCCGCGATGCAGTAGCCGACCGCGTTCAGCTTGGGCTGGTCGGTGATGCGGCGCACCTCGGCCATGGCGCGCAGATAGCCGTCGCGGATGTAGTCATCCATCCCGACCTCGGCGTAGGACGCATCGGGGTTGACCCAGCTGACCACGAACAGGGTGAAGCCCTGATCGACGATCCACTTGATCAGGCTGTTCTGCGGCTTCATGTCGAGGATGTAGAACTTGTTGATCCAGGGCGGAAAGATCAGCAGCGGCGTGGCATGAACGGTTTCGGTGGTCGGGGAATACTGGATAAGCTCCAGCATCCGGTTGCGATACACCACCGCGCCGGGGGTGGTGCCGATGTTCACCCCGACCTCGAACGCCTCGGGGTCGGCCAGCGTCACCATCAACTCGCCATTGTGTGACTCGATGTCGCGCACCAGGTTTTCCATGCCCGCCACCAGCGAATCACCGTCGGTCTGCACCGCGCGCTCCAGTGCATCGGGGTTCGTGGCCAGGAAATTGGTCGGCGACATCATGTCGACGATCTGGCGGGTGAAGTATTCGATCCGCTTCTTCTCGTGCGGCTCGAGGTTTTCCAGCCCCGAGATCGCTGTGCTGATCGCCTCGGCGTTCATCAGATACTGCTGCTTGATGAAATTGAAATAGGGGTGCGTTTCCCACAGCGGGTTGGCGAATCGGCGGTCCTTGGGCGTCGGGTCTGACGGGGCCTTCAGTTCACCCTTCACAAGCACCTGCTGCGCCTCGACGTAGTGTTTCAGGCTCTTGCCCCAGTAGGTGAACTGATTTTCCAGGATTTTCGACGGATTCTGCATCATTTCGGCAACATATGCCGTCGCGGCCTTCATATAAACGTCATGTCCGGGGCCGCTGAGCGCCGGATCCGCCAGTTTGCGCCGGGCAATCGCCGCCGTCAGGCGCTTTGACAACGCATCGACCAGCGCAAGATTGGCGTTAAGGCGGTCGAGCCGTTCCAACCGCATGCCTGCGTCGTTGTCTTCGGTTGTCATGTTAGTGTTTCCCCCCTATCGTGCTGCTATGCAGCATTACACCCCCAGTCCGGGGGCAGCCGCGACGCAGGGGCCGGGCCGCTCCCGGACAAGGAGACGCAATGAAGTATATGGCGACCTATGACCTTATGGAAAGCGCCCGCAACACGAATGCGTGGCTGGGTGCAACCGCGAAGGCGATGGCGTCCTATCCGGCGTTCGCGCTTTCCATGAACCCGATGCTGCAACTGACCGCGGCCTGGGGTCAGGTGACCGAACGGACCTTCGCCCGGATGATCGCCAAGCCCGACTGGGGCATCCGCTCGATCGTTGGCCCCGATGGCACCGACCATCTTGTCGACGTGCTTCCGGTGGTGAAGAAGGCGTTCGGGGATCTGGTGCATTTCTCGGTTCGCCGCCGGGCGCCGATGGCCCGCCGCATCCTGCTGGTAGCACCGATGTCGGGCCATTACGCGACCCTGCTGCGCTCGACCGTGGCAAGCCTGCTGCCCGATGCAGATGTCTATGTGACCGACTGGCACAACGCCCGCGACATCCCGGTGTCGGAAGGCAAGTTCGATGTCGAGGATTACACGCTGTATCTGGTTGATTTCCTGCGGTTCCTCGGGCCGGACACCCATGTGATCGCGGTGTGTCAGCCGGTGCCGCTGGCGCTGGCCGCCACCGCCTATCTGGCCGGCGAAGACCCGGACGCGCAGCCGCGCAGCCTGACGCTGATCGGCGGCCCGGTCGATCCCGATGCCGCCGCCACCGAAGTGACCGACTTCGGCCGCCGCGTGACGATGGGGCAGCTGGAACAAATGGCGATCCAGCGCGTCGGCTTTACCTGCAAGGGGGCCGGGCGGCTGGTCTATCCGGGGCTGTTGCAGCTGCAAAGCTTCATCTCGATGAACGCCGAACGCCATTCCAAGGCGTTCTCCGAACAGATCATGCGCGTGGCCCGGGGCGAGGCGTCGGACCACGACGCCCACAACCGCTTCTATGACGAATATCTGGCGGTGATGGACATGACGGCGGAATTCTACCTGTCCACCGTCGAGCGCATCTTCAAGAACCGCGAGATCGCCACGAACGATTTCTCCGTGGCGGGCAAGCGCGTAGATATCGGCGCCATCACCCAGGTGGCGGTGAAGACGGTCGAGGGTGCCAATGACGACATCTCGGCCCCCGGCCAATGCATCGCCGCGCTGAAACTGCTGACCGGCCTGCCTGATTCGAAGAAGGCCAGCCACGTCGAACCCGGTGCCGGGCATTACGGCATCTTCGCGGGCAAGTCCTGGCGGCTGAACATCCGCCCGCTGGTGCTGAACTTCATCGACGCCAACTCGGGCAGGGACGAGGCCGAAAAGCCGCGAATCTCGCTGGCCTCATCGCAGTAGCAGCGGCCTGTTCAGAAAGGTCTCCAGCGCCTCTGAAACAGCTTCGGGCTGTTCCAGGGGCGCCATCATGTCGGCGCCCTCGATCAGCAGCAGCCTGGCATAGGGCATCAGCCCCACGACGAAATCCTGCCTGCGCTGCATCTGGGGCGTATCCTGCGCCCCGGCGATCACCAGCGCGGGCAGCAGGGCGCGGCGCAGGGTCTTCTGCTGATCGGGGCGGCGCTGCATGGCGCGCGATTGCACGACAAACACCCCGGGGTCGAAGCCCGCCGCCATGTCGGCCACCAGCGCCAGCACCCGGGCCCGCCCCGGCCCCGGCGCAAGTGCTGCCAGCGGCACCTCCTCGGCCATCGCCTGTGACAACCGCCCCGACCGTGCCGCAACCATCCGCGATTCGCGCGCCGCGGCGGTTTGCGGGGTTTCCGACAGCGGGTCGGTCGAGATCAGCGCCACCCGCGTCACCCGGTCAGGGGCCCGGCGGATCATCTCCAGCGCCACGTCGCCACCAAGGCCAAGCCCGGCCAGTGCAAACCGCGGCGGGGCGGCGGCAAGGATCGCCTGCGCCATGTCCTCGACCGTTGCGCCACAGGTCGGCAAGGCCAGCATCACCGGCCGGCGCGGCGACAGGGCAAGGATCTGGGGCAGGAACTGACGTGCGTCGGCCATCAGACCGGGGATCATCAGCAGCGGTTCCGTCACAGCCCCGCCGCCCAGTCGAGGATCAGCGCCACCGTTTCCGCCGTCTGTCCGGGGCTGAGGATGTCGCCCGCAATGACATGCGACCACCCGTCATCACCCGGCCCCATCGTCCGCCACTCGATCCACAGCGGCCCGCCCCAACGTGCCATCACGGCCGTGGTGCGCGACGGGTCCACCACCCGGTCATCCTCCGACATCAGCACCAGCGCCGGGGTGGTGACGCCCGAAAGGTCGAGCCTGCGCACATGGCGCACCAGCGCCGCCATCGGGAACAGCGCGGCGGTGGGGTAGGCCATCGTCCATTAACGCGCCTGATCCGGGCTGCGCGGGGTGAAGGTCTGGCTGGCCCCGGCCAGCAGCGGCCCCCAGTGGCGCACCAGCGGCAGGTCGAGCAGGAAGCCCGCCGCCCCCGCCACCCCGAAGTTCGGCGACACCAGCACCACCCCCGCCAACCCCTGCGACAACGCGGGGTCGCTGGCGGCCAGCACCGCCAGCGTGCCGCCGGTCGAGGTGCCGATCACCAGCACCCGCTCGCCCAGCCGCCGCCCGATCGCCATGGCTTCTGCCATGTCCTCGATCCAGTCGCCCGCCACGGGTTCGGCCATCGGCGCCGCCCCGCGCCCGTGCCCGGCCAGCCGCGTCAGGAACAGGTTTGCCCCCAGCCCCGCCGCCACCTGCTGCGGCACCGGGGCGATTTCATGCCAGGTGGCGGAAAAGCCGTGAACGTAGATCACTGCGAGCGGCGTCCTGACCCCCGGCGACCCGGCCCAGACGAGCCGCTTCCCGGTTTCCGGCATGATGTCTGAAAACTGCAATTCCTGCTCTGCAAGCCACGCGTCAAGATCATCCCCGAGAGTACTGGATTCAAACCCGATCACCCGGTCGACGGGCTCATCGGGTGCCAACAGCCAGATCGCCAAAAATGCCAGAAGAAGGAAAACCAGTATACGGCCCAGCAGCCTACCGAAGCGCCGCATCGGTTCCCCCCGGCAGGTCGTCCAGCGTCGCGGTCAGCAGCGCGAGACAGTCCGGGGTGGAAAAGCGGTGGTCCGCCCCCTTGACCAGCGTCAGGTGGGTATCCGGCCCGGTCGCGCGATCCAGCAGCCGCAGCGCCACGGCAGGCGGCACGTCCACATCCGCCGTGCCCTGCAACAGCCGAACCGGAAACGGCAGGTGCAGGGGCGCGCGCAGCACCAGCCGACGCTGGCCGTCCTCGATCAGGTGGCGGGTGATGATGTAGGGGCCGTCGGAATAATCGGACGGCAGCGCCACCTGTCCGTCACGCAGCAGCGCCGCCCGCTGATCGGGCGTGAACCCGGCCCACATGCTGTCTTCGGTGAAGTCGGGTGCTGCGGCGATGCCGACCAGACCGGCGATCCGCTCGGCCCTCTCCCGCGCCAGCAGCAGCGCGATCCACCCGCCCATCGACGACCCGACCAGCACCTGCGGCCCCGTGGTCAGCGCGTCAAAGATCGCCAGCGCATCCTCGAACCAGTCACCGATACAGCCATCGAGAAAGTCACCGCCCGACGCACCATGGCCGGAATAGTCGAACCGCAGGAACGCCCGCCCCCGCGCCTCGGCCCAGGCTTGCAACGCCTGCGCCTTGGTCCCGGTCATGTCCGACCGGAAGCCGCCCAGAAACACCACCCCCGGCCCGCGCCCCGGCGTGGCATGAAAGGCGATGCGGCGGCCCTGCGGCGTGATGTGTTGGGTCGGGTCTTGCATCGGCACCTCCGGGGGATGGCCCTAGCTATAAACCGGCGCGGGGCCGATTGTCACCCGCCGCCGGTCGCGCTTGACTTTGCGGTGGCAGCGGCGCATCAGACTGCCCGACATAACCCGCAACCGGGCGTTTCGTAGACGCCAAACCGACGAGGATCGCCAGACATGGCCCAGATTTCCCTCACCTTTCCCGATGGCAACCGACGCGACTATGCGGCGGGCGTGACCCCCGCCGAAGTGGCGGCGGGCATCTCGACCAGCCTCGGGAAGAAGGCCATTTCGGCGCAGGTCGATGGCGCGCACCACGATCTGCAATGGCCGATCCTGACGGATGCGACCATCGCCATCAACACCATGGCCGACGACGGCCCGGCGCTGGAACTGATCCGCCACGATTTCGCGCATGTCATGGCGCGCGCGGTGCAGGAGCTTTGGCCAGAGGTCAAGGTGACCATCGGCCCGGTGATCAAGGACGGCTGGTATTACGATTTCGACCGGGCGGAGCCCTTCACGCCCGAAGATCTGGGTGCCATCGAGGCCCGGATGAAGCAGATCGTCAACCTGCGCGACCCGGTCAAGACCGAGGTGTGGGACCGGGCCGACGCCATCGCCTTCTACGAGGCGCGGGGCGAGACCTACAAGGTCGAACTGGTGCAGGCGATTGCCGAAGACCAGAAGATCCGCATGTACTGGCACGGGCATTGGCAAGACCTGTGCCGCGGCCCGCATTTCCAGCACACCGGCCAACTGCCCGCCGACGCCTTCAAGCTGATGTCGGTGGCCGGGGCCTACTGGCGCGGCGACAGCAGCCGCCCGATGCTGCAACGCATCTACGGCGTGGCCTTCCGCAACCGGGACGACTTGAAAGCCCACCTGACCATGCTGGAGGAGGCCGCCAAGCGCGACCACCGACGCCTTGGCCGCGAGATGGACCTGTTCCACCTGCAGGAAGAGGCGCCGGGCATGGTGTTCTGGCACCCCAACGGCTGGCTGATCTACCGCACGCTGGAAGACTACATGCGCCGCCGCCAGATCGCCGCGGGCTACAAGGAAATCCGCACGCCGCAGGTGGTGGACCGCGTGCTCTGGGAACGTTCGGGCCACTGGGAGGCCTACCGCGAGAACATGTTCATCGTCGAGGTCGACGAAGAAGGCGCCAAGGAAAAGCGTATCAACGCGCTGAAGCCGATGAACTGCCCCTGCCATGTGCAGGTCTATAATCAGGGCCTGAAATCCTATCGCGACCTGCCGCTGCGGCTGGCCGAGTTCGGGTCATGCCACCGCTACGAATCCTCGGGCTCGATGCACGGGCTGATGCGGGTGCGCGGCTTCACACAAGACGATGCGCACATCTTCTGCACCGCCGAGCAGATCGAGGCGGAATGTGCCAGCTTCATCGGGCTGTTGTCTTCGGTCTACCACGACCTCGGGTTCGAGAGCTTCGACATCAAGCTGTCTACCCGCCCCGAGGTCCGCATCGGCTCCGACGAAGACTGGGACGCGGTCGAAACCGCGCTCGAAAACGCGATCAGGAAGGTCGGCCGCGACTACGTGATCGACCCCGGCGAGGGTGCCTTCTACGGCCCGAAGCTGGATTTCAAGCTGACCGACGCCATCGGGCGGCAATGGCAGTGCGGCACCTTCCAGGTCGACCCCAACCTGCCGTCGCGGCTGGGGGCGGAATACATCGGGGACGATGGCGCCAAGCACCGCCCCTACATGCTGCACCGCGCCATTCTGGGCTCTTTCGAGCGGTTCATCGGCATCCTGATCGAGAACTATGCGGGCAAGCTGCCCTTCTGGCTGGCGCCGCGTCAGGTGGTGGTGGCCTCGATCGTGTCGGATGCCGACCCCTTCGTGAACGAGATCGTGGCGTCCCTGCGCGCCGTGGGGGTGCGGGCCGAGGCCGACGTGCGCAACGAGAAGATCAACTACAAGGTGCGCGAACATTCGGTCGGCAAGGTGCCGGTGATCCTTGCCATCGGAATGAAAGAGGTCGAGGACCGCACGGTTTCGGTCCGCCGTCTGGGCGAAAACCAGACCAGCACGCAGACCCTGGCGCAGATTGTCGAATCGCTGCGGCTGGAGGCGCTGGCACCCGACCTGCGCTGAGCCTTGCAAGCCAGGCGCCGGACCCCGGCGCCTGGCACGCCTCAATACGCGTCGGGTTCGCGTGCCGACAGTGCCAGCACCCCGCCCAGCGCGCACATCGCGATCGGGAACATGGTGAAGACGCCAAAGCCGAAGCCCAGCCACAGCGCCCCGGCCGAGGCCAGCAGCAACCCGCCCGCGATCATGTTGCGCGACCGCGCCATCGCCCCGCCCGCAATTGCCAGAATCGGTGCCATGAAGGCCGAGAACCGCACGAGGGCCACGTTGTCGACCTGATGCGCAAGCTGGCCGATCTCGCCATGCCGGTCGATGAATTCGGTGTAGCCATAGCCGAAAAAGCCCACGATCATCGCCCAGACTCCGCCGATGATCCCCAGAACAAGTGCCGCGTTGCGCATGCTGCCTCCGATAGGCGCAACATGGGGGGCCGGATGCGGCCTTGCCATATCGCGCTTGATTTTTATCGCCGTTTTGGCATGATTTTCACCGTGACAACAGGCTTTCTGACCGCCTCCTGTCCCCAGGCAGCCGGAATGATTGGAAAAACTGGGTGCACGCCCGCGGCATGTCGCCCCGGGAAGGACGGATGTAAGGAGATGCGGCATGCCGACGGGCACCGTGAAATGGTTCAACAGCACCAAGGGCTATGGCTTCATTGCGCCCGATGACGGCGGCAAGGACGTTTTCGTGCATATTTCGGCGGTAGAGCGGGCAGGCCTCAGGGCGCTGAACGACAATCAGAAGATCGGCTACGAACTTCAGTCGGGCCGCGACGGCAAGCAGTCGGCCGGCGACCTTCGCATTCTCTGAGGTCGCGGCCAAGGCCAATGGCGGCCCGCCCGGGCGGGCCGTCGGTCAGGGCAGAAGGGCAGCCTGAACCGCCTCGTCCCACCCCAGCAGCAGCTTGTCGCCATCCCGGATCACCGGCCGCTTCATCAGGGTCGGCTGCTGCTTCAACTGCTCGTCCGCCTCGGAAGCCTTCAGCCAGTCGCTGAGGCCGCGCCAGGTGGTCGATGACTTGTTGATGATCCGGTCACCGAATTCCCCGACCAGTTCCTCGATCTCGGCGGCACTCAGCGGCTGGGCCCGGATGTCGCGGAAGGTCACGTCGCGCCCCGCCGCCTGAAGCGCCTTCAGCGCCTTCTTGCAGGTGTCGCAGGTGGAAATGCCGTATAGGATCATGGGACGACTCCGCTAACAGATGTTCGGGCCGCGCAAGGCTACACCGCCCCGCACGGCACCGCACCCGAAAAAGGCAGCTCAGGTTGTCAGCGCGCGGGTGACCATCACGCCAGCCCAGGCGGAAAACCCGGTCAGCACGGCACCCCAGGTCACATCCGCCGCCACCATGGTCGGATGCCAGTCCTTCATGATCGCATAGCTGGTGAACTCGTAAGTGCCGTAGGCCATCGCCCCCAGCACCGCCCCGCCGATCAACGCCTGAATGGGCAGGCCCGCCCGCAGTGCGGGCAGCGAGATCAGCCAGATCAGCCCCGCCACATAGGCCAGATAGAACAGCGCCGCCGCCGCCATGCGCGGGCTTTCCAGCATCGCGTCCCCAAGGTGGCTGGTGAACAGCGGCTTCATGAACAGCGTCAGCATCACCGCGTCCAGCGCAAGGAAGATCACGGCGGTGGCAAGGTACAGGATCAGAAGGGTCATGAGCGTCTCCGATGTTCGTTGTTCATCTAGCGCGCCCCGCCGCGAGGAACAGGGCGCGCCGCACCATTACAGCACCCGGTCCACCGCCGCCTGCAACCGCGCCACGGTGCCCGGCACGTCAACCAGCTTGTCCAGCCCGAACAGGCCCAGCCGGAAGGTGCGGAACGCCGCCCCCTCGCCCACCTGCAACGGCACGCCCGCCGCGATCTGCAGGCCCTCGGCCAGGAACTTCTTGCCGTTCTGCACCTCGGGGTCATCGGTGAACGACACCACCACCCCCGGCGCGCCGAACCCTTCCGCCGCGACAGAAACGACACCCTTTTCCGCCAGCATCGCCCGCACCGCGCGCCCCAGCGCCCACTGCGCCGCCTTCATCTCGGCAAGGCCCAGCGCGCGGGTCTCGGCCATCGCATCGCGCAAACCCAGCAGCGCATCGGTCGGCATCGTCGCGTGATAGGCGTGCCCCCCCGCCTCGTAGGCCGCCATGATGCTGCGCCACTTCTTCAGGTCCAGCGCGAAACTGTCCGACGCCGTTTCCGCCAGCCGCGCCTCGGCCCGCGCCGACAGCATCACCATCCCGGCGGAAGGCGACGCCGACCAGCCCTTCTGCGGCGCCGAGATCAGCACATCCACCCCCGTCGCCTGCATGTCGACCCAGACACAGCCCGACGCGATGCAATCCAGCACCAGCAGCGCCCCCACCTCGTGCGCCGCCGCCGCCATCGCCGCAATATAGTCGTCGGGCAGGATCAGCCCGGCCGAGGTTTCGACATGCGGGGCGAACACCACATCCGGGCGCACCTCCAGAATCTTCGCCACCACCTCGTCGATCGGCGGCGGGGCAAAGGCGGCTTGCGCCCCGTTGCCCGAAGCCCGCGCCATCACCACCGTGGTCCCGGCAACAAAGCCCCCCGCCTCGAAGATCTGGCTCCAGCGATTGGAAAACCAGCCGTTGCGCACGATCAGAACCTGCCGCCCGGCACCGAACTGCCGCGCCACCGCTTCCATGGCGTAAGACCCGCCGCCCGGCACCAGCGCCACCGCGGCGGCACCGTAAACCTCGCGCAGCATCTCCGAAATGTCACGCATCACCCCCTGGAACTTCGCGGACATGTGGTTCAGCGAGCGGTCGGTGAACACCACCGAAAATTCCTGCAAGCCATCGGGGTCGATATCGGGGCGCAAGCCGGGCATGGGTATCTCCTGTCAGAACTCCCCCTGAATACCCCCCACACCGCCCCGAAAACCAGAAGAAACCTGCCCGGCTTTCATCTTGGCCCAAATATCCTCGGGGGGGCCCGCAGGGCGGGGGGCAGACAGCCCCCCTCAGCCCCCCGGTCACTCTGCCCGCGCCCCCTCTACCCCAGCGGCCCGGGCCGCCGCTCTTCCGTCAGCAGCACATTGGCCTCCACCTGCCCCACGCCCGGCAGCGTCATGATCCTCCGCCGCAGCACGCGCTCGAAATCCGCGATGTCGCGGGCCACCACCCGCAGGCGATAGTCGAACAGTCCCAGCACATGCTGCACCACCTGCACCTCCGGGATTGCCGACACCGCGCGTTCGAAATCCTCGAGGCTGACCCGCCCCTTGGTCGCCAGTTTGACCCCCAGAAACACCGTCACGCCGAAACCCAGTGCCGCCCGGTCCACCACCAGCCGCCGCCCGGCCAGCACCCCGGCCTCCTCCAGCCGCCGCACCCGGCGCCAGGTGGCGGGCTGGCTCAGCCCGAAGCGGCGGCCCAGTGCCCCGGCCGACAGCGTGCCGTCCTGCGCCAGTGCGCGCAGCAGCGCACGGTCGGTGTCGTCCAGGTCGATCACAGCGGCAACCCCTCGCCGTCCTTGATGCTGGCGATCAGCATCAGCGCCTCGATGTCGGCGATGTGCGGCAGGGTCAGGATGCGGCGGCGGTAGACCTCCTGATACTGCTTCATGTCGCGGGCGATCACCGTCAGACGCACGTCGACCCGGCCCAGGAAAGTCTCGATCTGCGTCACCTCGGGCACTTCGCGGGCGGCGGCGAGGAACTCGTCGAAGGCGCGCGGGTCGGTCTTGTCGAGCGTGAAGCGCAAGGAGACCTCGACCTCGTAGCCCAGCTTGCGCCAGTCGATCACCGCCTGCCGCGCGCCGATCACCCCCTGCGCCGTCAGCCTCTCCAGCCGCCGCCAGGCGGTGGCACTGGTGACGCCTGCGCGTTCCGCCACCTCGGCGGTGGTCAGCATCGGGTCGGCCAGCATGTGCCGCAGCAGGCGGCGGTCGGTATCGTCGAGCATGATTTTTCCACGGTTTCAGCAATCGGCGCATGATTATTCGCACATACACCCGAAAACATCAAACTATGCATCCATCATCACGGCGCCCCGTCTATTCTGCGCCCAGAAAACACCCAACCAGAGGACCGCCCGATGCGCGTGTATTATGACCGTGACTGCGACATCAACCTGATCAAGGACAAGAAGGTTGCCATCCTCGGCTATGGCAGCCAGGGCCACGCCCACGCGCTGAACCTGCGCGATTCCGGCGCCAAGAACCTTGTCGTCGCGCTGCGCGAGGGCTCGGCCTCGGCCAAAAAAGCCGAAGGCGAGGGCCTGAAGGTGATGGGCATCGCCGAGGCCGCCGCCTGGGCCGATCTGATCATGTTCACCATGCCCGACGAACTTCAGGCCGAAACCTACAAGAAATACGTCCATGACAACATCCGCGAAGGTGCCGCCATCGCTTTTGCGCACGGGTTGAACATCCACTTCGGCCTGATCGAGCCGAAGGCCGGCGTCGATGTCATCATGATGGCCCCCAAGGGCCCCGGCCACACCGTGCGCGGCGAATATGTCAAGGGCGGCGGCGTGCCCTGCCTTGTGGCCGTTGACAAGGACGCCACGGGCCGCGCGATGGAAATCGGCCTGTCCTATTGCTCGGCCATCGGCGGTGGCCGTTCCGGGATCATCGAGACCAACTTCCGCCAGGAATGCGAAACCGACCTGTTCGGCGAACAGGCCGTGCTCTGCGGCGGTCTGGTCGAACTGATCCGCATGGGGTTCGAGACGCTGGTCGAGGCGGGTTACGAGCCGGAGATGGCCTATTTCGAATGCCTGCACGAGGTGAAGCTGATCGTCGACCTGATCTATGAAGGCGGCATCGCCAACATGAACTACTCGATCAGCAACACCGCCGAATACGGCGAATACGTCAGCGGCCCGCGCATCCTGCCCTATGCCGAAACCAAGGCGCGGATGAAAGCCGTGCTGACCGACATCCAGACCGGCAAGTTCGTCCGCGACTTCATGCAGGAAAACGCCGTGGGCCAGCCGTTCTTCAAGGCGACCCGCCGGATCAACGACGAACACCAGATCGAACAGGTCGGAGAAAAGCTGCGCGCCATGATGCCGTGGATCTCCAAGGGCAAGATGGTCGATCGTTCGCGCAACTGACGCAGGCATGGTCCGGGGCACCTTCGGGTGCCCCGCGCCCCTTGGCCCTTGGCGCTTCTGCACGTCGGCGCGGTGTTCCGGCACCTGCCGCCACGACTGCGCGAGGGCGAACAGCAGCAGCGCCGCCGGCACGTCCGACCCCAGATGCAGCAGGCTGAACTTCCCGTCTCGGTCCTCGCTGACCAGCGTGACTCTGACCCGACATCGACCGCCAGCACGCTGCGGCACCAACTGGATGGCCGACACCATCCGACAGGCCCGGCTGCCCGTCGCGGGCCGCGGCATCGCCTTCCCGACCGGCCGTGGCGACATCCTGCCGACCGCCTGTCCCTGAGAGGGGCCGAGGCCGGACCGCGCGCGCTGCCGTTCCGGGCGCCTGCCGGTGCTTGCGCGACCCGGGGATAAGCGTATCCTGCCCGCGAACCCGAAAGGCGCCGCAGTGCAGAAACTTGACCTTCTGACCGATTTCACCACCATCAACCTGACCGCAGCGATGACGGCGCAAACCCACGGCTGGCGGGCAAAATGCCTGCAGCGGCTGGTGCGGCTCGACCTGCCTGTGCCGCTGACGGTTGCGCTTCCGGCGGCAACCGTGCGCGCGATCGCGGCGGGCCATCCGGTCGATTGCCGCGCCATCCTGAACCATTTCGGGGCCGATCCGCTGGTGTCGGTGCGCCCCAGCCCGGAGAACCCCGACTGGGGCGGGCCCGCGACCATCCTCAACATCGGCTTCAACGCCGCCCGGCACGCAAGGCTGGCCGAGACCCACGGTCAGGCCGCCGCCGATGCGCTGTATCTGCGCTTCGTGCAGGGCTATGCGATCCATGTCGCGCGGCTTGACCCCGACATGTTCGAGGGGATGCACCCCTCGTCAGAGGCGCTGCACGACGCGCTGCGCACCTTCGCCGCCGAGATGGACGAGCCCTTTCCCGAAGACCCGGCGCGGCAGCTTTCCGACGTGCTGCGGTCGATGGCCCGCGCTTGGGAGGGCACCTCGGCCCGCCTGCTGCGCCAGGCCAAGGGCGCCCCGGCCGAAGCGCCGCTGGGGCTGGTGGTGCAGCAGATGGCCCAGGGCATCGGCCAGGGCATATCCGGGTCGGGCGTGATCCAGTTCGTCGATCCGGTGACCGGCCAGCGCCAGGTCACCGGGCGCTACCTCGGCCAGAGCCAGGGCCGCGACGCGCTGCGCCGCACCGAGGCGATCTTCCTGACCCGCGACCCGCGCGGCCCCTCGCTGGAGGAACTCGCGCCAGAGGTCTTTGCCGACCTGCTGCGCCACGGCAATGCCTGCCGCCTGCGTCTGCGCGAGGAAATGCAGATAGAGTTCACCATCGAGGACGGCCGCCTGTCGGTGCTGGATGCGGTCAAGGTCACGCGCTCGTCGCGCGCCGGGCTGCGCATCGCGGTGTCGCTGGCCGAGGATGGCATCATCAGCCGCGATGACGCGGTGCTGCGGGTCGAACCGCGGGCGCTGTCGGAACTGCTGCACCCGCAGGTCGATCCGCGCGGCCCGCGCGACGTGTTCGCGCAGGGCATCGCCGCCAGCCCCGGCGCTGCCACCGGGAGAATCGTGTTTTCCTCGGCGGCGGCGCAGGCGTCGGCGGCGCGGGGCGAGCCCTGCGTCCTGGTGCGCCGCGAAACCGCGCCCGAAGACATCCGCGGGATGCATTCTGCTGCGGCCGTGCTGACCGAACGCGGCGGCATGACCAGCCATGCGGCGGTGATCGGGCGCGGCCTGGGCCTGCCCTGCATCGTCGGCGCCTCGGACCTGCGGCTGGACATGCGCGACAAGACCCTGCGCGCGGGCGACGGCCGGGTATTCCGCGAGGGCGACATGATCACCGTCGACGGCACCGCCGGGCAGGCGCTGGCGGGGGCCGCCGACATGCTTCCGCCCGCGCTCGACGATGCCTTCCGCCGCCTGCTGTCCTGGGCCGATGCGGTGCGCGACATCGGCATCCGCGCCAATGCCGACACCCCCGCCGACGCCCTGACCGCCCGCCAGTTCGAGGCGCAGGGCATCGGTCTATGCCGCACCGAACACATGTTCTTCGACGAGGACCGGCTGGTAGTGATGCGCGAGATGATCTTCGCCGACACTTCGAAGGACCGGGCGGCGGCGCTGGCCCGCCTGCTGCCGATGCAGCGCGCCGATTTCGTGCAATTGTTCGATATCATGCAGGGATTGCCGGTCTGCATCCGGCTTTTCGACCCGCCTTTGCATGAATTCCTGCCCCACAGCCGCGAGGGACTGCGCGAACTGGCCGAGGCGCTGGACCGCCCGCTGTCCGAGGTGACCCGCCGCGCCGAGGCGCTGGCCGAGTTCAACCCGATGCTGGGGATGCGCGGCGTGCGGCTGGGCATCGTGCTGCCCGAGATCTACGACATGCAGGCACAGGCGATCTTCGAGGCCACGATCGAGATTGCCCGGCGCGGCGGATCGGTGGTGCCCGAGATCATGATCCCGCTGGTCTCGGCGCGGCGCGAGGTCGAACTGGTGCGCGCCCGCGTCGATGCGGTGGCGACCATGGTGCGCAACCGGGCCAAGGTGGCGTTCGACTACAAGCTGGGGGTCATGGTGGAAACCCCGCGCGCCGCGCTCCGGGCGGGCGAGATCACCCAGCACGCCGATTTCCTGTCGTTCGGGACCAACGATCTCACGCAGATGACCTACGGGCTGTCGCGCGACGATGCCGGGCGGTTCATGAACACCTATGTGCAGCAGGGCGTGTTTCCCGAAGACCCGTTCCACATTCTCGACGTGGATGGCGTGGGCGAACTGCTGCTGATCGGGGCCGCGCGCGGGCGTGCGACTCGCCCCGACCTGACGCTGTCGATCTGCGGCGAACATGGCGGAAATCCCGAATCGATTGCCTTCTGCCGCAAGGCCGGATTCGACTATGTGTCCTGTTCCCCCTACCGCGTTCCGCTGGCAAGGCTTGCGGCGGCCCATCTGGCGCTGCTGGATCTCGAATCAGAAATAATTTAGAAATTACAGATACTTGCCGGATTTTCCCATCGGTGCCACCCGCCCGGATCGGCGGGAAACCGCGCAAAATGCAAAGCTCACCTGTTGCAGTTTTGCAACATATGATGGACTCGTGAACTTTATTCGGCTAGTGCCTCCGCTCGTTGCCTGCGGAAAACGTCCTTCATGACCCCCGCAGACGGCGATGAACCATACCGGGAACACGAGACAATGCGCTTGCGACAGACCTGGACAGGCAGCCTTTCTGCGCTGCTGATCCTGAGCGGAGCGGCCTTCGCCGATGTGACGGTGAGCCAGTCCAACGACCCTTCAGCCTCGCTCGGGGGGCGGCTGTCGTCTCTGCTCGGGGTGGAACGAACCGTCCTGGGACAGGTGGCGCCGCAGCGCCTGGCGGCCTTGGCAGATGGGGTCGCGGCCCCGGTGAAGAAGCGTGTTCCGGCCGGCAATCAGCCCGGCCCGACGCTGATCCGCTATGACGAGGGTTTCCTGGCACAGCAGCCGGTCGCCAAGGGTGACGACCAGTGGCAATGCCTGGCCAAGGCCCTGTATTTCGAGGCGCGTGGCGAATCCGTCAAGGGCCAGTTCGCGGTGGCAGAGGTGATCCTGAACCGCGCCGACAGCCCCGCCTACCCGCGCACGATCTGCGGCGTGGTGCATCAGGGCGGCGGCGGCGGTTGCCAGTTCTCGTTCACCTGCGACAGCTATTCCGACCGCATCCGCGAAATGGCGGCCTATGTCGAGGCGGGCAAGATCGCGCGGCTGATGCTGGACGGCGCGCCGCGGGCGCTGACCATGGGGGCCACCCATTTCCACACCACGGCCGTACGTCCGCGCTGGGCACGGAGCTTCCCGCGCACCGCCGCCATCGGCGCGCACCTGTTCTACCGCCAGCCCTCCGGCTCCTGACATCGCGTCGGCACGCGCCCTGCGTCGCGGGCAAAGGCTTGCTCCTGACGTCGCGGGCCACGATTTGCTCCTGACGTCGCGGGGCTTGCGCAGCCTGCCGTCTTTGGGCATGGCAGGGCCGCGTGCCGGGGTAATCTGCACGCGCACCCCTGCCGCGCGCCGGAGACCGTGATGACCAGCGACATCTCTCTTGCCTTCGCCCACCCCGAAGAACGGGCCTCGGCCTCGGCCACGGCCGACCCGCGCGACCGCATCTCGCTGCGCGACCATGTGGTCGAGGTCGAGATCGGCGCCTTCCAGCAGGAACGCGGCACCCGCCAGCGCGTGCGCTTCAACGTGGTGCTCGAGGTCCGCCCCCACCCCGCGCCGCTGCTCGACGATGTCGACCGCATCCTGTCCTATGACCGCATCACCGAGGCGATTGCCGCCGAACTCGCGGCCGAACGGCTGAACCTGCTGGAAACGCTTGCCGAACGGGTGGCCGAACGGGTGCTGGCCGAACCGCAGGCGATGCGGGTCTTCGTGCGGATCGAGAAGCTCGACCGCGGGCCGGGCGCGCTGGGGGTCGAGATCGTGCGGTCGCGCGCCGAGGTGCCGCTGCGCGCGCTGGGGGCCGACGGCGCCGAACAGGTGCTGCACCCGCTGGTGGCGCATCTCGACAACGCCGCGATTGCGGCCCCCGATCTGGCGCAACAGATCGACGCGCTGCTGGGGCACGGGCTGCCGGTGGTGCTGACCGTGGGCCTGCCCGACCTGCCCCGCCCCGAAACCGGCCACCGCCCGACGCAGCGCCGCATCGACCTGCTGGCGATCGAGCAGAACGCCTGGGTTCTGGCCGCCCGCGACCCGCGCTGCGTGGTGGTCGCCACCCGGACCGAAATCGACTGGGCCATGCGCAACGGCAAGCTGATCGTCTGGGCGCCATCAAAACTGGTGCTCGATGCCGTCGATGGCCCGCATTCGCGCGAGCCGGTGGAGCTGGCACTCTGGCTGGCCGAACTTCTGGCGGCGACGCGGCTGGTGGTTCACGGTTCTGTAACACTGCCGGCGGGAAGCCGCGTGCCGGTCGAGCGCGCCTGAGGCCCGGCCCTTGCCAAACCCCCATGGCCCGGCCTAACGAGGCGGCATGATCTACCACCGCCCGATCCCGATGCTCGATGCCGCCCGTCCGCCGGGGGCGGTGCCCCTTGCCGGTGGCTGGTGCTGGTTCGACCGGGTCGAGGTGCTGGAGCGTGGCCAGCCGTCCGCCCTGATCGCCGCCGCCGACCTGCCCGCCGAGGTGCGCCAGCGCCTGTCCGCGCCGCGCCCCGCGCTTTGCGGCCTGCCGCTGGACCGCCCGCGCCTGATGGGCATCCTGAACGTCACCCCCGACAGCTTTTCCGATGGCGGCCGCTTTCTGGACGCCGCCGCCGCGCTGGCGCAGGGGCGTGCGATGGCCGGTGCCGCCGACCTGCTCGACATCGGCGGCGAAAGCACCCGCCCCGGCGCCGCCGACGTGGCCGTGCCCGACGAGATTGCCCGCACCGCCCCGGTGATCGCTGCCCTGCGCGACGGCGGGCTTGGCCTGCCGATCTCGGTCGACACCCGCAAGGCGGCGGTGGCCGAGGCGGCGCTGGCTGCCGGGGCCGACATGGTCAACGATGTCTCGGCCCTGCAATATGACGCCGCCATGGCGCCGCTCGCCGCCCGCAGCGGCGTGCCGATCTGCCTGATGCACGCGCAGGGCACCCCCGCCACCATGCAGCACGACCCGCGCTACGACGACGTGCTGCTGGATGTCTATGACGCGCTGGCCGCCCTCGTGGCGCGGGCCGAGGCGTCGGGCATCGCGCGGGACGCGATGGTTATCGACCCGGGCATAGGCTTCGGCAAGACGGCGGCGCACAACCTCGCCCTGATCCGCGGGCTGTCGCTGTTTCACGGACTGGGCCTGCCGCTGCTGGTGGGCGCCTCGCGCAAGCGGTTCATCGGCACCATCGGCGGGGCGGATCAGGCCGACCGGCGGATGCCCGGTTCCATCGCGGTGGCGCTGGCCTGCGTCGCGCAGGGTGCGCAGATCCTGCGGATTCACGATGTTCAAGACACAAGGCAGGCGCTTGCCCTCTGGCAGGCCGCAACGCTGGGAGACGACAGATGACCAGAAAGCTTTTCGGCACCGATGGCGTGCGCGGCCGGGCCAACACCTATCCGATGACCGCCGAGATGGCGCTGCGGCTGGGTGCGGCGGCGGGGCGCTTCTTTCGCCGCGACGGCGGCGGCGCGCACCGGGTGGTGATCGGCAAGGACACGCGGCTGTCGGGCTACATGCTGGAAAACGCGCTGACCGCCGGTTTCACCTCGACCGGCATGAACGTGCTGCTGCTGGGGCCCGTGCCGACCCCGGCGGTGGGCTTCCTGACCCGGTCGATGCGCGCCGATGTGGGCGTGATGATTTCCGCCAGCCACAACCCGCATCAGGACAACGGCATCAAGTTCTTCGGCCCCGACGGCTTCAAGCTGTCCGACGAGGCGGAGACCGAGATCGAGGCGATTCTGGCGGGCGAGGTCGCGCCCGCCACCGCTGACGACATCGGCCGCGCCCGGCGGATCGAGGATGGCCGCGGCCGCTATCAGGAATATGCCAAGACCACCTTCCCGGCGGGCCTGCGGCTCGACGGGCTGAAGGTGGTGATCGACTGTGCCAACGGCGCCGCCTATCGCGCCGCCCCCGAGGTGCTGTGGGAACTGGGCGCCGAGGTCATTCCGGTCGGCGTGTCGCCCAACGGCACCAACATCAACCACCGCTGCGGCTCGACCCACACCGACACGGCGGCCGAAACCGTGGTGTCGCACGGCGCCGATGTCGGCATCTGTCTGGACGGCGACGCCGACCGGGTGATGATCCTGGACGAACGCGGCCGGGTGGCCGATGGCGACCAGATCATGGCGCTGCTGGCCGCCCGCTGGGCCGCCGAGGGGCGGCTGCGCGGCAACACGCTGGTCGCCACCGTCATGTCCAATCTGGGGCTGGAGCGGTTTCTGACCGCGCAGGGCATCGCGCTGCTGCGCACGCCGGTCGGGGACCGCTACGTGGTCGAGGCGATGCGGCGCGGCGGCTTCAACCTTGGCGGCGAGCAGTCGGGCCATATCGTGATGACCGACTATGCCACCACCGGCGACGGGCTGATTGCCGGGTTGCAGTTTCTTTCGGAAATGGCGCGCACCGACCTGCCCGCCTCGTCACTGGTGCGCAGTTTCGAGGTGGTGCCGCAGATGCTGAAGAACGTGCGCTATGGTGCCGGGTCGCAGCCGCTGGCCGCCGCTTCGGTGCAGGCGGTGATTGCGGCGGCCGAGGTTCGGCTGAACGGGTCGGGGCGGCTTCTGATCCGCAAGTCGGGCACCGAGCCGCTGGTGCGGGTGATGGCCGAATGCGAGGACGAGGTGCTGCTGGCCGATGTGGTTGAGGGCATCGTGGCGGCGGTGCAGGCGGCGGTCTGACGGGCTGGCTTTTTCGCAGGGCCGGGGCAACGTGCCCGGCCCTGCCGCCGGATGGGTATTTTTACCAAGAAGAAACCGCGGTCAGCCTTCGATCTTCGTCAGGTCCGCGACACCCTGGCAGATGGTGCGGATGCGGTGCAGCAGGTTCAGCCGGTTGCGCCGGATGATCGGGCTGTCGGCATTGACCTGCACGGCGGTGAAGAAGGCGTCGATCGGCGCGCGCAGGGCGGCCATGGCGGCCATGGCGGCGACGAAATCCTCGGCCTTCATTGCGGGCAGGATGGCGGCCTCGGCGGCGTCGAGCGCGGCGAACAGGGCGCGTTCCTCGTCGGTCTCGGCGAACTTCGGGTCGGCGCCGAAGGAGTATTCGACGCCGTCCTTGGTTTGTTCGTCAGTCAGCAGCTTGTTGGCCCGCTTGAAGCCTTGCAGCAGGTTGGGGCCATCGTCGGTCTTGAGGAAAGCCGCGAGGCTTTCCGCGCGCTTGACCAGCAGGGTGAGGTCGTCATTGCCGGGCATGGCGAGGCAGGCGTCGATCACGTCGTGACGGATGCCCTGATCGCGCAGGTAGACTTTGAGGCGGTCGTGGGAGAATGCGAGGAGGCTTTGCCTCTCTTCCACATTTCCCGCCAAAACTCTTGCCGCAATAGTCTCTGCGGCAGCTCTACGCTCGTCGAGTGTCAGTTCATCAGAGCCGATTGACCTCGCAAGGTAATCAAGCACATCGGTCGATTTCCAATCTTCTGCGGAGTGGAGCAAAGGAAGTGTTGACCCAATGCGCGACAGCCCGGAGAGGAATGCGGGTTCGGTTCGAAAATTTAGCAAGCTGTCACCTGTGACGCGCCTAAACGCGGGAACTGTTGTATCAGTCAGGTTCACCCGCACCCCATTCCCCAGCACCAACCGTATCACCCCCAACGCCGCCCGCCGCAGCGCATAGGGGTCTTTAGACCCCGTGGGTTTCTCATCTATCGCCCAGAACCCCGTCAGCGTGTCGATCTTGTCGGCCAGTGCCACGGCGACGCTTACAGGGTCGGTGGGCACGTCGTCGGAGGCGCCGAGCGGTTTCCAGTGCATCTCGCAGGCCTCGGGCACGCCGGAGTCGTGGCCGGCGGCGGTGGCGTAGTAGCGGCCCATCAGGCCCTGCAACTCGGGGAATTCGCCGACCATGGCCGATTGCAGGTCGGCCTTGCAGATCCGGGCGGCTTCGGCGGCGAGGTCGGGGGCGGCGCCGACCAAAGGCGCGATCTCGCGCGCCAAAGCCTCGATCCGCAGCACGCGGTCGGCCTGTGACCCCAGCTTGTTGTGGAAGGTAACCGAGGCCAGCCCCCTGGCCATACCTTCCATCCCGACCGCGTGGACGGTGCGCAAGTCATTCTCCCAGAAGAACTTCGCGTCCGACAGGCGGGCCGACAGCACCTTCTGGTTGCCCGCAAGGATCGTCGCGCCATCGTCGGCGGTGACGGTGTTGGCGACGGTGACGAAGCCTTCGATGCGCCCGGTACGGGGGTTCTTCACCGAAAAGAACTTCTGGTGGGTCCGCATCGAGGTTTGCAGCACCTCGGGCGGCAGGTCGAGGAAACCCGCGTCAATCGCCCCCAGCAGCACCACCGGCCATTCCACCAGCCCCGCCACCTCGGCCAAGAGGGCGGCATCCGGCACCACCTCCAGCCCCTGCGCGAAGGCCTGGGTGGTGGCATCGTGCCAGATCTGCGCTTCGCGTTCGGCGGCATCAAGCATCACGAAGGCGCGTTTCAGCTTCGCCGCGTAGTCGTCGAAGTTTGAGACCGGGAAGCGCGCGGGCGCGAGGAAGCGGTGGCCTGCGGTGCTGTTGCCCGCCGTCAGGTGATCGACCGTCACCGGCACGACCTCGGGCCCATGGTCGTCGGTCAGAAGGCACAGGATCGAATGCAGCGGGCGCACCCAGCGCAAAGACCCGCTGCCCCAGCGCATCGACTTCGGCCAGGGAAAGGCGCGGATCGTCGCTTCCAGCACCTCGGCCACGATCTCGGCCGCCGGCCTGCCCGGCTTTTCGATCACCGCGAACCAGACCTGGCCCTTCTTGTCATCGCGCAGTTCAAGCTGCTCGCGCGAAAGGCCGGTGGAGCGCAAAAAGCCCTGCAAAGCCGCCTCCGGCGCGGTGGCGTTTGGCCCCTTGCGTTCTTCCCGCAGCGCCGGGCTGGCGGCGGTCAAGCCCTGAACGGTCAGCACCAGACGGCGCGGGGTCGAGAAGGCACCGGCCGAGGCATAGGTGAGGCCCGCCTCGACCAGACCGTCGGTCACCAGCTTCTTCAGGTCGTCGCGGGCGCGGGCCTGCATCCGTGCCGGGATTTCCTCGGAGAACAGTTCGATCAGCAGGTCGGGCATGGGATCACTCGGTCTCGCTCTGGTTCATCTGGTGCCAGGCGAAGGCCCGGCCATCGGGAAACACCGCCACGACACGGTCGATGCCGGGGACAATGTCGGGTTCCGACAGGAAGGCGATGGCCTCGCCGGTTTCCAGCGCCGCGCCGATGCGCGCCGCGTCGAAGCAGTCGAACCAGCCGGGGGCAATCAGCGGGGTGGCGGCATCATACACGCGGTAGGTCTCGGTCAGCATCGCCTGCGACAGGGGCGTGGTGAAGCAGGCGCGAAAGCGCAGCGGCGACGAGCTGGCGTCGATGCCGGTCACGTCATCGGCCACGATCACCTCGGGCACCGCGCCGATGATCGGGGTCAGCCGGATTTCGGCGCCGGGGGTGAAGGCCACCGGCTGATAGAACGCATAGACCTGCGTCCAGTAAAGCACGACCCCTGCGGCAAGCGCGCTCAGCACGATGAAGCCTCCGACCAGCTTGCCATTCACGCGGCCATCCCCGCTTCGGTGGTGACGAACGCATCGGCGCAGCGTTTGGCCAGGGCCCGCACCCGGCCGATATAGGCCTGCCGTTCGGTGACCGAGATCACGCCGCGCGCGTCGAGCAGGTTGAACAGGTGGCTGGCCTTGATGCACTGGTCATAGGCGGGATGCGCCATGACGATCAGCCGCCCGGCCTTGTCGTGCGGTTCGGCCGACAGGATGCGGTCGCATTCCGCCTCGGCATCCTCGAAATGGCGCAGAAGCATCGCGGTATCGGCCTGATCGAAGTTCCAGCGCGAGTATTCCTGTTCGGTCTGGCGGAACACGTCGCCATAGGTCAGCGGGATCGGGCTTTGCGGGTCGTTGAAGGGCATGTCCATCACGTGATCGACCCCCAGCACATACATCGCCAGCCGCTCCAGCCCGTAGGTCAGCTCGCCCGCCACGGGGCGGCAGTCGTGCCCGCCGACCTGCTGGAAGTAGGTGAACTGGCTGACCTCCATCCCGTCGCACCAGATTTCCCAGCCAAGGCCCCAGGCGCCCAGCGTCGGGCTTTCCCAGTCATCCTCGACAAAGCGGATGTCGTGCAGGGCGGCGTCGATGCCGATGGCGGCAAGGCTGCCCAGATAGAGCTCCTGCAGGTCGGGCGGCGACGGTTTGATCAGCACCTGATACTGGTAATAGTGCTGCAGGCGGTTCGGGTTCTCGCCATAGCGCCCGTCGGTCGGGCGGCGCGAGGGCTGCACATAGGCTGCCGCCCAGGGCTTGGCCCCCAGCGCGCGCAGCGTGGTTGCGGGGTGGAAGGTGCCGGCCCCCACCTCCATGTCATAGGGTTGCAGCACGGCGCAGCCCTGCCTGCCCCAATACGTCATCAACCGCAGGATGATCTCCTGAAAGCTGCGCGGGGTGTCGGTTTGGGCGGTCATGCGGAACCTCGTGAAAACCGCCTTCTCCATAGGCAACGGGGGCGGAAGGGTCAATGCGGGGTGGCCCGGCCTGCGGGCAGAATCGACGTGCATCTGCCGCCTGCTCTGTTAATTTCGCACGACATCTGGGTGTGACAGGCAAGTGACGGGATCAATCTGACAATGAGACACGCGGTTTTTCTTCTGTGCCTGTCGGTGGCGCTGGTGTTCGGGGCGGCGGCGCGGGCACAGGATCAGGTCTGGGTGCAGATCGAGGCTCAGCCGACCCTGCGGCAGGCCGAAGAACGCGCGCGCGCCTATACCGGCGTGTTTCCCGACGTGGCGGGGTTTCAGCTGACCTCGGGCTGGTATGCGATCGTGCTGGGGCCCTATGCGGCCGACATGGCGGCGGCGCGTCTGGGTGCGCTGCGCAACGAACGGCTGATCCCGGGCGACAGCTTTCTGGCCGATGGCCGCAATTTCCGGTCGCAGTTCTGGCCGGTGGGCCAGGGCGCGCTGCCGCCCGAGGTGGCGGCCCAACCGCTGCCCGACCCGGTGGCCGAGTCCGTGGCCGACCCGCTGATGCAGCCGCCCCCGGCGCCCGAAGTGCTGGCCGCCCCCGAACCCGAATCCGAGCCCGCCACCCTGCCCGAGGAAACCCCCGCCGAGGCGCGCCGTGTCGAAGCGGCGCTGAACCGCGACGACCGGCTGGCGTTGCAGACAGCCCTGCAATGGTTCGGGCATTACCGCTCGGCAATCGACGGCGCCTTCGGGCCGGGCACCCGCAACGCGATGGCCGCCTGGCAGGAGGCCAATGCGCTGCCCCCGACCGGAATCCTGACCACGGCGCAGCGCGCGCTCCTGCTGGATGCCTACGGGCAGGCGCAGGCCGAGCTTGGCCTTGCCACCGTCACCGAACCAGAGGCCGGGATCGAGATCACCCTGCCGCTGGCGCTGGTTGCCTTTGACCATTACGAGCCGCCCTTCGTGCATTTCGCCGAAAAGGGCGGGTCGGGGGTGCGGGTGATCCTGATCAGCCAGCCGGGCGACCAGGGCACGCTTTACGGGCTTTACGACATCCTGCAGACGCTGGAGGCGGTGCCGCTGGATGGTCCGCGCGAACGCGGCGAACGATCGTTCACCATTTCCGGGCGCAGCGCCACGCTGGAAAGCCACACCTACGCCGAACTGTCGCAAGGGCTGGTCAAGGGCTACATGCTGGTCTGGAACCCGGCCGACGGCGAACGCATGGCGCGGGTGCTGGCGGCGATGCAGGCGAGCTTCCGCCCGGTGGGCGAACGGGCGCTGGACCCCGGTCTGGTGCCGATGGCGGCCGAACAGCGCAAGGGCCTGCTGTCGGGGCTGGAGGTGCGCCGCCCGCTGCGGTCGCGCAGCGGCTTCTACGTCGATACCTCGGGCGCGGTGCTGACCACGACCGAGGCCACGACCGGCTGCGCCCGCATCACCATCGACCGCGATCAGGAGGCGGATCTGGTGCTTTCCGACCCGGCACTGGGCATCGCGCTCTTGCGCCCGCGCGTGGCGCTGGCCCCGGCCGCGGTGGCGCAGGTGCAGACCGGGGCGCTGCGGCTGGGCGCCGAGGTGGCGGTGTCGGGCTATTCCTACGAGGATCTGCTGCCGTCACCGACCCTGACCTTCGGCACGCTGGAGGATGACAAGGGCCTGAACGGCGAATCCGGTCTGGTCCGCCTGACGCTGGAGGCGCTGCCGGGCGACGCCGGCGGGCCGGTGATCGACGCGGCGGGCGGCGTGCTGGGCATGTTGCTGCCGCGCGCCGACGGCGGCACGAGGCAGTTGCCGGCCGAGGTGGCCTTTGCCGTCAGCGGCACCGGCCTTGCCGCGAAACTGGCCGGGGCGGGCATCATGGTGCCGGTTTCCACCCGGCAGGGGGCGCTGGCGCCCGAAGACCTCGGTCGCCTTGCGACCGGCATGACGGCGCTGGTATCCTGCTGGAACTGACGGCGCGTGGCCGTGCCTTCGGGTGCGGCCATGGCCTGCGGCGTGTCTCAGCGCCGCCAGAACTGCGGCAACACCAGCACGAAGATCGCCAGCAACCCCAGCCGCCCCATCAGCATCGCCAGGATCATCACCCATTTCGCCGGGGTGGGAAAGTCGATGAAGGTGCCGGTCGGCGCCACCAGCGGCCCGATGCCGTAGCCGATGTTGCCGACCGAGGTCCAGGCCGCGAACAGCGCCGACACCGTATCGACCTTCATCAGCGTCATTGCCACCGCAAAGACGCCGATCGTCACGATGAAGCCGGTGACATACAGGATCAGGGCGTTCATCACGTCCTGCTCGACCGTCCGCCCGGCGTATTTCACCGCGGTGATCCGGTTCGGCGCGTGGATCTGGCGGATCTGGCTGGCAATCGCCGCCAGCACGATCTGCACGCGGAACACGCTGAGGCCGGCCGAACTTGACCCCGAACAGCCGCCGATGAACCCGATCACGAAGGCCACCACCAGCGAAAAGCCGCCCCAGGCTGCGAAGGTGCCGGAAGCGAACCCGGTGCCCGTAAGGATCGAGGTCAGGTTGAACAGCGTTTCGCGGAACGCGGGCTCGAACCCCATGTTGGAGGTCAGCGCCCGCCACGCCGCGACCAGCACCGTCGCCATCAGCAACCAGCGCACGAAGGCCCGTATCTGCGGGTCGCGCAGCAGCGGTCGGCTGCTGCCCGAAACCAGCTGCACATAGCGGATGAAGGGCAGGGCGCCCAGCACCATGAACAGCGCCCCGGCATATTCGGCCGCGCCGGGGTATTTGGCAAAAGACTTGTCGGAGGGCGAAAAGCCCCCCGTGGCAATGGAGGCCATGCCGTTCACGACGGCATCCAGCGGCGTCATGCCGATCGCGGCATAGGTCAGGATGCAGATCACCGTCAGGGCGGCATAGATCCCCAGCAGCGAAATCGCGATGTCCGTGGCCCGTGGCAGCAGCTTGCCCAGCGTGTCGAAGCCTTCGGTGCGGAAGAACTGCATCCCGCCGACCCGCATGATCGGCAGGAAGATCATAGCGATGAAGGCGATGCCCAGCCCGCCGGTCCAGTTCAGCATCCCGCGCCACAGGTTCATCCCCGGCGGCAGGGTGTCAAGCCCGATGATCACCGTGGCCCCTGTGGTGGTGATGCCCGACACCGCCTCAAAATAGGCGTCGGTGAAGCGCAGGCCGGGTTCGCCGATGATGAAGGGCAATGCCCCGAACAAGGGCACGAACGCCCAGATGCCGACCGTCAGCAGATAGGCCTGCCTGCTCGACAGCCCGCCCCCCAGCGCGTTGCGGTTCGCCAGCGCCAGCGCCGCCCCGGTGGTGCCGGTGATGAACGAGCTTTCCAGAAAGGCCGCGCCGTTGGGCAGGCCAAGCCGATAGTCGATGATGGCAGGCGCCAGCATCATAATGGCGAAGACAACCAGTATCCTGCCAATGACATAGAAGACGGGGCGCAGATCAACCATGGGCCGAGGCATGACTCGGGGCCACAGGGCTGTCAAGCCGCCGTGCCGCCCCCGAAGTCATCGGCCCTAGCCGTGGTGGATCAGCGAGGCGAACAGCCGCGGGTCCAGGCTTTCCGCCGCGAAGGTCGGCCCGCGCGTCAGAAGGCTGACGGCATCATGGCTGTGCAGGCTTTCCTGATGGCTGGCCACGATGCGGAAATCCCCGATCCGCGGATCGCCCTCAAGGCTGGCGCAGAAGCTGCGCGCCGCATCCTCGACGAAGATCGGGTTGGCGGCGTTCAGTTCGGCAAAGGCCTGTTCATCCTCGCGCTTGACCATCACCTGAGTTTCGGTCGGCACGCCGCGGCGGGCAAGGTCGATCAGATCCTCGAACCACAGGCAGGGGCCATCGGCCACTTCCACGGAAATCCGCGCGACCGAGCGTTGCGAATGCGGCGTGGCCAGCTGGCCCCTTTCCCGGCGCGCATGTTCGGAAAGTTCAAGCGAACACGGGCAGGTGGAGCTGTAGACATAGTCCAGATGCATGATTTTCTTGCGCACCCCGGCCCTGTCCACCAGTTCTAGCGCGATGTCGTAATACTGCCAGCCGGTCAGCCCCGAGCGCAGCGACGCCACCTGCACCGGAAACGACAGCCGCATCTGGATGCGCGCGTCGAAGCTGTCGAGGTCGCGCTTGTAATCCTCCAGCGCCGCCTCGATCACCTCGAAGCTGAAGCGCCGGTCGGCATGGGCATAGAACGACCGCATGATGCGGCTCATGTTGATGCCCTTCTTTTCGGCATCGAGGCTGACGGTGCCCGTCACGCTGGTTTCCAGCATCAGATCGCCGTTGCCGCGCGTGTGATAGCGGATCGGCAGGCGGAAGTTGGAAATCCCGACATGCTGGATCAGCGCGCGCGCACCCACGATCAGGCTGGCGGGGCCGTTCTGCAGATCGGGCAGCGTGGCCTTGTAGCCGTCGTCTGCCCGGAAATCGGACGGATAGGCGCGGCTGAGTTCCGGATATTGCCCCACCAGCACCCGCGCATCGGGGTCGAGCGCGTCGATCTCGGCATCCGGCGACTTGCCCGCCCACTGCCGCAGCAGGGCCAGCGCGGCTTCGGCCTCGGCCCGGCTGGGTTTGCGGTCGATTTCGGGTGTGTGGATGTTCATCGCGTGCCCCTTCGTCTCGGTCATGGCATGGGTATCATGTGGCATTCGCGCCGCCATTTCCAACCCATGCCCGACAGATACGCACCTTGACCGGGTTCAGATCACCGCCAGCGCCGCTTTCAGATCGTCGATCAGGTCATCGGCATCCTCCAGCCCCACCGAAAGCCGCACCAGCCCCGGGGTGATGCCCAGCGCAACCTTCTGCGCGTCGGGCAGGCGCTGGTGCGTCGTGGTGGCGGGATGTGTGGCAATCGACTTGGCATCGCCAAGGTTGTTGGAGATCCTGATGATCTCCAGCGCGTTCAGCATCCGGAACGCGGCCTCCTTGCCGCCCGCCACCTCGAATGACAGCACGGTGCCGCCCGACCCCATCTGCGCCTCTGCCAGCGCAGATTGCGGGTGGCTGGCAAGGCCGGGGTAGATCACCCGCAGCAGTCCCGGCGCGCCTTCAAGGGCTGTCGCGATCTTCAGCGCGGCGTCGGCCATCGCCCGGCAGCGCAGGTCCAGCGTCGCCATGCCGTTCAGCATGATCCACGAGGTGAAGGGGCTCATCGCGCCGCCGGTGTGTTTCAGGTAGGGCTCGGCCACCTTGCGCACGAAGTCGCGCGTGCCGCAGATCACCCCGCCCAGTGCACGGCCCTGCCCGTCGATGTGCTTGGTGGCCGAATAGACCACCACATCCGCGCCTTGCTCCACCGCGCGCGAAAAGATCGGCGTGGCGAACACGTTGTCCACGATGACCAGCGCGCCCGCCGCGTGGGCGATGGCCGCCACGGCCACGATGTCGATCACCTCCAGCGTCGGGTTCGACACCGACTCGAAGAACACCGCCCTGGTGCCGGGCGTCACCGCCGCCTGCCATTGCGCCAGATCGGTGCCGTCGACGAACGCGACCTGCACGCCGAACCGGCCCAGCACATCCTCCAGCACGTAAAGGCACGACCCGAACAGCGCCCGCGCCGCCACCACGCGGTCGCCCGCCTTCAGGCAGCAGGTCAGCGCGCCGCTGACCGCCGCCATGCCCGAGGCGGTGGCAAAGGCGTCCTCGGTGCCCTCGATCGCGGCGATGCGCTCCTCGAACATCCGGGTGGTGGGGTTGCCGTAGCGGGCATAGATGAACTCGTCATCGCCCGCCTTCAGAAACCGCGCCTCGGCGGCCTCGGCGCTGTCATAGACGAAGCCCTGCGTCAGAAAGATCGCCTCGGCCATCTCGCCATACTGGCTGCGGCGGCTGCCCTCGTGCACCAGTTGCGTGCGGCGTTTCCAGTCCTTCGTCATGCGTCCATCCTCTGCGCCCGTTTCCGGCGCAACAAAAAACCCCGCCCGTCAACAAAGACGCCGGGGGTTTCGCAATCCCTGACCTCTTTAGCGGTTTGTTTAACGTGGCCCGCAATCGGGTGAACAAAGCGCCACGAAGGCCGGGATACGCCGCTTCCCGCGCCGCGTCAACCGGACCGATGGGCCTTGCGTCACGCGCCCGTCACACCCCCGCGCGCCAATGCACGGCAGCGCCGGATCGGCCCTTGCCTGGCCGGGAAAATGCGGCTCAATAGATGCATGGAGGATTCCGCTATGACTGCCGACATCGACCTCTACTACTGGCCCACGCCGAACGGCTGGAAGATCTCCATCGCGCTGGAGGAGCTGGCGCTGCCCTACAAGGTGCATCTGGTCAACATCGGCGCGGGCGAGCAGTTCGCGCCCGACTTCCTCGCCATTGCGCCCAACAACCGGATGCCCGCGATCACCGACCCCGACGGGCCGGACGGCAAGCCGGTGTCGATCTTCGAATCCGGCGCGATCCTGCAATATCTCGCGCGCAAGACCGGCCAGCTTTACGGCGAGACGGAACGCGACCGCATCGCCGTCGATCAATGGCTGATGTGGCAGATGGGCGGCGTCGGCCCGATGGCGGGGCAGGCGCACCACTTCCTGAAATACGCCCCCGCCCTGACCCCGCCGCAAGACCTGCCCTATGCCAAGGACCGTTACCGCAACGAGGTCGCGCGGCTTTACGGCGTGCTCGACCGGCAACTGGCAAAGTACGCCTTCGTCGCGGGCGACTTCCTGTCGATTGCCGACATCGCCATCTGGCCCTGGGCGATCCTGTGGGAAGGCCAGCAGCAGACCCTCGACGACAAGCCGAACCTCGCCCGCTGGCTCGACGCGCTGGCCGCCCGCCCCGCCTTCCAGCGCGGCAAGGCTGTGGCGGCGGACCGGCGGTCTGACGTGGCGGCCGACAGGAAGGCGCAGGACATCCTGTTCAAGCGGACGGTTTGAGAAGAAAAGCCTGAATCCCCAAAGCCTGCGCAACCCGGCCTTGCGCGGCTGCGTCTTGCGCCCCGCCCCGGATCGGGCGCATCATCGGTCAAACCCCTGCCCGAGGCTGAAAATGACCCGATCCGCCCTGCCCTTCGTCCTGCTCGCCGCGCTCGCCGCCTGTACCCCCACGCCCGCCCCCGCCCCGGTCGGCAGCGTCAGCCATGCGGGGCAAAGCTACCCGATCCGCGCCACCCCGAACGGCTGGGCGGTGCGCACGCCCGACACGCTGGTGCCCTGCCGCGCCGCGACCGAGCGCGACTGCTACTGGTCCCTGCGCGCACACCTGAATGCCATCGACCAGCTTGACAGCCTGCCGGGCTGAACCCCGCGCAAGCCGATTGTGCGCCGCGCTGTCCTCCCCTAACCTGTCGCCCGGAACTTGATACTGGAGGACAGAATGACCCGACCCCTCGGCTTCGACACGTTGCAGATCCACGCAGGCGCCAAGCCCGACCCGGCGACCGGCGCGCGGCAGGTGCCGATCTACCAGACCACGGCCTATGTCTTCCGCGATGCCGACCACGCCGCCAAGCTGTTCAACCTGCAAGAGGTCGGCTACATCTATTCCCGCCTGACCAACCCGACCGTCTCGGCGCTGGCCGAACGGGTCGCGGCGCTGGAAGGCGGGGCGGGGGCGGTGTGCTGCTCGTCGGGCCATGCCGCGCAGATCATGGCGCTGTTTCCGCTGATGCAGCCGGGCTGCAACGTGGTTGCCTCGACCCGGCTCTACGGCGGCACGATCCAGCAATTCTCCAACACGATCCGCAAGTTCGGCTGGTCGGCCAAGTTCGTCGATACCGACGATCTTGCCGCAGTCGAGGCGGCGGTGGATGACAACACCCGCGCGATCTTCTGCGAAACCATCGCCAACCCCGGCGGCTACATCACCGATCTGGATGCGCTGGCGGCGATTGCCGACCGGGTCGGCCTGCCGCTGATCGTCGACAATACGACCGCAACGCCGTGGCTCTGCCGCCCGATCGAGCATGGCGCGACGCTGGTGGTGCATTCGGCCACGAAATACCTGACCGGCAACGGCACCGTCACCGGCGGCGTGGTGGTTGACAGCGGCACGTTCGACTGGTCGGCCAGCGGCAAGTTCCCCAGCCTTGCCGAACCCGAACCCGCCTATCACGGGCTGAACTTCCACGCCGCACTGGGGGGCATGGCCTTCACCTTCCATTCCATCGCGGTCGGCCTGCGCGATCTGGGCATGACGATGAACCCGCAGGGGGCGCATTATACCCTGATGGGGATAGAGACGCTCAGCCTGCGGATGGAACGCCACGTCGCCAACGCGGTGAAGGTCGCCGAGTGGCTGGAGGCCGATCCGCGCGTGACGCAGGTCACCTACGCGGGGCTTGCGTCCTCGCCCTATCACGACCGCATCGCCCGCATCTGCCCCAAGGGGGCCGGCGCACTGTTCACCTTTTCCATCAAGGGCGGCTATGACGCCTGCGTGAAGCTGGTCGACAGTCTGGCGCTGTTCAGCCACGTCGCCAACCTTGGCGACACCCGGTCGCTGATCATCCATCCGGCCTCGACCACCCACCGCCAGCTCAGCGAGGAACGGCAGGTGGTTGCGGGTGCCGCCCCCGATCTGGTGCGCGTCTCGATCGGGATCGAGGATGTCGCCGACATCATCGCCGATCTCGATCAGGCGCTGGCCAAGGCCACCGCCTGACAGCGCGGCGCGGGGGTCACGGCCCCCGCGCCCTGCCGTTACTGTGTCAACCCGAACACGACAGTCACATTGGCGCTCATTGCCACCTCGCCCTCGGCCATCGGCACAGCGGCGACAGACTCGGCCATGCGGAACATAGGCGCCGGGCCGGAATAGCCGCCGCCTTCGGTGATCGACACCACCGGCCCCAGCCTGACCCCTGCCGCCCCGGCCAGCAGCCTGGCCCGCGCCAGCGCATCCGCCACCGCCAGCGTGCGCGCCTCGTCCATCGCCGGTGCCGGATCGGTCAGCCCGAAGGTCACCCCGTTCAGCGTGTTCGCCCCGTCCTTCACCGCCGCATCCAGCACGCCGCCCAGCGTTTCGAGCGCGCGCACCCGCACGGTCAGCATGTTCGACGCGACATAGCCCTTGATCACCGGGGCAGAGCCGTCGTTGGCAACCTGCACCCAGTTCGGGTTCAGCGACAGGCCCGAGGTCTGCACGTCGCGTTCCTCGATTCCGGTCCGGCGCAGGTTGGCCAGCACCCGGCCCAGCTCGTCGGAATTGGCGGCCATCGCCGCGGCGGCGGTCGCGCCCTGCGTCGTGACCCCCAGCGAAATCGTCGCCATGTCGGGGCGGGCATCGACCCGGCCTTCGCCGGTGACGGTCAGCCGGGGCTCCTCGGCAAGGGCGGGAAGGGCGACGGGCAACGTCAGGCTCGTGGCAAGCAACAGGGCATTCAGAACACGCATGAAAGATCCTCCTTGGACATTCGCGACAATTCGCTTCTGTAACGCACACCACAAGCCGATCCTTGGGGCTTTTTCTTTCATTCGGCAAAAACCTGCTGTAGGAAGAACTCGGCTTCGGCGGCGGACTCCCCGCATGGTCCGAACTTGTGCTAGACCCGTGGTATGAAACCAAGTTTTGCTCTGAACCTGACGCACGACAGTATCGGCCTGCTGCACCGCACCCCGCGGGGCTGGCTCGAGATCGGCGTGGCCGCCCTCGACACCCCCGATCTGGCCGAGGCGCTGGGCTACCTGCGCAGTTCCGCCCTGGGGCTTTCGCCGCGCGGCATCACCACCAAGCTGGTGATCCCGAACAGCCAGATCCTGTATCTGGAACTGGCGGCCCCCGGCCCCGACGGGCAGCGCCGCCGCAAGCAGATCCGCGCGGCCCTTGAAGGGCGCACCCCCTACGAGGTGACCGACCTGGTGTTCGACTGGTGGGGCAACGGGCCGACCGTGCAGGTCGCCGTCGTCGCCCGCGAAACCCTGGCCGAAGCCGAAGCCTTCGCCGCGCAGCACCGGTTCAACCCGCTGTCTTTCGTGGCGATTCCCGAACCCGGGCAGTTCGGCGGCGAGCCGTGGTTCGGCCCGTCCAGCCTCGCCCCCAGCCTGTTGCCGGTGGGCGAGAAGGTCGAGCGCGATCAGGACCCGGTGTCGATCGTTGCCCGCGACTCCCAGCGCCCCGAAAAAGCCGCCGACCCCGCGCCCTCCCCAGACCGGGACGGCGCCCCGTCGGCCGAACCCGGCCCGCCCGCAGCCGCCCTGCCCGCAGCCGCCCCGCCCGCAGCCGCCCCGCCCGCAGCCGCCCCGCCCGCAGCCGCCCCGCCCGCAGGCAAGCCCGACGCGGCACCCGCCGGGGCCGCGCCCTCCGACACGGCAGCCGAACCGGTCGTGGCCCCGCCTGAACCCGTGACGAACGGGCCCGGCGCCTTGGCGGACAAGCCCGACCCCGTGGCCCGCCCCGAGCCAGCGCCTGCCCAGCCCGTATCTGCGGTCACGCCCGCGCCCGACGCGGCCATGCCCGCACCCGCGGCCTCCCGGCCCGACCCCGTGCCCGACTCGGTGCCCGATACCGTGGCCGCCAAGCCCGGCCGCGCAGACCCCGAACCGGCGGCCCCGGGTTCGCAACGCCGTGCCGCCGGGCCCGAGCAGCCCCCTGCAGCCCGTGCAGACGCGGCTGCCGCCCGCCCCCCGGCCGAGCCCGCCTTCGAAGAGTTGCGCCACCCGGTGCCGCCGCCCCCGCGTCTGAACAGTTCCGACACCCCGCAGCGGGACGCCCCCCCCCGGTGATGCGCAGCCGTGCCGAGCGCATGGCCGAACGGGCGATGATCCAGCCCGCCGACCGCCCTGCCGACGCCGCCCCCGTGCGGGATCGCGCGGCCGAGGCGGCCACGATGCCGCCCGCAGACCCCGTGCCCGAACCGCGCCCAGACCCGATTGCCGAACGTCCGGCGGCACCGCTGGCCGAACCCCGGCCCGACCCGCTGGCCGCGATGACGACCAAACCCGATCTGCCGAAGCCCGATCTGCCTCAACCCGATCTGGCCAGATCAGAGCTTCCTGTCGGCAAGCCTCCGGCGTTTTCCACCCGCCGGGCGGATGTCACGGCACAGTCGGTGCCCGGCCCGGCGCTGGGTTCCGCCCCGCCGCGTCCGGCGCCCCCCCGGCCCGCCCAGCCCGGTGCCGATCCGGCGCGCCCGCGGGTCGAGCCGCCTTTGCCCCCGCGGCCCGGCGCTGGAACGGGAACGGGAACGCCGCCCGCCGCGGCCGGTCTGGCAGCGCCGGTGCGCAAGCCGGCGGCCCCGGTGCCCGGCAAGAAGGGCGCCACCAAGACTGCGGCCGGACCGGTCACCGCACCGGGCATTCAGGGCCTTCCCCTGCGCCGCGCCAAGGTCAACATCCCGCCCACCGCCCCCGGCAGCGCCGAGTTCGACCGGCACCCGCCGCGGTGCCCCCGGCGCCTTCGGCTCTCGTGGACAGCCGCAACGGGGCAAGCCGCGCCATCTGGGGCTGATCCTGACCGGCGCCCTGCTGCTGCTGCTGGCGATCGTGGCGGCGTGGTCATCCTTCTACATCGCGTCGGAGGACAAGGATCCGGCGGTGGTCGCCACCGCTCCCGCCTCGGATGCACCGCTGCCCGGCGTCGACGAAGAAATGCTGGCCGACCTGCAGGACCCTGCCGAATTCCCCGAAGCCGGCGCCGACCCGGCAGCGGCCGAAAGCGCAGGTCCGGTGGCCGCGCCGGAAACCCTTGATATCACGGCAGACCCGGCACCCCCGACCGATACCGTGGTCGAGGCCGCCCCCGGCGTCACCGCGCCCGCGGCAGGCGAGGCGACCGCCTTCGCCCCGGCCGAGGATGCGCAGGACGAGATTTTCCTGACCACCGTCGAGCCCGCGCCGCCGATCCTCGACCCCATCGCCCTGCCGCAGCCCGATACCCTTGCCGACGCCCTGCCGGGCCCGCAGCAGCCGCCGCCGCCGTTCGGCACGCTGTATCAGTTCGACGCCAACGGCTTCATCCAGCCGACCGAGGCCGGAGTGGTGACGCCTGAAGGTGTGACGCTGATCGCCGGTCGCCCATCCGTGGTGCCGCCGCCCCGACCGGCGGCGCTCGACGTGCCCGCCGCTGCCCCCGCCGCCACCCTGCCGGAGGCCGCCGCCGAACCGGCCGAATTCCCGTCCGACCCGGAGCTGGCCGGGGCGCGGCCGCGTGCCCGCCCGGCAGGGCTGGCCCCCCCGGCCCCGGTTCAGGCCGAAGACGACGCGGCGCTGACGCCCGAAACCGATGCGCGGGTGACCAGCCTGCGCCCGCGCCCGCGCCCGACCAGCATGATTGCCCGCGCCGAAGAGGCCCGCCGGGCGACCGAGGCCGCCACCCTCTCCGCGCTGGCCGAAGCGGTGCAGCCCGACCCCGCGACCGAAATCAGCGCCTCGTCCAGTTCGCTGGCCGTTGCCGTGTCGCGGACGCCTGCCGCGCGGCCCAAGGATTTCTCGAAGGCGGTCGAGGCGGCGGTTGCCGTCGCGGTGCGCCCCACCGCCAGGGTCGCCCCCCCGGCCGATCCCGAGGAAGAAGACGAACCCGAAGTCGCGGCCTCTGCCGCGCCGAAGATCCCGATCCGCGCCTCGCTTGCCAAGCAGGCCACGTTCGCCAATGCGATCAACCTGTCCAAGACCAACCTGATCGGCGTCTACGGCACCGCGTCCAGTCGCTATGCCCTGATCCGGCAATCCAACGGCCGCTACAAGAAGGTCAAGGTCGGTGACAGCGTTGACGGCGGCCGGGTCGCCGCCATCACAGCCAGCGAAGTGCGCTACCAGAAGAACGGCAAGATGATCACGCTGGCGATGCCGAAAGGCTGACCGCCCTTCGCGGGGGCAAACGCCCTCGGTCGATCCGGACCCTCTCGTTCGACGCGAACGCGGCGCGGCAGTTGCCTTCGCAGACCCCGTCACCGGCCTTGCACCGGATGAACCCGGAAAGGATCGGACCGATCGCGGCCTCGGGAAGATCCGCCACAGGCTGCGGGTTTCGCCGCCATCCCCATGCCCACGCCCCGGCTTCGGCAGCCGGCCGGAAGCGATCGCCGCATGGACATTGACCGGCGCGGCGGACTATGTTCCGCGCGTCCTTTGCGCCATCTGCCCCGCACTGAATCGCCTGATCCATCAGGCGATCCTGTTGCATCCCGCTCTCGCGCGGGTGCAAAGCCAGATCGCAATGGACCCACGTCCGATACCGCCCTGCCCGCTTGACCCGATTCCCCGTTCAGCAAAGCCCGATTCCGCAAAAAGGACCACGATGGAAGGTTTCCTCTATCTTGCCAGCATCTACCTCGGCACCGCCGTGCTGATCGTGCCGCTGGCGGTCCGGTTCGGGCTGGGGTCGGTGCTGGGCTATCTGGCGGCGGGCATCCTGATGGGGCCGGTGCTGGGCCTTGCGGGCACCGAAACCATCGACCTGCAGCACTTCGCAGAATTCGGCGTGGTGATGATGCTGTTCCTGATCGGCCTCGAACTCGACCCGCGCGCGCTGTGGGACATGCGGCACCGGCTGCTCGGCCTGGGGGGGCTGCAGGTGGTGCTGACGACCGGTGCCATTGCGGCGGTGCTGCTGGCACTGGGGGTTGGCTGGCAGATCGGGCTGACGGTCGGCATGGCGCTTTCGCTTTCGTCCACCGCCATCGTGCTGCAGACCCTGACGGAAAAGGACCTGATGCGGTCAAGCGGCGGACGCGGCAGCTTTTCGGTGCTGCTGACGCAGGACATCGCGGTGGTGCCGATGCTGGCGCTGATTCCGCTGCTGGCCGTCGGGGGCTCGATGGCCGGGCTGACCACCGAAAACCTCGGCGTCAGCAATCCGGGGCTGGCGGATGACCCCTCGCAGGCGGCCGAACCGCTGATCAGCCTGGTGCAATCGCTGCCGGGCTGGGGCGTCACGCTGCTGACGCTGGCCATCGTGGCCACCATCATCCTGGCCGGGCACTACCTGACGCGGCCGGTGTTCCGCTTCGTCCATGCCTCGCGCCTGCCGGAAATGTCGACCTTCATCTCGTTGCTGATGGTGCTGGGCATCGCCTTCCTGATGATGCTGGTCGGGCTGTCGCCGGCCCTTGGCACCTTCCTGGCCGGGGTGGTGCTGGCCAACTCGGAGTTCCGCCACCAGCTTGAAGCCGACATCAAGCCGTTCAAGGGCCTGCTGATGGGCCTGTTCTTCATGACCGTCGGGGTCAGCATCGACGTTGCGGTGCTGATGGCGCAGCCGCTGCTGATCCTGGCGCTGACGGTGGGGCTGATCGCGCTGAAGGCGGTGGTGCTGCTGGGGCTGACCTGGCCGTTCGACATCCGCGGCCGCGACCGTTTCCTGTTCAGCCTCGGGCTTGCGCAGGCGGGCGAGTTCGGCTTCCTGATCATCAGCTTTGCCCTGCAGCAATCGGTGCTGCCGGACGAAATCGCCAAGCTGGCGCTGCTGGTGATCAGCCTGTCGATGCTGCTGACGCCGCTGCTGTTCATCGCCTACGATGTGCTGGCCCGCCGCATGACCGCCCGCACCCCCAGCCCCGAACCCGACGAGATCGACAGGAAGGGCCGGGTGATCATCGCGGGCATCGGCCGCTTCGGGCAGGTGGTCAACCGCCTGGTGCGGATGAGCGGCATCGACACCGTGGTGCTTGACGCCGACATGACCACGATCGAGACCATGCGCCGCTTCGGCGTCAAGGGCTTCTTCGGCGACCCGACCCGCCCCGAACTGCTGGAGGCCGCGGGCCTTGCCGAGGCGTCGGCGCTGGTGGTGGCGGTCGACAGCCGCACCTCGGCGCTGAAGATCGTGACCTTCGCCCGCAAGTTCCGCCCCGACCTGCACATCGTCGCCCGCGCCCGCGACCGGGTGCATGTCTATGAACTATTCCAGGCCGGGGCCAACGACATCGTGCGCGAAACCTTCGACAGCTCGATCCGCGCCGGGCGCTATGTGCTGGAAAACATCGGCTTCACCGATTACGAGGCCGCCAGGCTGTCGCAGACCTACTACAAGGTTGACCGCGCCGCGATGCGCGATCTGGCAGAGCTTTGGGTGCCCGGCCAGCCCGTCCACCTCAACGATGCGTATGTCGCCCGCGCCCGCCAGCTTGACCGCGACATGGAAACCGCGCTGATCGACGATCTCGACGACTCCCGCCCGCAAACCGATGCGGCCGAGTGACCCTGCCGCCCTCGCTCCGACTGCCGAATTCCGCTCAAACCGGCCGGAACCCTTTCCAGCCGGTCAGCTTGGCGATATGATGCGCGCGAGCGCAAGGGCGCGTGATGGGCAGGCAGCCACCCCCGCAGGGGTGGAACGGGACAAGCGCGGCACAGAACACGCGCGGCAAGGGGCTTGGAATGACGAAGGCAGCGATCAGGAACCTGATCTTGGCGGCGATGGCGGCGGCGGGTCTTGCCGCCTGCGAAGACGGGGTCAACCCCTTTGCAGGCAAGGACAAACCGGCCGAAGACGGGGCAGAGGCGGTGCCTTCCACCTCGGTGCGGCTGGTGGATCGCGATGTCGAGGCGCCGCAGGTCTTTCAGGTGACCGATGATGCACTGTGGGACGGGCGGCCCTCGCTCGGCGGCGTCTGGGTCGCCTCGCCCGATGCGGTCGACCCCGAGCGGGTGATCCTGCGCAACCCGGCCAATGGCAAGTTCGTGATCGGCGCGCTGTTCCGGCGTGAACGCGAAAACCCGGGGCCGAAGCTGCAGATCTCGTCGGATGCGGCCTCGGCACTGGGCCTGCTGGCCGGGCAGCCGGGCAAGCTGAACGTCACCGCGCTGCGCCGCGAAGAAGTGCCGCAGGCCGCCCCCGACGCCCGCAAGCCGATTCTCGATGCCGCCGAGACGGTGGATACCGCCGTTCTGCCCCCGGTGGCCGCTGCCGCCGCCGCAATCGACCGGGCCGACGGCAAGCCGCCAGCGCCCGCCAAACCCGCCGCCACACCGGCCCCGACCGCCGCCGCGGCCCCGCCCGCGTCCGGCGGACCGAACGCCATCCAGATCGGCATCTTCAGCGTCGAGGCCAACGCCCGGCGCGCGGCCGCAACCCTGACCGGGGCAGGCATCGCCGCCGACACCCGCAAGGAAGAAAGTCAGGGCAAGGCGTTCTGGAGCGTCGTCGCCCGCGGCGCCGGCGACCGGGCCGCCCTGCTGGCCAAGGTCAAGGGCCTTGGCTTCACCGACGCCTATTTCCTCTCCCGCTGAGAAAGGACCGCCCGATGTTCCGGCACCTCGCCCTCGTCCTCGCCTTCGGCCTTGCCGCCCTGCCCGCACAGGCGTTCGACACCCGTGCCGGGGCGGCCTGGGTCTATGACGTGACCACCGGCACCGTGCTTTTGGACAAGAACGGAGACGAGTCGCTGCCCCCTGCCTCGATGTCCAAGCTGATGACCCTGAACATGCTGTTCGAGGCGCTGAAGGACGGCCGCGTGACGATGGACACGACGTTCAGCGTATCGACCCGTGCCCGCGAAATGGGCGGCTCGACCATGTTCCTGAACGAGATGGACAAGCCGACCGTCGAAGACCTGATACACGGCATCATCATCAATTCCGGCAACGACGCCTGCGTCGTGGTGGCCGAGGGCCTTTCGGGCAGCGAAGCCACCTTTTCCCAGCAGATGACCGAACGGGCCCGGGCGCTGGGGATGACGAAGTCGAACTTCACCAATGCCTCGGGCTGGCCCGACCCCGAACACCGCATGTCGATGCACGACCTTGGCGTGCTCGCCAACCGCCTGATCACCGAATTCCCCGAGTATTACCCGTTCTTCGCCATGACCGGCTTCAACTACAAGGACCGCGCGCCCGCCAACAGCGAGAACCGCAACCCGCTGCTCAAGCTGGGCTCGGGCGGCGACTGGACGGCAGACGGGCTGAAGACCGGGCACACCATGGAGGCGGGCTACGGGCTGGTCGGGTCGGCCAAGCGCGGCGACCGGCGGGTGATCTTTGCCATCACCGGCCTTGCGTCGGAGAAGGATCGGGCCGAGGAATCCGAAAGCCTGGCAAACTGGGCCTTCCGCCAGTTCGTGCTGAAAACCGTGGTGACCAAGGGCCAGCGGCTGGCCGAGGCCGATGTCTGGATGGGTGAAGCCACCAAGGTCGGCATGGTGGCAGAACGGGACGTGCAACTGCTGCTGCCCGCGCTGGTGCAGGGTCAGGTCACGGCCGAGGTCAGCTACACCGGCCCGCTGACCGCACCCGTGGCGCAGGGCGCCAAGGTGGCCGATCTGGTGATTCATGTGCCGGGCCTGCCCGATGCCCATGTGCCGCTGCTGGCCGAAACCGCCGTGCCGCGCGGCGGCTTCGCCACCCGGCTTGGCGTCGCCGTGCAGGTGCTGCGCACCCGCTTTGCGCCCGAGGCCCCCGCGTCCTGACATGGATTCCGCAGGAAGGACCACCGGCCGCTTTGTCAGCTTCGAGGGCATCGACGGCTCTGGAAAAAGCACGCAGGCCCGCCTGCTGGCCGATGCGCTGGTGGCGCGCGGCTGGCCGGTGTTGCTGACGCGCGAACCCGGCGGCAGCCCCGGCGCCGAGGAAATCCGCCGTCTGGTGCTGGAGGGCGACCCCGACCGCTGGTCGGCCGAAACCGAGATCCTGCTGTTCACCGCCGCCCGCCGCGACCATCTGGAAAAGACCATCCGCCCCGCGCTGGACCGCGGCGCCGTGGTGATCACCGACCGGTTCGCCGACAGCACCCGGATGTATCAGGGCATATCGCGGGGCGACCTTCGCCGCACGGTGGACGATCTGCACGCGCTGATGATCGGGGTCGAGCCTGACCTGACGCTGCTGATCGACATCGACCCCGATCTGGGCCTGTCGCGCGCCCGCGCCCGGCTGGGTGCCGAACAGCGGTTCGAGGACATGGGCGCCGACATGCAGACCCGGATGCGCGCCGGGTTTCTGGCGCTGGCCGCCTCCGCCCCGCGCTTTCGGGTGATCGACGGCAACCGCGACCCGCAGGCGGTGGCCGCCGACGTGCTGGCCGCCGCCTTTGCTCACTTCGGCACCTGAATGGCGCTCGCCCCCGAAGACATCCCCGAACCTGATCGCGTCGAAGGCGCGCCGCACCCGCGCGAAACCGGGCGGCTGATCGGCCACGGCGCGGCGCAGGCCGAGTTTCTGGCGGCCTTCAACGGCGGCCGCCTGCACCACGGCTGGCTGATCACCGGGCCGCGCGGCGTCGGCAAGGCGACGCTGGCGTGGAAGCTGGCGCGGTTCCTGCTGGCGACACCCGAAAATGACGGCGGCATGTTCGCCCCGCCGCCGCCCGTCACGCTCGACATTCCCGACAGCCACCCCGTTGCCCGCCGCATGGTGGCGCTGGCCGAGGGGCGGCTGTTCCTGCTGCGCCGCGGGCTGAACACCAGCGAAAAGGCACTGTCGGCCGATATCAGGGTCGAGGAAGTGCGCAAGCTGAAAAGCTTCTTCAACATGACCGCCGCCGATGGCGGCCGCCGCGTGGCGATCATCGACTGCGCCGATGAGCTCGCCACCGCCGGGGCCAATGCGCTGCTGAAACTGCTGGAAGAACCCCCGCCGCTTGTCACGCTGATCCTGATCAGCCACCAGCCGTTCCGCCTGCTTCCCACGATCCGCTCGCGCTGCCGCGAGCTGCGGCTGGGGCCGCTGCCTGCGCCCGAAATGGCTGAAGCCATGGCGCTGGCCGGGGCCGAGCCCACCAACCCCGAGGCGATGGCCGAACTGGCCGGCGGCTCGGTCGGCGAGGCGATCCGCATCGCCAACCTCGACGGCATGAAGCTCTATGATTCCCTGCTGGCCCTGATGACGACCCTGCCCCGCATGGACCGCCAACGCGCGCTGGCGCTGGCCGAACTCGGCGCCGGGCGCGGGCAGGAGGCGCGGTTCGACCTGATCCTGACCCTGCTCGACCTCTTTCTGGCGCGGCTGGCGCGGGCAGGCACGCTGGGCCATTGCCCGCCCGAAGCCGCCAGGGGCGAGGCCGCGCTGATCGCCCGCCTTGCCCCCGACCCACGCAGCGCCCGCGTCTGGGCCGAACTGGCGCAGACCCTTGGCCTCAGGGCGCGGCGCGGCCGGGCGGTCAACCTTGACCCTGCCGCACTTCTCATGGATATGGTGCTGAAGATCGACGAGACGGCGGGCACGCTCGCCCAAAGGTAGGCAGCATGATCCCCGAACCGCTTAACGCCGCCCCGCCGCCACAGATCGTCGACAGCCACTGCCACCTCGATTTCCCCGATTTCGAGGGCGAGTTGCCCGAGGTTGTCGCCCGCGCCCATGCCGCTGGCGTTACCCGCATGGTGACGATCTGCACCCGCCTGCGTCATGAACCCCGGGTCCGCGCGATTGCCGAGGCATTCCCCGGCGTGTTCTACACCGCAGGCACCCACCCGATGAGCGCCGCCGAAGAACCGATGGCGACGGTTGAAGACCTGGTGGCGCTGGCGCAGCACCCGAAATTCGTCGGCTTCGGTGAGTCCGGGCTCGACTACCACTATTCCGCCGACAGCATCGCGGCGCAGCAGCAAAGCCTTGCCGTGCATATTCAGGCGGCGCAGATCACCGGCCTGCCGCTGGTCATCCACGCCCGCGACGCCGACGACGACGTGGCGCGCCTTCTGTCCGAAGGCTATGCCCGCGCGCCGTTCGGCTGCGTGATGCACTGCTTTTCCTCCGGCCCGGCACTGGCGCAGACGGCGCTCGACCTCGGCTTCTACCTGTCGATGTCGGGCATCGCCGCCTTCCCCAAATCCGCCGACCTGCGCGCGATATTTGCCGCCGCCCCGCTCGACCGCATCCTGCTGGAAACCGACAGCCCCTACCTTGCGCCGCCGCCCCATCGCGGGCGCCGCAACGAGCCGGCCTACACCGCCCACACCGCCGCGATCGGCGCGCAGGTGTTCGGGCTGACCCCGGCCGCCTTCGCCGCCGCCACCAGCGCCAACTTCGACCGCCTGTTCGCCAAGGCCGCGATGGTGCCTGCGTGAGCGCCCGGCTGCGCTTCACCATCCTGGGCTGCGGCTCGTCCGGCGGCGTGCCGCGCCTTGGGGGCGACTGGGGCGCCTGCGATCCGTGCAATCCGAAGAACCGCCGCCGCCGCTGCTCGCTGCTGGTGGAACGCATCACCGATCAGGGCGTGACCCGCGTGCTGATCGACACCTCGCCCGACATGCGCGACCAGTTGCTCGACGCGGGCGTGGGGCTGCTGGATGCGGTGGTCTATACCCATGCCCATGCCGACCATGTCCACGGCATCGACGACCTGCGCCAGATCGTGTTCAACCGCCGCTCCCGCCTGCCGGTCTGGGCCGACGGCCCGACGCAGGATGCGCTGCTGTCGCGTTTCGGCTATGCTTTCGTGCAGCCCGGCGACAGCCCCTACCCGCCGATCCTCGACCTGCATTCGATCCATGACGACCCGTTCCAGATCACCGGCGCGGGCGGCACCGTGACGCTGCATCCGTTCCATGCCGACCATGGCGCGATGGACGCGCTGGGGCTCAGGATCGGCGGGCTGGCCTACCTGCCCGACGCCGTGGCGATCCCCGAGGCGGGCTGGGCGCTGCTGCAGGGGCTGGAGATCTGGGTGGTCGATGCCCTGCGCCGCACGCCGCACCCGACCCACGCGCATCTGGCGATGACGCTGGACTGGATCGCCCGCGCCGCCCCGCGCCGCGCGGTGCTGACCAACATGCACATCGACCTTGACCACGACACGCTGGCCGCCGAACTGCCCGACCATGTCGTGCCGGCCCATGACGGGATGGTGCTGGAACTGGACGCCGCGTGAGCGCGCTGCTCGACGTGATCCTGCCGGTGTTTCTGGTGATCGGTTTCGGCTACGCCATGGCCCGCGTCGGTCTGCTGGGTGACAGCGCGGTTGATGGCGTGATGCGCTTTGCCCAGAATTTCGCCGTGCCCTGCCTGCTGTTCCGCTCGATCGCGCAGCTTGACCTGTCGCAGGCGTTCGAGCTGCGCCTGCTGCTCAGCTTCTACATCGGCGCCTTCATCAGCTTCGGGCTGGGGTTCCTCGGCTCGCGCCTGATGTTCCACCGCCCCGTGCAGGACAGCGTGGCCATCGGCTTTGCCTGCCTGTTTTCCAATACCCTGCTCCTGGGCCTGCCGATCACCGAACGCGCCTATGGCCCCGACGCGCTGGCGGGCAACTATGCCATCATCGCGCTGCATTCGCCGCTGCTCTACGGCTTTGGCATCACCCTGATGGAAACGGTCCGCAGCCACGGTCAGGGGCTTTCCGCCCCGGCACTGGCCGGGCAGGTGCTGCGGGCGGTCTTCACCCAGCCGATGGTGCTTGGCATCTCGGCGGGCTTTGCCGTCAACCTGTCGGGGCTGGCGCTGCCGGGGTCGCTGGCCGCGGCGGTGGACATGATGGCGCGCGCGGCGATTCCCGCCGCCCTGTTCGGTCTTGGCGGCGTGCTGACCCGCTACCGCCCCGAGGGCGACAGCCGCACCATCCTGATGATCTGCGCCCTGGCCCTGCTGGTGCATCCGGCGATCACATGGGGGCTCGGGCGTTTCGCCTTCGGGCTCGACGCGGCGGGTCTGCGCTCGGCGGTGATCACGGCGGCGATGGCCCCCGGCGTCAACGCCTATCTCTTTGCCGACATGTATGGCGTCGGCCGGCGGGTGGTGGCCTCTTCGGTGCTGCTGGCTACGGCCGCGACCCTTGTCACCGCCTGGTGCTGGCTGCAGATCCTGCCCTGAGGCGTCAGCCGTTCAGCACGGCCAGCGCCGCCGCATGAACATCGGCGTTCGCCGCCGCCAGCACCCGGCCCCCCTGCGGGCAGGGCCGCCCCTGCCAGTCGGTGACGATGCCCCCCGCCGCCTCGATCACCGCAATCGGCGCCTGCACGTCATAGGCCTGCAAGCCCGCTTCTACCACAAGGTCGATATGCCCGGCCGCGATCAGCGCATAGGCATAACAATCCATGCCATAGCGCGTCAGGCGGCACTGCGGCACGAGGCGGCGGAAGGCCGCGCCCTCCTCTGCCGTGCCGACCTCGGGAAAGGTGGTCATCAGGATGGCCTGCGACAGCGGCCGCGCCGCCCGCGTCCGGAGAGGCCGCGACCAGTGCGGCCCGGTCATCGCGGCACGTCCGAAGCCGCCCTCGAACCGCTCGCCGATATAGGGCTGGTCGATCAGGCCGTAAATCGGCCCGGTCGCATCGGCAACCGAGATCAGCACCCCCCAGGTCGGCGCCCCGCACAGATAGGACCGCGTGCCGTCGATCGGGTCCAGCACCCAGGTCAGCCCGCTGCTGCCCGGGGTGGGCCCCATCTCCTCGCCCAATACGGCGTCCTGCGGGCGGCGCTGCGCCAGAATCTCGCGCATCCGCTGTTCCGACAGGCGGTCGGCCACGGTCACCGGGTCGAAGCGGTCGGTTTCCTTGGTGTCGGCCGCGAGGTCGGCGGTGCGAAAGTGCAGCAGGGTCGCCGCCCGCGCCGCATCCGCCAGTTCGGCCGCAACCGCGATCAGTTCCGCCTGCTCTGCCTTCGTCACCATGTCCGCCATCCGCCCTTGCCAACCCGCCGCCACCCTGAAGGGCGGCGCGGGCCAGCGCAAGGGCCTGCGCCGACGCGCGTCAGGCGGCGTCGCTCAGCACCCGGGCCAGATCGAACAGCCGACGGCGCTGCGCCTCGGGAATGGCATAGTAGGAGCGCACCAGCTCCAGCGCCTCCTTGTCGGCCAGGATGTCTCCTTCCACCGCGCGCGCGCCTTCGCGAGCCTCGTCGATGCCTTCGAAAAAGAAGGCGATGCCGACGCCCAGCGCCTCGGCCACGTCCCAAAGCCGCGAGGCGCTGACCCGGTTCATGCCGGTTTCATATTTCTGGATCTGCTGGAACTTGATTCCCACCTGATCGGCGAGTTGCTGCTGGGTAATCCCGACCATCCAGCGGCGGTGGCGAATGCGTTTTCCAACATGAGCGTCTACAGGGTGCTTCATCGAAATCTCCGGTTTGGTCGGCTTCGTATGCCCTTTATCAAGCAAGATCCGTGCCAAAATCGGGGCTGTCCGACCTTTTCCACAGGAAAGCGAAAATCGGTTGCAAACCTGTCTTTTTGGATATGTCCAATTATACAGGTGAAGAAGTATTCAGCGCCAAGTTTGCAGCTTCACCCCAGAGGCGCTTTGGTTAACACCCACTCGCGCTAAGCGGGTTTCGCATTACGCTATGCATTTTGCAACGATCGGCGTCACATTCTTGTGCATTCTGCAATATACCCGGGCTGGAAGGTCGGCAGCGCACCCGTTATGGTGGAAACGCCTGACAACGGAGAGATCATGCTTGCCTATCGGATCGACGCTTTCGGACAGCCGGCCCGGCTGCAGACCCTGCCCGACCCCGTCCCCGGACCGGGCGAGGTGCGCTTGCGCATCGCGGCCTGCGGGCTGAACTTCGCCGACCTGCTGATGCAGGAAGGCAAGTATCAGGAACGCCCCACCCCGCCCTTCACCCTCGGAATGGAAGTGGCAGGCACGGTCGAGGCGCTGGGCCCCGGCTCCGCGGGCCCGGCCCCTGGCACAAGGGTCGCGGCCTTCGCCAGCCAGGGTGGCCTCGCGACCAGCGGCTGCTTTGCCGCCGACCGCTGCCTGCCCCTGCCCGACGCTATGGATTTCACCACCGCCGCCGCCTTCCAGATCGCCTATGGCACCAGCCATGTCGCGCTGTCGCACAAGGCCGCCCTGCAACCGGGCGAAACGCTGCTGGTGCTGGGCGCGGCCGGCGGCGTCGGCCTGACGGCGGTCGAGATCGGCAAGCGCATGGGGGCGCGGGTGATCGCCAGCGCCCGCGGCGCGGACAAGCTGGCCGTCGCTGCGGCCGCCGGGGCCGACCACCTGATCGACAGCGACGCGCCCGACCTGCGCGGCACGCTCAAGGCGCTGGGCGGGGTGGACGTGGTCTATGACCCGGTCGGCGGCGACGCCTTCCTCGAGGCGCTGCGCGCCACCCGCCCCGAGGGGCGCCTTCTGACCATCGGCTTCGCCTCGGGCGCGGTGCCGCAGGTTCCCGCCAACCTGCTGCTGGTCAAGAACTTGTCGGTGATGGGCCTCTACTGGGGCGGATACCTGAGCTTCCGGCCCGAAGTGCTGACGCGCAGCATGGCCACGCTGTTCGGCTGGTTCGCCGACGGCGGCCTGCACCCCCATGTCAGCCACACCCTGCCGCTGGACCGGGTTGCCGAGGCGCTGACCCTGCTGCGCAGCCGCACGTCCACCGGCAAGGTCGTGGTGACGATGCCCTGACCCCAAATTTTCTACGAAAATTTCCCTGCCCTGCCGGGAAACGCCGCTGCCCCGGAGTGCCTAAATTTTCGTAGAAAATTTGCCCTCCGCCGCCCGCCCCGCGTAGGCGCGCCGAATCAGATTGGCCAGCGCGCCGACCGCCGGGCTGTGGACCGGGTCGGCCACATAGAGATTGACCTTGGTGCGCGCCAGATCGGGCAGCGCCCCGCCATGGGCGATCCGTTCCACATGCGGCGGCTCCGACCCCGCAAGGGCGGCATGGACGGCCAGATCGGCGCTGACCGAGGCTTCGATGGTGCGCGAGCTGTCGGATTCCACCGCCATCTCCCAGCCGATCCCGGCCCTGTCCAGCGCCGCCTGCACACCCTGGCGGAAGATGCAGTTGTGCTCGAACGCCAGCCGCAGCGGCCGGCTTTTCCACGCCGAGCCCCCCGGCGCGCCGATCCATACCAGCGGCAGTTCCGCCAGCGTCTCGCCGCCCTCGCCCACCCCGTCCTCGGTGGTCAGGATCACGTCGCACTCGCCGCGCCCGAACTGCGCCAGCAGCACGCGGGTAAAGGACGACAGCAGCGTGACCCGCATCCGGGGAAAGTCGCGGTTGAATTGCTGCAGCACCTGCGGAATCGCGGGATAGACAATGTCATGCGGCACGCCCAGCACCACCTCGCCCTCGTGCACGTCATGAGTCAGCCGCCCGAACACCTCGTCATTCAGCGCCAGCATCCGCCGCGCATAGCCCAGCAACTGCTCGCCCGGCGGCGTCAGCACAACCTTGCGCGCCGAACGGTCGAGCAGCGGCACCTGCAGCACATCCTCCAGCCGCTTGATCTGCATCGACACCGCCGACTGCGTCAGGTTCAGGAACCCCGCCGCGCGCGTCACCCCGCCCGCGTCGGCGATCGCCATGAAAGAGCGCAGGGCCGTCAGATCCAGATTGCGAGCCATATCACGTTTCCTGATGCGAGCCGTCAAAAGCATTCATTTTTCTAATGTCGCAAACTATGGCAAAAGGATCAAGTGATCGAAGCGGCAACCGCCCCATCCGGTCACCGATGCAGATGTCCTGAAAGGAAAGATCATGTTCGCCTCGCTCCACACCGCCCAACTGACCTGCTCGGGCCTTCAGTCCGGCCGCATGTTGCCGGTCGGCGGGTTTTTCCATCGCCTGCTGCGCACCGCCGAGTTGAGCCGGATCGCGCGTCGCCAGCGCGACGCCCTGGCCCGGCTGGACGATCACGCCCTTGAAGACATCGGCCTGACCCGCGACGAGGCTTTCGCAGAAGCCAACCGGCCGCTTTGGGACGTGCCGAACGCCTGGCGCCGCTGATCACCGTCGACACCGGGAAGGCGCGGCAAATCGGTATTTCGCAGGGAAACGCTTGAAATCAGGCGCGCACCTGCCAATATTACGAAGGCAGGGTGGGTCTGCACGTCAGGCCCGCCCCTTTCATTTCGACGGAGGCTTCACATGGCTGAATATCAAACGATCCGTTCGGTCGGCGCAGGCGCCCGCACCGCCCAGATCGACGTCGGGCTGCGTGCCCACATGAACAAGGTCTACGGGCTGATGTCCGTGGCGATGCTGCTGACCGGCGGCGTGGCCTGGGCTGTCGGCACCAATGAGGCGCTGCTTCAGGCGATCTTCGCCACGCCGCTGAAATGGCTCGTGATGTTCGCGCCGCTGATCATGGTCTTCGCCTTCAGTGCGATGATCAACCGCCTCTCGGTCGGTGCGGCACAGCTTTTCTTCTACGTCTTCGCCGCGGCGATGGGCCTGTCGATAAGCTACATCTTCGCCATCTATACCGGCGTGTCGATCGCGCAGACCTTCCTGATCACCGCAATCGCCTTCGCGGGCCTGTCGCTTTACGGTTACACCACCAAGAAGGACCTGTCCGGCATGGGTACCTTCCTGATGATGGGCCTGATCGGGCTGATCGTGGCAATGATCCTCAACATCTTCCTCGGCTCGCCTGCCCTGATGTTCGCCATCTCGGCGATCGGCGTGCTGATCTTCGCGGGTCTGACCGCCTACGACACGCAGAACATCAAGACCACCTATCTGGAGCACGCGCAGGCGGGCGATCAGGAATGGCTGGGCAAGGCCGCCATCATGGGCGCGCTGCGGCTCTACCTCGACTTCATCAACCTGTTCATGTTCCTGCTGAGCTTCCTCGGCAACCGCGAATAGTCCGCAAGTCCGGGCAGACAGTTGAAAGGGCCGGGGGAAACCCCGGCCCTTTTCGCATGGCAAGGCGCCGTCCACCGGGCGCGGGACCGAAGGCCGGTCACACCACGGCGCCGAACAGGCTGCCGACCAGCGCCGTGACGGCCATGGCAATGGCCCCCCAGAAGGTGACCCGCAGAACCCCCCGCCCGATCGGCGCGCCGCCCGCCCGCGCCCCAAGCGCACCCAGCACGGCCAGGGCCCCCAGCGACAGCGTCGTGACCCCGACCACCAACTGCGGCTCGGGGGCAAGCACTGCCGCCCCCAGCGGCAGGGCCGCACCCAGCGCAAAGGCCGCAGCCGAGGCCACCGCCGCCAGCAGCGGCCGTGCCGCCGTGGCTTCGCTGATCCCCAACTCGTCGCGGGCATGTGCGCCAAGCGCATCATGCGCGGTCAGCTGCGCCGCGACCTGACGCGCCAAGGCGGGGTCCACACCCCGGCTTTCGTAAATGGCGGTCAGTTCCGCCAGTTCGCCCGCAGGCAGGGTGGCAAGCTCGCCCCGCTCGCGCGCAAGGTCGCTGGCCTCGGTATCGGCCTGCGACGACACCGAGACATATTCCCCGGCGGCCATCGACAAGGCCCCCGCCGCCAGTCCGGCCGCCCCCGCCACCAGGATCTCCGACCGCCCGGTGGCCGCCGCGGCCACCCCGACGATCAGGCTTGCCGTCGACACGATGCCGTCATTGGCCCCCAGCACCGCCGCGCGCAACCAGGTGACGCGATCAATGAAATGAAGTTCGGGTCTCTGCATGGCCTGCCTCGCGGTTGTGAACGCCACAGGCAACCAGCCCGACCTGACACCAGGCTGAACGCGCGCCCGGAATGACAAAGGCCGCACCCATGGGCACGGCCTGTCGAGGTCGTATTTCCGGCAGATCCTACTTGATCTTGCCTTCCTTGTATTCGACATGCTCGCGCTTGACCGGGTCGTACTTCCGCACCACCATCTTTTCGGTCATCGTGCGGGCGTTCTTCTCGGTCACGTAGAAGTGCCCGGTCCCCGCCGTCGAGTTCAGACGGATCTTGATCGTCGCCGGTTTCGCCATGGTCGTCGTCTCCTGCAGCCGGGCAGAGCGCCGCCCGTGAAATCCTTGAAGCCTGCCTTTTACCGATGGGGCGGGCCGAGTCAACCGCGAAACGTCAGCATCAACCAGATTGCGCGCCTGCGGCGCAAGCCTTTCAGCGCTGCGCGCGATGTGCCTTCGGCGAGGGTATTTGGACCAAGAAGAATCCAGCAGGACTCTGCGCTTCCCGTTTCTTCTTGGTCCAAATACCCTCGCCGAAGGCGGAAACCGGCAGGGCCGGGTAATGCGGCAAAAGGCGTGCGCGGATGGCCTGTAAGCCGGGTTCTGTTCGGGGGCGTGGCGCCCCTTCGATGACCATTCCTCTGCCCCCGCCGTTACCGGCGGGATCTAGCTGCCAACCCGGGCCCCTGGGCTGAGCCGTCCCTGTGGCGGTATCCCCGGCCCTTCGGCCGCGGACCTTTCCACGCGGGGCCCCTATTCGGCATTGCTCCGGGTGGGGCTTGCCATGCCAGTCCTGTTGCCAGTCCTGCGGTGGGCTCTTGCCCCACCGTTTCACCATCACCCCGGACCCGTTGCCGGGCCGATAGGGCTGTCTCTTCTCTGTGGCGCTTTCCCTCGGGTTGCCCCGGCCGGGCGTTACCCGGCACCCCTGCCTCATGGAGCCCGGACTTTCCTCGCATGCCCGTTGCCGGGCACACGCGGTCATCCGGCCATCCGCGCGAAGGCGGGCTTACGCTGCGGCTCCGCTTCCGTCAACGGGAAAGCGCCGGGCGAGGTCGGCGGCCAGGCTTGCGTCGGTGGCATCCAGTGCCCCCCGCGCCCAGGGGCGGAAGCGCAGCCGGAAGGCGGCCAGCAGCAGGTCGGGGGCCACGTCGGGGTAGCCGAAGGCGCGGGCGGCGGCAGCGAAATCGCCGGGCGGGCCGGTGTCGGGCCAGACCGACAGCCCTGCCAGCGCCAGCCTGCGCCAGTCGAAGCGCGGCCCGGGGTCGGATTTGCGCCCCGGCGCCATGTCGGAATGGGCGATCACCCGTTCGGGCGCAATCACGCGGCGCGTCATGATGTCGGACAGCAGCGATTCCAGCGCGCGCATCTGCGGCTCGGGGAAAGGGTGGCTGCCGGTGTTGGCGAGTTCGATCCCGATCGAGCGCGAGTTCACCTCGGTCACCGCCCCCCAGGCCCCCACCCCGGCATGCCATGCGCGCAGGTCTTCGGGCACCAATTCCAGCACGGCGCCAGACTCGGCTATCAGGTAATGCGCCGAAACCTGGGCCTCGGGGTCGCACAGCCTGTCACAGGCGGCTGCGGCCGTTGCCATTGCGGTGTAATGCAGCACGATCAGGTCGGGCTTAACGCTCCCCCGCCGCGGACCGCAGTTGGGCGAGGGGTGCGGCGTGATCCGCATGGCGCCCGGTTACTTCAGGGCGGTGCGGAACGGGCGCGGGTCCCACGAACAGGCGAAGCCGTCGCCATCGGGGTCAAGGCCCTTGCGGTCCCTTTCCGGCCCGCCGTCCTCCAGGAACGCTTCCTGCGCGAGGTCGGGCGAATTGTAGCGCGCGCAAGCCGCGGCCGGGTTCGAGACCCGCAACGAAGACCGCTTGTAAACCGGCGTTCCCGGCGCATGGGTGGTCGACAGGGCAAACTGCACGATGTTCGGCCCGGCAGATCCGCTGCGTTCGGGCACGGCCGTCGGGGTCACCACCTGATACTGCGCCCGGTTGCGGGCGATCCGTTCGGCATCGCTTTCGATGGTTTCGCGCGCCGCGACCGCCGAGAAATCGTTCTCGTCGGAAATGCCACCAGAGCGGTTCAGCATCTCGCCCGATTCCACCTTGATGCCCGCAGGCGCATTGCCACGCGGCCGCGCGGAGCCATCAAGCGGGGGCTGCTGGGCGGGATAGGGTTGTGCAAGCGAAGGCTGGGCGGGGAAGGGCTGGGCCGCAGGCACGCCCGCCTCGGCCGCGTCGATCGCCGCCCCCAGCCGTTCGGTCGAGAACACCGGGGCGGGCGTCGCCATGGCCCCCGGCGCCGCGGGTGGCGGCGTGCCGTTGGTCAGCGCCGCCTCGCGGTCGCGCAGGTAGCTCGGGTAATCCTGAAAGCCGACGCCGCTGTCGGGCACGGCGGGGGCACAGGCGGCAAGGCCGAGAGCAACGAGGAGCAGGGCAGTTGGGCGCATGGGCAGGTATCCGGAAAACATCATGCCCGGGCCTACCACCATTTTTCGGGCTTTGCCACAAAGCCCGCCGCCGCTTCCAGCACATAGGCGTGATTGAGCAGGTCAGCCTCTTCCCACGGGCGCCCGATCAGTTGCAGCCCAAGCGGCAGACCTTTGGCATCCAGCCCGACCGGCACCGCGATGCCGGGCAGCCCAGCGAGGTTCACCGTGACGGTGAACACGTCGTTCAGATACATCTCGACCGGGTCGGCATTGGCCATCTCGCCCAGCCCGAAGGCGCTCGACGGCGTGGCGGGGGTAAGGATGGCATCGACCCCGGCGGCGAAGGCCAGCTCGAAGTCGCGCTTGATCAGGGCGCGCACCTTGCGGGCGCGGTTGTAATAGGCGTCGTAGAAGCCCGCCGACAGCACATAGGTGCCGATCATCACGCGGCGCTGCACTTCCTTGCCGAAGCCTTCGGCGCGGGTCTTCTCGTACATCTCGGTGATGCCGTCGCCCTGCGCCAGCTTCGCGCGGTGGCCATAGCGCACCCCGTCATAGCGCGCGAGGTTGCTCGACGCCTCGGCCGGCGCGATGACGTAATAGGCGGGCAGCGCGTATTTGGTGTGCGGCAGGCTGATGTCGACGATTTCGGCCCCGGCATCCTTCAGCATCGCCGTGCCGTCGGCCCAGAGCTTCTCGATCTCGGCGGGCATCCCGTCCATGCGGTATTCGCGCGGGATGCCGATCTTTTTGCCCCGGATGTCGCCGGTCAGCGCCGCCTCGAAGTCGGGCACCGCCAGATCGGCGCTGGTGCTGTCTTTCGGGTCATGCCCAGCCATCGCCCCCAGCAGGATCGCGGCGTCACGCACCGTCCGGGTCATCGGCCCCGCCTGATCAAGGCTCGATGCAAACGCCACGATGCCCCAACGGCTGACTCGCCCGTAGGTCGGCTTGATTCCCACGATCCCGGTAAACGCCGCAGGCTGGCGGATCGAGCCGCCCGTATCGGTGCCCAGCGCCGCCAGACAGAGGTCCGCCGCCACCGCCGCCGCCGACCCGCCCGACGATCCGCCGGGCGTCAGGTTGCGGTCATCGACCTTCCACGGGTTGACCACCGGGCCATAGCACGAGGTCTCGTTGCTCGACCCCATGGCAAACTCGTCCATGTTCAGCTTGCCCAGCATCACCGCCCCGGCATCGAACAGCTGCGCCGTCACGGTCGATTCGTATTCCGGCTTGAACCCCTTGAGGATGTTCGACCCGGCCTGCGAGGCAACGCCCCTGGTGCAGAACAGATCCTTGATCCCCAGCGGAATGCCGCAGATCCCCGGCGCATCGCCGACCTTCAGGCGCGCATCCGCCGCCCGCGCCTGATCCAGCGCCAGTTCCGGCGTCTTGTGGACAAAGGCCCCCAGCCCGTCGCCCGCATCCATCGCGGTCAGGCAGGCCATGGTCAGATCGACCGCGCTCAACTCGCCCTTGCGCAGCGCGTCGCGCGCGGCGGCGACGGTCAGTTCGTTCGGATGTGTCATTCCACCACCTTCGGCACCGCAAAGAAGCCTTCCCGCGCATCTGGGGCATTGGCGAGGATCTGGCTCTGGATGCCGCCATCCGTCACCACATCCGCCCGCCGTTTCAGCCGCATCGGGGTAACGCTGGTCATCGGCTCGATGCCGGTCACGTCAACCTCGTTCAACTGTTCCATGAAGGTCAGGATGCCCGACAGCTCACCCGCCAGCGCGGGCAGGTCGGCCTCCTCGACGCGGATGCGCGCCAGCTTGGCCACACGCCGCGCGGTTTCGATGTCGATGGACATGGCGCAATGCTCCGCTTACCCGTTTGGCGTGGTTTAGCCGGGCGTGCCCCCCGCTGCAAGACGGGTGGTGGCGTGGCGATGCCGCCGGTAGACCTCGATCATCCAGCCCAGCATCACCGCATTCAGCAGGTGCCACAGGAAATGCGTTCCCATCGGGATCACCCCGCACAGCGGCCCGTCCAGCGTGCGGAAGGTCAGCGAAGCCACCAGCACCAAGGCCCCTGCCGCCAGCCCCCGCGCCGTTTCGGGCGCCCGCCGCCGCAGCAGCCACGCATAGGCCAGAATCAGCACCGGCACCGGCGCATAGCCCGCCGACGACCCGAGGCCGGGCACCATCCCCCAAAGCGGCACCGTCAGCGCGGCATAGGGAAAGAACGCGAGCACCGCCAGCCCCGCCTGCCAGCCCTTCAACCCCAGCATGTCGCGGCTCGCGGCATAGACATAAAGCAGGATGAACCCCAGGATCGGCAGCACGTCCATCAGCCCGGTCAGCCGGTTGGCATGGGTGTGGAACAGCCACGACCCGACCCCGATCGCCCCCAGCACGATGGCCAGCGCCCGCGCCAGCGGCACCCCCCGCACCCGGGGCCAGACCACCAGCGCCGCCACGACAAAAGCCAGATTGGTCAGCGCATTCAGCGGCTCGGCCCAGTAGTCCGGCCCCAGCCGCTCGCAATAGGCATCCACCGGCTCGAACCAGCCCATTTCTTTCCCCCCCGATCACGCTAGACTGGATTTGGATCGCAACCAAGGAATTGCACATGAACATCACCTGGCTCGGCCATTCCGGCTTCCGCATCGAGATCGAATCCGCCGTGCTGCTGATCGACCCCTGGCTGACCGGCAACCCGATGTTCCCCGAAACCCGCCGCGCCGAAGCGACCGAAGGCGCGACCCACGTCCTGCTGACCCACGGCCACGGTGACCATTCCGCCGACGCACTGTCGATCTGCAAGGAGAAGGCGATCCCCCTGATCGGCACCTACGATCTGGTCAGCTGGTGGACCGGGCGCGAAGGCATCGCGGGCACCGGCTACAACAAGGGCGGCACGCTCGATCTCGGCGGGGCGAAGGTGACGCTGGTCAACGCCAGCCATTCCTCCTCGGTCGCGGGGCCGGATGGCGCGCCGGTCTATGCCGGGCACGAGGCGGGCTACATGATCGCGGGCGAAGGGCACACGGTCTATGTCTCGGGCGATACCGACATCATGGCCGACATGGGCTGGATGGGCGAGCTGCACGCCCCCGACATCGGCATCCTGTCGGCGGGCGGCCTCTACACGATGGACATGAAGCGCGCCGCCTTCGCATCGCGCAAGTATTTCAATTTCAAGACCGTGATCCCCTGCCACTACCGCACCTTCCCGGCGCTGGAACAGAACGCCGACGCCCTGCGCGCCGGCCTGCCGCCGGGCGTCGCGGTGATCGAGCCGCAGGTGCTGGAACCGATCACATTCTGACATCCGCCGGGGCGCCGCGCGATTTTTCTACGAAAAATCCCCCCCCGGCCGCCGCCCCGCGAAAAACCCGGTCAGCAGCGCCGCCGCCTCCGCCGCCGCGATGCCGTCATAGACCTCGGGCACATGGTGGCATTGCTGATGCGTGAACACCCGCGCCCCCTGCGCCACCCCGCCCGACTTGGGGTCGGCCGCGCCATAGTAGAGCCGCGCGATCCGTGCCGCCGAAATCGCCCCGGCGCACATCGGGCAGGGCTCCAGCGTGACGTAAAGATCATGGCCCGTCAGCCGCTCCTGCCCCAGCGCGGCACAGGCCGCCCTTATCGCCAGCATTTCGGCATGAGCCGAGGGGTCGCACAGCTCCCGCGTCCGGTTGCCCGCCCGCGCCACCACCGCACCGCCGGCCGAGACCACCACCGCCCCCACCGGCACCTCGCCGCGCGAGGCTGCCGCGCGGGCCTCCTGCAAGGCAATCTCCATATGGCTGCGAAACGGGCTCATGCCCCGTGATGCCGCGCCTGGCCCGGCAGTTCAAGCCGCCTTGCTCCTTCTTCTTGGGTCAAATACCCTGCGGGGGTCCGGGGGCGCAAAGCCCCCGGCGGCCTCCGCCGCTGCGGAACGCCAGTTCCAGCAAAGGGCCCCCCATATGACCGACCCCGCAAAACCCGCACCGCCCCCCGCACCGCCCAAAGCCCCGGCAGGCGAACGCATCGCCAAGGTGCTGTCGCGTGCGGGCATCGCCTCGCGCCGCGAGGCCGAACGGATGATCGAGCTGGGCCAGGTCGCGGTCAACGGGCGCGTCATCGACAGCCCGGCGCTGAACGTGACGCCGCAGGACCGCATCACCGTCGAGGGCAAGCCGGTCGCCGCCCCCGAACCCGCGCGCCTCTGGCTCTATTACAAGCCCGAGGGGCTGGTGACGTCGGCCTCCGACGAAAAGGGCCGCGCCACGGTGTTCGAGCGCCTGCCCGAGGACATGCCGCGTGTCATGTCGATCGGGCGGCTCGACCTCAACTCCGAAGGGCTGCTGCTCCTGACCAACGACGGCGAGCTGAAGCGGCGGCTGGAACTGCCCGCCACCGGCTGGCTGCGCAAGTACCGGGTGCGGATCAAGGGCAACCCGACCGATGCCGACCTCGAACCGCTGCGCACCGGCATCACGGTCGAAGGCGAGCGGTTCCAGCCGATGATCGCCATCATCGACCGCATACAGGGCGCAAACGCGTGGCTGACCATCGGCCTGCGCGAGGGCAAGAACCGCGAGATCCGCCGCGCCATGTTCGCGCTGAACCTGACGGTCAACCGGCTGATCCGGGTCAGCTACGGCCCGTTCCGTCTGGGCGACATGGAGCCCGGCGACGTGGCAGAGGTGCGCGGCAAGGTGCTGCGCGACCAGCTGGGCTACGACCCGACCGAAGATGACGCGCCAGAGATCAAGGGTGCCAAGCCGCGCCTGCGCCCCAAACCCGGCGGCGGCGACGCCGAAGCCAGGCCCGCCCGGCCCGGCGGCACCAAGCCGCGCCTGCTGCCCAAGGCCAAACCCACCGGCCGCCCCACGCGCGCCGCGGGCCCCGCCGAACGCGCCGCCGCCGCCACACCCAAGCCGCAAACCCGCACCCCGCGCGGCCCGGCCACCCCCCGCACGGCGCTTCCGGCCGAAGACCCGGCGAAACCGCAGCGCGGCCCCAAATCCCGCTCCGGGGCCGCCCCCCGCAAACCTGCCCCCAAGGGGCCCCCGCGCGGCCCGGCGAAACGCTGAGCCGCCACTGGCAACTGCCCCGCGCCTCGCCTATATTCGTTGCACAAAGCCTTGCCACCCAAGGGGGATGCATGTCCGGAACCGGCCTCCAGAAACTCGCCTACGCGCTGCTGATCGGCCTGATCCTGTATGTCGCCACCCTCGGGGGGGCGTGATGGCACAGCGTTTCGGCGGCAAATACAGCCGCGACGGCAAGTCCCCGCAACCCGGCGGCCCGGCGCCCGGCGCCTTCACCGGCAAGCGCCGCTCGGCGGCGGGCCTGCGCTCCAACCTGCTGTTCTTCGTGCCGTTCGTCTTCCTGTTCAGCGCCTTCCGGTCAGACCCGGCCGGGCTGGTGCTGGGCCTGGCCGCCGCCGGGCTGATGATCCTTGCCGCCTGGCTGACGCGCGAGGGCATCCTTGCGCAAGAGGCGTGGGAGGCCCGCCGCGTCGCCCGCCGCCCGGCCTTTCCGCGCAAGATCGCAGGCTCGGTGCTGATGGGCGCGGGGCTGGTCGCGGGTGGCCTGATGGCGGGGCAGGGCATCGTCTTTCCCCTGCTGTTCGGCCTGATCGGCGCCGCGCTGCATCTTTTCGCCTTTGGTCCCGACCCGCTGCGCGACAAGGGCATGGAGGGCATCGACACCTTCCAGACCGACCGCGTCGCCCGCGCGGTTGACGAGGCCGAAAAGCACCTGACAGCGATGAGGGCTGCGATCCTGCGCGCGGGCGACCGCCAGATGGAGGCGCGGGTCGACCGCTTCGCCGCCACCGCCCGCACCCTGTTCCGCAGCGTCGAGGGCGACCCCGGCGACCTGACGGCGGCGCGCAAGTATCTGGGCGTCTACCTGATGGGCGCGCGCGACGCGACGGTGAAGTTCGCCGACCTCTACCCCCGGCACCGCGACCCGCTGGTGCGCGCCAAATACGACGCGCTGCTGACCGACCTGGAAACCAACTTTGCCGCCCGTACCACCGCCCTGCTGTCGAACGACCGGACCAACCTCGATGTCGAAATCGAGGTTCTGCGCGAAAGGCTGCAACGGGGGTCGTGACCCGAACCCCAGCCCCCGGCGGAAACCAGCCTGTCGCCGCGCTGCAGCGCAACAAAACCAGCCGCAACGCAGCAACCTTCTCCTCCGCCCCCGCAACGCAGATTGAGAAACAGTCCCGGCCTGCGTATAGAGAACACGGAATTGCGCCGTCGCCCGGCCCCGCAAGGCCCGGCCCCAAAGTAATAAGCGAGGCATCATGACCAACTCCATCCGCAGCGAGGCCGCCCTGGCCCTGGCCGAAGTCGAAAAGGTAACCGCCGTCGTGCTGCCCGAACCGGGCCGCGAGATCGTGCCGCTGGCTGCCGCCCCCGCGCCGCAGGCCGAGGCGATCCGCAAGCGGATGGCCGAGCTTGACATGGGCAACACCCAGTCGATCATCAGCTTCGGATCCGCCGCGCAGGCCGAACTGCAGGTGATCAGCCAGGAAATGCTGGCCGACGTGAAGAACAAGGATGTGGGCCCCGCGGGCGACAGCCTGCGCGACATCGTGACCACGATCCGCGGCTTCTCGGTTTCCGAGCTTGACGTGCGCCGCAAGGCAAGCTGGTGGGAACGGCTGATGGGCCGCTCTGCCCCCTTCGCCAACTTTGTTGCCCGTTTCGAAACGGTGCAGGGCCAGATCGACAAGATCACCGAAAACCTGCTGACGCATGAACACAAGCTGTTGAAGGACATCAAGTCGCTCGACATCCTCTATGCCCGCACGCTCGACTTCTACAACGAGCTGGCGCTTTACATCGCGGCGGGCGAGGCGAAGCTGGCCGACATCGACGCGCATGACATTCCGGCCCGCGAGGCGGCGGTGGCCGCCGCCGCCGAATCCGATCAGGTGATGAAGGCGCAGGAACTGCGCGACCTGCGCGCCGCGCGCGACGACCTCGAACGCCGGGTGCATGACCTGAAACTGACCCGGCAGGTCACCATGCAGTCGCTGCCCTCGATCCGGCTGGTGCAGGAAAACGACAAGAGCCTTGTCACCAAGATCAACTCCACCCTGATGAACACCGTGCCGCTGTGGGAAACCCAGCTTGCGCAGTCGGTCACCATCCAGCGCTCGCGCGAGGCGGCCGAATCGATCCGCGCCGCCAATGACCTGACCAACGAACTGCTGACCGCCAACGCCGAAAACCTGCAACAGACCAACCGCGTCGTGCGGCAGGAAATGGAACGCGGCGTGTTCGACATCGAGGCGGTCAAGAAGGCCAACGCCACCCTGATCGCCACGATCAACGAAAGCCTGGCCATTGCCGACGAAGGCAAGGTCAAGCGCGCCGCCGCCGAAATCGACCTGAAGAAGATGGAATCCGAACTGCGCGACACGCTGGCTTCGGCCCGCTCGCGTGCGACGGGGCTGGGCGACACCGCCGGCACTTCCGTCCCGAGAGCCTGAGGAGCCTCGCCGAACATGCCCGCAAGACCGCGCCGGATCCCCGCCCTGACCGGGTTCACCAAAGGGGCGATAGCCGCGCTGGCCCTTGCGGGACTGGCGGCCTGCGATGCGGCGCTGCCGGTCGCGGCCCCCGGCATTTCCATGCCGCGGGCCCGCCCGGCCGAGCCGGTCGTGGCGCCGGTATCGCCGGAATCGGCAGCGATGCAGGTCTATTACGCCAAGGTGCAGGCCGATCTGCTGGCCCAGGGCCTGCTGCGCACCGACGGCGGCGGCCCCGACACCCCCTTCACCGACCGGATGCTGGCCGAAAACTTCATCCGCATCGCACTGTTCGATGAATATCAGCGTGGCGCCGGCGGTCTGGTGCAGCGCGAGACCGAAAGCCGCCTTCGCCGCTGGACCGTGCCGGTGCGCGTCCAGGTGGTGTTCGGCGACTCGGTCCCGCCCGACCGCCGCGCGACCGACCGGGCGCGGATCGGCTCCTACCTCGACCGTCTGGCGGCGATCACCGGCCACCGCATCGGGCTTGCCGATTCGGCGCCGAACTTCTTTGTCCATATCGTGAACGAGGATGAACGCCGCGCGCTCGGCCCGGTGGTCGATGCCACGCTGCCCGGCCTGAACCCAAGCGACATCGCGGGCATCACCCAGATGCCGCGCTCGACCTACTGCCTCGTCTATGCCATGTCGAACCACAGCGGCAGCGAATACACGCGCGCCTTCGCGCTGATCCGGGCCGAACATTCCGACCTGATGCGCCTGTCGTGCATCCACGAGGAAATCGCCCAAGGCCTCGGCCTCGCCAACGACAGCCCCGCCGCCCGCCCCTCGATCTTCAACGACGACGAGGAGTTCGCCCTGCTGACCGGCCAGGACGAACTGATGCTGCGGATGCTCTACGACCGCCGCCTGCGCCCCGGCATGACGGTGTCAGAGGCCCGCCCGATCATCGCCGCGATGGCAGCCGGACTGGTCGGCGGCGGCAGCTGACCGCCATCAAGGGGGCTGCAATCGACCCGCGGCGGCGATATGCTGGCGCGGCAACCCCCTTCCCCGCGCCCCCGCAGCGGACCCTTGAAGAAAGCAGGCAGCACCATGGTTTTCGATTTCCTCAAAGGTGAATTCGTCGATGTCATCGCCTGGCTCGACGACACGCGCGACACGATGGTGTGGCGGTTCGAACGCCACGGCAACGCGATCAAGTATGGCGCCAAGCTGACGGTCCGCGAAGGCCAGTCGGCGGTGTTCATCCATGAAGGCCAGCTTGCCGACGTGTTCGGCCCCGGCCTCTACATGCTGGAAACCAACAACCTGCCGATCATGACGACCCTGCAGCACTGGGACCACGGCTTCCGGTCGCCCTTCAAGTCCGAGGTGTATTTCGTCAACACCACCCGCTTCAACGACCTGAAATGGGGCACCAAGAATCCGATCATGTGCCGCGACCCCGAATTCGGCCCGGTGCGCCTGCGCGCCTTCGGCAGCTATTCGATGCGCGTCACCGATCCCGGAAAGTTCATGACCGAAATCGTCGGCACCGACGGCGAATTCACCGCCGACGAGATCAGCTTCCAGATCCGCAACATCGTGATGCAGGAAATGAGCCGGGTGCTGGCAAGCTCGGGCATCCCGGTGCTCGACATGGCGGCCAACACCGCCGATCTGGGCAAGCTGGTGGCAACCGCCATCGCGCCGAAGATAGCGGAATACGGCCTGGCCCTGCCCGAGCTTTACATCGAGAACATCTCGCTGCCCGCCGAGGTTGAAAAGGCGCTCGACAAGCGCACCTCGGTCGGCATCGCGGGCGACCTGAACAAGTACATGCAGTATTCCGCCGCCGAGGCGATGGGCAACCCGGCCTCGGGCGCCGGGGCGGCGATGACGGCCGGCATGGGGGCTGCCATGGGCATGAACATGGCCAACCAGATGCAGCCCGGCCCCTGGGGCGCAGCCCCGCCGCCGCCGCCCCCCGCCGCCCGCGCCTGGCACATCGCCGAAAACGGCGCGACCAAAGGCCCGCTGGCCGAATCCGATCTGGCGCAGATGGTGACGGCCGGCACGCTGACCCGTGCCACCCAGGTCTGGACCGCCGGGCAGGACGGCTGGAAACCCGCCGCAGACACCGACCTTGCGCGCCTCCTCGCCATGGTGCCGCCCCCGCCCCCGCCGGGAGTCTGACCCTTGCCGCTCGACGAACACCACTGGCCCTGCGAAAGCTGCGGGGCCGACCTGCGCTTTGCCCCGGGCCAGACTGAACTGCGCTGCGACCATTGCGGCCATGTCCAGGCGATCCCCGACGCCCCCGATGCCCGCCCCAAGGCGCTGGGAGAGCTTGACCTGAACCGCGCGCTGGCCGACGACCTGCCCCCCCGCGAGATGGAGGAGGTCCGCACCACCCCCTGCCTGTCCTGCGGCGCGCTGGTCGAGTTTCGCGGCGCCACCCACGCCACGCAATGCCCGTTCTGCGCCACCCCGGTCGTGGTCGGCACCGGCACCAACCGGCAGATCAAGCCGCAGGCGCTGGTGCCGTTCCAGCTTGATGAACCCTCGGCCCGGCGCGCCATGGTGCAATGGCTGGGCCGGTTGTGGTTCGCGCCCAACGGGTTGCAGGAATATGCCCGCAAGGGCCGCGCGCTGAATGGCCTCTACGTCCCCTACTGGACCTTCGACGCCGCCACCCGCAGCCGCTACAAGGGCCAGCGCGGCACCTACTACTACGAAACCCGCACCGTCACGGTCAGGGTCAACGGCAAGAACGAACGGCGGCAGGAACGGGTGCGCCACACCCGATGGTCCTCGGCCTCGGGCTGGGTCAGCCGCGCCTTCGACGACGTGCTGGTGCTGGCCAGCCAGTCCCTGCCCCGCGCCTACACCGAGGCGCTGGAGCCGTGGGATCTGCGCCAACTGACCGCCTACCGCCCCGACTACCTTGCCGGGTTCACCGCCGAAGGCTACACCATCGGCCTTGCCGAAGGGCGCGACCTCGGGCGGCAGATCATGGCGGGGGTGATCCAGGGCGACGTGCGGCGCGACATCGGCGGCGACGAACAGCGCGTCGATCACGTCGATACCGACTATTCGGCCGAAACCTTCAAGCACATCCTGCTGCCGATCTGGATGGCGGCGTACAAATACAACGGCAAGACCTTCCGCTTCGTGGTCAACGGCCAGACCGGCAAGGTGCAGGGCGAACGCCCGTGGTCGGCCTGGAAGATCGCCTTCGCGGTGGTTCTGGCGCTTGTTCTGGCCGGTGCGGCCGCCGCGATCTACCAGATGGGTCAGGGGGCCGGCGGTTAGTCGGTCGTGCTCAGGCCGATGTAATCCTTGATTTCCGCGATTCCCGTGCCGATCCCGGCTGGCACCAGCGCGGACAGCAGGCTTTGCAGCAGCACGTCCAGGGCGTCGATCAGCTTACGGAACAGCGTCACGCCCCCGATGGCGCGAAACCGGTCGTTGTGATGCCCGATCACCGAGAACTTGAACCGCAACTGTTCGCCGGAAAGCCCGTGCGCCGCGATGGCAGCCGCTTCAAGCCCGGCGACAGCCCGCGCAGCACGTTCGAACTCGGGGTAGATCTCGAAAAACGGCCTTTCCATCTCGTCGTGCAGATCGCGGTCGAACAGCTGGCCGCCGAAATAGTCGGTGCCGCTTCTGACGATCTCCTCCAGAAAATCGCGCACCGTCAGCACGAAGGTCGCCAGCACCGAGCGGCTGTCGCCGTCGCCGGAAAAGCTTGGAAACTGCACAGGCATCAATCTCCTCCCGTTTGCGGGTTAACCCTTGCCGTGCAGGCACGGCCGCCCTTGCGCCATTCCCCCGTCACACCACCGCCGCGCGATACAGGTGCCAGGTCGCGTGCCCCAGCACCGGCATCACCAGCACCAGCCCCAGCAGCGCGGGCAACGACCCCACCGCCAGCGCCAGCGCCACGATCAGCCCCCAGACCGCCACCGGCACCGGGTTCAGCAGCGTCACGCGCACCGAGGTCTGCACCGCCTGCACCACGCCCACGTCGCGGTCCAGCAGCAGCGGAAACGACACGATGCTGATCGCCAGCACGCCCAGCGCAAAGCAGAAGCCCACCGCCATGCCGACCCCGGTCATCACCCAGCCGGTCGGCGTCGTCAGCACGTCCTGAAAAAAGCCACCCTGCCACAGCCCGGCCGAGGCATCGGGTGCCCCGCTGCCCAGCGTCGCCTTGAAGATCAGGTTGGCCGCCATGATCCACGCCGCAAAGATCGCCAGATGGAACAGCGCCAGCACCACGATCGCCCCGAACCGGGGCGCGCCGAACACGTCGGCAAAGGCCAGCCAGCTCGCCTCCAGCCCCAGCTCGCGCCTGCGGCTCAGCTCGTAAAGCCCCACCGCCGCCACCGGCCCGACCAGCGCAAAGCCCGACAGGATCGGAAACACCAGCTGCGCGTGGCCCTGCACCGCCACCACCGCCAGACAGATGCCGATCAGCGGGTAAAGCAGGCAGGCAAACACCACATCGGTGCGGAACGCCGCCAGATCGTCCACCCCGGCCCGCAGCGCCGCGCGCAGGTCGTCCAGCGTGATCCGCCGGACCTGCGGCCGCCCGGCGCCGCGCCCGGACGCCACCGTTTCGCCTGCCGCGGCCAGATGGCCCAACGCCGCCCCGACGGCCCCGGCCGACCACGACAGCGGATTTCCGATGGGTCTGGGCATTGTCGAACCTCCTTCGGGTCAGGGATGGCCGCAACGATCCTTGTCGCGCGACCGCATCTTCCGCAGGCACGCCCCTGCGGTGCAGGTCATGGCGCATATCCCGGCGCAATCCCGCGGTGCCGGGCCGGGCCTCAAGCGGCTAGGATAGCAGGAAATGCCGAGTCTTTCATGAGGATTTTCAACTCCCGGCTGATCCGCCGCTCACGCCCCCGCCGCTGCCCGAACCGGGCGCCCCCGTCCGCCGACCCGAACCCTTTCCAGAACCTTTACAGAATCTGCAATATCTATTCAAAACAGCATCTTGCCGGGATTTTCACGCGTGAAACCGCGGCCGACCCCAAACCTCGCGGTTGACTCCTCTCCCCCCCCGCCCGACAAAGCGGGAAATCGCCGGAGTCCCAATGACCGACCTGACCCGAGTCCTCGATCACGCCCGTATCCCCGAACTTCCGAACCCCTACTTCGGCAAGGTCCGCGACTGCTACGACCTGCCCGACGGGCGGCGGATCCTGATCTCCTCCGACCGGATCTCGGCCTTCGACCGCATCCTCGCCGCGATCCCGTTCAAGGGACAGGTGCTGACCCAGACCGCCCGCTTCTGGTTCGACCACACCGCCGACATCTGCCCGAACCACGTCCTGTCCTACCCCGACCCGAACGTGGTGATCGGCCGCCGCCTGACGATCCTGCCGGTGGAAATCGTGGTGCGCGGCTATCTTGCGGGCACGACCGGCACCTCGATCCTGACCCTCTACAAGCAGGGGCAGCGCCAGATGTATGGCCACACCCTGCCCGACGGGCTGGCCGACAACGCCCCCCTGCCGCAGCCGATCATCACCCCGACCTCGAAAGCCTTCGACGGCGGCCACGACGAGCCGTTGACCGCCGCCGAAATCGTTGGTCAGGGCCTGCTCACCGCCGCGCAATGGGACGAGGTTTCGGCAAAGGCCCTCGCCCTCTTCGCCCGCGGCCGGCAGATGGCGGCGGACCGCGGGCTGATCCTCGTCGACACCAAATACGAATTCGGCACCGACGCCGCGGGCAACATCCTGCTGGCCGACGAGATTCACACCCCCGATTCCAGCCGCTACTGGCTCGCCTCGGGCTACGATCAGGCGTTCCGCGAGGGCACCCGCCCGCCCAGCTTCGACAAGGACGTGATCCGCTCCTGGGTCGCCGCCCGCTGCGACCCCTACCACGACCCGATCCCCGAGATTCCGCCCGATATGATCGAGGCCACGTCGCAGGTCTATATCGACGCCTTCGAGGCCATCACCGGCCAGCCCTTCATGCCCGACACCGCGGGCGCGACCCCGCTCGACCGTATCCGCGCCAATCTGGCACCCTTCTTCACCGCGGGATGAATGCGCGGCCCCGCCCGCACCCGAACCCGGCCCACCCTGACAGGATGCCCCGATGATCCTCTGCTGCGGCGAAGCCCTGATCGACATGCTGCCACGGGAAAGCGCCCAAGGCGAACCCGCCTTTGCCCCCTACCCGGGCGGCGCGGTGTTCAACACGGCCATCGCGCTTGGCCGTCTTGGCGCGCCTTCGGGCTTCTTCACCGGGCTGTCGAACGACCTGTTCGGCGAGATGCTGGAACAGACGCTGGCGGCCTCGAACGTCGATACCGCGCTTTGTGCCCGCTCGGCCCGCCCGACCACGCTGGCCTTCGTCACGCTGGTGAACGGTCAGGCCACCTATGCCTTCTATGACGAGAACACCGCCGGGCGGCTGCTGTCAGAGGCAGAGCTTCCCGCCCTGCCGGGCAGCATCGGCACCCTGTTCTTCGGCGGCATCAGCCTTGTCAACGACCCCGCCGCCGCCAGCTACGAGGCGCTGCAGGCGCGCGCGGCGCCGACCCGCGTCACCATGATCGACCCCAACATCCGCCCCGGCTTCATCACCGACGCGCCCGCCTACCGCGCCCGGATCGGCCGGATGATCGCCCGCGCCGACATCGTGAAGCTTTCCGACGAAGACCTGCGCTGGCTGGAAGGCGAGGGCGACGTGGCCGACCTTGCCCGCGGCATCCTTTCGCGCGGCCCGAAGGTCGTGTTCATCACCGAAGGCGCCGCCGGTGCCCGCGCCGTCACCGCCACGCAGAACCGCTTTGTCGCCGCGACGAAAGTCACCGTTGCCGATACCGTCGGCGCGGGCGACACCTTCAACGCGGGCGCGTTGGCCGCGCTGCACGCCGCCGGGGCCCTGTCGAAAGCCGCGCTGGCGGCCCTGCCCGACGCCACGCTCGACGCCGCGCTGAGCCTTGGCGCCCGTGCCGCCGGCATCACCGTCAGCCGCGCCGGGGCCAACCCGCCCTGGGCTTCCGAGCTTTGAGTTGCGCGGCGGCCGGGAAGGCGGCCGCCGCGCCGGGGTTCAGCCGGTCGCCACGCCGGCCTCGGCAAAGGTCGACATGCCGGAATGGCAGGCCACCGCGCCGATCATCACCCCGATCGCCAGCGCCGCACCCGAGCCTTCGCCCAGCCGCAGGCCAAGGCTCAGCAGCGGCTGCTTGCCAAGCCGGGCCAGCATCGTGGCATGGGCGCCCTCGGCGCTGACGTGGCCCGCCACCGCGTGATCGAGCACGCCCGGCGCCGCCTGTTCGAGCACCGCCGCCGCCGCACAGCAGATGAACCCGTCGAGGATCACGGGAATCCGCTCGGCCCGCGCCCGCGCCATCGCCCCGGCCATCGCGGCAATCTCGCGCCCGCCAAGGCAGCGCAGCACCTCCAGCGGGTCGCCCAGCACCGCCTTGTGCTGCGCCAGCCCCTCGGTCACCACCTGCGCCTTCAGCGCCACACCCGCGTCATCGACGCCCGAGCCGCGCCCGACCCAATCAGTCGCCGGGCCGCCGAACAGTGCGGCCGCCAGCGCCGCGGCGACGGTGGTGTTGCCGATGCCCATCTCGCCGGTCACCAGCAGGTCGGCGGACGGATCGACCGCCGCCCAGCCGCAGGCAAGGGCTGCCACCACCTCGGCCTCGGTCATCGCCGGGCCGGTGGTGAAATCGGCGGTCGGGCGGTCGAGGTCGAGTTCGTGCACGTCCATCCGCGCGCCGAACGCCTTGGAAAGCTGATTGATCGCCGCCCCGCCGGCCCGGAAGTTCGCCACCATCTGCACCGTGACCTCGGCCGGAAAGGCCGAAATGCCGCGCGCGGTGACGCCGTGATTGCCCGCGAACACCAGCACCTGCGGGTGTTCCAGCCGGGGCCGGGCCTCGCCGCGCCAGCCCGCATACCAGATCGCCAGATCCTCCAGCCGCCCCAGCGCCCCCGGCGGCTTGGTCAGTTGGCCATTGCGCGCCCGCGCCGCTTCGGTTGCCGCGGCATCCGTGCAGGGCATGTCGCGCAGCAGCGCCCGGAAACCGGCCAGATCTGAGAATGGCACCGTCATCGCATCTTCCTTCATTGAACCTGTGGTCCGCCTTGGGTAATGCCAAAGGCCACGGGGGACCAGCGCCGAAAGGACACCATGATGCGCCAAAATGACCGGCTTGCGACGCTGCTGGGCGACATGCTGTCAGCCCTTGGCCTGCTGACCCGCCTGCCGCTGCCCGGCACCCTGCCCGCCCCGCGCGGCCCCGCCGCCGCCTGGGCCTGGCCGCTGGCGGGGCTGGCGGTCGGGTCGCTCGCGGCGGGGGTTGCGGTGCTGGCACTGGCCGCCGGGCTGCCCGCGGGGCTGGCGGCCGCCTTCGCGCTGGCCACGCAGGTGATGGTGACGGGGGCGATGCACGAGGACGGGCTTGCCGACACCGCCGACGGGCTGTGGGGCGGCTGGGACAAGGAGCGGCGGCTGGCGATCATGAAGGGCAGCACGGTCGGCAGCTACGCCGTGATGGCGCTGGTGCTGGGCGGTCTGGCGCGCTGGGTGGCGGTGGCCGCGCTGCTGGAGGCCGGGGCCTGGCCGGTGCTGATCGCGGCGGGGGTGCTGTCACGGGCGCCGATGGCGGTGATGCAGGCGGTGATGCCCAATGCAAGGGGGGCGGGGCTGTCACATGCGATGGGTCGGCCGGACATGCGGACTGCGGCGCTGGGGGTTGGCCTCGCGCTGGGTCTGGCGCTGGCGCTGGCGGGGACGCCCGCCTTCGGGATGGCGCTCGGCATTGCCGCCGTCTGCCTCGGGCTGGGGCTGGTGGCCCGCGCCAAGATCGGCGGCCAGACCGGGGACATTCTGGGGGCGGCGCAGCAGGTGTCGGAACTGGCTGCCCTGACGGTTGCGGTGGCGCTGCTGTGACGGAAGGCGATTTTTCTACGAAAAATCGGCGGCACGGCGAAGCGGATCTTTCGTAGAAAGATCGGGCCAGAAGAAAACCGCAGCCTTGCAGCCGCGGTTTTCAGTCCGGCGTGTCGGATCGGTTCAGGCTGCGCGCGACAGCAGCACGGAATCCACCGTCTTCTGCGCCCCGGCCTCGTCGACGCCGCTGACGGCCGCGACTTCGCGGGTCAGGCGTTCCAGGGCCGCTTCGTAAAGCTGCCGTTCGGAATAGCTCTGTTCGCGCTGGTCGTCGGTGCGGTAGAGGTCGCGCACCACTTCCGCGATCGACAGCAGGTCGCCGGAGTTGATCTTCTGTTCGTATTCCTGCGCGCGGCGCGACCACATGGCGCGCTTTACCCGGGCCTTGCCCTTCAGCGTGTCGAGCGCCTTGGTCACCACATCGGGCGAGGACAGCGAGCGCATGCCGATCTCGGTCGCCTTGTTGGTCGGAACGCGCAGCGTCATCTTGTCCTTTTCGAACGAGATGACGAACAGTTCCAGATGCAGGCCGGCAATCTCCTGCTCCTCGATGGAAATGATCTTGCCGACGCCGTGCGCCGGATACACGACGAACTCGTTGGGACGAAACTCGGGCTTCCTGGTCTTGGTCATTCAGTCGTTTCCTCGAAGGGTCACCCTATTGCCGACAGCAAACCACCGTCGGCGGCGCAATGCCCCGGCGATGCGAATGGTTTGTCATCAGAAATACCCCCTCAGGCGAGCAGCGCCGAGCAGGGAGTCAGGCGTCCATGCTTGTTTGTGAAGAAACGATAGCACAAAAACGGCCCGATTCCAACTGCGCCAACGGCTGGAAGCGGCTCTGAAGCGACACAATGGGATGATATTCCGTCGCAGCCGGTCAGGTCGTCACGAAAATGCGACGAATCGATCCGGAAGGGCTCAGCCGCCCTCGCCGGGGGTTTCGGAGAAGTATTTCGCCAGTTTGCCGGTTTCGCCGTCGCGGGCCTCGGCTTCGGCCAGCGGATCCTTGCGGGTGACGATGACCGGCCACATTTCGGAATATTTCCGGTTGAAGGTCACCCAGTCGTCCATGTCGGGTTCGGTGTCGGGGCGAATCGCGTCGGCCGGGCATTCCGGTTCGCAGACCCCGCAATCGATGCATTCATCCGGGTGGATGACCAGCATGTTCTCGCCTTCGTAGAAGCAGTCCACAGGACAGACCTCGACGCAGTCGGTGTATTTGCAGGCGATGCAGTTGTCGGTCACCACATAGGTCATGGCTATCCCCGTCTCCTCGGCGTTTCCGCGGTCTTGCTAGACCACATGGATCAATCATTCAAGCGGACAAGGGGGTTCCCCGCGTCCTCGGTTGCGTCAAGATCGACATAGAGCCGGATCGCCTCGGCGGCCGGACCCCGGCGCTGGCTGCACGCCCGAACCCGGATCAGGCGGACGCGCCCGCCCTGCGGGAAGGTCAGCACATCGCCGGAATGCAGCGGATGGGCGGGTTTGGCGGCCTTGACGCCGTTGACCCGGACATGGCCCGCTGCCACCTCGGCCGTTGCCAGCCCGCGGGTGCGGAAGAACCGCGCCTGCCACAGCCATTTGTCGAGCCGCATCGCGTCTGGCAACCCCGGAACGGTCTTTGCCCCGGGGCCTGCCAAATGTCACGTCCGGTTGCGCAGGGCGGCCAGAACAGCGAACGGGCTGTCGGGGTCGATCTTGTCGACGCGCGGCGGCCGGGCCTCGTGGGTCTTGTTCTGCGGGCTGCGGTCGGGGCGGTCCTTGCCGCCACGGTCGCCGCCGCGGTCGCCCTGGTCGCCCTTGCCCTCGAAGGGCTTGCCGCCCTTGGCGCCGGGCCTGCCACCGCCGCCGGGCTTGCCGCCACCGCCATGGCCCTTGTAGCCACCCTCGGCACCGCGGTCGCGGCGTTCGGGGCGGGGGGCTTCGGTCGCGGGCTGTGCAGGCGCGGCGGCATCGGATGCCGACGCGGCAGCATCCGCGGCCGGGCGGTCGCCGCGCGGGCGCGGCGGGCGGTCGCCGCGCCGTTCGCCGCTCGGCTGGCCTTCGCGCGGGGCACGCTGGGGCTGGTCGCCCCGGGCGCGCGGCCCGCGACCCTCGCCACCACGGGGACGCGGCGCCCAGGTGAAGGTGCAGAAGGCTTCCATCTCCACTGCGACCGGCTCGGGTGCCGGGGTGTCTGCGGCAGGTTCGATGGCTGGTTCAACCGCGACGGCAACCGGCTCGATTGCCGCTTCCGCCGGGATGGGGGCGTCGTCGGCTGGCGCAGTCGCGTCCACGGCTTCGGCCGCCGGGGCCGCGTCGACGGCTTCCGCCAGAGGGGCCGCATCAACGGCTTCGGCCGCCGGGGTTGCAACCGCCAACGCAGCCTCGGGCCGGACCTTCGGGCGTTCGCCCTTTTCGGCCTTGTATCCCAGCCCCGTCATCAGCCCGGCGAACTGGTCCAGCGTCATGCCGGTGATCGACAGCATGTCGGGCGTCGCCTCGAAGCCGGCGCGGCTGTCCTTGGCACGCAGAAGGTCGGCCAGACGTTCCAGCATGTCGATCCGGATCGCCCGCACCCCGGCCGGGTGATAGCCCGCCAGAGTGTAATGGTTGCGCGGCACTTCAGGCAGGTAGGGAATCGTCACCAGGCCCGGCGGCGGGCTTTCGGGAAATTCCTGCAAGCCCTGCATAAGCGACCACAGCACCAGCCGCAGACGGGTCGGCGCGGGCTTCAGCAGCAGAGGCAGGAAGATGGTGAACTGACCGAAGCGCACGCCATGCTTGCGCAGCACCGAGCGGGCTTCCTGATCCAGCGCCTTGACCTCTTCGCCCACGCCGTCGCGCGGCAGAAGGCCCAGCCCCTCGACCAGCCGGAAGGCGAAGCCGCGCGCAAGGCCGGTCAGCGTCTCGTCACGGCTCATCGCCATCAGCGGCTCGAACTGGGCGGCAACCTTGCGGTCGATGAAGTGCTGCAGGCGGCGGCGCACCTTTTCGGCGACCTCGTGGCCGGCATCCTCGTCGACGAAAGCCTCGACCTGCGGACGCAGCGCCTCGGACCCGGCCACCAGCTTGCCCACCGCCGAGGTGCCCCACATCAGGCCCCCCTGCTCGGTGAAATCCATCTCGGTATCGGGGGCGTTGTAGAACTTGTCCGCCCGCAGATGGAACTCGGGCCGCAAGGCCTGCACTGCGGCAAGCCGCAGCGTCTTCGCCTCGTCGGGCGAGGAGGACGCGTCCTGGCGGAAGCGGAATCCTTCCAGACGGCCGACGAACTCGCCCTCTACCGTCACTTCACCCTTGTCATTCACCTCGGCCACAAGGCTCTCCTTCTGTTTCAACCGCCGCAGCAGAACGCTGGTGCGCCGGTCAACAAATCTTTGCGTCAGCCGCGCATGAAGCGCATCCGACAAGCGGTCTTCTACAGCGCGCGTCTCGTCGCGCCAATGGCTTTCGTCTTCCACCCAGCCCCGGCGCTGCGCGACATATGTCCACGTCCTGATATAGGCCAGCCGTTTTGAGATTGCATCGATATCGCCGTCGCTGCGGTCGATCCGGGCAATGGCCGCAGCAAGCCACGCCGAGGGCACCCGGCCATCCTGCAGGAACTCGAAGATCCGCGCCAGCAGCGTGGTGTGTTCGCTGCCCGAGGCGCTGCGGAAATCGGGGATGCGGCAGACATCCCACAGCAGGCGCACCGCCTGCGGGGTGCGCAGCCGGTCGCGCAGTTCGGGCAGTTCGGACAGGATCTTCACCGACACGAGGTCGTCGGCCTCGCGCGCGCGCGACAGCCATTCGTTCGAGGTCGGCGCCTCAAGGCTGCCGATCAGCCGCGCGACGGTGCCGAACTCCAGCGCCTCGTTGCGCCAGCTGAGCTTGCGCAGGGGCTCGAAGCGGTGGTTCTCGATGGCGTTCACCACCTCGTCGTCCAGCGGCCGGGCCTCGCCGGTGACGCCGAATGTGCCGGGGTCGAGGTGCCGCCCGGCGCGGCCGGCGATCTGCCCCAGCTCCTGCGGATAAAGCGAGCGCATCCGCCGCCCGTCGAACTTGGCGGTGGCGGCGAAGGCGACGTGATGGATATCGAGGTTCAGCCCCATGCCGATGGCATCGGTCGCCACCAGATAGTCAACGTCGCCATTCTGATAGAGGGCGACCTGCGCATTGCGCGTGCGGGGGCTGAGCGCGCCCATCACCACCGCGCAGCCGCCCTTCTGGCGGCGGATCAGTTCGGCAATCGCATAGACATTTTCAACCGAAAACCCGACGATGGCGCTGCGCGGGGGCATCCGGCTTATCTTTTTCGAACCTGCCCAGGTCAGGGTGGAAAACCGGTCGCGCTTCATGAAGGTGACGCCGGGCACCAGCGCCGCAATCGCGCCCTTCATGGTGTCAGAGCCCATGAACAGCGTTTCCAGCAGCCCGCGCGCCCGCAGCAGGCGGTCGGTGAAGACGTGGCCGCGCTCGGGGTCGGCGCAAAGCTGGATCTCGTCGATGGCGACGAAGTCGGCGCCGATCTCCTGCGGCATCGCCTCGACGGTGCAGACCCAGTAGGCGGTGCGTTCGGGAACGATGCGCTCCTCGCCCGTCACCAGTGCCACCACGGAAGGCCCGCGCGCCGCCACGATCCGGTCGTAGACCTCGCGCGCCAAGAGGCGCAGCGGCAGGCCGATCACCCCGGTGCGATGCGCCAGCATCCGGTCGATGGCGTAATGGGTCTTTCCGGTGTTGGTCGGCCCGAGGACCGCCACCACCCTGGCATTCGCGCGCATCAAGGCTGGCCTGTTGTCAGAGTTCCTGGCCGGCTGCCTTGCCTTCCAGCCGTTTCACTGCCTCCAATACCCCCTCGAGGTGGGGATGTATAGCAAGGGCGGCACGGTAGACCTCGACCGCCTGGGCATCGCGGCCCAGTTCTTCCAGGATCATGCCGAATCCGGCCAGCGCGCCGAAGTGGCGCGGGTTCAGCGCCAGCACATGCCGGATATCCTGCACCGAGGGGCCGAAGTCGCCTGCCTGAAAATAGGCGGTCGCGCGGGCATTCCAGCCTTCGGCGAAATCGGGGGCGTGGTCGGTCAGGGCGGTCAGATGCTCGATCGCGGCGGGCAGGTCGCCCGACTCCATCGCGTCGCGGCCGCGTTGCAGCAAAAGGTCCATCGCCGCCGAGCCGGACCTTGACCAGACCCGCCCGATATCCGACGCGATCCGCCCGGCGGCACGTTCGTCGGCGGTGGCCAGCCTGTCGAACAAGGCATCAAGTTCGGGCGTTTGCGCGGCAACCGGCGCGCAGGCCAGAAAAATCGGCAGGACTGCCGCAACGATACGATTGTGTAACCAGCCCTGCGCTTTCATAGTCCTGATGTTAGCAGGGCGGTGCGGAAAAGCCATATCCCGCCGCTCACGAAATCGGGACGGCCAGGCTCTGGCCGCAAGGGAGAACAGGCATGAGTGACGTGATCGGATATGCGGTCGATGCGCTGGCGAAAAAGGTGCCCAGCTTTGACGGCGTGGTGAAGTTCGTGATTCCCGGCGAAGGGTCGATCATGATGGATCAGGACGGGGTTCGCCCCGGCGACCTTGACGCCGAGGTGACGATGACCGCCAGCGCGGACGTGTTCCGCGCGATTCTCGCGGGCGAGATGAACCCGACGATGGCCTTCATGACGGGCAAGCTGTCGGTTGACGGTTCGATGGGGCTGGCGATGAAGGTCGGCGCGGTTCTGAGTTGAGCGATACCGCCCCCCTTTACGCCGGGATAGCAGAAGGTCCGGCCGACGGCCGGGCATTCTGGCTGACGGCGGCCGACGGCGTGCGGCTGCGGGCGGCGCACTGGCCTGCGCCACAGGCGAAAGGCACCGTGCTGCTGTTCCCCGGCCGCAGCGAATATGCCGAGAAATACGGCATCGCGGCGGGCGATCTGGCGGCGCGCGGCTATCATACGCTGGTGATCGACTGGCGCGGTCAGGGCCTTTCGGACCGCGCGCTGGCCGACCCGATGACCGGGCATGTCGGCGATTTCAGCGAGTTCCAGCTGGATGTCGAGGCGCTGGCCGATCTGGCCGACACGCTGTACCTGCCGGGGCCGCGGCACCTGATGTCGCATTCGATGGGCGGGTGCATCGCGTTGCGCTCGGTGATGATGGGGCTGCCCGTGCGCTCGGCGGTGTTTTCGGCACCGATGTGGGGCATCCGCATCACGCCCGCGCTGCGCCCGGTGGCGACAACGCTGGGCTGGGCCGCGCAATGGGCGGGCCAGAGCCACCGCTACGCGCCCGGCACCTCGGCCGCGACCTATGTTGCCGACGCGCCGTTCGAGGACAACGTGCTGACCACAGACCCGGAGATGTATGCGCTGATGCAGCGACAGGTCGCGGAGCATCCGGAACTGGGCCTGGGGGGCCCGAGCCTTGGCTGGCTGCGCGCCGCGCTGATCGAATGCCGCGCGCTGGCCGCCCTGCCCGCGCCCGACCTGCCCGCGCTGACGATGATCGGCAGCCGGGAACGGGTGGTGGACCCGGCCCCGGTGCAGGCCCGCATGGCAAATTGGCCCAAGGGACGGCTGGAGGTCGTGCCGGGGGCGGAACATGAGGTCATCATGGAAACCGCCGCGATCCGGGCGCGGTTCTTCGATGCCGCCTGCGCGCTGTTCGACGGCTAGAGCGAGATCTGGGTAAAACCGTCGCGCAGCGCCTTGGACCACGCATCGCTCATGGCGCGGAAGGCCACGTCGTCACGCTCGATCCTGCGGCGCAGGCCGACGCGGCAGGCATCGCGTTCGATCACCAGCAGATCAAGCGGCATTCCGACCGACAGGTTCGAGCGCAGCGTCGAATCCATCGACAGGAGCACCGCCTTCTGCGCATCGGCCAGACTGGTCGTGGGCTTTACCACCCGGTCGAGAATCGGCTTGCCATACTTGTGTTCTCCGATCTGGAGGAACGGCGTGTCTTCGGTCGCCTCGATGAAATTGCCTTCGGGGTAGATCAGGAACATCCGCATCGTGCCGCCCCGGCGCTGACCCGAAACGATCATGCTGGCCGTGGCCCCCTGGTTCATCGCCGCCAGCTTCTCGTCGATCTCGCTGCGCACCCTGGCCAGCATGTTGCCGACGATCTCGGCCACCTTCAGCAGCGTCGGCGCCTTCATGATCGAGGTTTCGTGATCGGCATCAACATCTTCCATCGCGTCGCGCAACCGCGCCAGCGTGGTCTGCGTCACCGACAGGCTGCCCGCGGTCATGATGGTGATGATCCGCTCGCCCGGTTCCTCGAACACGAACATCTTGCGATAGGTCGAGATGTTGTCGAGCCCCGCATTGGTGCGGGTGTCGGACAGGCACACGATGCCGTCGTTCAGCAAAAGCCCCACGCAATAGGTCATTGTCGCCCCAGTTCATCCCACAAGCGGCAACCCTATTGCTGCTGGAACTGAACCGCAACAGTGACATCAAGACTTTCTGCCCCAGGTGTGCGGGTTGTGCCGCGAATTGGCGCAGCATCTTGGGCATCCAGCCCCGATCCCAGCCGGATATAGCGGTCATCCGGGCAGCAGCGGTTCGCCGGATCGAATCCGACCCAGCCCAGCGACGGCATCCATATCTCGGCCCAGGCGTGCGCCGCCTCTTGCGCCGCGATGTCCTCGTCCAGCATCAGATAGCCCGAGACATAGCGGCCCGGCAGCCCGTGCCAGCGCGCCACCGCCAGCAGGGCGTGCGCGTGATCCTGGCAGACGCCCTCGCCCAGCGCCAGCGCCTCGGCCGCGGTGGTGTGGGCCTGCGTCGCGCCCGGCCGATAGGCGATGGCATCGGCCACCGCGCCGGACAGGCGGTGCGCGGCCTCCAGCGGGCCATCGGAGCCCTGCGCCACCAGCGCCAGTTCGCACAGCGCCGCGTCGGCGCGGGTGGGCAGGCTGTCGCGCAGGTAGCATTCGGGCGGCACCATCTCGCGGTGCCCGCGCAGCACCCCCGCCAGATCATGGGTTTCCACCGTGCCGCGCACCGCAACCTCGACCTCGGTCACCGGCCCCAGCACCGACCAGGCCTGCACCCAGTCGCCCGCCCCGTCACGAAAGCCGCCGCCCTTGCAGCCGTCGCTGACCGTCACCTGCCAGTTGATCACCCGCTGCCCGTCGAACAGCGAGGGTTGCAGGCGGTGGCTTTGCACGATGCCGCGCACCGGGCGGTCGTAGCGGTAGCGCGTCACGTGATCGACCGTCAGCAGCATCAACGCAAATCCCCGCTAAGATAGGTGTCATGCACCACGGCCCCGAGGCTCGCGGTTTCGCGGATGAAGCGCGACAGGAATTCGTGCAGCCCTTCCTCGAAGATGTCGTCCACCCGCAATTCCGCCAGCCCCGCCATCAGGTTGCGCGCCTTTTCCTGCGCGGGCGTGGTCTTGCTGTAATTGCGCGCCAGCCGGTCGAGATGCAGGTTGACCCCCTGCATGCAGGTGATCAGCGACCGCGGACATTGCGGGTTCAGAATCAGGAAATGCGCGATCTTGCCCGCCGTCACCTCGCCGCCATAGGCCCAGTGGAAGGCCCGGTGCGCCGACATGGCGCGCAGCAGCGTCGTCCATTGGTAGGTATCGACCCCGGTCCCGACGTAATCGACCTTGGGCAGCAGGACGTAATACTTCACGTCCATCAGGCGGGCGGTGTTGTCCGACCGTTCCAGAAAGCAGCCGAGGTTCAGGAAATCCCAGCCATCGTTGCGCAACAGCGTGGCGTCGATCGTGCCGCGCAGCATGGCGGCATGGCGCATAGTCCATTCGGTCAGCACCGAAAGTTCAAGCTGGCTGCGCGGCGTGCGCTCCAGCTCGCGCAGTTCCTGGAACGCGGTGTTCAGCGCGTCCCACACCTGCGTCGTCAGTGCGGTTCGCACGATCCGGGCGTTCTCGCGCGCCGTGGTGATGCAGCTTGCCACCGACGACGGGTTGTCGCGGTCGAAGAACAGGAAGCTTTCGATGTTGCGCTGCACCGGGTCGCCGTATTTCTTGCCGAAGGCCACGGCGGTGCCCGATGCCTGCAACAGGCTGTCCCATTCGCTGCGATAGCCGTGGATCGAGGGCAGCAGCGAGATGCGCGACCCCACTTCCAGCAGGCGTGCGGCGGTTTCCGCGCGTTCGATGGAACGGGCGATCCAGAAAAGATTGTCAGCCGTCCGGCTCAGCATGCTGTCACTCCGCCAGAACCCAGGTATCCTTGACGCCCCCGCCTTGCGACGAGTTCACCACAAGGCTGCCGTCCTTCAAAGCCACGCGGGTCAATCCGCCCGGCACCAGTTCCACCCCTTCGCCGACAAGGCAATAGGGTCTCAGATCGACATGGCGGGGTGCGATGCCTTCGGCCACGAAGGTCGGCGTGGTCGAAAGCGCCAAAGTCGGCTGCGCGATGTAGTTGTGCGGGTCGGCCAGAACCCGCTCGCGGAACGCCGCCACCTGATCCTTGGTCGAGGCCGGCCCTACCAGCATCCCGTATCCGCCAGAGCCGTGCACCTCTTTCACCACCAGTTCGGCCATGTGTTCCTGCACATATTTCAGATCGTCCTCCTTGGCGCATTGCCAGGTCGGAACGTTCTTCAGGATCGGCTCTTCCCCCAGATAGAAGCGGATCATTTCCGGAACATAGGTGTAGACCGCCTTGTCGTCGGCCACCCCCGCCCCCGGGGCCGAACAGATCGACACGCCACCCGAGCGATAGACATCCATCAGCCCCGGCACCCCCAGCATGCTGTCGGGCCGGAAGCACAGCGGGTCGATGAAGGCGTCATCGACCCGGCGGTAGATCACGTCCACCCGGCGCGGCCCTTCGGTCGTTCGCATGAAGACGAATTCGCCCTCGACGAACAGGTCCTGCCCCTCGACCAGTTCGACCCCCATCAGGTCGGCCAGGAAGCTGTGCTCGTAATAGGCCGAGTTGAAATGCCCCGGCGTCAGAATCACCACGGTCGGTTCGTGGTTGCATTTGGCCGGCGCCACGCTGGCCAGGGTGCGGCGCAGCTTTTCGGGATAGCTGTCGACCGGCTCGATCCGGTTCTCGCGGAAGAGGTCCGGGAACATCCGCATCATGATCTCGCGGTTTTCCAGCATGTAGCTGACACCCGAGGGCGTGCGGCAATTGTCTTCCAGCACGAAGAAATCATCCGGCCCGGTGCGGACCAGGTCGATCCCCACGATATGCGAATAGACCCCCTTCGGCGGCACGAAGCCGACCACGGTCTTCTCGTATGCCTCGTTCAGATAGACCAGCCGCCCCGGAATCCGCCCCGCCCGCACGATCTCGCCCCGCCCATAGACATCGACCAGAAAGGCGTTCAGCGCCCGTGCCCGCTGCTTGATGCCGCGTTCCAGCCGCGCCCATTCCGTCGCGGTGAACACGCGCGGAAACATGTCGAACGGGATCAGCCGGTCGGGGTCGCCGCCCTCGCCATAGACGGCGAAGGTGATGCCGATCCGGCGAAACAGCGCCTCGGCCTCGGCCTGCTTCATCTGGCGCAGCTCCGCCGGCATGGCGCGCATCCAGTCTTCCAGCCGGGCATAGGGCGGGCGGACGGCATCCTTGTGATACATCTCGTTGAAAAAGGTCTTCACCGTTCGGTCATCCCTGTCCCTGCATTGATGTCAGTTAATCAGCCGCTTCGGCGGGGGGGAAGGGCTGGATCGCATTTTCGGGGGCATGTCTGGGGAAGGTGCCGTTTATTTGGGCGCAACTGCGGCTGGCGCAAGGCGTGCCCCGCGCTAAACTGGCATCCATGACGCGCGACCCGGTTCTGAGTTTCACCGACCGGGGCATTTTCTGCCCCGATGGCGGTTTTTTCATCGACCCATGGCGCCCGGTGGACCGCGCGCTGATCACGCACGGCCATTCCGACCACGCCCGCCCCGGCCATGGCGCCTACCTTGCCACCCATGCCGCAGGCCCGGTGATCCGCCACCGGCTGGGCGCGATTGCGCTCGATGGCATCGGCTGGGCCGAGCCGCGCCGGATCGGCGGGGTGACGGTGTCGTTCCACCCGGCCGGGCATGTGCCAGGATCGGCGCAGATCCGGGTGGAACGGGCGGGCGAGGTCTGGGTGGTTTCGGGCGACTACAAGGTGGAACCCGACGGGTTGTCGGAACCCTTCGCGCCGCTGCCCTGCCACGCCTTCATCACGGAATGCACCTTTGGCCTGCCGGTCTTCCGCTGGCAGCCGCAGGCGGCGGTGATGGCCGATCTGCGGCGCTGGTGGGCGGCCAATGCGGCGGCAGGTCGGGTGTCGATCCTCGGGGCATACGGGCTTGGCAAGGCACAGCGCATCATGGCGGCACTGGGAGACTGCGGCCCGATCCTGACCCATGGCGCGGTCGAGGCAACCACCGAAGTGCTGCGCGCCCAGGGCTATGCCCTGCCCGCGACCGTGCCGGTCCGCGCCGGGGTCGATGGCAAGAGCCACCCCGGCGCGCTGGTCATCGCGCCGCCCTCGGCGCTGGGCAGCGCCTGGGCCGCGCGCCTCGGCCCGTCGGCGGAGGCCTTCGCCTCGGGTTGGATGGCGCTGCGCGGCGTGCGGCGCAGGCGGAGCCTGACCGGGTTCATCCTTTCCGATCACGCCGACTGGCCGGGGCTGAACGCCGCCATCCGCGCCACCGGGGCAGAACGGGTCTTCGTGACCCACGGCTACACATCGGTCTTTCGCCGCTGGCTTGAAAGCGAAGGCTACGACGCGGGCATCGTGCAGACCGAATACACCGGCGACGATACCGACACCGCCGGGGCAGCAGAGCCATGATCCATGTTTCTTCTTGGCCCAAATACCCCCCTGCGCCCGGTCCGGGTGCCACGCCGGGCCTTGCGCGATGATCCGCTTCGCCGCCCTGTTCGAGGCGCTGGACAATACGACGAAAACCACCGCCAAGGTCGCGGCCCTTGCCTCCTATCTGCGCGACGCGCCCGAGCCTGACCGGCTGTGGACCGTGGCGCTGCTGTCGGGCCGCCGCCCGAAACGCGCGGCCACCGCCACCGAACTGCGGCTCTGGGCGGCCGAGGCGGCGGGCCTGCCGCTGTGGCTGATCGAGGAAGCCTATCCGGTGGTCGGCGACCTGGCCGAAACCATCGCGCTGATCCTGCCCGCGCCGGGCCACCCCGACCCGCGCAGCCTGTCCGACTGGATGGCCGCGCTGATTGCCATCACCGGCCAGCCGGCCGAGGCGCGCCGGGCCGCGATCCTGGCGGCCTGGGACGGGCTCGGGCCGCAAGAGCGGTTTCTGTTCAACAAGCTGATCACCGGCGGCTTTCGCATGGGGGTCAGCCAGGGGCTGATGACGCGGGCCCTGTCGCAGGCCACCGGAATCGACGAGCCGACGCTGGCGCACCGCCTGATGGGCGACTGGACGCCCGCAACCACGCGCTTTGCCGACCTGATCGCCGAGGCGGGCGATGGCGGGCAGGGGCGCAGGCCCTACCCCTTCGCGCTGGCCTCGCCGCTGGAGGGCGCGCCCGAAGACCTCGGTCCGCCGCAGGACTGGCTTGCCGAATGGAAATGGGACGGCATCCGCGGCCAGCTGATCGTGCGGCCCGATGCCTTCGCGCTGTGGTCGCGCGGCGAGGAACTGATGACCGGCCGCTTCCCCGAACTGGCTGTTCTGGCTGACTTTCTGCCGCCCGGCACGGTGATCGACGCCGAGGTGCTGACGTGGCGCGACGGTGCGGCGCTGCCCTTCGCCGCGCTGCAAAGGCGGCTGGGCCGGGTGACGGTGCCGAAGAAGCTGCTGGCCGAGGCGCCGGTGCAACTGCTGGCCTATGACCTTCTGGAGGATGCCGGGACCGACCTGCGTGCCGCCCCGCTGTCGCACCGCCGCGCCCGGCTGGAGGCGGTGCTGGCCGCCCTGCCCCCGGGCCTGCCGATCGCCGCCTCGCCCCGGCTGGAGGTGACAGGTTGGGCCGCCCTTGCCGCCGCCCGCGCCACCGCCCGCGACCGGCAGGCCGAGGGGCTGATGCTGAAGCGTCTTTCGTCGCCCTACCATGTCGGGCGCAAGCGGGGCGACTGGTGGAAATGGAAGCTCGACCCCTACAGCGTCGATGCGGTGATGATCTACGCCCAGTCCGGCCACGGTCGGCGCGCGACACTGTTCACCGACTTCACCTTTGCGGTGCGCGACGGCAATGACCTCGTGCCCTTCACCAAGGCCTATTCCGGCCTGACCGACGCCGAGTTTGGCGAAATCACCCGCTGGGTCCGGGCCAACACGCTGGAACGCTTTGGCCCGGTGCGCCGGGTGCCGCCGGACCTGGTGTTCGAGATCGGGTTCGAGGGCATCCAGGCCAGCCCGCGCCACAAGTCGGGCATCGCGCTGCGGTTTCCGCGGATGTTGCGCTGGCGGCACGACAAGACGGCCGACGAGATCGATACGCTGGACAGCCTGCGGGCGCTGCTTGGGGCACAGACCGGGGGGCCAGCCCCCCGGACCCCCGGGGATATTTGAGAACAGAAGAAGGGAAAGACCGGGACTTTTCCTTGCGGAACCGTGGAACGTGACCCTATGTGTGGCGAAACCAGAGTGAGGTCCGAAATGACGCTGCCCCTGCCCAGCCCCGTGTTCGATGCCAATGCCTCTGCCGGGGGCGGGTTGGGCAAGCTGCCCGACTGGGATCTGCGCGATCTTTATGCCAGCCCCGACGCGCCCGAATTTGGCCGCGACATGGGTTGGCTCGAGTCGACCTGCGCGGCCTTTGCGGCCCGCTATCAGGGCAAGCTCTCGGCGCTGGATGCGGCGGGGCTGCTGGCCTGCGTGCGGGAATACGAGGCTATCGACGTGACAGCCGGGCGCGTGATGTCCTATGCCGGGTTGCGCTATTACCAGAACACGATGGACAGCGAGCGCGCCAAGTTCATGGCCGACGCCCAGGACCGCATCACCGCATTCACCACGCCGCTGGTGTTCTTCAGCCTGGAGTTCAACCGGCTGGACGAGGCGCATCTGGCGGGGCTGCTGGCGGAAAATGCCGACCTTGCGCGCTACAGGCCGGTGTTCGACCGGATGCGCGCCATGCGGCCCTACCAGTTGTCGGACGAGCTTGAGAGGTTCCTGCACGACCAGTCGACGGTCGGCGCCTCGGCATGGAACCGGCTGTTCGACGAGACCATGGCGGGGCTGATGTTCGAGGTGGCGGGCGAGGCGGAACCGCTGAACCTGGAGGCGACGCTGAACCTGCTGACCGATCCCGACCGCACCAAGCGCGAGGCGGCGGCGCGGGCGCTGGCGGCGGTGTTCGACACCCACATCAAGCTGTTCTCGCGGGTGCACAACACCCTGGCCAAGGAAAAGGAAATCCACGACCGCTGGCGCGGAATGCCCACGCCGCAGACCGGGCGGCACCTGTCGAACCACGTCGAGCCCGAGGTGGTCGAGGCGCTGCGCAATGCGGTGGTCGCGGCCTACCCCAAGCTGAGCCACCGCTATTACCGGCTGAAGGCGAAGTGGATGGGGCTGGAGCGGATGCAGGTCTGGGATCGCAACGCGCCGCTGCCGATCGACACGCCGAAGGTCGTCGACTGGGACGCCGCGCGCCGCACGGTGACTGAGGCTTACGCCGCCTTCTCGCCCCGGATGGCAGAATTGGCCGAGCCGTTCTTCACCAAAGGCTGGATCGACGCCGGGGTGAAGCCGGGCAAGGCGCCGGGCGCCTTCGCGCACCCGACGGTCAGCACGGTGCATCCCTACATCATGTTGAATTACCTTGGCAAACCGCGCGACGTGATGACGCTGGCGCATGAGTTGGGCCACGGCGTGCATCAGGTGCTGGCGGCGGCGCAGGGCGAACTGCTGTCATCGACTCCACTGACCCTGGCTGAAACCGCCAGCGTCTTTGGCGAGATGCTGACCTTCCGCCGCCTGCTGGAGGTCGCGCAGACACCCGCCGAGCGCAAGACCCTGCTGGCGGGCAAGGTCGAGGACATGATCAACACCGTGGTGCGCCAGATCGCCTTCTATGATTTCGAATGCAAGCTCCATGCGGCGCGGGCGGAGGGCGAGCTGACCCCCGACGACATCAACGCGCTTTGGATGAGCGTGCAGGCGCAAAGCCTGGGCGACGCGTTCGAGTTCATGGACGGCTACGAGACCTTCTGGGCCTATGTGCCGCATTTCGTGCATTCGCCGTTCTACGTCTATGCCTATGCCTTCGGCGACGGGTTGGTGAACGCGCTCTATGCCGCCTACGCCGACGGGATGCCGGGGTTCGAGGAGAAATACTTCGACATGCTGAAGGCGGGCGGGTCAAAGCACCACAAGGAATTGTTGGCGCCCTTCGGGCTGGACGCCAGCGACCCGAAGTTCTGGGACAAGGGGCTGAGCATGATCGCGGGCTTCATCGACGAACTGGAAGCGATGGAGGACTGATCTCCGGTCGCCGGGGCGGATTGGCCGCCCCATGAGGGGGGGGCTGCAACTCTGCCGGGGTTGCAGATTGCCCCCCGCGCCACCGCCGGGCGACGGCAGTTGCCTCAGGGCTGCTGATCTGCCTGTCTGCGGGTCACGTGCGCTTCCATCTGCGCCTCGGCGGATGCCAGATCGGCCGCGACGGCATCGGCATCGACCAGCCGCAGCAGGTCGGGTTCAAGCGTGGTGATCGGGCCGCTGACGATGATCCACGCCCCAGGATTCCTGACCCGCAGCGCCACGATCAGCCGCGAAAGCGCGAAGACCCGGCTGGAGCAACTGGCCGACAAACCGATGATCGGATAGGAGGCGAGCCCGACCTCGTCTATTACCTCGTCATGCGTCAGGCCGACCTTCAGGTCGATGTTCCAGCCGCGGCGCCGCAGGTAATCGGCCGCCATTGTCACGCCGAGCGTGTGCGTCTCGCCGGGTGTGGCGGCGAAGGCGGCGCGATAGGCATCGGGGCGTATGACATCCCACGGGATGAACAGGCGCCGCAGGCCGCGCAGCAGGGCGTAGATGCGCCCGGCCGCGATGATGACCTCGGTCGCGCTGACGCGATCCTCGTCCCAGCGGACGCCGAGGTTGCGCGCGGCATCCCCCAGATAGGCAAGCGTCAGCACGTCGACCGACATGCCGTCTGCCTGGGCGCGCATCACCATCTCGGTCGCCAGCGCGTCGTCGGGCGACAACAGCGCATCGCAGAGCGCCTCGATATCCGCGGTGCTGGGCTGCGCCCCGTCGCTCGGGGTCGAGGAATGGCGTTCAAGACGGGCGATCACTTCAAGGGCAAGGGCCTGGACGGCTTGTTCGTGGCTGGCCTTCGGGGGAGGCTGAAAGACCTGTCTTGCCCTCTGATAGGCCCGCTGGTCCATTTCACCCGACCGTTCCGACCGTTCGCGCATGACGCCCCCCGCCCGAACGGGCAAACCTGAAGATCCCGAAGGTTCTGGCCGCAGCGCACCCACAACCGGTGGATGAACCCTGATCACAACGGCGCGATTCTTCCACCCATCATCGGGCAACCTTAGCATGTATCAACTGTCAAGCAACCCTGACACAAGCCTGAAAGTTGCGACAGATCGAAGCTGGCGGGCGGCCGGCAATACGGGGCGTCAGCAGGTCGCGACCGGCTGTGCCACCGCGAAGATGCGGTCGATCATCGCCTGGGTGCCCCGGCTGAATTCAAGCGGGCAGGAAAATGCCGCACCGGTGCGGACCGACCGGCAGAAGGCCTCGACCTGCAAAGCATAGTGCCGGGCAGCGGGAAAACGTTCGACGGTCACCTTCAGGCCGGGCTGGTGCAGCTCCACCCGCGCCTCGCCGAACACGCCTGCGTTGAACGGGGCTGTCAGGCGGATCAGGCCCTTGTCGCCCTGGAACACCACCTCCTGCCGCGGGAACAGCCGCATCGAGGTCATGGAAGAAAAGGTGAATCGGCCCAGCGGCCCGACCATCGTGCCGCTGGCCTGCGCCCAGGTGTCAACGTCATTTTCGCGGATGATCCGCGCCTCCAGCACCTCGGGTTCGGCGCAGGTGACAAAGCGGACCGAGCCGCAGGTATAGACCCCGATATCCCGCAGGCTGCCGCCGCCGGTTTCGGGGCGGTTGCGGATATTGCCGGGATCGGCGCCGTTGTCATAGCTGAAGGCTGCGTCCACATGCCGCACGGCGCCGATCGCCCCTTCGGCCACCAGCGCCCGGACACGCTGCCATTGCGGATGATGCACGATCATGAAAGCCTCCGCCGCCAGCAGACCGGCAGCATCGCGGGCGGCGATGATCGCGTCGATCTCGTCGGCCCGCATGGCGATCGGCTTCTCGGTCAGAACGTGTTTTCCCGCGGCCAGCGCCTTCAGCGTCCATTCCACATGCAGATGGTTCGGCAGGGGAATGTAGACCGCGTCTATCATGGGGTCGGCCAGCAGCGCGTCGTAGCTGCCATGCACCCGCAAGCCGGGGCAGAAGGCGGCAAAGGGAGCGGCGCGGGCCGGATCCGACGTGGCAAGCGCCAACAGAGACGCGCCGCAGGCCGCGTTGATCGCGGGGGCCATGTGGTCACGGGCAAAGGCCGCAGCCCCCAGAATGCCCCATCTCACCGTCTCGGCCATGCTGTCCTCCGCCCCTGTGCGGCTTCAGGCTACGCGTGAAGGGCGCAAAGGGAAAGGCCGTGGCGTCGCGCCTCGCGCCCGACCCCGGCCGTTTGGCGCGGACGGCGGGCGCGGGCCGGAATTTTCGTAGAAAATTCGCGCTCGCTCGCGCAGGGTCAGGCGGGAATCAACATGCCCTTGCCGCGCGCCAGTTCGCGCATCTTGTCCTGCAGCTTCTCGAAGGCCCGCACCTCGATCTGCCGGATGCGTTCGCGGCTGACGGAATAGGCTTCCGACAACTCCTCCAGCGTGACCGGCTGATCGGTCAGGCGGCGCTGCACCAGGATGTCGCGCTCGCGGTCGTTCAGCACGCCCATCGCCTGCACCAGCAGTTCGCGCCGGGTTTCCAGCTCGTCCCGCTCGGCATAGGCGCCGGCCTGATCGCTGTCTTCGTCTTCAAGCCAGTCCTGCCATTGCGTCGTGCTGTCGCCATCCGACCCGACGGTTGCGTTCAGCGAGGCATCGCCGCCCGACAGGCGGCGGTTCATGTCGATGACTTCGGTTTCGGTCACGTTCAGGTCGGTGGCGATCCGGGTCACGTTTTCGGGGCGCAGATCGCCGTCTTCCAGCGCGCCGACCTTGGCCTTGGCCTTGCGCAGGTTGAAGAACAGCTTCTTCTGGGCCGAGGTGGTGCCCAGCTTCACCAGGCTCCACGACCGAAGGATGTATTCCTGGATCGAGGCGCGGATCCACCACATCGCGTAGGTCGCAAGCCGGAAGCCCTTTTCCGGGTCGAACCGTTTCACCGCCTGCATCAGCCCGACGTTGGCTTCCGAGATCACCTCGGCCTGCGGCAGGCCGTAGCCGCGATACCCCATGGCGATCTTGGCGGCCAGCCGCAGGTGCGAGGTCACCATGCGGTGCGCGGCTTCGGTATCCTGATGGTCGACCCAGCGCTTGGCCAGCATGTACTCTTCTTCCGGTTCCAGCAGGGGAAACTTGCGGATCTCCTGCATGTAGCGGTTCAGCCCCTGTTCGGGGCTGGGTGCCGGAAGGTTGGTGTAGGTGCTCATCATCTGCCCCTTCTGCCCTGCAGAAACCGCAAGGCGATCAACGTATGTAACCATGTCGGCGCCATCAAGGTTCCCGCGCCTTTGAAGTTTGCGCTAACACAGAACATATAACGACAAATGAACGGGTATCCGTCGCGGCGCCAGATCTGTGTCGGCGAATTCACGGGATTGTCAGGCGGGCGCGGGTCAGCCCTTCTTCGGCACGGCGGCTTCCAGGGCGGCAATCATCCCGGCCATGTCGGGGGGCAGCGGCGAGGTGAACTCCAGCGCCTCGCCAGTCACCGGATGCAGGAACCCAAGGCTCGCGGCGTGCAGCGCCTGGCGCGGAAAGGCATTCGCCATCTCGGCCACGGCATCGCCCACCGACTTGCCCGCCACCCGGCGGCGGCCGCCATAGGTCTGGTCGCCCAGCAGGGCGTGGCCCGCATAGGCCATGTGCACCCGGATCTGATGCGTGCGCCCGGTTTCAAGCCAGCATTCCACCAGCGTCACCGCAGGCGGCAGGCCGTAGCTTTCCAGCACGCGTGCCCGCGTCACCGCATGGCGGCCGCCGTGGAACATCACCGCCTGGCGCTGGCGGTCGGTCTTGTGCCTTGCCAGTTGCGTCGCGATCCTGACAATCCCACCATGCTCGAAAGTCACCCCCTGCATCCCGCGCAGTCGGGGGTCGGCGGCATCCGGGCGGCCGTGGACCAGCGCGATGTAATGACGCGTGACCGAGTGGTCCTCGAACTGCGCCGCCAGCCCGTGATGCGCGCGGTCCGATTTCGCCACCACCAGCAGGCCAGAGGTGTCCTTGTCGATGCGGTGCACGATGCCCGGGCGCCTTTCGCCGCCGACCCCCGACAGCGTGTCGCCGCAATGGTGCAGCAGCGCGTTGACCAGCGTGCCGGTCCACGACCCCGGCGCGGGGTGCACCACCATGCCCACCGGCTTGTCGATCACGATCAGGTCGTCGTCTTCCCACACCACCGACAGCGCGATGTCTTCGGGCAGGGTATCGACCTCCACCGCCTCGCCCGGGGTGATCTGCCAGACCTGGCCTTCGGTGACGCGGGTCTTGGGGTCGGTCACGGCCACGCCGTCCAGCGTCACCGCCCCGTCGGCGATCAGGCGCATCAGGCGGGTGCGCGACAGCGCCGCTTCCTCTGGCACCTCGCGGGCAAGTGCCTTATCAAGCCGATCAGGGGGCGAAAGCCCTATCACGACGGACAGGATGCCCGCAACATCGGCATCGGGGGCAAGGGGATTGGCCATGGATACGGCTCCGGCAACTGACGGGCTGGCGCCCACCATCAGGTTTCTGAAATGGCTCGTGATCCTTCTGGCGGTCACGATGATCGTCGGTGTCATAATGATCGTTTCGCTGATTGTCACCCGAATGCCGCAGACCCTGCGCCCCGAACCGGCCCCGGCGGCAGAAATCACGCTGCCCGCCAGTGTCGCCCTGCCCGCAGGCACAGAGGCCCGCGCCATCACCCAGAGCGCGGACTGGATCGCCGTCGTGACCACCGACGACCGCATCCTGATCTTCACACCCGATGGCGGCACCCTGCGGCAAGAGATCGCCATCACCCGCCCCTGACGGATGGGTGCGTCACACGCAGGCGGCCGTCGCCTGCCCCCCTTGCTGCACTCGATCAGTCCATTTGCGACAAAATTGCGGCGGAACCGGGTGGACCGCGTTGCCCTTCCCACCGCAGCATGTCGCAAAATGGGAGATGCGACATGCCGGACATGGCCGATGCAACAGAAACGGCGGCCCTTGTCGCAAGTGGCGCGGTCAGCCCGGGCGAATTGCTCGATGCGGCGCTTTCGGCGGTGGCACGGCTGAACCCGGCGCTGAATGCCGTGGTGCTGGTGCAGGAAGAGGCCGCCCGCGCCGCCATCGCGCGCGGCCTGCCGGCCGGGCCGTTTCGCGGCGTGCCATTCCTTCTGAAAGATCTGGGCTGCGAGGCGGTCGATTTTCCCTCGCACAACGGCTCGCGCCTGCTGGCCAATACCCGCTACCGCCGCAACAGCGCGATCTTCGAGCGCATCCGCGCCACCGGCGTCGTGACCTTCGGGCGCACCACCTCGCCTGAGGGCGGCATAGGCCCCGCCACCGAATCGGCGGTCTATGGCGGGCCGACGCGGAACCCGTGGAACCTTGGCCACACCTCGGGCGGGTCATCGGGCGGGGCGGCGGCGGCGGTGGCGGTCGGCATCGTGCCTTTCGCGCACGGCTCGGACGGCGGCGGGTCGGTGCGGATACCGGCCTCCAGCTGCGGGCTGTTCGGGTTCAAGCCGACCCGGGCGCGGCTGCCCGACGGCCCCTATTCCGGCGAGGGCTGGGCCGGGATGGCGATCGACGGCTTCCTGACACGGTCGGTGCGCGATACGGCTGTGATGCTCGATGCCTGCGAAGGCGCCGACCCCGGCGCGCCCTACTGGGCGCCGCCGCTGATCCGCAGCCATGCCGACGCGATCAGCCGGCCCCCGCGCCGCCTGCGGGTGGCGCTGTGCGACACCACCTTCACCGGCGAGGCGATCCACCCCGAGGTGCGCGCCGCCGTGCTCGACGCCGCGCGCCTGCTCGAAAGCCTCGGCCACCACGTGGAACCCTCGCGGCCCGCCGCCGACATCGCGGGAATGATGCGCGCCTGGACCGACATCGTCGCCATCGGCACGGCGCTGGGCATCAGCAAGGCGCTGAAGGGTGCTGACCTGACCGATGATCTGGTCGAAGGCGTCGGGCGCGGCGCGTGGCGCCATGCGCAAACCCTGCCCGCCACGCGGTATCTGGAGGCGGTGGGAGAGATTCACGCCTTCGGCCGCCAGATGGCCGGGTTTTTCGCACCCGAAACCGGCACCGGCCCCGACATCCTGCTGTCGGCCACCCTGGCCGAGCCGCCCGCCGCCGTCGGCCGCTTTTCCCACGCGACCGAGGATTACGTCGCCTTCCGCACTGGCCCGGAAGGGGTCTTTGCCTATTCGCCGTTCTGCGCGGTGTTCAACGCCTCGGGGCAGCCTGCGGCCTCGGTGCCGCTGGGCATGTCGTCGGGCGGGTTGCCGGTCGGCGTCCATCTCGCCGCCCGCTTCGGTGCCGACGAGACGCTGATCAGCCTTTGTGCCGAACTGGAACGCGCCGCGCCCTGGGGGCATCGTCGGCCGAGGTCGGCGCATTGAGGGTTGCGCTGCGGCAAAGCGCGCGCCTAACATGCCGCAAGCAAGGCGCACCCGGACGCCACTGACCAATGCGATGGAGATGCCAAGTTGACTGCACCCACAGCCGTCGAAGCCCGCAACGCCGTGAAGGCTTTCGGTCAGGGTGACCTTGCGGTGCGGGCGCTGGACGACGTGTCGGTTCAGATCCGCAAGGGCGAGTTCTTCACCCTGCTGGGGCCTTCGGGCTGCGGCAAGACCACATTGCTGCGCCTGATCGCCGGGTTCGAGACGCCGACCTCGGGGCAGATATTGCTGGATGGGGTCGACATCACCGACCTGCCGCCGAACAAGCGCCCGGTGAACACGGTGTTTCAGAGCTATGCGCTGTTTCCGCACCTGACGGTGGCGCAGAACATCGGCTTCGGGCTGGAAATGCTGAACCGGCCGCGTGCCGAGGTTGCGGCGGCCACCGAAAAGATGCTGGCGCTGGTGCGGATGGAGGCGTTCGCCGGGCGCAAGACCAGCCAGCTTTCGGGCGGCCAGCAGCAGCGCGTGGCATTGGCCCGCGCACTGGCACCGCAGCCCAAGGTGCTGCTGCTGGACGAGCCGCTTTCGGCACTCGACCTCAAGCTGCGCAAGGAAATGCAGATGGAGCTGAAGCGGCTTCAGCTTGAAACCGGCATCACCTTCATCTTCGTGACGCATGACCAGGAAGAGGCCCTGACCATGTCGGACCGCATCGGCGTGATGTCGGCGGGCAAGATTCTGCAGATCGGCGACCCGCGCGAGATCTACACCCGGCCCGCCAACCGTTTCGTTGCGTCCTTCATCGGAGAGTCGAACTTCCTGCCCGGCACCACCGCCCCCGGCGGGGTGCGGCTGGATGGCGGCGGGTTGGTCGAGGTGATGGGCAGCGCCCAGCGTCCCGGCAAGGTGACCGTGGCGGTCCGGCCCGAACAGGTGCGCCTGGTCGATGCTGCCGAGCCGGGCGCGCTGGCCGCGACCGTTACCGACTGGGTCTATTTCGGCACCGACACCCATTGCCACCTGCACCTTGCCGACGGCACCGAGGTGGTGGCCCGCCTGCAAAGCCCCGCCACCGGCGACACGGCCCTGCAACGTGGCGCGCAGGTCGGCCTGCGCTTCGCGCCGGGCGCCGCGCAACTGCTGGGGGACTGACGCAATGTCGGCCAACGAGGACCGCGCCCGCCGCGAAAACGCCCGCCACGCCTGGATCCTCTCCACCCCGGCACTGCTGCTGCTGGCCTTTGCGGCATCGGGCCCGCTGCTGATCGTGCTGGTCTATTCGTTCCTGACGCCGGGGCAATATGGCAACGTGGTGTGGGACTTCTCGCTGAAGGGCTGGATCGGCATCCTGTGGACGGAAGACATCTTCGCGCCCGGCACCTACACGCTGGCCGACGCGCATCTGTCGATCTTCTGGCGGTCGGTGAAGCTGTCGCTGCTGACCACCGCCATCACCTTTGCGGTGGGCTTCCCCACCGCCTGGTTCATCGCCACCCGGCCGCCGAAGGCGCGGGCGATGTGGCTGTTCCTGATCACCATCCCGTTCTGGACCAACCTGCTGATCCGCACCTTCGCCATCAACGAGGTGATCCGCAACGAGGGCCTTCTGAACACAGCACTGATCTGGCTGGGGGTGATCGAGACGCCGATCCGCATCATCTACACCGATACCGCCGTGCTGATCGGCATGGCCTACGTCTACCTGCCGCTGATGGTTCTGCCGCTGTTCGCCTCGATCGACCGTTTCGACATGCGGCTGCTGGAGGCGGGCTATGACCTTTACGCCAGCCGTCTGGCGGTGCTGCGCCGGGTCATCCTGCCGATCGTCAAGCCGGGCATCGTGGCGGGGTCGATCCTGGTGTTCGTGCCCTCGCTCGGGGCCTATGTCACGCCGCGCGTGCTGGGCGGCGGCAAGAACATGATGATCGGCAACTTCATCGAGCTGCAGTTCGGGCAGGGCCGCAACTGGCCGCTGGGGGCGGCGATTTCGATGACGCTGCTGCTGATCGTCATGGTGGCGCTGCTGATCTATGTGCGCGCCGCCAACAGGGGCAACCCGCATGGCTGAGCGCGCCTTCTCCGCCTCGCGGCTGCCGGGATTTGCCGCCGTCGCGATCACGGCCTTCGTGCTGCTGTATCTGCCGATTGTCACGCTGGTGGTCTTTTCCTTCAACTCGGGCAGTTCGGTCGCGGTGTGGGAAGGGCTGTCGCTGGACTGGTATGCCAAGGCCTGGCAGAACCAGACGGTCAAGGATGCCACGCTGCGGTCGCTGTTCATCGCGGCCAGCGCATCCGCCATCGCCACCACGGTGGCGACGCTGGCCGCCCTTGGCACCACGCGGCGCGCGCAGTTCAAGGGGCAGACCTTCATCTATGTGATGATCAACCAGCCGATCATGGTGCCCGAGATCGTGACGGCGGTGGCGCTGCTGATCTTCTTCGCCTCGATCAAGGTGGCGACCGGCTATCAGGGGCTGGGCTATCTGATCATCGCGCATTCGGCCTTCTGCATCCCCTTCGCCTATCTGCCGATCCGCGCCCGACTGGAAGGGATGGACCTGAGCCTGGAGGTTGCCGCCGCCGACCTTTACGCCGACCGCTGGCGCACCTTCCGCCGGATCACGCTGCCGCTCTTGCTGCCCGGCATCATCGCCGGTGCGATGCTGGCCTTCGTGATCTCGCTCGACGACGTGGTCATAACCGAATTCGTCAAGTCGGGCGGGCAGGACACGCTGCCCACCTACATGCTGGGCCAGATGCGCCGCGCCATCACGCCCGAGGTCAACGCGATCTCGACCGTGCTGCTGGGCCTGACCGTGGCGCTGCTGACCGCCTTTTTCATACTGACCCGCAAGCGGGACTGAACCCGCACAACCAACGATCCAACCCGGAGAGACCCATGAAAAGACTTCTGAGCGCAACCGCCCTGCTGCTGGCAGGCACCTCGCTGGCATCCGCCGAAGGCGTGCTGAACCTGTTCAACTGGGGCAACTACACCAGCCCCGAACTGCTGGCGAAGTTCGAGGCCGAAACCGGCATCAAGGTCACCGTCACCGATTACGACGCCAACGACACCGCGCTGGCCAAGATCGAGGCCGGCGGGCATGGCTACGACCTGGTGGTGCCCTCGGCCAACTACATTCCGATCTACCGCGAAAAGGGCCTGATCGTTCCGCTGGACCTGAGCAAGTTGCCGAACCATGCCAACATCGCGCCGGAGTGGAAGGACGTGCCGTGGGACCCGATGCGCGCCCATTCGATCCCGTGGCAGTGGGGCTCGACCGGCGTCGCGGTGAACACCGCCGTCTACAAGGGCGACATCAACACCTCGGCGATCTTCCTCGATGTGCCGGAAGAGCTGAAGGGCAAGATCAACGTCGTGCCGGAAATGACGGATGTGGTGAACCTGGCGATCATGTATGTCGGCGGCGAGCCCTGCACCGAGGACACCGAGGTGCTGAAGAAGGCCCGCGACGTACTGGTTGCCGCCAAGCCCGACTGGCTGAGCATGGACTACGGCGCGACGGAAAAGCTGAGCAACAACGACTGGGCGGCCTCGGTGAACTGGAACGGGTCGACCATGCGGGCGCGACTGGCCAACCCGGACGTGGCCTACGGCTACCCCAAGGAAGGCTATCCGCTGTTCATGGATTCGGTGACGCTGCTGGCGGATGCGAAGAACGTCGACAACGCCTATGCCTTCATGAACTTCGTCATGGTGCCCGAGAATGCCGCGATGATCTCGGCTTTCGCGCGCTATGCCAACGGCATCGCCGGGTCCGAGGCCTTCATGCCGGAAGACATGAAGACCGCGCCGGAAGTGGTGACGCCGGAGGAGCACAAGGCGGCGGGGCGGTTCCTGCCGACCTGTTCGGCAAAGGCGACCGAATACAACACGGCGATCTGGACCGAACTGCAGAAGTGACGGGTTGCGGCCGGGCTTGCCCCGGCCGCCGCAAGCGGGGGGCCAGCCCCCCGCGCCCCCCGGGATATTTCCAAACAGAAGAAAAGGGGAAGGCAGGGTGGATCTGAACAATCTGTCAGCTTCGGTGCTGTCGGCATTGATCGCGCGGCGCGAGGTGTCTTGCGCCGAGGTGATGGCGGCGTATCTGGCGCGGATTGCGGCGGTGAACCCTGTGATCAATGCGGTGGTGGCGCTGCGTGACGAAGGCGAACTGATGGCCGAGGCGCGGGCGGCGGATGCGGCGCCGCGCGCAGGCTGGCTGCACGGGATGCCCTTCGCGGTGAAGGATCTGCAGGCGGTGCGCGGGGTGCGCTCGACCTCCGGCTCGCCGATCTTTGCCGGGCTGGTGCCGGAGGTGGACGACATGCTGCCTGCGCGGCTGCGGGCGGCGGGGGCCATTCTGATCGGCAAGACCAACACGCCGGAATTCGGGCTGGGGTCGCACAGTTTCAACCCGGTGCACGGGGTGACCGGCAACCCCTATGCGCCGGGGCTTTCGGCGGGCGGGTCATCCGGCGGGGCGGCGGCGGCGCTGGCGGCGGGGCTGGTGCCGCTGGCGGACGGGTCCGACATGATGGGCAGCCTGCGCAACCCGGCGGCATTCTGCAACGTCTACGGCTTTCGCCCGGGCTATGGCCGCGTGTCCTCGGACCCGGTGGGCGACACCTTCCTGCACCAGTTGGCGACCGACGGGCCGATGGCGCGCAATGTGGAGGATCTGGCGCGGCTGCTGGAGGTGCTGGCGGTGCCCGACGCCCGCGACCCGCACGGAATGGCGTGGGAGCCGTTTGCCGAAGGGCTGGACACTGACCCGAAAGGGCTGCGGATCGGCTGGCTGGGCGACTGGGGCGGCGCCTATGCGATGGAGCCGGGGGTTCTGGAGACCTGCGAAGGGGCGCTGCGGGGGTTCGAGGCGCTGGGCTGGCATGTCGAGCCGGTGGTGCCGCCCTTTGCAGCGGAGCGGCTGTGGGACAGCTGGACCACGCTGCGCAGCTGGGCGGTGCCGGCGAACCTCGGCCCGCATCATGCCGACCCGGCGCGGCGGGCGTTGCTGAAGCCGGAGGCGGTGTGGGAGATCGAGCGCGGGCTGGCGCTTTCGGCGATGGATGTGCATCGCGCCAGCGTCGTGCGGTCGGAATGGTTCAGCGTGCTGGCCGGGCTGTTCACCCGCTTTGATGCGCTGGTGCTGCCTTCGGCGCAGGTCTGGCCGTTTCCGAAGGAATGGCGCTACCCGGAGGCGATCGGCGGGCGCGCGATGGACACCTATCACCGCTGGATGGAGGTAGTGGTGCCGGTGTCGCTGGCGGGCCTGCCTGCGCTGGCAGCACCTGCGGGGTTCGGGGCGAACGGGCTGCCGATGGGAATGCAGATCTTCGGCCCGCGCGGGGCGGACCGGCGTCTTTTGCAGATGGGGCAGGCGTGGCACCGGGCCACCGACTGGCCCGGCGCACGCCCGCCGCAGCTTTAGCCGGGGTTACTGCACCTCGGCCGTCGCTGCAGATGGGGCAGGCGTGGCACCGGGCCACAGATTGGCCCGGCGCACGCCCGCCGCAGCTTTAGCCGGGGTTACTGCACCTCGGCCGTCGGGCGCGGCGTAGCGGCAGTTTCCGCGGGCAGCGACGGCAGGGTGACCAACGGCATCGTGCCAGTCAGGCTTTGCAGGAAGGCCACCACCTCGTTGACCTCGGGTTCCGACAGGTCTTCGCCAAGCTGCGATTCCGCCATGACCTGCACCGCCACCTTCAGATCCCAGACCTTGCCGGAATGGAAATAGGGCGCGGTCACGGCGATGTTGCGCAGCGGGGAGGCGCGGAACACGTATTCGTCGTCCGCCGTTTCGGTCACGGCAAAGCGGCCCTTGTCGCCCACGGGCAGGATGTCGGCACCCGGTTTCTCGATCAGGCCGAACGGGTAATAGCCATGCCCGCCGACGTTCACGCCAGAATGGCAGGACGAACAGCCCTTGTCGATGAACAGTTCCAGCCCTGCCTTGGCCTCGGCCGACAGCGCCGCGTCATCGCCGTTCAGCCAGGCGTCGAACGGGGCGGGGGTGATCAGCGTGGCTTCGAAGGCTTCGATCGCCTTGGCCATGTTGTCGAAGTTGGTCGGCTGGGCCTCGCCCGGGAAGGCCGCCTTGAACCAGTCGACATAGGCGGGCATCGAGGCCAGCGTCGCCTCGACCTGCGCCGGGGTGTTGGCCATCTCGACCCCGGCCTGGATCGGGCCCTTGGCCTGCGCCTTGAGGTCGGCGGCCCGGCCATCCCAGAACTGCGCCTCGTTCAGCACGGCGTTCAGCACGGTGGGCGCGTTGCGGGGCCCCCTTTGCCAGCCGTGGCCGACCGAGGTTTCCATGTTGTCGTCGCCGCCGGTGGTCAGGTTGTGGCAGCTGTAGCAGCTGAACACGCCCGAGGCCGACAGGCGGGGATCGAAGAACAGCGCCTTGCCGAGCGAGATCTTTTCGGGGGTGATCGCGTTGTCCTTGACCGCGGGCACGGTGGACGGCAGCGGCTTGAAATAGGTGGCTGCCTTGTCGCGCAGCGGGTCGGCATGAGCCACCCCTGCCAGCGCGGTTGTCGCCACGATAAGGGTCAGCAGGCGGCGCATGTCGGTTCTCCCTGATCAATCTCATGATGCCGGGCAGACCGTAGCCCCGTAGCGGCGTGGGCCATTTGACTTGGATCAATTCTAAGTCGCAAGATGGGGACAGCTTGTCGCACCTCGGGAAGGCACGCCGCGTGTCTTGTCACGGCACCGGCCCCGGCCTATGGATCGGCAATGGGCGCGAAGGGAACGGAATGCGGCTTTACCGGCTTCTGATCTGGGTGTTGCAGCCCGTGCTGGTGGCCCGGGTGCTGTGGCAGCGGTTGCGCGGTCAGGTTGGCCCAGGCGCGCTGGCCGAACGGCTGGGGCGGGGGTCCGTGGGCGGGCCGGGGCCGGTGATCTGGCTGCACGGGGCCTCGAATGGCGAACTGGCCTCGGCGCGCTGGCTGCTGGAGCGGTTGATGGCGGCGGTGCCGGGGGTGGCGGTGATCGTGACCTGCAACACCGCCTCGGCGCGGCGCATGGTGCAGGGATGGGCCCTGCCGGGGGTCAGCGCCGCGCTCGCGCCGATCGACACGCCGGGCGCGCTGCGGCGCTTTGTCGGGCGCTGGCAGCCGCGGCTGCTGCTGATCATCGAGAACGAGCTTTGGCCGGAGCGCATCGTGCAGGCGGCGGCGCGGATGCCGGTCGTGCTGCTGGGGGCGCGGATGTCGGAAGGCTCGGCGCGCAACTGGGGGCGGCTGGCGCCGGGCCTGATGCGCGGGCTGCTGGGGCGGCTGGCGCATGTCTCGGCGCAGGATGCGGGGTCGGAGGCGCGGCTGCGGGCGCTGGGGTTGCCCGGCGACCGGCTGGGGCCGCCGCTGGTGCTGAAGGCGCGCGCCGGGGTGTCGGCGGCCGGGGCTCCGCCGTTTGCCTGCCCGGTGCCGCGCGCGCGCTGTCTGCTGGCGGCCTCGACCCACGCGGGCGAAGATGCGGTGCTGCTGGCAGGTTTTGCGCAGGCCCGAAGCGCGGGGGCGGTCGATCTGCTGATCCTCGCACCGCGCCACCCGCAGCGCGGGGCCGCCATTTCCGGGCTGATCGCGGCGCAGGGGCTGGGCTTCGCCACACGGTCGGCGGGGCAGGTGCCGGGGCCGGGCACGGCGGTTTATCTGGCCGACACGCTGGGCGAGATGGCGCATTGGTATGGCATGGCCGGGGCCTGTTTCATCGGCGGGTCACTGGTGGACAGGGGCGGCCACACGCCGTTCGAACCTGCGGCCTGCGGCATGGCGCTGCTGCATGGCCCCTTCACCGCCAATTTCCGCGAGGCCTTTGCCCGGCTCGACGCCGCAGGGGCGGCGCTGGCGGTCAGCGATGCCGACAGCCTCGGGGCGGCGCTGACCGGGTTGACCCCGGCGCGGCAGGCCGATCTTGCCGCCCGCGCCCGCGCCCTGCTGGCCCCCGAGGGCGACCCCGAGGCGCTGATTGCCACCCTGCTGCGGCTGGGCCGACTGGGCTGATCAGGCGGGCTCGGCGTCCAGCGCATAGCGGGCGAGTTCGCGATACCAGACTCGCTTGCCCTGCACCGTCTCGAACAGCACGAAATCGCGCACGGGCAGAGGCCCGGCGCGAAAGCCCGCCCGTTCCGCCACCGCCCGTTCCAGCGCCATCGCCTCGGGCGGGGGCGGTGGGGCAAAGCGGCCAAGGGTGACGTGCGGGATGAAGCGCCGCGCCGGAACCTCGGCTCCGGCACGGCGCGCCGCCTGTTCCACCTTGGCCTGCAGGCGGTCAAGCGGCGGGCAGGGTGCCACCCCGGCAAAGGCCACCCGGGGCCTGTCGCCGCCAAAGAGGCCCGCGCCGGTCAGGTTCAGGTCGAACCCCGGCAGGCGGAGGGCGGCGAAAGCCTCGTGCGCCGCCTCCAGCACCGCGTCGGGCACCTCGCCCAGAAAGGCCAGCGTCAGATGCAGGTTGTCAGCGTCCACCCGGCGCGGCAGCGGCAGCAGGTATTGCAGCACCGACAGCCGGTCGCGCGCCTCACCCGGCAGGTCGAGCGCCAGAAATACCCGGATCATCGCCGCGCCAGCGTCGCCAGACGCTGCCTGACCTCGGCACGCACCGGGCCTTCGCGCGGCGGATCGCGCAAGGTGGTCAGCAGATGCGGTGCCGGGGCCGCCCGCCCGCCGCCGCCCCAGCCCAAGGCGGCCAGCACCGCCGCCGCCCCGTCCGGCAACCGCTCGGGAATCTCGTATCCCGCCAGCGTGGCCCAGACCCCGGTCCAGGCCCGCCCCACCGACCACGGGTTGTAGCCCCCGCCGCCCAGCACCAGATAGCGCGGCGCCATGCCCCGCAGCGCCGCCACCACCGACCACAGCGCCGAATTGGACAGAGACAGCCGCGCCAGCGGGTCTTCCTCCAGCGCGTCGGCACCGCATTGCAGCACCACGGCGTCAGGGCGGTGTGCGGCGACGCGCGGCAGGATAAGCTGCTCCAGCACCGCGCGCATCTCGGTATCGTTGAAGCCGCGCGGCACCGGCAGGTTGAAGCAGTTTCCGCCGCCATCGTCGCCCAGCAGGCCGGTGAAGGGCCAGCGCCCCTCCTCGTGGACAGAGATCAGCAGCGTGTCGGGGTCGCCCGCGAAGCCGTGCTGCACCCCGTCGCAATGGTGCGCGTCGATGTCGACATAGGCGATCCGCCGGGCTCCGTGGCGCTTCAGCACCAGCATTCCCAGCACGGGGTCGTTCAGATAGCAAAAGCCGTTGGCCCGCCCGGGCATCCCGTGATGCGTGCCGCCGCCCGGCACATGCACCACCCCGCCCTGCGCCAGCAGATCGGCCGCCAGCATCACCCCCCCGGCGCCGGTGGCCGGGCGGCGGTAAACTTGGGCAAAGACCGGGTTCGACAGCGTGCCAAGGTGAAACCGCGCCCGCATTCCGGGCGTGGCCTCGCCCAGCGCCTCGGCCTGCTGGAGGGCCGCGATGTAGGCCGCGTCATGCCACAGCGCCAGCGCGGCAGGCCGGGCGCGCGGGCTGGTGCGATACTGCGCGGCGGGCAGCCAGCCCAGCGCGCGCGCCAGATCCATCACGGTCGAGACGCGCGGCACCCTGAGCGGGTGCTGCGCGCCATAGCTTGACCCGCGATAGATCTCTGACCCGATGAACAGCGGGCCGACCGGGGCGGCGGTCCTGATGGCGTCGGGCCTGGAGGCGTCTGGCCGGGTGGCGTCGGGGGTGGCGACCAGGGCGACGGCCGCCCGGTCCGCGACTGCCCCGGTCACGGCAGCAACGCGTCGATCCGGTCGGTGATCGCGCGCGAGCCGGGCTTGGTCAAGGAGCCCCAGGTGCCGACCAGCGCCCCGTCGGGCCCGATCAGCACCTTGTTGAAGTTCCAGCTCGGCACGAAGCCGTGCGCCTGCTGCAACCAGCCGTAGAAGGGATGCGCCCCCGCCCCCTTGACCGGCGTGATGTCGGTCATCGGGATCGTCAGGTTGAAATTCGTTTCGCAGAACTCCTTGACCTCGGCGGCATCCGCAAGCTCCTGACGGAAATCGTCCGACGGCACCGCCAGCACCTTCAGCCCGCGCGCCTGATAACGGACGTGCAGCGCCTGCAGATCGTCATATTGCGAGGTGAAGCCGCAGAGCGAGGCCGTGTTGACCACCAGCACCGGGCTGCCACGCCACTCGGCCAGGTCGATCACCCCGCCGTCGATCGAGGCAAAGCGGAAAACGGGTTCTGCCGCGCTTGCGGGACCCGCCAGACCCGACGCCAGAGACACGGCCGCCAATGCCGCCAGAGCGCCCGAAACAATCCTGCTTGCCATCCCGCACCCCCTGTTGACAGGAAAATGAAGATAATCCGACAGGCTCCGCCGTCAATTGCCAACGGGCACTATGGGCTTTTGTGCTGCATCATGCCATGGTGGTCGATGATCCGTCGTCTGCGACAGAGCCGGGCCGCACCCTGACAGTGCGACCTGGGTCATTCCGCACACCGCCCCGCGACCGGGCGGCAATGACAGCGCGGACATGAGGCAGACCGGAACCAGGAACGAACCGCAGACGCATTACATCGGGCAAGGGCCCACGGGCAAGGCAAAACGTGCATAGTGACCAGTTCAATCTTTCCCCATTGCAAGGGGACGATCTTCGCACCCAATACGGCGCCGTCTGCTGGCGCGTGATGAACCGCAAGGTAGAGGTTCTTCTGGTCACCAGCCGCGAAACCGGGCGCTGGGTCATCCCGAAAGGCTGGCCGATCCCCGGCCTTTCGCCCGAGGATTCCGCCGCGCGCGAAGCCTTCGAGGAGGCCGGCGTCGAAGGCCGGGTCGACTCGGACTGCATCGGGGTGTTTTCCTATGACAAGGCGCTGGGCAAACCCAGCGGCCCGAGGCAGATCGTGCCCTGCGTCGTGGCGGTCTATGCCCTGCGGGTGGAGCGTCTGCGGATGACCTTCCCCGAACGCGACCAGCGGCGGCGCAAGTGGTTCAGCCCGGAAAAGGCCGCCCGAAAGGTTGCCGAGCCCGAGTTGCAGCACCTGCTGGCCCATGCCGTGCTGCATGTCGGTGCCGCGGGGGCCGGGCCGAAGGCTTGATTTCCCCGACCAGGTGGTTAAGTCTGGTCCGATCTTGCCCGGAGTTGCAAACCGCGCCCCGGCCGTCCGGTGAAACCGATGATCCGCTATGACCTTCGATGTGCTGCGGGCCATGCTTTCGACAGCTGGTTTCAGTCGGCCACGGCCTATGACAGCCTCGCCGGGCGGGCGCTGATCGCCTGCCCGCTGTGCGGGTCGACCGGGGTCACCAAGTCGCTGATGGCCCCTGCCGTGCGCCCTGCGCGCAATGCCGATGCCGCCCGGCCCGGCAACGGCGACGCCCCGGCGGATCGCCCGCTGTCCACCCCGGGGACCGACCTTGAACTGGCGCTGGCGGCCCTGCGGCGGCAGGTCGAGGAAAACTCGGACTATGTCGGGATGAACTTCGCCGCCGAGGCGCGGCGCATCCACGACGGCGAGGTGCCGGAACGCGCGATCCATGGCGAGGCCAGACCCGACGAGGCCCGCCGCCTGATCGAGGACGGCATTCCGGTGGCGCCGCTGCCCTTCCTGCCTGCACGCAAGACCAACTGAAAGGGCCGCACCATGACACTGCTGATCACCGGCGCAAACCGTGGGGTCGGACGCGCGCTGGCCACGCTGGCCGCCCGTTCGGGCCCGGTGCTTGGCACCTACCGCGGCGGAGCACCGGCACCCGCGCCCGGCATCGAGTGGCTGCCGCTCGAGGTGACCGACCCGGAGCAGCACCGCGCGCTGGCCCTGCGGCTGGCGGGGCGGCCTCTGTCGCTCCTGGTCTGCAATGCCGGGGTCTTCCTTGATCGCGGCCAGCGGCTGGACAGCGGCTTTGCCGCGCCGCTGTGGGCCGACACTTTCGCGGTGAACGTGACCGGCGTGTTTCTGACGGTGCAGGCGCTGCTGCCCAACCTGCGCGTGGGGCGGGGCAAGATTGCCATCCTGTCGTCGCAGATGGGGTCCGACACGCGCGCGCCGGGCGGCAGCTACATCTATCGCGCCTCCAAGGCCGCGGCGCTGAACCTGGGCCGCAATCTGGCCGCCGATCTGCGCGCCGAGGGCATCGCGGTCGGCATCTATCACCCCGGCTGGGTGCAGACCGAAATGGGCGGGGCCGGAGCAGACATCACGGCCGAGGCGGCGGCGGCCGGCCTGATGGCGCGCTTTGCGGCACTGTCGCCGGAAACGACCGGCTGTTTCGAGACCTGGGACGGGCGCGCGCATCCGTTCTGAAGGCGGTCTGGCGGCAAGGCCGGGGGTTTCACACCCCCCAGCCCGGCCACGGGCGGTGGTCTGGCGGCAAAGCCGGGGGTTTCACACCCCCGGACCCCCGTGGGATATTTGGGCCAAGATGAAGGCGGAAGAATGGTGCTCGCGGGGGGTGCGATGGAGGCTGCCGATATTTGTGCCGGGCGGCCCCGACAGCGTCAGGCGGGATGGAACTGCCGGATCGGGCGTGACGCGGGCGGCTGGGGGGGGCGGCCCGGGGGGCCGCGGTGCCGGTCCGCCCCGCGGATCAGATCTGCTTTTCGGGCATGGTCACCACCAGCCCGTCGAGTGCCGGGCTGACCTTCAGCTGGCAGGTGAGGCGCGAGCGGACCGGGTCGGGCTTCCAGGCGAAATCGAGCATGTCCTCTTCCATCGCGTCTTTCTTCGGCAGCTTGCCAACCCATTCGGGGGCGACGTAGACGTGGCAGGTCGAGCAGGCGCAGGCCCCGCCGCAGTCGGCCTCGATGCCCGGGATGCCGTTGTCGCGCGCGCCTTCCATCACGGTGAGGCCGTTCGCGACCTCGACCACATGTTCCTTGCCGCCAAATTCCACGTAGGTGATCTTCGCCATCATTGCCCTCTTGTCCGGCTTTTCGTCGCTGCCCCGTGAGATAAGCGAAATCGCCGTGCTTTGCCAGAGGCCCCGCGCCGCGGCCTTTCCGCTTGTCGTGGTCATGATTTGTTCTATTCTGCGCTTCATGAGCACCTGGATCACCCCCACCCCCTGCCCGGGAAACTGGCCGCGCCCGCCCGCCGCCCTGCCACATGTCCGGCTGGACGAGCCGCCGGCGGGGGCGCGGGTCTGCGTCGCGGGGCTGGTGCTGGTGCGCCAGCGGCCCGGCACCGCCAAGGGGGTGATCTTCGTCACGCTGGAGGACGAGACCGGCGTGTGCAACGTGGTGGTCTGGGCGCAGGTCTATGAACGCTTTCGCCGCGCCGTGATCTCGGGGCGGCTGCTGCGCGTGACCGGCCGGTTGCAGCGCGAGGCTGGGGTGGTGCATGTGGTGGCCGAGGGCATCGAGGACCTGTCGCCGATGCTCGACCGGCTGCTGGACCCCGCCTTCCGGCATGATGGCAGCCGGGCGGGCGACCAGCCCTGAGCCGACGGCTTCCGCCGCGGGGCGATTGCCGCTATGCTTTGCCGCAACGCAGGGCCGGGGGCAACCCGGTGCCGGCCCCGGGACCGGGCGGGCCGACGGGCGGCAGACAGACAGGCATGACGGCAGTATGATCAGACCCCTTTTCCTTTGCAGCGTGCTGGCGCTGACGGCCTGCCAGGGCGTGCCGCTGCCCGAGGCCCCCGGCCGCGCCAACCTTGCGGCCGAACTGGTGCGCCGCACCGAGCCCGGGCCGCCGCCCGCGCCGGACGGCATCTGCTGGGCCAGCGACGTGACCCCGGCGGTGATAGAGACCGTGACCGAGCAGGTGGTCGTCACCCCCGAGACGCGCGGCCCCGACGGGCGCGTGCTGATCCCGGCCAGCTACCGCACGGTGACGCAGCAGCGCATCCTGCAGGACCGGGAAACCGTGTGGTTCCATACCCCCTGCCCCGCCGCGCTTACGGTCGATTTCATCGCCACGCTGCAGCGGGCGCTGAAGGCGCGGGGCTACTATCTGCTGCCGCTGACCGGCATGATGGATGCCGCGACGCGCGAAGCGGTCCGGCGCTTTCAGCAACCGCTGGGCCTGGACAGTCCGCAGCTGTCGCTGGCGGCGGCGCGCGATCTGGGTATCGTGGCGGCCGATCTCGGCGGCTGATCCGGATGCATGGACAAAGGGCGCCCGGTTGCCCGGACGCCCTCGTTTCGGCCCGCCCGGGGGGCCTATTCCTCGATCGACAGTGCCAGGAACCGCGGGTCGCCGCCCCGGCGGATCAGCAGCAGCAGCGACTTGCGGCCCGCGTCGCGCGCCTCGGTGATGCGGTCCTGCAGATCCTTGATCTTCAGCACCTTCTGCTGACCGGCCTCGGTGATCAGGTCGCCTTCGCGCAGGCCCTTGGCATAGGCTTCGGACACCGCGTCCACGCGCGTCACAACCAGCCCCTCGATGCCCGAGGGCAGGCCGAGCCGCTCCACCTGTTCCGGGGTGACCGGGGTGACGGTCAGGCCCAGGATCTGGGCTTCGGACGGTTCGGACGGAACCGCCGACGCGGCCGGAACCGCCTCTTCGCCCTCGGCGGTTTCGCGGCGGCCAAGGGTCACGGACAGCGTCTGGGTCTTGCCTTCGCGCAGCACCACGACCCGCACCGCCTGCCCGACCGGCGCATCCGCCACACGGCCGACCAGATCGCGGGTGTCGGACACGTCGGCACCGTCGAACGACAGGATCACGTCGCCCGCCAGCATCCCCGAATCCGCCGCAGGCCCCTGCGGCACATCGGTGATCAGCGCGCCCCGCGCTTCGGGCAGCCCCATCGCCTCGGCCACGTCGGGGGTCACGTCCTGGATGCGAACGCCCAGCCAGCCGCGCCGCGTCTCGCCGAATTCCTTCAGCTGAAGCACGACCTTGTTGACCACGTTCGACGCCATCGAGAAGCCGATGCCGATCGACCCGCCATTGGGCGACAGGATCGCGGTGTTCACCCCGATCACCTGACCGTCCATGTTGAACAGCGGCCCGCCGGAGTTGCCCCGGTTGATCGCCGCATCGGTCTGGATGTAGTCGTCATAGGTGCCCGACAGCGCCCGCTTGCGCGCCGAGACGATGCCCGCCGAAACCGAGAACCCCTGCCCCAGCGGGTTGCCCATCGCCACGACCCAGTCGCCGACCCGCATCAGGTCGCTGTCGCCGAACGCGACGAACGGCAGCGGCTGGTCGCTGACCACTTTCAGCAGGGCGATGTCGGTCTTGGGGTCGGTTCCGACCAGCTTGGCATCCAGCCGCTTGCCGGAAAAGAACTCGATCTCGATATCGTCGGCACCTTCGATCACATGGTTGTTCGTGACAATGTAGCCATCTTCCGAAATCACGAAACCCGACCCCAGCGCCTCGGACCGGCGGGGTTCGCTGTTGCCGCCCGGGCCGTTGCGATCCATGAAATCGCGGAAGAAATCCTCGAACGGCGAACCGTCGGGCAGCATCGGCCCGGGGCCCGAGGGGGCGGCGACCACCGAGGATGTGGTGATGTTCACCACCGACGGGCTGATGCTGGAGGCCAGATCGGCAAAGCTTTCCGGGGCGCCGCGCGCGCCGGCCTGCAACGTCTGGCTCATGGCCAGCGCGATGCCGAGCATCAGCGCAAGGAACAGCCGCGACGCGCCCTGCGGCGCTTCCCCGGTTCTGCGGGCGGTTGAGACAGCATGGGACTGCACTCCGATCTCCTTTCATTTCTTCCTTCGCGAGCCGGACCTGCGGGCGGCACGGCGTGGCGATCAGCGGGATCATGTTCAGACAAGACCGGCGGAATGCAATGCAATCCCCGTCTCGGAGTGTCAAATGGATGTGAACCGACCAAGGGCATTGTCACAGGCACGGCGATTCCAGGCAAGGTCTCCCGGCGCCGTGGCAGCGTATTCCGCCCCCTCTGCCAAAGCAGGGGGCGGGGTCGTCGCTTGGTCGCGTTCGGCACCGGGGCCGGGTCTCAGGATCTCCGGCCGGAAAACCCGCCCCGGCGCCGCGACAAGGTCACTCGGGGGCCTTTTCGCTGCGCAGATAGTCGAAGAACACCGAGTCGGGCTGCATCACGATCGACGAATTGCCGCCCTTCAGCGCCCGTTCGTAAGAGGTCAGCGACCGGGTGAAGGCAAAGAATTCCGGGTCGCGCCCGAACGCCTCGGCATAGATCGCGTTGCGCTGGCCGTCGGCCTCGCCCCGGATCACCTCGGCTTCCTTGCGCGCCTGCGATGTCAGTTCGACCACCGTCCGGTCGGCAGATGCCCGCACCCTCTGGGCGGCCTCGCCACCGCGGGCAATCTCGTCGGCGGCCTCGCGTTCGCGTTCGGCCCGCATCCGGCTGTAGGTCGCCGAAAGGTTCTGTTCGGGCAGGTCGGTCCGGGTCAGACGCACGTCGATCACGTCGACGCCCAGCGAAAGCGCCTCGCGCCGCGCCTGATCGCGGATCAGGTTCATCAGGCTGGTGCGGTCTTCCGACAGCACGCGCTGCGACGGCACACCGCCCAGCACTTCGCGGATCGCGGCGTTCAGGATCCGCTCCAGCCGGACCTGCGCGGCGCGAACCCCGTCGGCCCCTACCGATTCGCGGAAGTTGACCAGATCGACGATCCGCCAGCGCGCGAAGGCGTCGACCACCAGACGGCGGTCATCCAGCGGCGTCACTTCCAGCGGTTGCGTCGGCAGGCCCAGGATGCGGCCGTCATAGCGCACCACGTCCTGGATCAGCGGGATCTTGAAGCCCAGACCGGGCTCCTCCTTCACCGCCTTCACCTGGCCGAATTGCAGGACCAGCACCTTTTCGCGTTCATCGACGATGAACACCGATGACAGCGCAAGGGCGCCGACGATGAACAGCGCGGGCAGCGCAATGGATACGGCTTTCATCAATTGTTCCCCTGCGTTGTCGCCGCTGCGGCCGGTGCGGCGGGGGCCATGCGGCCCAGTTCGTTCAGCGGCAGGAAGGGCACGACACCCTGACCACCGGCCTCGCCACCCGACACGCCGTCGAGGATGACCTTGTTCATGCCGCCAAGGACGGTTTCCATGGTTTCCAGATACATGCGCCGCCGGGTCACTTCGGGGGCCTTCACATATTCCTCGTAGACGGACAGGAAGCGGCTCGCCTCGCCCTCGGCGTTGTTGACCACCTGGGCGCGGTAGGCCTCGGCGTCTTCGGCCAGACGGGCGGCTTCACCGCGCGCGCCCGCCGTCACGCGGTTGGCATAGGCGTCGGCCTCTTTTTCCAGCCGGTCGCGCTGCTGCTGCGCCGCCTGCACTTCGCGGAAGCTGTCGATGACCTCGCGCGGCGGATCGGCCTTGTCGAAGTTCACCCGCACGACCGCGATGCCCGCCTGATAGCTGTCGAGCGTGCCCTGAACCGCCGCCCGCAGATCCGAGGCAATCACCCCCCGGTCACGGTTCAGCACCGGCGCCAGCTCTGACCGGGCGATGATGTCGCGCATCGCACTTTCGGCCACGGCGCGGATGGTGTCGGTCGGGTCGGCCAGGTTGAACAGGAAGGCCGCCGGGTCCGACACGTTCCACACCACCTGGAATTCGATATCCACGATGTTCTGGTCGCGCGTCAGCATCAGGCCGGTGTCGGTGTCGCCGCCGCGCCCGGTGCCGATGTCGGTCTGCCGCTCGCCGGTGACCTGCACGATTTCCGCCCTGACCAGCGGCCAGGGCGCGAAGTTCAGGCCCGGATTGCCGATTGCCGAAAACTCGCCGAGGAACAGCTCGACCGAGCGTTCTTCGGGCTTCACCGTGTAGAAGGACATGAAGCCCCACAGGGCGGCAAGCCCAAGCACGCCCAGTGCCAGCCCCTGCTTGGTGAACAGCGGCGCCATCGGGTTGCCCCCGCCGCCACCCCCGCCGCCGCCGCCGCCATTGCCGGACCTGCCGCGGCCGCCCATCAGGACGCGCAGCTGTTCCTGGCCCTTCTTCATGATCTCGTCGATTTCGGGGATCTGCGGGCCTTCGCCCCCCGGCTTGCGCCCGCCGCGCCCGTCTTTCGGATCCCGCCCCTCGCGGTTGTCTCCTCCGCCCGAGCCGCCACCGCCCCAGGGCCCACCGTTTCCTGACATCCTGTCTTTTCCCTTTTGCTTCTTTGTATGGGTAACTGGTCATTCCCGCGCGAAAATCAAGCTTTCCGCAGCGGTGACCGCAAGGTTACCAGTTCCTCCGACATGGTCGGATGCACCGCAACCGTCCGGTCGAAATCGTCTTTTGTCGCCCCCATGCGGATCGCGATCGCCGCAAGCTGGATCATCTCGCCCGCGCCGGGTGCGACGATATGACAGCCCAGCACCCTGCGCGTCGTCTGGCTGACAATCAGCTTCATCAGCACCCGGTCGGGCCGCCCGGCGAAAAGCGACTGCATCGGGCGGAAGGCGGTGGCATAGACCTCGATCGGTTCCTGCGCCCGCGCGGCCTCTTCCGTCAGGCCGACCGAGCCGAGTTCGGGCTGGGTGAACACCGCGCTGGCAACGAGATCGTGGTCGGCCTTGCGCGGCTGGCCCTTGAATACGGTGTCAGCGAAAGCGTGCCCCTCCCGGATCGCGACGGGCGTCAGGTTGATCCGGTCGGTCACGTCGCCCACGGCATGGATCGAGGGCACCGCGGTCTGGCTGTAGTCATCGACCACGATCTGCCCGTTGCGCCCCAGTTCGACGCCCAGGGCCTCCAGCCCCAGCCCGGCCGAATTGGGTTTTCGGCCCGTGGCATAGAGCACAAGGTCGAACTCCCGCTCGCCGCCGTCGGTGGAAACGGCGCGGATGCCGCCGCTCGCCTGTTCCAGCCGGATCACGTCGGTGCCGCAATGGATGGCGATGCCGCGCGCCTGCATGGCGTTGGCGACGTGCCCCCGCGCCTCGTCGTCGAAGCCGCGCAGGATCTGCGCGCCGCGATAGTATTGCGTGACCTCGACCCCCAGCCCGTGCAGGATGCAGGCAAATTCGGACGCGATGTAGCCGCCGCCCACCACCAGCGCGCGTTTCGGCAGATCGGGCAGATGAAAGATCTCGTTCGAGGTCACCGCCAGATCCGCCCCCGGGATGTCGGGCACGAAGGGGCGCCCGCCGGTGGCGATCAGGATGTGCCGGGCGCGGACCGTCTGGCCGGTGGATAGCCGCACGGTATGGGCATCCTCCATCACGGCGCGGGCATCGTGGACCGTGACCCCCGCGGTTTGCAGCGTGCTGCGATAGGCGGCCTCCAGCCGGGAAAGTTCGGTTTCCAGACGGGTGCGGAACCGCGGCCAGTCGAAGCTGCCGTCGGTCACATCCCAGCCATAGGCCCGGGCATCCGCCATCGCCTGCGGATACTCCGACGCAAAGACCATCAGCTTTTTCGGCACGCAGCCCCGGATGACGCAGGTGCCGCCCATCCGGTCTTCCTCGGCCAGCGCGACGCTTGCGCCGGCTTCGCCCGCGGCGATCCGCGCGGCGCGCACACCGCCCGATCCGCCGCCGATCACGAACAGGTCATGGTCGAACGCCAACAGATCAATCCTCCAGGTCGGCGAAGATGTTGTCGGTCGCGGCGAATTCGACGCGGTCCTCCTCGACCGACCCCGCGTTGATGTCGCGCACCGTCACCCGCCCGTCGCCATGACCGATGATCACGATGTCGCAGATGTCGATGAACAGCCCGTTTTCCACCACGCCCGGAATCTGGTTCAGCACCAGCGCCAGTTGCCGCGGGTTGCCGATCCGGCGCAGATGCAGGTCGACGATGTAGTTCGCCTCGTCGGTGATCAGCGGCCGGTCGCCGTTCATGCGCAGCGTGCAGTCGCGGTTCAGCACATCGAGCGAGACCAGGGTTTCCTCGATCAGCGCCTTTGTGGTCTGCCAGCCGAACGGGATCACCTCGACCGGGAGGGGGAAGGCGCCAAGCTGCGCCACTTCCTTGGCGGCGTCGGCGATCACGATCATCTGGTCGGAGGCCGTCGCCACGATCTTTTCCTGCAGCAGCGCCGCCCCGCCGCCCTTGATCAGGTTCAGGTTGCCGTCGAATTCATCCGCCCCGTCGATCGTCAGATCCAGCCATTTCGCCTCGTCCAGGCTCATGATCGGCACGCCGACCTGCCGGGCCAGTTCGGCCGTGCGGCTGGAGGTCGGAACCCCGGTCACCCGCAGGCCCTCCTCGCGGATCCGCTCGCCCAGGCAGCGCACCATCCAGGCGGCGGTGGACCCGGTGCCCAGGCCGACGCGCATCCCTGTTTCGACGAAATCGGCCGCGCGCTTTGCTGCGACGAACTTGGCCTTGTCGATGGGGGAAAGGTCGGCGGGCATGGCGGTCTCCTGTCTGGCGTGCCCTGTTTATACGGAGAATGCCCCGAACGTGCGAGTGGCAATTGCGCGCCGCGCCAGCCGGAGGTCGGATGCCGCGCGCGGTCAGGCGTCCTTTTCGCTTTCCTCCCCGGCCTTTCCGGCCTCGCTCGCCGCCAGCACGGCGGCAACACCCGCCGTCACCTCGGCCAGCGTCAGCAGGCCGTCGCCGTCCAGATCGAAGCGCATCAGCGCTGCCAGATCGGCGGCCCGCGCATCTGACAGGGTTTTCAGTGCCCGCAGGGCGGCGTGGCCGCGCAGTTCGCCCATGTCGACCTGGCCGTTGCCGTCGGCATCCGCCGCCAGAAACGCGAGTTGCAGACACCCGCCCGCGCGCGGGCTTTCCACCGCGATGCGCTGGGCCAGTTCGGCGGCGGCCACCGCGCCGTCATTGTCCAGATCGGCGGCCAGCATCTGACGCATTTCATAGGTCCGGGCTTCGGCCCGTTCCAGCGCGACGAAGGCCGCAATGCCGCCGGGATCAAGCCCGCCCGGCCCGCCAAGGCCCGCGATCATCGTCGCCGCATCCTCGACGATCCGTCCGGGCGCGCGCTGCAGGCGGGTGACCACCGATTTAGGCAGCGCGGCCAGCAGCGCCTGCCCCTGCGCCGGGGCCAATGCGTCCTGCGCCGCGACGGGTCCGTAGATCAGCAGCACAAACCCGAGCATCAGACGGAACAGCATGATGTGTTCTCCTTGTGTTCGCTTCATCTGTGGCCGATTCCGGTTAACATGCGGTTAACGCGGTTGCGCCGAAGGCCGGGGAGATGTCGGTTTCAGACAGGCACCGCGCCCCGCGGCGGGCGAAACACCATGAAGGCCGCCATCCGGGCAGGCAGCACGAAGGGCCACGCGATGTTTCTGTCAGTTTTCGACATGTTCAAGGTGGGGGTTGGCCCGTCGTCGTCGCACACCATGGGCCCGATGGTCGCGGGTGCGCGGTTCCTTGATCTGCTGCGCGCCAGCCCGTTTCATGCCCATGGCCTGCGGGCCTCGCTGCATGGCAGCCTTGCGTTCACCGGGGTCGGCCATGCCACCGACCGTGCCACGATCCTTGGCCTCGCCGGATTCGAACCCGCAACCTATGACGCTGAAAAGGCAGAGGAAACGCTTGCAGCGATCAGGGCCGACAAGACCATCCGCGCGCCCGGCCTGCGCCCGCTGCACTTCGACCCCGAGCGCGACCTGCTGTTCGACTATGGCCCGTCGCTGCCCGGCCATGCCAACGGCATGATCCTGCGCGCCACCGATGCGCAGGGCGACGTGATCCTGCAGGAAACCTACTATTCCATCGGCGGCGGCTTCGTGCTGACCGATGCCGAACAGCGCGCGGCGGCAGATGACCGCGCCAGGGGCCCCGCCGCGGTGCCCTTCCCGTTCGAGACGGCCGAACAGATGCTGGCGATGGCCGCGGCCTCGGGCAAGACCATCGCGCAGATGAAGCGCATCAACGAACTGACCTTCCGCACCGCGGCCGAGCTTGATCAGGGCATGGCGCGGATCTGGCAGGTGATGACCGACTGCATTTCGCGGGGAATGCTGGGCACCGGCATCCTGCCCGGCGGGCTGAAGGTGCGCCGCCGCGCCAAAGGCATCCATGACGCGCTGCTGGCCGAACGCGGGCTGAACCTTGTGGCGCCCCACACCATCAACGACTGGATGAGCCTTTACGCCATGGCGGTGAACGAGGAAAACGCGGCCGGCGGGCAGGTGGTCACGGCGCCGACCAATGGTGCGGCGGGGGTGGTGCCCGCGGTGATCCGCTACTGGCTGGACCATGTGCCGGGGGCCTCGGCCGCCCGGGTGGGAGAGTTCCTGCTGACGGCGGCGGCGGTTGGCGGGCTGGTCAAGCACAATGCCTCGATTTCCGGGGCTGAGTGCGGCTGTCAGGCCGAGGTGGGGGCAGCGGCAGCGATGGGGGCGGCGGGCCTTGCCGCCGTGCTGGGCGGCACGCCGGAACAGGTTGAAAACGCCGCTGAAATCGCGCTGGAGCATCACCTCGGCATGACCTGCGACCCGGTGCGCGGGCTGGTGCAGGTGCCCTGCATCGAACGCAACGGGCTGGGGGCGATCAAGGCGGTCTCGGCGGCCAGCCTTGCAATGCGCGGCGACGGGCAGCATCTGGTCAGCTTGGATGTCTGCATCGAGACCATGCGCCAGACCGGCCGCGACATGCACGAGAAATACAAGGAAACCTCGCTGGGCGGGCTGGCGGTCAACGTGCCGAACTGCTGAGCGTTACAGCACGCGGTGGAGCACGCCCCGAAGTCGCAGCAGGCTGTAAAGTTCGAACTCGGCCGCCAGATGGGCGCGCACCTGCGCCCGCACCGCGTCGCTCAGGGTGTAATCGACCGGCGCAGGCGGCGCGGGAGAGACGTTGCGCAGCGGCAGCACCAGCCTTTGCCCCAGCCGTTCGGACACGAAATCGACCAGCACCCCGATCCGGCGATAGTCGAACACATGATCGACCCCCAGCCGCGCCCCCTCCAGCCCCGGCCCGGCCCCCGGCCTGAGCCCCAGAAACCGGTCCTGCCGTCCGATCCGGGCAAAACCCGGCGGCGCATCGACGATGCAGGCCGCCACGAAGGCGTTGAAATCGACCCCGCGCGTGCTGGTGTCGCCACCCGCGATCTTGGCGCGCATCCGGTAGCGATACCAGCTTTGCAGCCGCTCCAGCGGTTCGCGCATCACGCAGAAGGTCTCGACCGGGCCGCCGAGATCGCGTTCCAGCCTGCGCTGCCAGCGGTGCGAAAACCCGCGGTGGCCAATGTGCGCCTCGGTGGCGCGGTGGCCGGGGTCTTGCGACACATGCGGCTTCAGCATGGCAACCACGGCCTTCGACGCGGTTTTCGGCATTTCCAGAAACACCAGCCGCTGCCCTGCAATCACCTGCATTCGATGCCCCCACCGCCCGGTTTGTCTCCCCGGGTCCGGGCGCGACCCTAAAGCCATGCGCGTGGCAAGGGCAAGTGCGGGCCGGGGTGGTCGCTTTCAGGATGGACGCCCCCTGCGGCAAAAGCTACGCCTTGCGCCATGAAACACTCCCCCGACCGCATCCTGCCCGGCGTGGCGCTCATGCTGGCCTTCTGCGTGCTGGCGCCGATGCTCGACGTGTCGTCCAAGCTGGCGGCGGCGACGGTTCCGGTGGGCCAGATCACCGCCGCGCGCTTTGTCGTGCAGGGCGCGCTGATGCTGCCGGTGGTGCTGGTGATGCGGCTGGGCTGGCACATGACGCCGGGCGTGCTGGGGCTGGTGCTGCTGCGGGCGGTGTTCCTGATCCTGTCGACCTATTGCTTCGTGGCGGCGCTGACGGTGATGCCTGTGGCCGACGCGCTGGCCATCGCCTTTGTCGAGCCGTTCATCCTGCTGATCCTCGGGCGCATCCTGTTCGGAGACGAGGTCGGCCCACGCCGGATCGCGGCAAGTCTGGTAGGGTTCGGCGGGGCGCTGCTGGTGATTCAGCCGAGCCTTGCGGCCTTCGGACTGATCGCGCTGTTCCCGCTGGGCACCGCGTTTTCCTTTGCGTTCTACATGCTGGTGACGCGGCAGATGGCGCGGTTCATGCACCCGGTGACCATGCAGCTGCACACTTCGCTGGCCGGAATCGCGCTGTGTGTGCCGGTGCTGTGGCTGGCCGATGGCCGCGGCATCCCCTCGCTGGAAACGGTGATGCCTGCGGGGCTTGAATGGCTGTGGCTGTTCGGGGTCGGCTTCTGGGCGGCGCTCAGCCACATCTGCATGACCTATGCGCTCAAGTTCGCGCCCTCGGCAACGCTGGCACCGCTGCATTATCTGGAGATCGTGGCCGCCGTGGCGCTGGGCTATCTGGTGTTCGGCGATTTTCCCAACGCGATGACCTGGGCGGGGATTGCGGTCATCGTCGCCTCGGGGCTCTACATCATCTACCGCGAGCGGGTCGTGGCCCGGGCACGCCGCGCCAGCCGGGCAGCAGCGCACTGAGCGCCGCATCCAGCCGGGCGCGCGGCAGGATCACCAGCATCCCCGGCCCGGCCATCGTCAGGGCGACTTCGGGCGCCGTCACAAGGTTCGAGGTGCCCACCATGCCATCTGCGGCAAATCCGATGCCGTCGATCGGCCAGCGCAGGCCGGCAGAGGTGCCGCGCACCGGCGCCAACGGGAACAGCGACAGCCGGTCGCCGGTGCGCAACCGCAACCGCAGCGCAGGCGGCGCGTGAAACACCACATCCTGTGCGCCGACCAGCAGGCAGACTTGCCCCGGTTGCCGCACCAGCGCGTTCAGCACCGCCAGTTCATGATCGACCCGCCCGCCCAGCACGCCCAGCGCCAGCACGAACGGGGCGCGCACGCTGCGCAGCGCCTTGTCGAAATCGGTGGTCTCCTGCTCCTCGATCGGGTGGAGCCGGGCCGGCCCCAGCCGGTCCCTCCCCGCCGCACTCAGCGAATCAAGGTCTCCGAACACCGCCTCGGGCATCATTCCTGCCGCCAGCGCCTTGTCCGCGCCACCATCGGCTGCCACCAGACGGGGGGCGCGCCGCAGCGCCGCCACCAGATCGCGCCGCCGGACCGGCCCGCCCGCCACCAGCGTGACCCCATCGCAGGATTCGACAATTGGATGATTCATGCCGATACTTGCACTCGAATAAGGCAGCCCCACTGGCCACGGGCCACAATCAATCCTTCAAATGACCCCACTCTGTCCATGGTTTCGCACATGAGTTGGGCGAGTTTGACGAAAGAGTTTGGCAGAAAGCGAGCATCCGATGATCGGAGCGAGTAAGATCCTCACGGTTTCCTACGGAACCTTCTCCTGCACGCTGGAGGGGTTCGACGAACCGTTCAACACCATGAAGGCGATTGCGGAGTATTTCCGCGATCTGGCTGCCGAGGACAGGTATTTCGGGGCTGAACCGCCGACCCCCGACGCCGCCATGCTGCACAGGATCGCCGAACGCGAAATCCATCGCCGCGTCGAGGCCAAGATCCAGGAAAACGGCGTGATCCTGCGTGCCGCCGATGCCCCCGCGGCCGAGGTGCCGCTTGCGCCGCCACCCGCCGCGCCCCCCCCTTCCCCGCAGCATCCGCTGTGGTGGAGCCTGAAGCCGCGGCCGCCCCTGCCGTGGCCGCCCCTGTCGCCGCGACGCTGCCAGTCGTGGCGACAGAGGCCGAGGCTCCGGTTGCCGAATCCCCCGGCACGCCGATTCCCGAAGGCATCGCCGCCAAGCTGATGCGGATCCGCAACGCCGTCGCCAATGCCCAGACCGAGCCGCGCCCCGCACCGACGACCCGGCCCGAGACCGGGTATTCCGAAGACCAGCACGCCGAGTCCGACGACAGCATCGAGGATGCCGAGATCCTCGGCTTCGATCCGCTCGGCATCGTCGCCCTGCCGCCGGACACGGTTGATGCCGGCACCGGGCCGGGCGTCGCCTGTCCCGGCGCCGCCTTTGCTGACCCAGCCTGTCCCGACACAGCCTATCCCGACGCCGCCTTTGCCGACGACGACACCGCCTTGCTGGCGGCTCTGGCCACCGCCGAGGCGCCCCTGCCGGACGATCCGGCCGAAGGCCCGCCCGCCGGAAATGCCGACGCCCTGCCCGAAAGCCTGCTGGCGGCGCTGGCGGCCGATGCCGAAGCGGCACCCGCCGGCGAGGCCCGCGCCGCACCGCAAGCCGCGCCGCTGGGCGATTTCATCGAAGACCTGCCCGAGGCGCAGCCCGAACGCTTCGCCGCCGCACCGGCCGCCGACCTGGCCGACCTGCTGCCGGAAACGGTGCAGGCCGACGATGAAGACAGCCGTGCCGCCGATGACGCGGCGCTGATGGCCACCCTTGGCCAGTTGATCGACCCGGAAGACCGCGACGACCCTGCTGTGGCCCAGCCCGCCGCCGACCTGCCCTCCGTGGCCTCGGTCGAGCCCGATGGAGAGTCCGCCGACCTGCCTGACGGGGCCCAACCCGAACCGGCCCAACCCGAACCGGCCTTGCCCGTGACCGCGCCGGTCGAGCCTGACGACACGTTCGGCGCGCTGATGGCGGCAATGGACCTGCCCTCTGCCGCGCCTGCGCCTGCGCCTGCGGAAGGGCCGGCAGCCGCCGCCGCCGAAACAACGGCCACCCCCCCGGCACAAGCCGTCGCTCCGCAGTCGGCAGCCGAGACCGTCGACGACAAACCCGCCCTGTCGGAAAAGGCCCTGCGCGCCCGCGCCCGGGTGATCAAGATCCGCCGGTCCGATGCAGCGCCCGCAGCTGGTCCCGGGGCTGGCCAGGTGGCTGGCCCGGCGGGTGACCAGCCGCCCGCCGCCGAAAGTGCCGCCGATCTGTCGCCCGAGGCCGAGGCCGACCTGCTGCGCGAACTGGCAGAACTGGAACAGGAAGCGGGCATCACCGCCCCCGAGCCGACCGGCGCGCGCCGCCCGGTCACTCCGGTCCATCCGACCAGCGCCCGCGCGCTGGCCGAAGGCCGCGGTCGGCTGGACCCGGCCACCGGCGACGCCGCCGTCAGCCGCCTGATCGAGCAGACCAACACCGAAATGGCCGGCCCCGAAAACCGCCGCCGCCTTTCGGCCATCGCCCACCTGAAAGCCGCCGTCGCCGCCACGGTGGCCGAGCGCCGCATCGGCCGCAGGCCCGAGCCGTCGGAAACCGACCGCATCGACCCCTATCGCAATGATCTGGCCCGCGCCGTCCGCCCGCACCGCAGCGATGTCGAACGCCCGGCACCGCTGGTTCTGGTGTCCGAACAGCGCATCGACCGGGTGGCCCCGCAGGCCGCCCCGGCGGCCGAGCAGATCGCCCCGGTGCGCCCGCGCCGCGTGACCGCCGCAGGCAGCCTGGCCGTGCAGGACATGATCGACGAGGAAGACCCGGTCGCCGACGAAGACACCGACAACATCTTCGAGGATTCGCGCGGTTTCGTCGAGTTCGCGGAACGGCTTGGCGCCAGCGGCCTGCCCGATCTGCTGGAAGCCGCCGCCGCCTATTCGGCCTGTGTCGAGGGGCGGCCCCATTTCTCGCGCCCGCAGCTGATGCGCCACGTCAACGCCATGGCCCCCGAAGGAGGCTTTGCCCGCGAAACCGGGCTGCGCAGCTTCGGCACGCTGCTGCGCAACGGCAAGATCGAAAAGGTCAAGCGCGGCCAGTTCGCGCTGTCGGAAAGCTCGCGCTTCATGGCCGAGGCGCGCAAGATCACCCGCTGAGCCGGACTGGCGTCAGCGGATCAGACCGGGGGCTTCGGCTTCCCGGCCTTTTGGGCATCCGGGTCGGCCTGCCCGATTCCGGTGAACACAAAGCGGAACGGCACCATCCACAGGAACCCCAGCCCGACATAGATTGCCAGTTCCACCCAGAACGGCGGGCGGTCCAGCAGGTTCACCAGCGTCACCGCCAGCACGATATAGGCGGGCAGCCCCACCAGCAGGATTAACAGCGACCAGCGTCTGCGGGCACGATAGCTCAGGGCCATGTCAGCCTCCTGTCAATCCGCGAAGGGATCGGTCACCAGAATGGTGTCGTCGCGTTCCGGCGAGGTGGAGAGTAGCGCGACCGGGCACTGGATCAACTCCTCGATCCGGCGCACATACTTGACCGCCGCCCCCGGAAGCTGCGCCCAGGACCGCGCGCCGGCCGTGCTGTCCGACCAGCCCTCCAGTTCCTCGTAGATCGGGGTGACGCGGGCCTGAAGGTTGGCCGCGGTCGGCAGATGGTCCAGCCGAACGCCGTCCAGATCGTAGCCGACGCAGATCTTCAGCGTCTTGAAGCCGTCGAGCACGTCGAGCTTGGTCAGCGCGATGCCCGACACGCCGCTGGTGGCGCAGGTCTGGCGCACCAGCACCGCGTCGAACCAGCCGCAACGCCGCTTGCGTCCGGTGACGGTGCCGAATTCATGGCCGCGCTCGCCCAGCCGCTCGCCGTCGGCGTCCTTCAGTTCCGCCGGGAACGGGCCTTCGCCAACCCGCGTGGTATAGGCCTTCACGATGCCCAGCACGAAATCGATCGCCCCCGGCCCGAGGCCGGTGCCGGTCGCCGCCTGCCCCGCGATCACGTTGGACGAGGTCACGAACGGGTAGGTGCCGAAGTCGATGTCCAGCAAAGCGCCCTGCGCCCCTTCGAACAGGATGCGCTTGCCCGCACGGCGCGCCTCGTTCAGCACCTTCCAGACCGGCGCGGCATAGAGCAGCACCTGCGGCGCAATGGCGCGCAGCTGGTCCATCAGGCCCTCGCGGTCGATCGGCTCCATCTCCAGCCCGCGGCGCAGGGCGTCGTGGTGCGTCAAGAGCCGGTCCACCCGCAGCTCCAGCGTCGCCTCGTCGGCCAGATCGGCGACGCGGATCGCCCGGCGGCCGACCTTGTCCTCGTAGGCCGGGCCGATGCCCCGCCCGGTGGTCCCGATCTTGGCGGTGGCGGTGTGGCTTTCGCGCGCCCGGTCCAGTTCGCCATGCAGCGGCAGGATCAGCGGCGCGTTTTCCGCGACCATCAGGTTTTCCGGCGATATTTCAACGCCCTGCCCGCGCAGTTTTTCGATCTCGACGATCAGGTGCCAGGGGTCCAGCACCACGCCGTTGCCGATCACCGACAGCTTGCCGCCGCGCACGATGCCGCTGGGCAGGAGCGACAGCTTGTAGACCACCCCGTCGATGACCAGGGTATGGCCCGCGTTGTGCCCGCCCTGAAAGCGCGCGATGACATCCGCACGTTCGGAAAGCCAGTCAACGATCTTGCCCTTCCCCTCGTCGCCCCATTGGGCGCCCACGACGACGACATTGGCCATGGCTGATCCTTCGGCTGTGAAAACCCGCGCCCATATAGACGCCACGGCGCGGCTGTGAAACAGCTAATTCGCCGCAAGTGCCCGGCACGGGACTGGACAGCGCCCCCCGCCTGAGGCACCAGAAGAAAAACGACCGGAGCCGACCATGGGGATCTTTCTGCGCTGGCTGGGGGCCTTCGTGCTGCTGGCCCTGACCTTCAACCCGACCCAGTTGAATTTCGTCCGCTGGGCCGAGGCCAACTATGCCACGCAACTGCCGCTGACCGTGCTGCTGGGCCTGTTGCTGGCGGTCGGCTACATCATATACCTCAACGCCACGATCAACTCGATCGGCGGCTTCGGGATGCTGCTGATCGCGGCGATCTTCGGCTACACCATCTGGGTGCTGATCGACTGGGGCGTGCTCAATCTGGCCAATACCGACCTGAACCTGTGGCTCGGCATCCTTGCGCTGTCGGTGGTGCTGGGGATCGGCCTGTCGTGGAGCATCGTGCGCCAGCGCCTTTCCGGCCAGGCTTCGGTCGACGAGATCGAGGACTGAGCGCCGCAGCCTTCCCCGCCCCCGACTGAAACCCTTGCGGGCAGACGCGCATCCGCCTAGATAGGCGCGTCAGCTTTGGAAAGACCCCATGGAAAACGTTGTTCTCACCACCCATCTTATCCTCGCGCTGCTGCTTATCGGCGTCGTGCTGTTGCAGCGGTCGGAAGGCGGCGGGCTGGGCATGGGTGGTGGCGGCGGCGGCGGCGCCATGTCGGGCCGCAGCGTCGCCACCGCGCTGACCAAGCTGACATGGGTGTTCGCCATCTGCTTCATCGGCACCTCGATCACGCTGACAATCTTCGCCGCGCAGAAATCGGCCGGATCCTCGGTGGTCGAACAGTTCGGCGGCACGCCACGGGCGCCCGAGACCCCGGCCCCCGCGCCGCTGGGCGAAGACCTGCTGCCCCCGGCCCCGACCAATGCCCCGGCCACGCCGCCGCGCATCGATGACGTGGCCGTGCCTGCGGAACCCGCCGCCCCTGTCGTGGCCGAAGAACCCGCCGCACCCGAGGCCGTGACCGTAGAGCCCGCAGCCCCCGCGGTGGTCGAAGAACCCGCCGCACCCGAGGCCGCCAGTGCCACGGAGGTTGCGCCGTCGCCCGGCATTGCGCCGGTCGTGACCTACCCCCCCGCCCTCGGCTCGCCGCTGTTCAACCAGTCGGTCACCCCTGACGAACCGGAAGCCATGGCCCCCCTGCCCGAAGCCGCAGCACCCGAAGCCGCCTCGCCGGTCGGCGCGCCGATGCTCAGCTTCCCCGACTCGCTCGGTGCGCCGCTGTTCGGAAACCCGGTCGACACGATGCCGACCGATCCGGCCGGCGAACGTGCCCCGGAAGGCGGCGCCGCAGCGACCGTCCCGTCGCCCGGCATCGCCCCCGTCATCACCTATCCGCCCGTTCTTGGTTCCGGTGCTGCCGGGAACTGACCCCGAACACAACCTTTTGACCTCTCGATCAGCCGGACGACAGCATCTTGCGGTCCGGTTGCCTAAAGCCATGCAATCGGTTATATCACGACTCCCGTGATACCTCGATTCTGCATGGCCGAATCGACGCTTGAAATTCTCACGGGAGACCTCCGCATGGCACGCTACGTTTTCATCACCGGCGGGGTGGTTTCCTCCTTGGGCAAGGGTCTGGCGTCGGCGGCGCTGGGGGCCCTGCTGCAGGCGCGGGGCTTTTCGGTGCGGCTGCGCAAGCTTGACCCCTACCTGAACGTCGATCCCGGCACGATGTCGCCCTTCGAGCATGGCGAGGTCTTCGTGACCGACGACGGTGCCGAAACCGACCTCGACCTGGGCCATTACGAACGCTTCACCGGCGTCTCGGCCCGCCAGACCGACTCGGTTTCCTCGGGCCGCATCTATTCCACCGTGCTTGAGAAGGAGCGCCGTGGCGACTACCTCGGCAAGACCATTCAGGTGATTCCGCACGTCACCAACGAGATCAAGGACTTCCTGAGGATCGGCGAGGATGAGGTCGATTTCATGCTGTGCGAGATCGGCGGCACCGTCGGCGACATCGAGGGCCTGCCGTTCTTCGAGGCGATCCGCCAGTTCGGCCAGGACAAGCCGCGCGGTCAGTGCGTCTTCATGCATCTGACGCTGCTGCCCTACCTTGCCGCCTCGGGCGAGCTGAAGACAAAGCCCACCCAGCATTCGGTCAAGGAGCTGCGCTCGATCGGCCTGCAACCCGATGTGCTGGTCTGCCGTTCCGAACACCCGATCCCGGAAAAGGAACTGGCCAAGATCGCGCTGTTCTGCAACGTGCGGCAGGATGCGGTGATCCCGGCCTATGACCTCAAGTCGATCTACGAGGCGCCGCTGGCCTATCACCGCGCGGGGCTGGACCAGGCGGTGCTGGATGCGTTCGGCATCTCGCCCGCGCCCAAGCCGAACCTTTCGCGCTGGACCGACGTGATGGACCGTCTGACCCATGCCGAAGGCGAGGTACGCGTGGCCATCGTCGGCAAATACACCCAGCTTGAAGACGCCTACAAATCCATTGCAGAGGCGCTGACCCATGGCGGCATGGCGAACCGCGTCCGCGTCCGCGCCGAATGGATCGACGCCGAGATCTTCGAACGCGAAGACCCGGCCCCCTCGCTCGAAGGCTTCCATGCCATCCTGGTGCCCGGCGGCTTTGGCGAACGCGGCACCGAAGGCATGATCAAGGCCGCTACCTTCGCGCGCACCCGCAAGGTGCCCTACCTCGGCATCTGCCTGGGGATGCAGCTTGCGGTGACCGAGGCCGCCCGCAACCTTGCGGGCTTCCCCGATGCCGGGTCAGAGGAATTCGATGTCGAGGCCGGCGTGAAACGCTTTACCCCGGTGGTCTATCATCTGAAGGAATGGGTGCAGGGCAACCACGTCATCGCGCGCAAGCAGACCGATGCCAAGGGCGGCACCATGCGGCTGGGGGCCTATACCGCGGCGCTGCAACCCGGCTCGCGCGTGGCTGAAATCTACGGCAGCACCGAGATCGAGGAACGCCACCGCCACCGCTACGAGGTCGACATCCGGTATCGCGAGCGGCTGGAGGCGTGCGGGCTGACCTTCTCGGGCATGTCGCCCGATGGCCGCCTGCCGGAAATCGTCGAGATCGGGGATCACCCGTGGTTCATCGGCGTGCAGTTCCACCCGGAACTGAAATCGAAACCCTTTGCCCCGCACCCGCTGTTCGCAGATTTCGTGCGCGCGGCCGTCGAGGTGTCGCGGCTGGTCTGACCGGCCTGCCCCCGATGCGGGGGCAGCGTTGCGTCAGTGCACCGCGACCGGCGCCATGTCGTTCTGCCGGGCCAGCGCGAAAGCCAGTTGCCGGTTGGCAACCAGCGCGAGGCGCGCGCCATCGGGGCGGTGCAGGGCGTAAAGCACCTCGTGGCCCTCAGCCTGGGCCTGCAATTCCTCCGGCAGGTCGGCAACCGCCACCGCGCGGACATAGACGATCCGCTGACCGGCTTCGGGAAGCCACGGAAAACTGGCATTCATGCTGCAACTCCTTCAATCAAGGGCTGACCGGATCCGGATGGTCTGCACCATCGGCTCCGGCACGGCCCGGCTCAGATCTATATGCAAAAGCCCGTGGTCAAGGCTCGCCCCGGCAACTTCCACCCCGTCGGCCAGCACGAAACTGCGCTGGAAGGCGCGCCCCGCGATGCCGCGATGCAGGAACACCCGGCCGCAGTCGTCCTCGGCCTGACGGCCCCGGATCATCAGCTGCCGGTCCTCGACCGTGATCGCAAGGTCAGCCTCGCGGAACCCCGCGACCGCGAGCGTGATCCGGTAGGCGTTTTCCGCCACCGCCTCGATGTTGAATGGCGGATACCCGTCGCCCGCGGATTTTGCGGTGCGTTCGACCAGCCGCTCCAGCTGTTCGAACCCCAGAAGATGGGGGTGTGCCCCAAAGCTCAGTTTCGTCATCGGACGTGTCCTTGCATCAAGCGACCGCGCGACAGGCCCCGCATCCGGGCACCCGCATCATCGGATATGGGGCGCGCCGACACCGACCGCAAGCCCCCCGCGACCTGCGGCACAAAGCGCCGCCCCGGTCGGGAATTTCTTCCCGAAAGCGCCGAAAGGCGGTATATTTTCACTCCAGCCCGGCAACGACTCAAGCAACTGAGCGGTCCCCATGAACGCGCCTACCGAACTGACCCACGAAGACATGATCCGCATCCGCCTTGACGTGCTGCGCCGGGAGCATCGCGATCTCGACGATGCGATCCACGCGCTGCAACATGCCGGGCGCGCCGATCCGCTGACGCTGCGGCGGCTGAAAAAGCAGAAGCTGGCGCTGAAGGATCACATCGTGAAGATGGAAGACAATCTGATCCCCGACATCATCGCCTGACACTTGGTCAACTTGCCCCTGCCCCCGCCGTCGCTATAGTGCGCCGCTCAATCAAGGGGGCACGGCATGGGCATAGAGGTGGGAATCATCATGGGCAGCCAGTCCGACTGGCCCACGATGAAGGAGGCGTCGCTGATCCTCGACGACCTCGGCGTGGCCTGGGAGGCGAAGATCGTCTCGGCCCACCGCACCCCCGACCGGCTGTGGGACTATGGCAAGACGGCAGTGACACGCGGCCTGCGGGTCATCATCGCGGGGGCTGGCGGCGCGGCACACCTGCCCGGCATGATGGCCTCCAAGACCCGCTTGCCGGTGATCGGCGTGCCGGTGCAGACCAAGGCCCTTTCCGGCGTGGACAGCCTCTATTCCATCGTGCAGATGCCCAAGGGCTATCCGGTCGCGACCATGGCGATCGGCGCGGCGGGTGCGGCCAATGCGGGCCTGCTGGCCGCGGGGATTCTCGCGCTGAACGATGCCGCCCTTGCCGCGCGGCTCGACGCCTGGCGGGCCGCCCTGTCGGCGTCGATTCCCGAGGAACCGCAGGATGTCTGAACCCCTTCCCCCCGGCAGCACCATCGGCATTCTTGGCGGCGGCCAGCTTGGCCGGATGCTGGCGGTCGCCGCCAGCCGCCTCGGCCTGCGCTGCCACATCTTCGAGCCGGGCGCCAACCCGCCCGCAGCCGACGTGGCCCATGCCGTGACCTGCGCCCCCTTCGACGACCGGACGGCGCTGACCGAATTTGCCGCCTCGGTCGATGTCGTCACCTACGAATTCGAAAACATCCCGACTGATGCGCTCGATCTGATCGAGGCGCTGCGCCCGATCCGCCCCAACCGCCACGCCCTTGCCACCAGCCAGGACCGCATTGCGGAAAAGGACTTCCTGACCCGCCTCGGCCTGACCACCGCCCCCTACCGCGCCGTCTCAAGCCTGGCGGACCTGCACGCCGCCATTGCCGCCATCGGCACGCCGGCGATCCTCAAGACCACCCGCATGGGCTATGACGGCAAGGGGCAGGCGCGCATCCTCACCGCCGCCGATGCCGATGGCGCCTGGGCCGCCATGCAGGGCGCTGCCTGTGTGCTGGAAGGCTTCATCGACTTCAGCCGCGAGGTTTCGGTCATTGCCGCCCGCGGCCTAGATGGCTCGGTCGCCTGCTACGACCCCGGCGAAAACGTCCACCGCGACGGCATCCTGCACACCACCTCCATCCCCGCCCGCCTGTCCCCCGCCCTGCGCAGCGACGCGATTCTCGCCGCCGCCCGCATCCTGAACGCGCTCGACTATGTCGGCGTGCTGGGGGTGGAGCTGTTCGTGACCCGCACCGGCCTGATCGTCAACGAGATCGCGCCGCGCGTCCACAACTCCGGTCACTGGACGCAGAACGGCTGCGCGGTCGATCAGTTCGAACAGCACATCCGCGCCGTGGCGGGCTGGCCCCTGGGCGACGGGTCGCGCCACAGCGATGTCGTCATGGAAAACCTGATCGGCAGCGACATGGCGCGGGTGCCAGACCTCGCGCGCGAACCCGACACCGCCCTGCACCTTTATGGCAAGCCCGAGGTGCGTCCGGGCCGCAAGATGGGCCACGTCAACCGCATCACCCGCGGCTCTGCCTGAACCGCTCAGGCTTCCGGCGTGTTGGTGTCGTCGCCGCCCTGGCCGATCCGCTCGCGCCCGGCGGCGGCCAGGGCCTCGTAGCGCGCCCGGAACACGTCAAGACTGGCCGCATCCAGTTCCTCCAGGTCCAGCAGCGCATTGTGCGCCCCGCTGGTCGCCCGGATCAGTTCGTCCAGCTTCAACTGGATCGCCTGGGTGTTGTTGCGCGACAACCATCTTGGCCGGTGCCGACAACCACCTTGGCCGGTGGGGCTGAACGGAAGACGGGCATGCCCGTCTGGAGGGCAGCCCCACCGGCCTGATTGATTTCGGGGAAGGTGCTGGTCGCTGCGGGTTGGTAAGCCGGGTTCCTCTGCCGTCAAACGGAGGATCCGGGTTGGCCTACAAACCCATCAACGACCAGCAATTGAGATTATACATGTCCGACCTCCGATATCACAGTCAGCGCACGTCGGCCGCCCGCGCCGGGTTCAGCGAGCGCACGGCCCGACGGTTCGATGCCAACCCGACGCTGCCCTCGAACCGCAAGATCGTTCACGGGCGCACGGTGGCCGATCCCCTCGAGGGTTATTGGGAGGGCGACATCCTTCCCTTGCTGGAGAGGGACAGCGCCTTGCAGGCCGTCACCCTGCTGCGCCACCTTCAGGGCCTGCACCCGCTGGCCTTCCCCGATGACCGGATCCGGCGCACCCTGGAACGGCGGGTGCGGCAGTGGCGGGCGCTGAACGGACCCGAGCGCGACATCATCTTCCGCCAGACGCCGGAGCCGGGCCGCATGGCCCAGTCCGACTTCACTCATGCCGAGGAGCTGGAGGTGACGATCGCGGGCCAGCTATTCCCGCATCTGCTCTACCACTTCGTCATGGTCTACAGCCGGTGGGAGCATGTCGGGGTGGTCCTGGGCGGGGAGAGCTTCACGGTGCGGATTTCGCGGAGAATGGGCGCTGATTTCGCGCGATCGTGGGCACGCGTTTCGCGCCATTCTGGGCAGTCATTTCACGGGATCGTGGGCAGGCTGGCCGACGCTTTCATGGAGTCAGGCTTGAACGATTTGGTCAAGCTTTTTTGTGACGGCGGAGCGCCTGCGCAGGCTTTCACCTGAGAGGGTGAGGCGGTGTGCGTTGTGAACGAGGCGGTCGAGGATGGCATCTGCGAGCGTTGGGTCGCCGATGGCTTCGTGCCACTGGTCAACGGGGAGTTGGCTTGTGACGATGGTGGAAGCGCGGCCGTGGCGGTCTTCGAGGATTTCCAGCAGGTCACGGCGCTCCGGGGCGGTGAGGACGGCGAGGCCCCAATCGTCAATGATCAGCACATCCATGCGGGCGATGGTTTTGAGGATGCGTTCATGGCGGCCATCGCCACGGGCCAGAGCAAGGGCCTCGAACATGCGCGGCGCACGTTGATAGAGGACGGGCCGCCCATCCCGGCACGCCTTGTGGCCAAGGGCGCAGGCGATCCAGCTTTTGCCCAAACCGGTCGGCCCGGTTATCAGCAGGTTCTCGTGCCGGGCGATCCAGCCGCCATCGGCAAGATGCGCCATGACACTGCGGTCAAGACCACGTGGGCTGCGCAGGTCCAGATCCTCGACGCTGGCATCTTGGCGCAGAGCCGCAAACTTGAGCCGGGAGGCCAGTTTCTTGGTGTCGCGCTCTGCAGCCTCGCGGTCGACCAGCAGGCCGAGACGCTCTTCGAACGAGAGGGCGTCGAAGGCGGTTGACCTGCGTTGTTCTTCGAGCGCCGATGCAATGCCGGTCAGGCCGAGCGCCAACAGTCGGTCGTGGGTGGGATGGGTCAGCATTTTAGTCCTTTCTCAATGGTAATAGCTGCCGCCACGAATGTTGGCGTGCTGGAGGGGGGCGACCTCTTCGGAGCCTTCCAGGAAGGCGCGATCGAGGCCGGTCTTGAGGATCGAACGAATGGAGGTGACGGTGCGGGCCCGGATGGTCACACCCCGCTGGCAGGCCGCATCAACGCGCTCCGGCCCATAGGTTTTGACCAAGGCCAGCACACCCAGGCAGGTGCGGAACCCCTGTTCAGGATGGGGGCGGTCAGCCATCACCATCTCGCAAAAGGCGGCGACGGCGGGGCCGGTCTTGGTTGCCTGCGCCAGCATTCTGGCCGGGGTCCATTCGGCAAAGCGACGATGGGCCGATGGCATATGGTCGGCCACGGTGACATGGCTGCGCCGCCCCGGGGTGCGCACGTGGCTCGCAACCCTCTGACCACGATGGAATATCTCGACCGTCTGGCCGCTTGTGCGAACATCGACCTCTTGTTTGATCAGCGCGAAGGGCACGGAATACCATGAGCTGTCGACCTCAACGTGATAGTCGGGTGCCACGCGGGCGCGCTTCCAGCGGGCGAAGACATAAGGTTCGGGCGGTAGGGGCTGAAGATTGGGCCGATCCAAAGTGGCAAACAGATCGGCGCGGCTGGCGCCATAGCCGCGCATCACGCGCATGTTCAACTCGTCCAGCAGCCGCCGGATCGCCACGTTCAACTCGGCCAATGAGAAGAACCGGTGGTTCCGCAGCCGCGCCAGAATCCAGCGTTGTGCCACTTGGACAGCCACTTCCACCTTCGCCTTGTCCCGGGGTTTGCGCGGCCGGGCGGGCAGAACGGCGGTGCCATAATGCGCCGCCATCTCGGCATAGGTCCGGTTCAGCCCCGGATCAAACCGGTCTGCCTTGATCACGGCGGACTTCAGATTGTCCGGAACCACCGCCTTTGGCACGCCGCCCAGAAAGGCGAACATCCGGATATGCGCGAGGATCCAATCTTCCAACCCCTCCGATGCCACCGCCTCGGCATAGGTGTGATTCGATGCCCCCATTGCCGCCACGAACAGCTTCATGGCCCGCGCTTCGCCGGTCGTGGGGTCGATCACGTCGATGGTGTCGCCGGCAAAGTCAACGAACACCTTCTCGCCGCCCACATGTGTCTGGCGCATCGTCGGGCGCACCCGACCCTTCCAAGCCTCGTAATGCGTGCAAAACCAAGTATAGGCAAAACCCCCGGGGTGCGCGGCACGGTATTCTTCCCAGAGCAGCATCCGCGTCACCCCAGGGCGGCGCAACTCGCGGTCAATCTCCGCCCAGTCGGGCACAAGCCGCTCCGCGTCCGGCACCGTGGGCGGGGCTGGAAACAAAAGAAGTTCAAGGCTGTCGTCATCGATCCCCTCCGGCAAGGGCCACGTGAGCCCGGCATGACGCGCCCGTTGGGTGTAGCTTCCGACGCTCCCCTTGCTCAGACCGAGGGAAGCGGCAATGGACCGCTCGCTCAGGCCTTGCCCAAGCTTCAATCGCAAAACATCTCGTATCCGGCGCATGTTCAATCGTCCTGTCGGCATCAAGCCACCCCTTCATTCCTGAAGGCGCAACTATCCTCAATTTGCCGACCAGACCTGCCCGCGATCCCGCGAAATCAGTGCCCAGCTTCACGCGAAATGACTGCCCATGATCCCGTGAAATCGATGCCCACCATCAAGCGAAACACGCACTTCACGGCCTTGGCCGAGAACCTGCAGCAGGCGCTCTGGTCGCTCGGCGGGGCACCACAGGAGCATCGCACCGACAGCCTCTCGGCCGCTTTCCGCAACCTGACGGCTGACCAGCGCCAGGATATCACCACGCGCTACAATGCCTTCGTCGGCCATTACGGCATGGAGGCCAGTCGCAACAACCGCGGGGAAGCTCATGAGAACGGCGCGGTGGAATCCCAGAACCGGCACCTGAAGAAGGCCATCGAACAGGCGCTGATCCTGCGCGGCAGCCGCGACTTCGCCAGCATTGAGGACTACCGCCGCTTCATCGACATTCTGGTGGCACGGCGCAACCGGCAGCGGGCGATCGCGGTTCAGGCGGAACAGGCGCATCTGAAGCCCCTGCCGTCCCGGCGCACCACCGACTTTACAGAGACCGTGGTTCCGGTCACCCGCACCAGCGGCTTTCTGGTCAAGAGCATCTTCTACAGCGCCCCGTCGCAGCTGATCGGGCAGCGCTTGCGGGTCCACCTTTACGACGATCGCCTTGAGGCCTTTCTCGGCAGCACCCTGGTCGTCAGCCATACAAGGGCGCGTGGTCGCGGCGACGGCCATCGCGTGCATGTCATCAACTACCATCACGTCATCCACGCGCTGCGGCGCAAACCGCAAGCCCTGTGGAGTTCGATCTACCGCGACAGCCTGTTCCCGCGAACCGAATACGCTGCAGCCTGGCAGGTGCTGCAGCGTGATCTGCCCCGCCGCGACGCCTGCCGCCGCATGGTCGACCTGCTGTTCATCGCCCACGACCGGGCCTGCGAGGCGGAACTGGCACATCTGCTGGCAGCAGAATTGGACGCGGGCCGGGTGCCCGATCCCGGACCTCTGGCATCCTGCCTGAACCCGCGGCAAACGGCGCTGCCGAGAGATGTTGCCGTCGCCCATCCCTCGCTCGACAGCTTCGATGCCCTTCTGGGAGCCTGCGCATGACCTCCCGCGAGATCGACATCCACACGCTGCCAGGCATGCTGACCGCGCTGCGCCTGCCCAGCTTCCACAAGCTTTGGGCCGACATCGCCACCCGTGCCGACACCGAAGGCTGGCCCGCTGCCCGCTTTCTGGCTGTCCTCGCGGAATACGAACTGGCCGAGCGCGACATGCGCCGCATTCAGCGCCACATGAACGAGGCACAGCTACCGGCTGGCAAGACGCTGGCGACCTTCGACTTCAAGGCGCTGCCAACCCTGCCGCGCGCCCGGATCGAGGCCTTGGCGGCCGGCGACTGGCTGGAGGGTGGCGGCAATCTGATCGCCATCGGCAATTCCGGCACGGGCAAAACGCACATTCTCTGCGCGATAGGCCATGCCCTGATCGAGCGGGGACACCGCGTGTTCTATACCCGCACCAGCGATCTGGTGCAGCGACTTCAGGCCGCCCGCCGCGATCTGGTGCTCGAAGCCGCGCTCGCCAAGCTCGACAAGTTCGACCTGATCATCCTCGACGACATCACCTACGCCCACAAGGATCAGGCCGAGACAGGCGTGCTCTTCGAGCTGATCGCCCGGCGCTACGAATGCCGCAGCATCGCCATCGCCGCCAACCAGCCCTTCAGCGGCTGGGACCAGATCTTCCCGGACAAGGCGATGACCGTCGCCGCCATCGACCGGCTGGTTCATCACGCAGCGATCCTGGAGATGAATGCCGAAAGCTTCCGCCAGCGCGCGGCCGCCTCCAACAAAGAGGCGCTGAGCAGACCGCCAACGACAACCATCGCCGACAACAAGGACAAAGGAGAAGGCTGAGCGAAAAACAATTCCAGATACGCCAACCCAGCGGCCTAAAACCGGCCAACGTGGTTGACGGTCACGGACATGCTGGTTGACGCGCTACAGGGTGTCGCGGTTCTGGGTGTTCTGGATCAGGAATACCATCAGAAAGGTGATGATCGTGGTGCCGGTGTTGATCACCAGTTGCCACGTGTCGCTGAAGCCAAACAGCGGCCCGGTGACCAGCCAGGCCACGATCACCGTCAGGGCCAGCACGAAGACCCCCGCCCGCCCGCAGAACCTCGACGTGGCCTTCGCGAATGCCGCGTAGTGTAACCTTGCACCCATCTCGTCTCTCCTGACCCCGGCGATCCGGACGCATGGCCCCGCGGGCCTGCATATGACCAGTCATCGTCTCGCGTCAAAGCGGAAACGCCGCCGGGGCGCCAGACCTGGATGAGCCCCCGGCGATGGGACGCACCGCCCGGGCGGAATCCTCCGGCGGGGCGGCCCGAGAAGGGCAGCGCAATGCCCGCCCGGGCCGCAGGGTGCCGACCGCGCCGCCTGGGCATGGACAAATGCCGCACGCAGGGCCAGCCTGCGGTCATGAAACATCGTGGCCCCCGTCTTGCAGCCCGTGCCCTGATCCTGCAGCAGGACCGGCTCCTGCTGGTCAACGCCTATGGCGGCGGCCGGTCCGACCTGTGGTGCGCGCCGGGGGGCGGGGCCGAGCCCGGCACCTCCCTGCCCGAAAACCTGATCCGCGAGGTGCAAGAGGAAACCGGCCTGACCGTCGCGGTCGGCCCGCCCGCGCTGATCAACGAATTCCACGACCCGGCCACCGGGTTCCACCAGGTCGACATCTACTTCCGCTGCACCATCACGGCAGGCGGCCTCGACCCGCGCTGGCGCGACCCCGAAGGCGTGGTCACCGACCGGCAGTTCTTCAGCCGCGCGGCTCTGGCCGGCATCCGCTTCAAGCCCGACAGCCTGCCCGACGCCGCATGGGGCACTCCGGCCGGGCCCGGCGGCCTGCTCTACGACCCGCTGGAGATCATCGTGCGATGAGCCGTGCCTTCGTGCGCGAACACGGCACCGGGCTCGACCCGTGGCCCGACCTGCCGCTCAGCCCGCATCCGAATGTCGTGACACCGCGCGGTCTGGCCGCCCTGCAGGCGCGGCTGGCCGAAACGCAGGCACGGCTTGTCGCCCTGCGCGCCCGGCCCGACCGGCTCGACCGCCTGCCCGAGGCCGCCGCCGAGCGGGACATCCGCTACCTGGAGGCCCGGCTGCGCAGCGCCATCCCCAGCGATCCGCTGGACAGGCCGCTGACCGAGGTCGCCTTCGGGCTGCGGGTCACCGTCTCGGATCCGGCAGGCCGACCGACCACCTACGAGATCACCGGCGAGGACGAGGCCGACGCGTCCCGCCACCGCATCGCCCCCCAGGCGCCGCTGGCCCGCGCGCTGCTGGGGGCAGAGGTCGGTGACCGCATCGACTGGCGCGGCACGACGCTGGTGATCTGCGCCATCCGCCACCCCGAAGAGTGAACATGCCGCGCATCCGCCCGCTGCGCCCCGCCACCGACCGCGACGCCGTGCGCAGCCTTCACGACCGCGCCGCCGACTACATCATGCTGGAATCCGGTCTCGCCCCCGACGACGCGCTGACCGATGCCTTCTTCAGCGATGCCCCGCCCGGCGCCGATCCGGCGGCCTCGCTGCGGCTTGGCCTGTTTTCGGACGACGGCTCGCTGGCGGCGATTGCGGAAATGTCGTTCGGCTACCCCGAACCCGGCGACGCCTACATCGGCCTGATGCTGATCGACGCGGCGCGGCGCGGCCGGGGCCTTGGCCCGGTCCTGCTCGACCACCTGATGCAGGAGGCCCGCGCCCGCGGCGCCCCGCGCCTGCTGCTGGCGGTGCTGGAGGCCAACCCGCGCGGCCGGGCCTTCTGGGAGCGCCACGGGTTCCGCGAAACCCTGCGCACGCCGCCGACGCTCATGGGCATCCGCACCCATGTCCGCATCCGCATGGAACGCGATCTCTGACCCGCCCATTCACCTTTGCTCAAATATCCCCGCCGGAGGCTCCGCCGCCACCGCCAGGGCCAACGGCAGCAAAGCAAAAGGGGCCCCTCGCGGGGCCCCTTCCGGTTTTCAACCCTTTGGGGGGTTGATCACATCATGCCGTCCATGCCGCCCATGCCGCCCATGCCGCCGCCCATGCCGCCGCCAGCACCTTTCGGCTCCGGACGATCGGCAATCATGGCTTCGGTGGTGATCAGGAGCGACGCGACCGAAGCCGCATCTTCCAGCGCGATCCGCACGACTTTCGCCGGGTCGATCACGCCGAACTTGAACATGTCGCCATATTCTTCGGTCTGCGCGTTGAAGCCGAAGGTCTTGTCGGTCGACTCGCGGACCTTGCCCGCAACCACGGCCCCGTCGACACCGGCGTTCTGCGCGATCTGGCGCAGCGGTGCTTCCAGCGCGCGGCGCACGATGGCGATGCCGGCGTTCTGGTCGGGATTGACGCCGGTCAGGCCGTCAAGCGCCGAGGCCGCCTGCATCAGCGCCACGCCGCCGCCGACCACGATGCCTTCCTGCACGGCGGCGCGGGTCGCGTTCAGCGCGTCATCGACGCGGTCCTTGCGCTCTTTCACTTCGATCTCGGTCATGCCGCCAACGCGGATCACCGCAACGCCGCCAGCCAGCTTGGCCACGCGCTCTTGCAGCTTTTCCTTGTCGTAGTCGCTGGTGGTGTCTTCGATCTGCTGACGGATCTGGGCGACGCGCGCCTGGATCTCCGCCTTGTCACCGGCACCGTCGACGATGGTGGTGTTGTCCTTGGTGATCGTGACCTTCTTGGCGCGGCCGAGCATGTCGATGCCGACATTCTCCAGCTTCATGCCCAGATCGTCGGAGATCACCTGACCGCCGGTCAGGATCGCCAGATCCTGCAGCATCGCCTTGCGACGATCACCGAAGCCCGGCGCCTTGACGGCAGCGATCTTCAGGCCGCCGCGCAGCTTGTTCACGACCAGCGTGGCAAGGGCTTCGCCTTCAACGTCTTCCGAGATGATCAGCAGCGGCTTTTGCGACTGGATCACGGCTTCCAGCAGCGGAACCATCGGCTGCAGCGACGACAGCTTCTTCTCGTGCAGCAGGATCAGGACGTCTTCCAGATCGGCAATCATCTTGTCCGGATTGGTGACGAAGTAGGGCGACAGGTAGCCGCGGTCGAACTGCATCCCTTCGACGACTTCGGTTTCCGTTTCCAGACCCTTGTTTTCCTCGACGGTGATCACACCCTCGTTGCCGACCTTCTGCATCGCTTCCGCGATCTGACGGCCGATTTCGGATTCGCCGTTGGCCGAGATGGTGCCGACCTGCGCCACTTCGGCGGTGTCGGAAACCGGACGGGCAGCGGCCTTGATCGCAGCCACGACCTTGGAGGTGGCCAGGTCGATGCCGCGCTTGAGGTCCATCGGGTTCATGCCGGCGGCCACGGCCTTCAGGCCGTCCTTGATGATGGCCTGCGCCAGCACGGTCGCGGTGGTGGTGCCGTCGCCGGCCTCGTCATTGGTGCGGGAAGCGACTTCCTTCACCATCTGCGCGCCCATGTTCTCGAACTTGTCGGCGAGTTCGATTTCCTTGGCTACCGTCACACCGTCCTTGGTGATGCGCGGGGCGCCGAAGGATTTGTCGATCACCACGTTGCGGCCTTTGGGGCCCAGCGTGACCTTCACGGCGTCGGCGAGAATGTTCACGCCGCGCAGCATGCGGTCGCGGGCATCGGATTCGAATTTGACGTCCTTAGCAGCCATTTTGTCAGCTCCAGTCTTCTTGGATTTCAGTTGTCGGCGATATTCGGCATGGGGCGATCAGCGTTGCGGCGAACGCCCCGGTCCACCTCAGTGGATGATGCCCAGAATGTCGCTTTCCTTCATGATCAGCAGCTCTTTGCCGTCGATCGTCACTTCGGTGCCCGACCATTTGCCGAACAGCACGCGGTCACCGGCCTTCACGCCAACGGGGATCAGTTCGCCCGAATCCTTGCGCGCGCCTTCGCCGGTCGAGATCACTTCGCCCTCGGCGGGCTTTTCCTTGGCGGTATCGGGGATGATCAGCCCGCCCTTGGTCTTTTCTTCGCCTTCGATGCGACGGACCAGCACACGGTCATGAAGCGGTTTGAATGCCATCTGAGAACACTCCCTAGGTTCCAGGTTGAATATGATTGGCACTCAGCAGTGGTGAGTGCCAACAACCCCTAACTAGGCATCCCGGCGGCGCCTGTCAACGCTCCATCGGGTAAAAATCGCGATGCACCCTTGGCCCGGGGGCGCACGCGTGCCACCTATCGGGCGACACCCGAAGGAGCCGCCATGCCCCGCCTGCTTGCCAGCCTTGCCGCCCTGCTGCTGATTGCCGCCGCCCCGCTGCGCGCCGAATGCGTCGGGCGCAACCTGATCGAAACCGCCCCGCCCGCGATGCAGGCCCAGCTTGACGCGGCGCTGGCAGGCCAGCCCTTTGCCGAGGGCAACCTGTGGCAGGCCCGGCGCGGCGACCAGATCGTGACGCTTGTCGGCACCTACCACTTCCCCGACCCGCGGCACGACGCGCTGCTGAACCGCGTCTCCCCCCTGCTGGCAGAGGCGAAGACCCTGCTGGTCGAGGCGGGCCCGGACGAGGAGGCGGCGCTGAAGGCCGCGATGGGCCGCGACCCCGGCCTGATGCTGATCACCGAAGGCCCCTCGCTGCTGGAACAGATGGGCCCCGACGACTGGAAGGCGCTTGCCGCCGCGATGCAGGCGCGCGGCGTGCCCTCGGTCATGGCGGCAAGGTTCAAGCCCTGGTATGTCTCGGTGATGCTGGCGATTCCGCCCTGCGCGATGGAGCAGGCGAAGAGCGGGCAGGGCCTCGACAAGCGGATCACCGATCTGGCGGTGAGCCGGGGCCTGCCGGTCCGGGCGCTGGAACCGTGGAACACCGTGCTGACCCTGTTCGACGCGATGCCCGCCGCCGAACAGCTTTCGATGATCCACGCCACCCTGCCGCTGGAAGGCATGGTCACCGACATGTCGGTGACCCTTGGCGACGCCTATTTCGCGCAGGACAGCCGCCGGGTCTGGGAATACATGCGCCTTGTGTCCTACGACATGCAGGGGGCAACCCGGGCCGAGGTCGATGCCGAATTCTCGCGGATGGAGGACACGCTGATGATCGCCCGCAACCGCGCCTGGCTTCCGGTGATCGAGGCGGCGCTGGCCGATGGGCCTGTGGTCGCAGCCTTCGGCGCGCTGCACATGTCGGGCCCCGAGGGCGTGGCGGCCCTGCTGGAACGCGCGGGCTTTACCCTGACGCGCCTGCCGATCTGACCTGTTGCTGCAACGCAGCATTGCGCCGCAGGCGCACCGCGGCGGCGTGACATCCCGAATGGGCGGGCCTATAAGGCGCCAAATTCACGCAGCAAGGCGCACCCCCATGATCAAGGTTTTCGGCCACAAATCCCCCGACACCGATTCGACCGGCTCTCCCATCATCTGGGCCTGGTATCTGACCGAGGTGAAGGGCACCCCCGCGATCCCGGTGCTGCTGGGCGAACCCAACACCGAAGCCCTGTTCGTGCTGAAACGCTGGAACCTCGACAAGCCGGCCATCATCCACAACGTCGACGCCGCCGACACCTGCGTGATCGTCGACACCAACAACCCGGCCGAGCTGCCCTCGGGCATCAACGACGCCAAGGTGATCGGCATCATCGACCATCACCTTCTGGTCGGCGGCATCAAGACCAAGACCCCGATCGACATCACCATCCGCCCGCTGGCCTGCACCGCCACCATCCTGCACGACCTGATCGGCGCCGATCTGGCGCAGGCCCCCGCCGCGATCAAGGGCGCGATGCTGTCGTGCATCCTGTCCGACACGCTGGAGTTCCGCAGCCCCACCACCACCCCGCATGACCGCGCGGTGGCCGAGGCGCTGGCCGCCGAACTGGGCGTCTCGATCCCCGAGTTCGCCGCCGAACTGTTCGCCGCCAAATCCGACGTGTCGCATTTCTCCGATGCCGAACTGCTGCGGATGGATTCCAAGGAATACGAGGTCGCGGGCAAGCAACTCCGCGTCTCGGTGCTGGAAACCACCGCGCCCAAGGTGCTGCTTGACCGCAAGACCGCGCTGATGGCGGCGATGCCGAAAGTGGCTGCCGAGGACGAAGCCGATCAGGTGCTGCTGTTCATCATCGACATCCTGCGCGAGGAGGCCACGCTGCTGGTGCCGAACGATCTGGTAAAGCAGATGGCCGAAGCCTCGTTCCCCTGCACCGTCACCGGCGACACCGTGGTGCTGCCCGGCGTGATGAGCCGCAAGAAACAGATCATCCCGGCACTGAAACTCTGATACTGCTGGCCGGGCGGCACTGCTGCCCGGCCCCTGCCCTGCTGCGGGCCTCCCCTTCGCTTCCCCGAAAGGCTGCTCCGAATGACCCGCATCATCGCCACGCTGTCCGAGATCTCCGCCGACTACCCGGCGGTTTACTGCGACCTCTGGGGCTGTTTGCACAATGGCCGCACCGCCTTTCCGGCTGCGGTGGCGGCGCTGGAAGCCTACCGCGCGCAGGGCGGCATCGTGGTGCTTCTGACCAACTCGCCGCGCCCGAAACCCGCGGTGATCACCCAGCTGGACAGCATCGGCGTTCCGCGCGACTGCTATGACGAGGTGGCCTCCTCGGGCGATGCCGCACAATACGGCCTGCTGGCGGGTGCGGTCGGCCGCCGCGTGCATCACATCGGCCCCGACCGCGACAGCAGTTTCTTCACCGATTTCGCGCCCGACCTGCAGGACATGGCGCGTTCGGCACCACAGATCACCCGCGTGCCGCTGGATCAGGCGGAAGGGCTGGTCTGCACCGGCCTGTTCGATGATCAGACCGAAACCCCCGAAGACTATCGCGCCACGCTGCTGATGGCCAAGACCAGGGGGCTGAAACTGCTGTGTGCCAACCCGGACCTTGTGGTGGATTTCGGTGACAAGCGCATCTATTGTGCCGGGGCCATCGCACAGGCCTATGATGCGATGGGCGGCACCAGCCTCTATTTCGGCAAGCCGCACCCCCCGATCTACGACCTCGCCCGCCGCCGCCTTGCCGCCCTGGCCCCGGGCCTGGAAGACCGCGTGCTGTGCATCGGCGACGGCATCGGCACCGATGTGCAGGGCGGCGTGGCCGAAGGGCTCGACGTGCTGTTCGTCACCGGCGGGATCGACGCCGAAAGCTTCGGGGCCGACCCCGCCCACCCCGACGCGGGCCTGCTGGCGGCCTGGCTCGCAGGTCGCCAGATTGACCCGGGCTATGCCATCGGCCACCTGCGCTGATAGCAAAGCAACAATATTGCGCCACTCGCCCCGCCGTTGAAGATATGTTTCCCAACCCGATTGCGCTGCAGCGCAGCATAAGCTATGCTGCAAGGCAGTAATTGGAACGGGATTCGCAGGATGCTCGACAATATGCCCCGAGGCACGATCTGCATCGAAGACATCGAAATCGGCATGACCCGGTCGCTGCAAAAGCTGGTCACCGACCGCGACATCGAATTGTTCGCCGAGGTGTCGACCGACCGCAATCCCGTGCACCTGGATGACGACTATGCCCGCGACACGATCTTTCAGGGCCGCATCGCTCACGGAATGCTGACCGCTGGGCTGATTTCGGCGGTGATCGGCGAACAGCTTCCCGGCCATGGCACCGTCTATCTTGGCCAGTCGCTGAAGTTCATGGCCCCTGTTCGCCCCGGCGACATGGTTCTGGCGGTGGTCAAGGTTACCGCGATCGACCACGCCCGCCGCCGGGTGACCCTTGAAACCCATTGCGCGGTGGGTAATACCGTTGTCCTGAAGGGCGAGGCGCTGGTTCTGGCGCCCAGCCGGAAATTCGACTGACGGCGGGCGCCCCCCGCCACCCGGGGGACGATGCGGATTCATCAGCACTGGCAAGGGCTTGGGCCAAGCGACCAAGGCGCATCCGTCGCCATGGGAAATTTTGACGGCGTGCATCTCGGCCATCGCGCGGTGATCGACCTTGCGCGCAACGCCGCCCCGCTGGGCATCGTGACCTTCGAGCCCCACCCGCGCGAGGTCTTTGCCCCCGAAGCCCCGCCCTTCCGCCTGATGAACGCCGAGGCGCGGGCCAACCGGCTTGCCAAGCTGGGTGTGGCACAGCTATACCAGCTGCCGTTCGACGCCACCCTTGCCGCCTTTACGCCCGAGGCGTTCGCGCGCGAAGTTCTGGCCCGCGGGCTTGGCGTCAGCCATGTCGTGGTCGGCGCCGATTTCTGCTTTGGCCGTGGCCGCAGTGGCAAGGCCGCCGATCTGCAGGCACTTGGCGCGCAGCTTGGCTTTCGCGTGACCATTGCCGACCTGGTGCAGACGGGCGGGCGCGAAATCTCCTCGACCGCGGTCCGCGAGGCGCTGACTGCGGGGCGACCGCGCGATGCGGTGGCGATGCTGGGCCACTGGCACCGCATCGAAGGCGAGGTGCTGCATGGCGCAAAGCGCGGCCGCGAACTTGGCTATCCGACCGCGAACATGAGCGTCGCGGGGCTGCATCTGCCCCGGCTCGGGGTCTATGCCGTCAAGGTCGACGTGCTGACCGGCCCGCAGGCGGGCAGCTACATGGGGGCAGCCAGCCTGGGCGTGCGCCCGATGTTCGGCCAGAACCAGCCGAATCTGGAAACCCATCTGCTGGATTTCACCGGCGATCTTTACGGGCAGCACCTGTCGGTCGCCTTCGTCGACTACCTGCGCCCCGAGCTGAAGTTCGACGGCCTGCCCGCGCTGATCCGCCAGATGCGGGCCGATTGCGACGAGGCCCGCGCGATTCTGTCCGCCGCCTGACCCCCCGCGATTTTTCTACGAAAAATCAACCCGGCCTTTCCTTTTCCCTACGCGCAAAGCACCCTGACCGCATGACGAAACTCCGCCCCAGATTCTGGGAAACCGTGCCCCTGAAGAAGATGACCCCCGCCGAATGGGAGGCATTGTGCGACGGCTGCGGCAAGTGCTGCCTGAACAAGATCGAATACGAGGATACCGGCGAGATCGCCTTCACCCGCGTGGCCTGCAAGTTGCTGGATGGCGAATCCTGCCGCTGCACCCACTACGAGGTCCGCCGCCAGTTCGTGCCCGACTGCGTGCAGCTTTCGCCCGCGACGCTGCCGAAAATCGCCTACTGGATGCCGCGAACCTGCGCCTACCGGCTGCTCTACGAAGGCAAGAAGCTTTACCCTTGGCACCCCCTGATCAGCGGTGACCCCAATTCGGTGCATGACGCCGGCGCCTCGGTGCGCGGCTGGACCGTGCCGGAGTTCGAGGTGCTGGAGGAAGACTGGGAAGACCATATCATCGAGGAGACGCCGTGATGTTCTTTGCCTCGGACAACGGCTCGGGCGCGCCTGATGCGGTGATGGCGGCGCTGGCACGCGCCAATGCGGGCTTTGCCATGCCCTACGGCCGCGACCCGATGATGGACGAGGTGCGCGACCGCATCCGCACCACCTTCGAGGCTCCCGAGGCGGCGGTCTATCTGGTGGCCACAGGCACCGCCGCCAATGCGCTGGCGCTGGCGGTGTGCTGCCCGCCGTGGGGCGCGGTGTTCTGCCACCGTCACGCCCACATTGCCGAGGACGAATGCGGCGCGCCGGAGTTCTTTACCAACGGCGCCAAGCTGGTGCTGATCCAAGGTGAGCATGGCCGCATGACGCCGGATGCGCTGGCACGGGCCATCGCTTCCACCGGCGGGTCGGTGCATGGCGTTCAGCCCGGCATGGTCAGCATCACCAACACGACCGAGGCGGGCACGATCTACACCGCCTCCGAGGTGGCGGCGCTGACGGCGGCCGCGAAGGGCCTGCCCTGCCACATGGACGGCGCGCGCTTTGCCAATGCGCTGGTCGCCAGCGGGGCCACCCCGGCAGAGCTGACGTGGCGCGCGGGCATCGACATCCTGTCTTTCGGCGGCACCAAGAACGGCTTGCTGGGGGTCGAGGCGGTGGTGATCTTCGATGCCGCCAAAGCCTGGGAGTTCGAACTGCGGCGCAAGCGGGCCGGGCATCTGTTTTCCAAGCACCGCTATCTGTCTGCACAGATGCTGGCCTATCTGACCGACGATCTGTGGCTGACCCTCGCGTGCCATGCCAACGCGATGGCTGCCCGGCTGGCGGCGGGTATCGCCGCCATGCCGGGGGCGGGGCTGATCCATCCGGTCGAGGCCAACATCGTCTTTGCCCATTGGCCGGCCGAAGGTCATGGCAGGGCGCAGGCCGCAGGGGCGGTCTATTACCCGATGCCGGGGCCGCCCGGCGCCGCGCGGCTGGTCTGCTCGTGGTCCACAACCGAGGCCGATGTCGACGGGTTTCTGGCGCTGATCGGCTAGCTCGCCGCCAGATGCGCGTTCACGGCCACGGCCACGGCCTGCGCGTGGGTGATCGGAACCATGTGCCCGGCCCCCGGCACCACATGGCGCCTGACCATCGGCAGGCGACGGCAAAGTTCGCCCTGAATCGCCGCGATGACCGGCGGGCTGTCGCCGCCTTCCAGCAGCAGCACCGGAACGCCGAGGCTTTCCAGCCGCATCTGCGCCGGCATCCCCGCCGCATCCTTCAGCAGCACCGGGCTCTGCGCCACCACCAGCGGGATGCGGTGCAGGATGTAGCGCCGCTGCGCATCTGGCAGGTCGGCATAGGCGCCGGTGCCCCAGATGCCGTGGAACATCGCTGCCGCATCCTCGGGCCGACCTTCGGCCTGCGCCCGCGCAAATGCCTGATGCTCGGCCATGAACGGACCAAACGCCGGATCGTCGGCGCTGCGGGCGGCGGCGAACAGCACCGGCTCGATCAGCACGAGCGAGCGCACCCGCTCCGGCCGCTCCAGCGCCAGCCGCAGGGCGACCGTGGCGCCGAAGCTGTGGCCGATCAGGTCGATGGGGGCACCCGCGCCGAGCCGTGCGGCCAACTCGTCCGCGATGCGGGTGGAAAGGCCGTGCAGATCCTGCCTCCCGTCCCAGTCGGCGCTGCGGCCATGGCCGGGCAGGTCGGGCGCGGTGACGCTGACGCCCTCCAGCCGCTCGGCCAAGGCACCCCAGGCCCCGGCATGGGCAAGGCTGCAATGCAGCGCCAGCACCGGGCGCGGGCCGTGAGCCCAAGCGCGCCACGCCGTGCGGTGGCCCGCGATCATGTCTTCGGGCATCAGAGCATCCCGGCCAGATGCGCGTCCAGATCATCAAGCCGGTCCTGCCCCCAGAACATCTCGTCGCCCACGATGTAGAACGGCACGCCGAACACGCCGTGCGCCACCGCCGCTTCAAGGTTGGCACCATAGGTTTCGGCCGCCGCCAGCATCCCCCGGTCGGCGGTGCGCGGGTCGAAGCCGTGCGCCACCAGCAGGTCGCGCACCACGTCGTCATCAGCGATGTTGCGCTCCTCGGCCCAGACGGCGCGGGCGAAGGCATGGATCAGCGCCGAAAGATCGCCGCCCCCCGCCCGCCCGGCGGCAATGATGGCATAGGCCGAAGGCGCGGGATTTACCGGCCAGAACATCGGCCTGAGGTTGATCGGCAGCCCGGCCTTCTTTGCCTGACGCCGCAGCTCCTGCAGACGGTAGGCCCTGCGGCTCTCGTGCCGCTCGGCCAGCGGCAGGCCGCCGGTCCGCGCAAACAGCGCCGCGGGGTCCAGCGGCTTCCAGTCGATCGCAGCGCCGTGGCGGGCGGCAATCGCCTCCAGCCGCTGCCCGGCGAGATAGACATAGGGCGAGACGACGGAGAAATAGCATTCGATCTGCTGCATGGCGGCAATGGCGTCCTTTGGGCGGTTTGCAAGACCCTAGCCGGGTGGTAAGCGGTGTCAACGCCCCGAATCCTGCCCCGGGGCCGCTGCTCAAGGATCACCGAAATGCCCGCCATCACAGAGCCGAAACTGATTTCCGGCAATGCCAACCTGTCGCTTGCCAAGGCCATTGCCCGCCGGATGTCGATGCATCGCGGCGTGTCAGTCAAACTGGTCGATGCCAGGGTGGAACGCTTCAACGATCAGGAGATCTTCGTCGAGGTGTTCGAGAACGTGCGCGGCGAGGACATGTATGTGATCCAGCCGACCTCCAACCCGGCCAACGACAACCTGATGGAGCTGCTGATCATCGCGGACACCCTGCGCCGGTCGAGCGCCGGGCGGATCACCGCAGTGATCCCCTACTTCGGCTATGCAAGGCAGGACCGCCGCACCAAGGCGCGCACCCCGATCTCGGCCAAGCTGGTGGCGAACCTGATCACCGAGGCGGGGTTCGACCGGGTTCTGACGCTCGACCTGCACGCGGCACAGATTCAGGGCTTCTTCGACATTCCGGTGGACAACCTCTATTCCTCGCCGATCTTCGCGCTGGACATCGAGCATCACTTCCGTGGCCGCATGGGCGACCTGATGGTGGTGTCGCCCGATGTCGGCGGCGTGGCGCGGGCGCGAGAACTGGCCAAGCGGATCACCGCGCCGCTCGCCATCGTTGACAAGCGCCGCGAGAAGGCGGGCGAAGTGGCCGGCATGACGGTGATCGGCAGCGTCGAAGGCAAGACCTGCCTGATCGTCGATGACATGTGCGACACCGCCGGCACGCTCTGCAAGGCCGCCGAGGTGCTGATGGAGGCCGGCGCGGTCGAGGTGCACAGCTACATCACCCACGGCGTGATGTCGGGGCCTGCGGTGGAACGCATCCAGAATTCCGTGATGAAAAGCCTGGTGATCACCGATTCCATCGAACCTTCGGAAGCGGTGCGCGCGGCCTCCAACATCCGCATCGTGTCCACCGCGCCGATGTTCGCGCAAGCCATCCTGAATACCTGGAACGGCACTTCGGTGTCGTCGCTGTTCGAGACCGAAACGCTGGTGCCGATCTACGAGGGCATGTACGCCCGAGGCTGACCCCCCGCTCAGTCGACCTGCCAGCTGTCCTCGTCGCGCAGCGGCCCAAGCGCCGTCCATTCGGCCCGCACCCGCGCGATGCGGGTATCGCCCCAGGTCTTGAAAACCAGATGAAAGCCGGTTGCCGTGATGGTCTCGGCCGTCAGGTCGGCACGCGAATTCTGTTTGTGGTCCATGTCCCACATCGACAGCCCGACGATGACCGAGGGCGGGGCCAGAAACGGCTCCTTGAAGGTCACGATCAGGCGGCTTTCGCGCGGCCCCTGCCCGGTCCACATGACGCCGCCATCCGCGAAATCGGAAAACAGCACGCGCGAGCCTTGCAGGATGCCCAGTGAATTTGCCGAAATGCGTTTCATGCCATAACCCTGCGCCCGATCCGACCGTGACGCCGGACCGCGGCGAAATCAATCCGCCATGTAAAAAAGGCCCCGGCAACGCGCGGGGCCTTCCGGTAGTCCGGGCGTCAGGCTCAGTGCCCGACGGCCGTGCGCAGGGCCTGCCAGTCGGCCACCAGCTTGTCGGCCGCATCGCGTTCCTGCGCCGTGGCGGCGGCAGCGGCGGTGCGGGCATCTTCCAGCATGGTTTCCAGCAGTCCGGTGGTCACTTCGTCCAGCGGCACGGCATGTTCGGCCAGAACCGACACGCTGGCCGCAGTGATCTCGGCAAAGCCGCCGGTGACGACATAAGCCTGCGTACCGGTGGCACCGGTAGCCCGCAGGATGCCGGGCCGCAGGGTGGTGATGGTGGGGCCGTGCCCCTCCATCGCCGTCATGTCGCCTTCGGCCCCCGGAATCTGCACCTCGGTCGCCTCGATCGAGGCGAGCCTGCGTTCAGGCGACACGAGGTCGAATTGCAGCGTGTTGGCCATGATGCCTCCTCAGGCCGCAGCCGCAGCAAGACGCTGCGCCTTGGCGATCACTTCCTCGATGCCGCCGACCATGTAGAAGGCCGCCTCGGGAAGGTGGTCGTATTCGCCGGCCACAACCGCCTTGAACGACTTGATGGTTTCTTCCAGCGGCACCTGCTTGCCGTCGGACCCGGTGAACACCTTCGCCACGTCGAACGGCTGGCTGAGGAAACGCTGGATCTTGCGGGCGCGCGACACCGTCAGCTTGTCGTCTTCCGACAGTTCGTCCATCCCGAGGATGGCGATGATGTCCTGCAGCGACTTGTAGCGTTGCAGCACACCCTGCACCGCACGGGCAGTCTCGTAATGCTCGACGCCGACCACGGTCGGGTCAAGGATCCGCGAGGTCGAGTCGAGCGGGTCCACGGCCGGGTAGATGCCAAGCTCCGAGATGGCGCGCGACAGAACGGTCGTGGCATCAAGGTGGGCAAACGAGGTGGCCGGCGCCGGGTCGGTAAGGTCGTCGGCCGGCACGTAGATGGCCTGCACGCTGGTGATCGAACCGGCCTTGGTCGAAGTGATGCGTTCCTGCAGCGCGCCCATATCGGTCGCCAGTGTCGGCTGGTAACCCACGGCGGACGGGATGCGGCCCAGCAGAGCCGACACTTCCGAACCGGCCTGCGTGAAGCGGAAGATGTTGTCCACGAAGAACAGCACGTCGGTGCCCGACTGGTCGCGGAACTGCTCGGCCAGGGTCAGGCCCGACAGGGCGACGCGCAGACGCGCGCCCGGCGGCTCGTTCATCTGGCCATAGACCAGCGCCACCTTGGAATCGGCCAGGTTGTCGACCTTGATAACGCCGGAATCCATCATCTCGTGGTAAAGGTCGTTGCCCTCGCGCGTCCGTTCGCCCACGCCGGCGAACACCGAATAGCCCGAGTGCACCTTGGCGATGTTGTTGATCAGTTCCATGATCAGAACGGTCTTGCCCACGCCGGCACCGCCGAACAGGCCGATCTTGCCGCCCTTGGAATAGGGGGCCAGCAGGTCGATCACCTTGATCCCGGTGACGAGGATCTCGGAGCTGGTCGATTGCTCCGCGAACGACGGGGCCGAGCGGTGGATCGGGCGGTATTCGGTCGCGTTGATCGGGCCCTTTTCGTCGATCGGCTCGCCGATCACGTTCAGGATGCGGCCAAGGGTGGCGTCGCCCACCGGAACCGAGATAGGCGCGCCGGTATCGGACACGGGCTCGCCACGCACCAGACCTTCGGTCGCGTCCATCGCGATGGTCCGCACGGTGCTTTCGCCCAGGTGCTGCGCCACTTCCAGAACCAGTTTCTTGCCGTTGTTGCTGGTGATCAGCGCGTTGAGAATGGCCGGAAGCTCACCCTCGAACTGCACGTCCACCACGGCGCCGATCACCTGGGTGATCTTGCCATGTGCTGTATCTGTTGCCATGTCGTTACTCTCCGTGCGGGTCAGAGCGCCTCGGCGCCCGAGATGATTTCGATAAGCTCTTTGGTGATCGCGGCCTGACGCGAGCGGTTGTAGAGGGTGGTCAGGCGGTTGATCATGTCACCCGCGTTGCGTGTCGCGTTGTCCATGGCGCTCATCCGGGCGCCCTGTTCGGACGCGCCGTTTTCCAGCAGGGCGGTAAAGACCTGCGTGGCCACGGCCCGGGGCAGCAGGTCGGCCAGGATGGCCGCCTCGTCCGGCTCGTAATCATAGACCGGCGCGTTCTGTTCCGCCCCCTCGAACACCGCAGGGATGATCTGCTTGGCCGTCGGCACCTGGCTGATCACCGACTGGAAGCGGTTGAAGAACAGCGTCGCCACGTCGAATTCGCCGGCGTCGTAGCGGGCCATCACGTCGCGTGCGATGCCCAGCGCGTTGCCGTAGCCGACCCGCTTGACCTCGGTCAGATCGGCATGGCCGACGAAATGCGCCGACAGGTCACGCCGCAACTGTTCGCGGCCCTTCTTGCCGACGGTAAAGATCTTCACCGTCTTGCCTTCCAGCAGCAGCCGGTTGGCATGGGCGCGCGCCAGGCGCACGATGGTCGAGTTGAAGCCGCCGCAAAGCCCGCGTTCGGCGGTCATCACGACCAGCAGATGCACCTTGTCCGACCCGGTCCCGGCCAGAAGCTTGGGGGCCGAGGCCGAGGTGCCGACCGAAGACGCCAGCCCCGCCATCACGGCATTCATCCGTTCGGCATAGGGGCGGGCGGCCACGGCGGCCTCCTGCGCGCGGCGCAGCTTCGCCGCGGCGACCATCTGCATCGCCTTGGTGATCTTCCGCGTGTTCTTCACGCTTCCGATCCGGTTTTTCAGATCCTTAAGGCTGGGCATACGCTATCTCCCCTGCCCCGCCCTCAGGCGAAGTCTTTCGCGAAGGCATCGAGTGCCGCCTTGATCTTGGTTTCCAGCTCGCCCTTGACCTTGCGGTCGTTGGTGGTGATGTCGGCCAGCAACTCCTTGGCGTTGGTGCGCAGGTGCTTGAGCAGACCGGCTTCGAACCGGCTGACGTCCTTCACCGCGATCTTGTCGAGGTAGCCCTTGGTGCCCGCGAAGATCACGCATACGATTTCCGCGTTGGTCAGCGGGGCGTACTGCGGTTGCTTCATCAGTTCCGTCAGGCGCGCGCCACGGTTCAGCAGGGCCTGCGTCGAGGCGTCGAGGTCGGAGCCGAACTGCGCGAAGGCAGCCATTTCGCGGTATTGCGCCAGTTCCAGCTTCACCGGGCCGGCCACCGACTTCATCGCGTCGGTCTGGGCCGAGGAGCCCACGCGCGACACGGAAAGGCCGGTGTTCACGGCCGGGCGGATGCCCTGGTAGAACAGTTCGGTTTCCAGGAAGATCTGGCCGTCGGTGATCGAGATCACGTTGGTCGGGATGAAGGCCGACACGTCGCCGCCCTGCGTCTCGATGATCGGAAGCGCGGTCAGCGACCCCGAACCGTGGTCCTTGTTCAGCTTCGACGAACGCTCCAGCAGGCGGGAGTGGAGGTAGAACACGTCGCCCGGATAGGCTTCGCGGCCCGGCGGGCGGCGCAGCAGCAGCGACATCTGACGGTAAGCCACGGCCTGCTTGGAAAGATCGTCATAGATGATCAGTGCATGGCGGCCGTTGTCGCGGAAGAATTCCGCCATGGCGGTCGCGGCATAGGGGGCCAGGAATTGCATCGGCGCCGGGTCGGACGCGGTGGCGGCGACCACGATGGTGTAGGCAATCGCGCCGGTTTCTTCCAGCTTCTTCACCAGCTGCGCCACGGTCGAGCGTTTCTGCCCGATGGCGACATAGATGCAGTAAAGCTTCTTGCCCTCGTCGGAACCGGCCGCCTCGTTGTAGGACTTCTGGTTCAGGATGGTGTCGAGCGCGATGGCGGTCTTGCCGGTCTGGCGGTCACCGATGATCAGTTCGCGCTGGCCGCGGCCGACCGGGATCATGGCGTCGACCGACTTCAGGCCGGTCGCCATCGGTTCATGCACCGACTGGCGCGGAATGATGCCCGGGGCCTTCACGTCGGCCACACGGCGCTCGGTCGAGGCGATCGGGCCCTTGCCGTCGATCGGGTTGCCAAGGCCATCGACCACGCGGCCAAGCAGCGCGTCACCGGCGGGCACGTCCACGATGGACTTGGTGCGCTTGACGGTATCGCCTTCCTTGATCGAACGGTCGTCGCCGAAGATCACGACGCCGACGTTGTCGACTTCAAGGTTCAGCGCCATCCCGCGGATGCCGCCGGGAAATTCGACCATCTCGCCGGCCTGGACGTTGTCCAGCCCGTGGACACGGGCAATGCCGTCCCCGACCGAGAGCACGCGCCCCACTTCGGCGACTTCGGCGTCCTGACCGAAGTTCTTGATCTGCTCCTTGAGGATCGCAGAGATCTCAGCAGCTTGGATACCCATTATCCGACCTCTTTCATTGCATTCTGGAGTGCCGCGAGCTTTGCCTTGATCGAGGTGTCGATCATGGTCGAGCCCAGCTTGACAACAAGACCGCCGATGAGGGATTCATCGACGGCGGTTTTCAGTATCACGTCCTTGCCGACACGCGCCTTCAGCGTGGCTGCGAGTTTCTCGGTCTGGGCCCGGCTGAGCGCGGTGGCAGAGGTGACCTCGGCGGTCATCTCGCCCTTCTCGGCGGCGATGCGGGCGCGGATGTCGGCAATCACCTGCGGCAGCACGAACAGGCGGCGGTTCTCGGCCATCAGGGCAAGCGCGTTGGCGGTCATCTTGCCAAGCCGCATCTTCGCGGCAACGGCGGCAATGGCGCGGCCCTGTTCGTCGCGCGACAGGATCGGCGAGGCGATCAGGCCCCGCAGGTCGGTGCTGGTGGCAAGGGCCGCATCCAGCGCGTCGATGTCGCCTTCCAGCGATGTCAACGCGTTGTCATCTTTTGCCAGCCCGAAAATGGCGGTGGCGTAGCGCGCGGCAATGCCGGAGGAAATCGAAGCTGGTTCGGACACGTCATCCCTTCCGTTGTCTTGGGCCCGTTCCCCACCCGACGAGGTCAGAGGCCGTCAATGGCGCACACTACGGGTATGCGTCTTGATTTTTGGCTTCTCTAGCAGAGCCTTCGCGACCCCGCAACCGTATACGTCGCCAATTCTTGAACTGTTCATACAGGGTTCCAAGGTGTTAGCGCTGCCTGCACAGCCCGCGGGCACCGGATCGCCACGCAGGCCGAAAGTGGCCCGGAAATGACGCCGTCCGCGCTCCGGCGGAGGGCGGGCGCCGGGCAAGGGGAATCGGGGCACGGCGGCCCGGCCGCGAATCCGGCGTGAAAAATGCGTCCGGCCGGGGCTGCGGCGCTTCCCTGCCACGGGGGATTGAGCCCGTCCTGCGTGGCTGCGTTTGCGATGGTGGAATTGCTTCCCGAGCCCCTGCTGCTGACAGGGCTGTTCGTCACTTCCGGGCTGCTCTGGAGGTCAGTCGAGGGTGCCCCTGCCGCACGGCGTCGGGACCGGTCGGCCCATCCCCTCCAGCACCTGCAACGGGCGGCGCACCACGGCGCCAAGGCCGCCGCGCGTCGGGGCCGGCACCTGCTTGGTCGCCTCGACCATCAGCACGCCGCCCGCCAGCCAGGGCGCCACCTTCTGCCCGGTGCCCTCCCAGAAGGCCGAGGTCCGCAGCCAGAACCGCTTGTCCGACGGCGGCGCGAACAGCGCGGCCATCGCCCGTTCGGGGGTGAAGCCGTGCAGTTTCAGTTGCGCTTCAAGCTGGCTGACCGAATAGGGGCGCCCAAAGCCGAAGGGCGTGCCGTCGCGCCGCGCCCAGAGCCCGGTGCGGTTCGGCACGATGAACAGCGCCTTGCCGCCCGGCCCCAGCACGCGGTGGGTTTCCGCCAGCACCGCCGACGGATGTTCCGAGGTTTCCAGCCCGTGCAGCAGGATCAGCCGGTCGACAAACCCGGTCTGCAACGGCCAGTGCGTCTCGTCGCACAGCACCGACACGTTCTCCATACCGGCGGGCCAGGGCATGACACCCTGCGGCCCCGGCATCAGCCCGATCACCCGGCGCGCCTCGGCCAGATAGGGGCGCAGCAGCGGCACGGCAAAGCCGAATCCGGCCACGGTCTGGCCCTGCACGTTCGGCCAGGTGGCCTGCACCTGATCGCGGATCGCCCGCTGCGCCACCCGGCCAAGCTGCGTCCGGTAGTAAAAATTGCGTAGATCCAGCACGTCAAGATGCATTGCGGCCAAGCCTGTTCCGGGCGACTGTCGGATTCATCATAGCGAAGACGGGGCAAAACACCATGGCGCTTGAACTCGTGACGATCCCGTGCCGGACCGACAATTACGCCTTCGTGATCCACGATCCGGCGACCGGCGACACCGCCGTGGTCGACGTGCCCGAGGCCGATGCGGTGCTGGCGGCGCTGGCGGCGCGCGGCTGGCGGCTGACCGACATCCTGCTGACGCATCACCACGGCGACCATGTCGACGGCGTGCCCGCACTGGTCGCGGCCACCGGCGCCCGGGTGCTGGGGGCTGCCGCCGATGCCCACCGCCTGCCGCCGCTTGACCGCGCGCTGGCGCCCGGCGATGCCGTGACTGTCGGCAGCGAGACCGGCGTGGTGATCGACGTGTCGGGCCACACCATCGGCCACATCGCCTGGCATTTCCCCGGCGCGGGCCTGGTGTTCACCGGCGACAGCCTGATGGCGCTTGGCTGCGGGCGGCTGTTCGAGGGCAGCCCGGCCACCATGTGGCAATCCCTGTGCAGGCTTGCCGCCCTGCCCCCCGGAACGCTGGTCTGTTCCGGCCACGAATACACCGCCGCCAACGGCCGTTTCGCGCTGACCCTTGATGCCGCCAATCCGGACCTTATATCCCGTGTTGCCGATGTGGCGCAGCGCCGGGCCGCGGGCCTGCCCACCGTGCCCTCGACGCTTGCCGAAGAACTGGCAACCAACCCTTTCCTGCGCGCCCCGGAACTGAAGTCCGCCCTGGGGATGCCAGCCGCAACCGACGCCGAAATCTTTGCCGAAATCCGCGCCCGCAAGGACCGTTTCTGACCCCGCCGCCCGCCGCCGATCACAAATTGTGCGATCGTGGAGGGAAACGGCAGATCCGCAGAAATAACACTTGAAGCGCGGCAAATAAAACCGAAGTTTAAACTTGTGAGGCCATGGTCCGGGAGCAACCTCCAAGCCCCCCGGCCAGCAGGACAGGAGCACCCAACGTGCCGTCATTTTCAAACACCCTCGAGCAGGCCATTCATGGCGCCCTGGCGCTTGCGAATGGTCGCCGTCACGAACTCGCCACGCTTGAACACCTCTTGCTGGCGCTGATCGACGAACCCGACGCGGCCCGCGTGATGAAGGCGTGCTCGGTCAACCTCGATGACCTGCGCAAGACGCTGGTCGATTTCATCGACGATGACCTTTCCACCCTCGTAACCGATGTCGAAGGCTCCGAAGCCGTGCCGACCGCCGCCTTCCAGCGCGTGATCCAGCGCGCGGCGATCCATGTGCAGTCCTCGGGGCGCACCGAAGTGACCGGCGCGAACGTGCTGGTCGCGATCTTTGCCGAACGCGAAAGCAATGCCGCCTACTTCCTGCAAGAACAGGACATGACCCGCTACGATGCCGTGAATTTCATTGCCCATGGCGTGGCCAAAGACCCGTCCTACGGCGAAGCCCGCCCCGTGACCGGGGCCGAGGAGCACATGGAAACGCCGAAAGCAGAAGCCGGGGAGGCCAGGGAATCCGCGCTGTCGAAATACTGCGTGGATCTGAACGTGAAAGCCCGCAAGGGCGATGTCGATCCGCTGATCGGGCGGGAGGCAGAGGTGGAGCGCTGCATCCAGGTGCTGTGCCGGAGGCGGAAGAACAACCCGCTGCTGGTGGGCGACCCCGGCGTGGGCAAGACCGCGATTGCCGAGGGGTTGGCGTGGAAGATCATCCACGGCGAAACGCCCGAGATCCTCGCCCATGCCACGATCTATTCGCTCGACATGGGCGCGCTTCTGGCCGGCACCCGCTATCGCGGCGATTTCGAGGAACGCCTGAAGGCCGTGGTCAAGGAAATGGAGGATCACCCCGACGCGATCCTGTTCATTGACGAGATCCACACCGTGATCGGCGCCGGTGCCACCTCGGGCGGCGCGATGGATGCCTCCAACCTGCTGAAGCCCGCGCTGCAGGGCGGCAAGCTGCGCTGCATGGGAAGCACGACCTACAAGGAGTTCCGCCAGCACTTCGAGAAAGACCGCGCCCTGTCGCGCCGCTTCCAGAAGATCGACGTGAACGAGCCTTCGGTCGAAGATACCGTCAAGATCCTGATGGGCCTCAAGCCCTATTTCGAGGAACACCACGACCTGCGCTACACCCATGACGCGATCCGCTCCGCCGTGGAACTCGCAGCGCGCTACATCCACGACCGCAAGCTGCCCGACAAGGCCATCGACGTGATCGACGAGGCCGGCGCCGCTCAGCACCTGCTAAGCGATTCCAAGCGTCGCAAGACCATCACGCCGAAGGAAATCGAGGCCGTGGTGGCCAAGATCGCCCGCATCCCGCCCAAATCGGTCAGCAAGGACGATGCCGAGGTGCTGCGCGATCTGGAAAAGACGCTCAAGCGCGTGGTGTTCGGCCAGGACAAGGCGATCGAGGCGCTGTCGTCCGCGATCAAGCTGGCCCGTGCCGGCCTGCGCGAACCCGAAAAGCCGATCGGCAACTACCTGTTCGCAGGCCCGACCGGTGTCGGCAAGACCGAGGTTGCCAAGCAGCTTGCCTCGATCCTCGGTGTGGAACTGCTGCGCTTCGACATGTCTGAATACATGGAGAAGCACGCGGTCTCCCGCCTGATCGGCGCGCCTCCGGGCTATGTCGGCTTCGACCAGGGAGGGATGCTGACCGATGGCGTCGACCAGCACCCGCATTGCGTGCTGCTGCTCGACGAAATGGAAAAGGCCCACCCCGATGTCTACAACATCCTGCTGCAGGTGATGGACCACGGCAAGCTGACCGACCACAACGGTCGCCAGATCGACTTCCGCAACGTGATCCTGATCATGACCTCGAACGCCGGCGCGTCGGAAATGTCGAAATCCGCCATCGGCTTCGGCCGCGACCGCCGCACCGGCGAAGACACCGCCGCCATCGAGCGCACCTTCACGCCCGAATTCCGCAACCGTCTGGATGCGGTGATCAGCTTCGCGCCCCTTGGCCGCGAGATCATCCTGCAGGTGGTCGAGAAGTTCGTGCTGCAGCTCGAAGCGCAGCTGATGGATCGCCACGTCCACATCGAGCTTTCGCCCGAGGCGGCGCTTTGGCTGGGTGAAAAGGGCTATGACGACAAGATGGGCGCCCGCCCGCTGGGTCGCGTGATCCAGGAATACATCAAGAAGCCGCTGGCGGAAGAACTGCTGTTCGGCAAGCTGATGAAGGGCGGCGTGGTCAAGGTCGTGCTGAAGGACGACGTGATCGTGCTGAACATCGAAGAGCCGCAGAAGCCGGCGATCACCAAATCCAAGCCGCCTCTGCTGACGGCCGAATGATCCGCAGCCTTATTGCGCTGCTTCTGGCCTCCGCTCCGGCGGGGGCCTTTGACCTTGGGTTGCCGCTTGATTGCACACTGGGGGAAACCTGCTTCATCCAGCAATATGTCGACCGCGACCCCGGCCCGCAGGCAACAGATTTCACCTGTGGCCCTCTCAGCTATGACGGCCACGAAGGCACCGACTTCGCCCTGCCCTCGCTGGCTGCCATGCAGACGGGGGTTACGGTGCGCGCCGCGGCGGCAGGTGTCGTCAAGGGCGGCCGCGACGGCATGCCCGACATCGCCGCCAACGACCCCGCCGCCCCGCCGCTGGAGGGGCGCGATTGCGGTAACGGTCTGGTGATCGACCACGCCGACGGCTGGCAGACCCAGTATTGCCACCTCAAGAACGGCAGCGTCACCCGCAAGGCGGGCGATGCGGTGGAAAAGGGCGCAGCACTTGGTCAGGTCGGCCTGTCGGGCCGCACCGAGTTTCCCCATGTCCACATCACCCTGCGCCACAACGGCCGCACCATCGACCCCTTCGACCCCGACGAGGCGCTGACCTGCGGCGAGGCCGCGCCCGCGCTCTGGTCCGACCCGCTGCCCTACCGGCCCGGCGGGCTGGTCAACGCGGGCTTCAGCAGCACGGTCCCCGCGTTCGAGGCGATCAAGGCCGGCCTGTCCGAAGCGCCCCTGCCCGCCGATGCCCCGGCGCTGGTGCTCTGGGTGCATGTCTTCGGTGGCAGGGCGGGCGACGACGTGTCGCTGCGCATCACCGGCCCGGAAGGCGAGGTCATCACCCAGACCGGCAAGCTGGAAAAGACACAAGCCCGCCTGTTCCGCGCCGCGGGCAAGAAGCTTCGCGCCGCGCGCTGGCCCGCCGGTCCCTATCTTGGCGAGGCGATCCTGATCCGCGACGGGCTGGAGATCGACCGCCTGACCACCACGCTGACGATCGGCGATTGAGCCCCCGATTTTTCGTAGAAAAATCGACCCGTTACCGCTCGGTCAGTTTCAGCTCGATCCGCCGGTTCTGTGCCCGCGAAGCCGGGTTGTCGCCCTCCGCCACCGGCTGATACTCGCCAAACCCGGTCGCGGCCAACCGTCGCGGCGGAAAGCCCAAGCCATCCTGCATGAAGCGCACCACCGAAAGCGCCCGCGCCTGACTCAGCTCCCAGTTGTCGGCAAACTCGCCCAGACCCGACAGCGGCACGTTGTCGGTGTGCCCGTCCACCCGGATGATCCAGTCGATTCCCGGCGGAATCTGCGCTGCCACCTCGTTCAGCGTCGCCACCACGCCCGCGATCTGCGCCCGCCCCTCGGGCGCCAGATCGGCAGCCCCGGGGTTGAACAGCACTTCCGACGAGAACACGAAGCGGTCCCCGACGATCCGCACGCCCTCGCGCCCCGCCAGCACCTCGCGGAGTTGCCCGAAGAACTCGGACCGGAACTTTTCCAGATCCTGAGCCTCGGCCTCCAACCGCCGACGCTCGGCCTCTTCCAGGTCGGCCCTGCGGCGCTGTTCGGCCGCCACCTGTGCCAGCGCCGAGTTCAGCTGCGACCCCAGCGATTCAAGCTGCACCCGCGCCGACGCATCCTTGTCGGCCGCCGCGTCCAGCAGCCCCTGCAGCGACCCGAGTTGCGCGGTCAACGCCGCGATCTGTTCGCTCAGCAGCGCCACCCGTCGCTGCGCCTCGGCCGATTTCTCGCCCTCCGCCGCCAGCGCCGCCCGCGCGGTTTCCAGGAGCGCCTCGCGTCCGGTCACGGTCTCGGCCGCCTGCGCCGCCTTGGTCTCGGCCGCCGCCAGCAGGGTCAGGGTTTCCTCGGCCCGCTTGCGCTGTTCCTCCAGCGCCAGTGTCATCGCCGTCAGTTCGGCATCCGAGGCGGCCAGCCGGTTGCGCAGCGCCTCGGCCGCCGCCAGATCGACCAGCCGCGACGCCTCCTCCGCGCTCAGCAGTTCCTGCGTCCGGTCCAGTTCGGCCTGCGTCGTCGCCAGTTGCCCGCCGGTCTGGGCCAGATCGGCCCGCGCCGCCTCCAGTTCGGCCTGTGTCGCCGCCAGTTGCCCGCCGGTCTGGGCCAACGCCCCTTGTGCCGTCGCCAGTGCCGCCGCCCCTTCCGCCGCGCGGGCGTTCAGATCGGCGATCAGCGCCTCCAGCGCCTCGCGCCGCGCCGCCGCCAGCCGGGCGGTTTCGCTTGCCGCGTCGATCTCGGTCCGGGCCGCGGCCAGCGCCAGTTGCATCGCCTCCGCCTCGGTGATCAGCCGCGCCCGCGCCGCCTCCAGATCGGCCACCGAGGCCGAAAGCTGCGACGCCTCGCCCCGCGCCGCATCCCGTTCCGCCAGCAGCGAAGCGACCTGCGCCTCGAACGACGCGATCTGCCCCGATGCCGCTGCCAGTTCGCCCTCGCGCGCCGCAAGCTGCCCGGTCAGCGAGGTGATCAGCGCCGCCTGCTCGGCCCCCTGCGCCTGCGCCGCCGAAAGGGCGGGCGCCAGCCGTCCGATCTCGGCCTGCAAGCCTTCCGCCCGCTGCTGTTCCAGCCCCAGCGCATCGGCCAGAGAGGCGACCTGCGCCGTCAGCGAGTCCAGCTCGCCATCCTGCGAGGTGATCGTGTCGCGCAGCACCGACTGCACCACGGTGAAAATGGTCAGCAGGAACAGCATCACCAGCAAGAGCGCCGTCATCGCATCCAGAAACCCGGGCCAGATGGTCGAGCCGCGGTTGCGTCCGCCGCCCCGGCGCGCAGCACCCATGGTCAGCCCCGCCCCTGCGTGCCGCGCGACAACTGGCGCACCGCCCCGGTCAGCGTGGCGATGTCGCCGCGCAGGTCGGTGGTGCTTTCCTGCCGCCCGGCCGCAATCTCCTCCAGGATGCGCAGCAGTTGCACGTCGATCGAGCGCAGCCGCATCCGGCTTTCGGCATCGGCATGGGCGCCGCCCTCGGCCACGCCCAGCGCCGCGATCAGCCGTTCCTGCCCCTCGGCAATCCGCTCCAGCACCGAGGCTTGCGTCACGTCGGCCTCCAGCCGCGTGGCAAGCCGCGCCACCGCCGCGGCCAGTTCTCCGATGCGTTCATCGACCATCGACTGGCTGATGTCGGTCTGGGTGTAGAAGGTCTGCAGCGCCTCGATCTGCCCCGACATCTGCTCCAGCACCGCCGTCATCGCGGGCGTGCCGCCGCCCTCGCCCTCGCCGGCCGCATAGCCCAGCTTGGTGATCGACGACAGCCATTCCTCCAGCTCGCGGTAAAAGCGGTTCTGGCCATGCCCGGCGAAAAGCTCCAGCAGCCCCACCACAAGCGACCCGGCCAGCCCCAGCAGCGAGGATGAGAACGCCGTCCCCATGCCGCCCAGCTGTTTCTGCAAGCCGCTCATCAGCTTGTCGAACACATCCACCACGGATTCGCCGGGTTGCGGCGTCAGGGCGCGAATGGTCTCGACCAGCGCCGGCACCGTGGTCGCCAACCCGTAGAACGTGCCCAGCAGGCCAAGGAAGATCAGCAGCGTCGCCAGATAGTTGGTGATGTCGCGCGCCTCGTCGATCCGGGTGTCGACCGAATCCAGAATGGACCGCGAACTGGTTGACGAGATCTGCATCCGCGCCCCCCGCGTCCGCAAGAGCGACGCCAGCGGCGCCAGAAGGCGCGGCGCCGTGCTGAAATCATGCCCCGAGCGCTGGCGCACGAAATCCTCGATCCAGCTTACCGACTGGAAAAGCTGCGCGATCTGCCAGAAACAGGTCAGGACCCCCAGCAGGAACACCAACGCGATGACCCCGTTCAGCCAGGGGTTCGACATGAAGACGCCCCGCAGGATGGGAAACCCGATCCAGACGCCGATGCCCACCAGCACCAGCACCACGAGCATCTGCACGATCTGGCGGACAGGATGGGTGAAGAACGGCAGTCCTTCGGTTTTGTTCTTTTCCATCAGGCCAGGGCGCCCCTTCCATTGTTGCGCCGACAATAGGGGCTGCACCGGGGTCTGCCAAGGTGATAGCACAGGTGCGGCATCACCCTTGCAACGCACGCACCCGCGCCACCAGCCAGTCAAGGTCGGCATCGGCCATGCCCAGCGCCGCCAGATGCGCCGCCGTGCTGAACAGATAGTCGCGGTTCGGCCCGCGCTGGCCATGGCAGCGGGCGATGATGGCCGCCTGATCCTCCAGCGCCAGCCGCCCGGCGTATTGCGCATGGTCGCGGTCGATGACATAGGCCAGCGCCGTCACCTCTGCCCCCGAGGCCAGCGTCACGGGAAGTTCGCGCTCGCGGTAGGCATAAGAGATCAATTCCCGCGCCCGCAGCGCCGCCAGCGTCGCCGCCGCCTCTGCCCCGGCAATGCGGAAGGCCAGCCCGTCGCATTGCGCATCCTCGGCCGCATCCAGCGCCAGCACCAGCCCCGGGTCGGCCTGCGTGCCGCGATAGACCACCGACCACATGCAGAAGCTGCGGTGCCAGCCCGACAGCCGCGCAACCTCGGTCGCGGCCGGCACGAAGCCGGGGTCCCAGATCAGCGATCCGTAGCCAAACACCCACACCCCATCATCCATCGGCTGGCCCTCCTGCGCGCCAGACTGTAGACAGAAACCGATGGCAAAAGAAAAGGGGCCGCGATGCGGGGGTTGCTGACGTTCGTGCTGATCGCGGCGCTGGCCTGGGGCGGCTACTGGTTTGTCGGGGCGCGCGGGCTGGAGCAGGCGGCGAACAAGTGGTTCGACGCAGCCCCGGCGCAGGGGCTGGTGGCCGAGCGGGAAAGCCTGGTGGTGCGCGGCTTTCCCAGCCGGTTCGACCTGACGGTGACCGGCCTGCGCCTGGAAGACCGGGCGCGCGGCCTTGGCTGGCAGGCGCCCTTCGTGCAGGTGTTCAGCCTTTCCTACAAGCCGTGGCACCTCATCGTCGCCCTGCCGCCGGAACAGACCTTCACCCTGCCCGGACAGACCGTCACCCTGACGAGCGAAAGCCTGAAGGGCAGCCTGATCCTGACGCCGAACGCCGACCTCGGCCTTGACCGCATCGCCATCACCACCGACAGCCCGGCCGCAAGCTCCACCCTTGGCTGGGCGCACGCGGCACGTTCGGCCCGGCTGGCAACCCGCGTGGTGCAGGACCGGCCCGACACCCACGACATCGCGCTGGAAATCCTGGGCCTCGCTCCCGACCCCGCGTTGATGGCAGATTTGCCGGGCCTGCCCGCCGTGATCGACACCCTGTCGGTGCAGGTTCAGGCCAGCTTCAGCGCACCGCTCGACCGTCACGCCGCCGAAACCCGGCCCCGGCTGACCGGCCTGATCGTCGATGAAAGCCGGGTCACCTGGGGCAGCCTCGGCTTGTTCGCCAAGGGCGAGATTGCCGCCGACGCGCAGGGCCGCGCCGAGGGCCGGATCATGCTGCGGCTGGAAAACTGGCGCACCGCCTTCGAGGCGGCACGGACGCTGGGGCTGCTTACCCCCGAGGTCGCCCCCACCATCGAACAGGCGCTGACCCTGCTGGCCGGGTCGTCCGACGTGCTGGACCTGCCGCTGTCGTTCCAGTCGGGGCGGATGAGCCTCGGCCCGATTCCGCTTGGCCCGGCGCCGATGCTGAACTGACGATCAACGGCAGTAGGCGCTTCGCCGCGCCACGGTGTCGAAATGCAGGTGGTCCTCGTGATGGCCATCCGACCCCGGCCCCAGCGTGGTCCCGAAGATCCCGCAGGCCGCCTTGTGGGCCGCCTGCATCGGCTTGCCCTCACGCTTGCGCCAGTCTTTCGCCACGGACACGGTCTTGCCGTTGGCCAGCGTGATGCCCGAAATGTCGATCGCCTTGCCGCGCCCGTGTTCGCTGACCGGCGCGCCCGGCACGTTGTTGCGCGACCGGCAGGTGTAAGACCCGGCAATTTGCAACCCGGCCACCTCGGTCTTGCCGAAGGCCGGGCGCAGGCCCTTCTGGATCCAGGTCTTCAGCGCCTTGGCGGTGGTGCAGTCCATCGTCGCCGCCATGCTCAGCCGCACGCCGTCGATCGCGGTCACCTGCACCGGCTCGTCAAGGCCGCAGCCCTTCAGGCGGGCCTTGATCGGCGGCAGCGTCGCCCCCCGGATCGCCGGGTCGCCGCAGACCGAGCCCTTCCTGCCCTGCACGATGGCAGCCCCCGGCGCGGTGCGAACCGCCGCCTTGATCACCACTTCCGGGGCGGCGGCGCGGCGCACCGGGGCTTCGGGGCGCGGTCGCGGGCGAAAGGCGGCAAGCGCCGTGGCGGGCTGCGCGATGGGTGGCAGCAGCATCGGCTGGGCCGTCGGCAGCACGGCCTGCCCCGGGCGCGCCCGGGGCCGCACCGCCGCGGCCACATGGTTCGCGGTCGAGGCCACCAGCACCGGCCCCACCTCGACCAGCGGGCGCTTCATCGGCAAGGGCGAGGTCGCGGGCGCATCGGCCAGCGCGATCCCAGGCAGCAGCAGCAGCACCAGAACGCGCCACACCGCTCAGCCCGCCTTCGCGGCATCGGAGACACGGCCGAAATCGGGCGCGGCGGTATCCTGCCCGGCCTCGATGATGCCCCGGCGAATCTCGCGCGTGCGGGTGAAATAGGCGTGCAGATGCGCGCCGTCGCCCAGCCGGATCGCCCGTTGCAGCGCGAACAGCTCTTCCGTGAAGCGGCCCAGAATGTCCAATGTCGCCTCCTTGTTGGTCAGAAACACATCCCGCCACATCGTCGGGTCCGACGCCGCGATCCGGGTGAAGTCGCGGAACCCGGCGGCCGAATACTGGATAACCTCGCTGTCGGTCACCCGCCGCAGATCATCCGCCACGCCCACCATGGTATAGGCGATCAGATGCGGCGTGTGGCTGGTCACCGCCAGCACCAGATCATGGTGCGCGGGCTCCATCAGGTCAACCTTCGCGCCCATCGCCTCGCAAAGTTGGCGGAGTTTCGCCACCGCCGCGGGGTCTGCGCTGTCGGATGGCGTCAGCAGCCACCAGCGGTTGTGAAACAGCGTGGCAAAACCCGACCTCGGCCCGGAATGCTCGGTCCCGGCAATCGGGTGGCCCGCGATGAACTCCACCCCCGGCGGGATATGCGGCGCCACGGCGGCAATCACCGCCTGCTTGACCGAGCCGACATCGGTGACCGTCGCCCCCGGCGCCAGATGCGGCCCGATCTCCTCGGCCAGCGCGCCCATCGCACAGACCGGCACCGCCAGCACCACGAGGTCCGCGCCAAGCACCGCCTCTGCCGCGCTGTCACACACCCGGTCGCAAAGCCCGATCTCCAGCGCCACGGCGCGCGTCTCGGCCGTGCGGGCATAGCCCACGATCTCGCCCGCCAGCCCGCCTGCCCGCATCGCATGGGCCATCGACGAGGCGATCAGCCCCAGCCCGATCAGGGCCACCCGGTCATAGATCACGGCCATCAGCGCACGCCCTTGAACTGCGCCACCGCATGGGCCACCCGGCGGCACGACGCCTCGTCGCCCACCGTGATCCGCAGGCAATGCGGCAGGTTGTAACCCGCCACCCGCCGCACGATCAGCCCCTGCGATTGCAGGTAGGCGTCGCAGGCTTCCGCCTCGGCGGCATCGGCAAAGCGGGCCAGCACGAAGTTCGCCATCGAGGTGTCGGAAGGCACTCCAAGCTCGGCCAGCGCCTCGGCCAGCCAGACCCGCATCCGCGCATTGTCGGCCCGGCAGCGGTTGACGTAATCCTGATCGCGCACCGCGGCCTCGGCCGTCTCAAGCTGGGTCGAGGACAGGTTGAACGGCCCCCTGATCCGGTTCAGCACGTCGATCACGCCCTTCGGCCCGTAGCCCCAGCCGATCCTGAGCCCGCCCAGCCCGTAGATCTTGGAAAACGTCCGCGTCATCACCACGTTGCTGCGCCCGTCGACCAGCGCCGCACCACCGTCATGGCCCGGCACATATTCGGCGTAGGCCCCGTCCAGCACCAGCAGCGCCTGCTTCGGCAGCCCCTCGGCCAGCCGCGCCACGTCGGCGGCGGAAATCATCGTGCCGGTCGGGTTGTTCGGGTTGGCGATGAACACCAGTTTCGTGCGGTGCGAACAGGCGGCCAGCAGGGCATCGACATCGGTGGTGCGCTCGCGTTCGGAAACCTCGACCGGCGTCGCCCCGACCGCCATCGCCGAAATGCGATACATCAGAAAGCCGTGTTCGGTGAACAGCACCTCGTCGCCCGGCCCGGCATAGGCCTGACAGAGGAAGGTGATGATCTCGTCCGACCCCACGCCGCAGATGATCCGCGCCGCGTCCAGCCCGTGCACATCGGCAATCGCCTGCCGCAGTTGCGCATGGTCGGTGTTGGGGTAGCGGTGCAACTGGTGGACGGTGCGCTGGAACGCCTCTTTCGCCCGGTCAGAGGGGCCGAAGGGGTTTTCGTTCGACGACAGCTTCACCGCATTGGACACCCCGGCAACATTGGCCTTGCCGCCCTCGTAGAGCGCAATGTCCAGAATGCCGGGCTGCGGGCGGATGGCGTCGTTCATGGCGGTCTCCAGACTGTCGCGATGGTTCTAGCGACCGGCAGGGGGCTTTGCCAGCGCGATGTTCAGCAAGCCCCGGCAGGCCGGGCAACCATCGTCTCAGACCGCCAGAAAGTTCACGAACTGCCACGGATCGGCGTCGTCGCGGGTTTCGGCAAAGCGGTTGATGCGGTGGGCCAGCGGCGTCCAGTCGGTGTAATGCGCCTCGATCCGGCCGAGGTAGGGGCGCTGCACGTCCAGGCAGCGGGCATGATCCATCTCGTCGGCCTCGACGATGCCCGCGCGCGGGTTCTCCGCCGCCCAGACAATTCCCGCCAGAACGGCCGAGGTGACCTGCATCCCTGTCGCATTCTGCCACGGTGCCAGGCTGCGCGCCTCGGCGATGCTCAGGCGCGAGCCATACCACAGCGCCTTTTCCGGCCCATACAGGAACACCCCCAGGTCGTCGCCGCCCGACACGATCTCCTCGGCCGTCAGGATGTGCTTTTCCTCCGGCAGGCAGCCCGCGCCGTTGACCTCGTAAAGGCTCAGGATGGCATCGTTGCAGGGGTGATAGGCGTAATGGCAGGTCGGGCGGAACGCAGGCTCCGCCCCCTCGCCCACCGTGTAGTAGTCGGCGATCGAGATCGACTCGTTGTGCGTCACCAGCAGGCCGAACTGCGGCCCCACGTCCGGGCACCAGCTCCGCACCCTTGTATCGGCCCCGGCGCGGTCGATCCAGATCGCGCAGCGGCTGCCGGTGTCGAAGGCATACCCGTTCACCGGCAGGCGCTTCTCGTGGCTGCCCCAGCCAAGCTCGGCCGGCTGATAGCCTTCCGACAAGAGCCCGTCCACCGACCAGGTGTTGACGAACACCCCCGCCGGTTTCGGGCGCGCCGACACCTGAGTGTCGCGTTCGGCGATATGCACGCCCTTGACGCCCAGCCCCTGCATCAGCGCCGCCCAGCCCTCGCGGCATTCGGGCACCTCAGCCGGGCGGCCCGTGTCGGACGCCAGCCGCAGCAGCGCCTCTTTCAGCAGCCACGACACCATGCCGGGGTTGGCCCCGCAGCACGACACCGCCGTGGCCCCCCCGGCATGGGTCCGCGCCAGCGCCCGCACGGTTTCGCGCAGCGGATAGTTGGTGCGCTCGGCATTGGGCACGGTTGACCCGAAGTAGAACCCCGGCCACGGCTCGATCACCGTGTCGAGATACAGCACACCCAGTTCCTGACACAGCAGCATCAGGTCGATCGACCCGACATCGACCGACAGGTTGACCACGAACCCCCGCCCGTGGGGGAACAGCCCGCGCAGCACCTGCGCGTAATTGTCAGGCGTCAGCGCCACCTGCAAATGGGCGATGCCGCGCTCGGCCAGCAGGGCGGCATGTTCGCCGCTGGGCTCGATCACCGTAAAGGTGTCGCGGTCATAGCTCAGATGCCGCTCGATCAGCGGCAGGGTGCCGCGCCCGATGCTGCCGAAGCCGATCATCACCAGCGGCCCGTCGATCCTGGCGTGGACGGTATGTTCCGCAACCGGCTGGCCCTTGATCGGGCGGCCAAGGGTGGGTTGGCTCGTCATGGCAAGTCTCCTGTTCCGTGGCTGCCGGGCGGCGCCTTCAATGCTTGTCGGTCTGGGCCGCCATCCAGTCCATCAGGGCCAGCAGCACACCCGACAGCACGAATGTCAGGTGGATGATCACCATCCACATCAACTGGCTTTCCGGCGGCTGGTGCGTGCCGGTCTTGCCGATCTCCATGAACACCTTCAGCAGGTGAATCCCCGAAATCGCCACGATCGAGGCGATCAGCTTCATCTTCAGCCCAGAGAAATCGACCTTGCCCATCCAGTCGGGCCGGTCCTCGCTGTCGACGATGTCAAGCTTCGAGACGAAGTTCTCGTAGCCGGAGAACAGCACGATCAGCATCAGGTTCGCGGCCAGCGTCAGGTCGATCAGCGTCAGGATCGCGAGGATGCCCTGATCGGCCCCCATCGTGAAGGTCTTCGGCGCGTAGTAGAGCAATTCGCGCACGAAGATGACCGTCAGCATGGCAAGTGCGATCACCAGCCCCAGATACATCGGCGCCATAAGCCAGCGCGAGGCGAACAGGCCCTTTTCAAACCGTGTCTCGATACCGGGTTTGTCGCTCATCATCAACTCCGCAAGGATTGTGCGTTGCATCTAGGGGTTCCCACCCCGCTGTGCAATCGCGTGCTGCGCTGCGGCAGGGCCGGTGCGGCGCGCAGGCCACATTCCCTGCGGGGCCGACACGAAAAGGCCCGCCTCGCGCCTTGGCGCGGGCGGGCCTTTCGCCACGCAACCGATCCGGCGGGATCAGTTCTTGGCGTAGTATTCGACGACCAGGTTCGGCTCCATCACCACCGGATAGGGCACATCGCCCAGGCCCGGGGTGCGGACGAACTTCACGATCAGCTTGGAATTGTCGACTTCCAGGTAATCGGGCACGTCGCGCTCGGTCAGCTGGGTCGCTTCCAGGATCAGCGCCATCTGCTTGGATTTCTGGCGGACCTCGATCAGGTCGCCTTCCTTCACGCGGTAGGAGGCGATGTTGACGCGGATGCCGTTGACCATGACATGGCCGTGGTTGACGAACTGGCGCGCGGCAAAGATCGTCGGCACCAGCTTGGCGCGGTAGACCACCGCATCCAGACGACGCTCCAGCAGACCAATCAGCATCTCGCCGGTATCGCCCTTGACGCGCTCGGCTTCGGTGAAGATCTTGCGGAACTGCTTTTCGGTCAGGTCACCATAGTAACCCTTCAGCTTCTGCTTGGCGCGCAGCTGCGTGCCGAAGTCGGAAAGCTTGTTCTTGCGGCGCTGGCCGTGCTGGCCGGGGCCGTATTCGCGCTTGTTCACCGGGGACTTGGCGCGCCCCCAGATGTTTTCGCCCATGCGGCGGTCGATCTTGTGCTTGGCAGACGTGCGTTTGGTCACGGCTGATCTCCTTCGGTCATGTGAAGGGCGTTGTCCTTTGGCCCGAAGGCCCGACAGGCACCCCCTTGCGGGGACCACCAACACCAATGAAAAACCCCGGGCCTGAACCCGGGATTGGGGGCTTATACAGTCCGTTCGCGCGGTGTCAACCGCTCACGCCGCCAGGTCGTGCCGCAGGATCGCGGCCTCAGACGCCGACAGGTTGCGCCGGGCATAATCGCCGTAGGCCTGCGGATCGGCCTCGATGCCGGGCAGCAGTTCCACCAGCCCGCGCCGCTGCGCCGGATCGACCGTTTCCAGCGCGGTGTTCGACGGATGGAAGCTTTCCGTCTCCAGCCCATTGGCAAACACGATCTGGTGCCGCTCCAGCAGGATGTGAACATAGGTCACCTCGCGCAGGGCATGATCGACGACGATGGTGGACTCATTCAGCAGATCCTCGGCCGCCACCAGCACCTCGGGCGTGTTGAACAGGGCCTGCGCCGCCGCCCCGCGCACCAGCATCCGGTGCTGCGGCGACACCAGCAGGTCTTCATCCGGCTGCCCCTGCCCAAGCGCCCCCGCCCGGAAGCGGATGGGGCGCAGATGCGGCATGGCGTAAAGCCGCGCGCCGGTCATGCGGCGGTGGCCCGACCAAAGCACCTGCTGCGGGCCGTTGTCGCGCGTCAGGATGCGGTCGCCAACGCGCAGCGACTGGATCAGCCGCGCGCCATCGGGTGTGGCGATCCGCGTGCCCGGCGTGAAGCAGATCACCCCCCCGCCGCCCGCGCCCCCGCCCCTTGCGCCGTGCGGTCGATCGCGGTGCGCACCACCCAGAGGTCGCGGTCGGCCGGCGGCGCATCTCCGACAAACAGCACCAGCCGCGCACCCGTATCGGGCACGTCGATCAGCGTCACCGAATAGCTGTGATGCCCATCCGTCACGATGAACCCCTGTTCGGGGGGGGCCTCGCCGCAGGCTTCCGGCACGTCGGGCGCATCCGGCCCCGTGCCCCCGCCGCCCACTGCCGCCCCGATCAGCCGGCGCACCATGCGCGCCGCCCGTCTCCTCATGTCCGCCGCCCCTTCGGCCCCCTCAAGCACCAGGAGGCCCTGCGGCCCGTCAACCCTGACCGGCTTGCCCGTCCAGCGCCACGAAGCGCCAACGGCCAACACGTCAAGACTGGCGGCCCGAAGGCCATCTGTTTCCGTCTGGGACCAGGAAATGACGAACGTGCCGCGAAAGCCCGTTCCCATGCCTGTCTGCCTGCTCGTCTTTTATATGCCCCGGGCTTGGTGCCCAAGTGCCTGTAACGCAAAGGTTAACAAACCCTTTGCAGCTTGGCTATGCCCTTTTGGCAACACCCGTGTCAGAAACGCAACCGAAGGCTCAGCGAGCCGACCAGTTGCGGGTCCGGCTGTTCCTCGAACTCCTTGCCCAGCAGGGTCACGCCGTAAAAGGCTTCCGAAGTCTCGCCCTGCCAGTGCACCCCGGCCCGCAGCCGCGTCCGCGTGTCATTCAGCGTGGCCAACCCGCCATCGGGCAGGTATCCGCTGTCGAACACATGCGCCACGTCGCCGCCCAGCGTGAAGCTGAGGCCCGGCACATCCGCGCCCTCGATGCCCTCGACCCGCTGGCCGGTGATCACGTCGCGGATCATCAGGCCGCCCGCGCCGAACTGGCCCACCACCATGTCGCCGCCGACCCGCACCAGGCTTTCCACCCCGGCCTGCGCCTGCGCAAAGGGGCGCAGCGTGACGCGGTCGTTCAGCCGGACCGACCGTCCGATCTCGGCCGACACGGTCGGAAACACCTGATCGGGGATCTGGTCGCCCAGCACGCGCGGCTTCGGCAGCCCCAGCAGATTGTGGATGTTGCGCTGAAACGCCCCGATGCCGGTCTGCGGCCCGGTGAACACCAGGTCGCCCCCGGCGCTGACCTCGGCCGCGCCCAGCGCGAAATGGGTATGCACCCCCAGCGACAGCGCCCCGACATAGCGGCGGTCATCCGGGTCGGGGTTCACCAGATCCTCCGGGGCGATGACCTCGCTGCGCAGCCGGAACTCCAGGATCTCGCCCGCCCTGCCCGGCAACTGCCCGTCCCAGCCCGGGCCGCGCATCAGGCTCAGCGCATAGCCGCCTGACCGCCAGCGGTCACGCCCGTCACCGATGGCATCGTTGGCGAAGATCCGGCCCAAGCCCAGCGTCACCCGGTCCTGCGCCGCGACCGGCGCGACCAGAGACAGACCCAGAATCGCCGCCAGCGAACATAGCAAGAGAGCCGTCTTCATCACATTTCCCGAAACCAGAGGCCCCCCAACCGTGCGCGAACCTTAACCCGACCCGCGCGCCCGGTTCCACCCCGCCCCGCGCATTTTCCACAAAGCGGCCAGAGTGTTGCATCCCGGCACTTCCCCGCCCGCCAGCAGATGCGCGGCAGGTGCCCGCCCTCCAGCCATGTCAAGGTTGCGGCTGCCGCCGAACAGGATGCACATCTCGGCCCGGCCGGGAAAGGCCGGGGGCGCTGCCCCCGGGATACTTGAGAAAAGAAGAGGGGAAAGAAAGTGGGGGCGGCGCAGGGCAGGGCAGACCGGCCCCGGATCAGAGGATCAGCTTCGGGTCATCCCCCATCGCAAGACCGGGGAACACCTTGGTTTCCAGCAGATTGCGGTCAAAGCCGTAAAGGTCGCGCATCGCCCAGGCAGCCCAGGCGCGCACGTCGCTGGTGGGCATCAGGTCGCGGCGGTCGTAAAGGTCGGCCTCGGCGAGGCCAGGCCAGCGCCCCAGCACCCGCCCGCCGCGGATCGCCCCGCCCGCCATCAGCATCACTCCGCCGGTGCCGTGATCGGTTCCGCGCGAGCCGTTCTCGCGCACGGTGCGGCCGAACTCGGTCATCGCCAGCACGGTCGTCTTGCCCCAGTCGGGGCCAAGCTGGTCGCGCAGCCGAAGGATCGTGCGCTCCAGCCGCAGCAGCGGGCGCGGGATGGCGCCGCGCTGGCCCTTGTGCGTATCCCATCCGGTCTGCGAGAATGCCGCGATCCGGGTCTCGCCGCGCAGCCGCTCGGCCGCGAAATCGACCAGCCGGTCGACATCGGCCATCTTGATCGCGCCTTCGGCCGGTCTGGTGGCGGCAGGCTCGACCATCGCGGCAACAGGGCGCGGCCGGTCGGCCTCGGCGGCCAGTTCCATCGCCTCCTGCGCGGAATCGCGGAACAGCGCATCCTCGTGATAGACATGGTCCAGCAGAAGCTGGCTTTGCGACGACAGCGAAAGCTTCAGGTCCGGCGTCCAGTTGCGCACCGGCGCCGGACCATCGAGCAGCGGCATCGCATCGCGCCCGACGGCAAAGGCGGTTTCGGCCACCAGCCCCGGCACCGCCTGCAGCATCCTGTTCAGCCAGCCGTCATGCCCGGCCCGCAGCCCGACATCGGTGCCGGTGCCGGCCTCCAGCAGGTCCTGCCCGTCGAAATGGCTGCGCTTGTCGCGGTAGGGGGTCGAGACTGCATGGGCAAAGCCCAGCTCGCCCTTGGCCCACAGCGCCATCAGCCCCTTCAGTGACGGGTTCAGCGCGAAATAGCCATCAAGATCAAGCGCCCCGGTATCGACGCCCAGCGTCGGGCGTGCCTGGGCGAACAGCGGGTCGGCCAGCGGTTGCACCACGTCGAGCCCGTCCATCGCGCCGCGCAGGATGATCACCACCAGCCGGTGATCGCCCAGCGGCGCGCCTCCCCCGGCGGCCGCCAGCGTCACCGTCGTCAGGAACGGATGCGCTGCCGCCGAACAGCCCAGCGCCGTCAGGCCGCGCAGGAAGAACCGTCTGTCGATCGTCATGATGACCCCCTAGCGCCGGTTGAAATCGGGCGAGGCCAGCACCAGCCCCACCCCTTCGCGGATATTCTCGGACCGCTCGACCGCCCAGAGCAGCCGCTCGCCCGCCAGCGGCCCCAGCGCGGTCAGCGCAAACTCGCGCGGGTCCGGCAGGTCGGGCACCAGCCGCGACGGCATCTCCATCGCCCAGGAGATGCGCGCGGCCATGCCCTGCGGCGTGATCCAGGCCTCGGCACGTTCTGGCCACCCGTCCGGGCCGCGCGGGGCCTGCCAGGGCTGGCCCATCCCGCCCATCGGCTGCACGATCAGCCGACGGAACGGCCCTTCGGCCAGCCCCGTGATCTCGTCGGCCCCGAGCCCAAGCGCGCGGAGCGACGCAATCAGGAAATCATACGGCTGCCGCGCCTTGCCCCCCGGTGGCACCCAGGCTGCCGGGCTTTCCAGCAGCGCGCCATAGACCTGCAGCAGGTCGCCCCCCGTCGCCGAAAACACCTCGGCCAGCCGGCCCACCAAAGCCGGGTCGGGCTCGTCCGAGACGAAATGCACCACCAGCTTGCGCGCGATATGCGAGGCGGTTTCGGGCCGCACCGCCAGATCATCCAATGCCGTCAGGATCGGCGCGACCCCCTCGCCGTCATAGCTGCGCCCCAGCACGGTTTCCGCACCCGGTTCCACGATATTGGGCCGGAACACGAAGCCTTCCGACACATCGAACCCCAGCCCGGTCAGCAGTTCGGCCATCTGGCGCACGTCGTCCTGGCTGTAGGGCGCACCCACCCCCAGCGTGTGCAGCTCGATCAGCTCGCGGGCGAGGTTCTCGTTCAGCCCGCGCTTGCGGCGGACGCCCTGCCTTGAGGTCGGCCCGACCGACAGCACCTGATCCAGATAGGTCAGCATCGCCGGATGCAGCGTCACCGCGCGCAGCATGTCGGCAAAGCGCCCGGCCAGATGCGGGCGGATGGCATCGTTGACCATCGCCGAGGGCAGCGCCCGTTCGCGCTTGGACCGTGGCGCGGCGGTGAAATGGTCGGTCCAGAATTGCGCCAGCCGTTCGCGAAACCCGTCGGGCGAGGCCAGCGCCCGCGCCAGCGTGACCCGCATCGCGCCTTGCGCCAGCCCCTCGACCGCCTGCTGGGCATCGCGGTAGGCCTGCATCTGCGGCTCGCCCTCCTGGGCCAGCTTGCGCGTCGCCTCGGCTTTGGCCATCAGCGGCAGCACATCGGCCAGGGCGATGCCGGGGTGGGCGGCGGCGGCGCGGTCGGACCCCGCCAGCGCCGCCAGCATCGCCGCAGGCGTTGCCGCCGCGCCCGGAGGCAGTGGCAGCCCGTAACCGAAGCGGATCGCGGCGATCACGGACGGGTCAATGGTCATCGCGGTCCCCCGGGGGTTGCAGTAGGCACTGACTGGCAATGTAGGGACAGGGATGCGCCGGGCCTAGAGACAAGGCCGCAACATTCGCCAAACTCCGCCGATGCCGGTCACAACCGGAAGCCCGGCGGATAGTCGTGCAGCCCGTCGAAATCATGCTTGCCGATCTCGACGCCGGCGGCGCGCAGGATGGCAAAGGCCATGGCGACGTGAAACACGAAGTTCGGCATCCCGAACAGGTGCAGGAACGCCGCCCCGTCCTGGTCCAGCTCGGCAAAGCCCGCGCGGTGGCGGATGCGCCGGGCCTCTGCCCCGTCGAACGCCGCCGGGTCCAGTGCCAGCAGCGCGCCCCGTGTCGCCGCGATCCGGCGCCCCAGCCCGATCCGGTCCAGCGCCGGGTCGGGCAGCACCGGCACCGCCTGCCCGGCCAGCGGATACGCAACCCGCAGCGCGAACCCCGCCGCCGTGGCGATCTGCTGCCCGGCGGTGAACATGTCGGGCACCAGCCGCGAGGCCAGCAACTGCTCGCGCCCCCGCACCTTGTCCAGCAACCCCTCCATCCGGTCGAGGTAGTGCAGGAACACCGGCACAGAGGCGGCGAACAGCGGTGGTGTCATTCCTTCGGCACCACCCGCAGACCCAGTTCGCGCAACTGCGCGTTCAGCGGTTCGGACGGCGCGCCCATCAGCAGGTCTTCGGCGCGCTGGTTCATCGGGAACATGATGACCTCGCGGATGTTCGCCTCGTCGGCCAGCAGCATCACGATCCGGTCGATCCCCGCTGCACAACCGCCGTGCGGCGGCGCGCCGTAGCGGAACGCCTTGACCATGCCGCCAAACCGCTTTTCCACCTCCGACGCGGGGTAGCCCGCCAGTTCGAACGCCTTGAACATGATCTCGGGCTTGTGGTTGCGGATGCCGCCACTGATCAACTCATAGCCGTTGCAGGCCAGATCATACTGATAGGCATAGACTTTCAGCGGGTCGCCGTTGAGCGCCTCAAGCCCCCCCTGCGGCATCGAGAACGGGTTGTGGCTGAAGTCGATCTTGCCCTCGTCGGTCTTCTCGTACATCGGGAAATCGACGATCCAGGCGAAGCGGAAGCAGTTCTCCTCGGTCAGCTTCAACTCACGCCCGATCTCGTTGCGCGCCCGCCCCGCCACCGCCTCGAACTGCTCCGGCTTGCCGCCAAGGAAGAAGGCCGCGTCGCCCACGCCAAGGCCGAGTTGCTGGCGGATGGCTTCGGTCCGCTCGGGTCCGATGTTCTTGGCCAATGGGCCTGCGGCTTCCATCCATGTCTGCGCGCGGTCATCATAGAAAAGCCCGACTTCGAGGGCAGCCTGCCTCTGCGTCGGATCAGTGGGATCGACAGGCCCCATTCCCCAACCGTTACCAATATCTTCGCGCGATGGACCGGAAGGGTTGTCGCCTCGATCCCGCCAGAAGATATACCCCATCCCCGGCAGCCCTTCCTTCTGGGCAAAGGCGTTCATCCGGTCGCAGAACTTGCGGCTGCCCCCCCCGGGCGCCGGAATCGCGCGCACCTCGGTGCCCTCGTTTTCCAGCAGTTTCGCGAAAATCGCGAAGCCAGACCCCCGGAAATGCTCGGAAACCTCCTGCATCCGGATCGGGTTGCGCAGGTCGGGCTTGTCGCTGCCATACCATTTCAGGCTGTCGCGATAGGCGATCAGCGGCCAGTCGGCATAGACCTTCTTTTCCGGCGCGAATTCCTCGAAGATGCCCTGCACCACCGGCTGCACGGCGGCAAACACGTCCGCCTGTTCGACAAAACTCATCTCGATATCAAGCTGGTAGAAATCGGTGGGGCTGCGGTCGGCGCGCGGGTCTTCGTCGCGGAAACAGGGCGCGATCTGGAAATAGCGGTCAAACCCGGCCACCATGATCAACTGCTTGAACTGCTGCGGCGCCTGCGGCAGGGCATAGAACTTGCCCGGATGCAGACGGGAAGGCACCAGGAAATCGCGCGCCCCTTCGGGGGAAGATGCGGTGATGATCGGCGTCTGGAACTCGGTGAACCCCTGATCCCACATCCGCTGCCGCATGGAACGCACCACGTTGGACCGCAGCATCATGTTGCCATGCAGCTTGTCGCGCCGCAGGTCCAGAAACCGATAGGTCAGCCGGGTTTCCTCGGGGTAATCGACCTCGCCGAACACCGGCATCGGCAATTCGTCCGCCGCCCCAAGCACGGTGAAGCCCTTCGCATAAACCTCGATCTCGCCGGTCGGCAGCTTGGGGTTCACCAACCCGGCATCCCGCCCCTTCACCACGCCGTCGATCCGGATCACCCATTCCGCCCGCACCGCCTCCAGCCCGGCAAAGGCGGCGCTGTCGGCGTCGGCGATCACCTGCGTGATGCCATAGTGGTCGCGCAGGTCGATGAACAGCACCCCGCCATGGTCGCGCACCCGGTGAACCCAGCCCGAAAGCCGGACATCCTGTCCGACATGGCTCCGGTTCAGACCGGCACAAGTATGGCTGCGATAGGCGTGCATCACGCTCCCCTTCCCGAGGCTTGAATTCGTCCGCGCCGATACACCCCGCCCAAGCGGCGAAGTCAAGTCCGCCCCCTTTGCTGCGGATTTCATCTTTGCCCAAATATCCCCGCCGGAGGCACCCGGCCGCACCGCCAGAGCCTCCGGCGGGGATATTTGGGCAAAGATGAATGGAAAGGATCAGCCCACCCAGACCGCAGGCATCAGCCCGCGCAGCGAATTGCCGACCCAGAGCTTCACGCGCGGCAGGTCGGCGGCGGCAAGCACCGCCTCGCGGGCCTTGCCTTCCAGCAGCAACTGCGCCCGCAGCACGCCGGGCAGCAGGCCGCAGGTCACGGGCGGGGTGCAGAGCCCGGCACCGGCGTCGAAGAACAGCGTGGTGATGGAGCCGTCGCACACCTCGTCGCGTTCGTTGCTGAAGATTGCCTCGTCCGACCAGGGGGGCAGGGCGGCGCGGGCGGCGTCATAGGCGGCGCGTCGTGTGGACTTGAGCCTCAGCCAGGGGTCGGCAGAGGCCAGCGGCGCCAGCGCGGGCGTCAACCGCCACAGCGGCGGCGAGGGGGGCAGCGGGGCGGCGGTGACTTCCAGCCGCCCCGCGCCGTCCAGCGTCAGCCGGACCCGCGATGGCTCCGACCCGACCGCCGCACGCAGGGCACGGGCGGCCGCCTGCGGGTCGCAGGCAAGGCCGAGGCACGCCACCCCCGCCGCCAGACGCGCCAGATGCAGCGGCAACCGGGCGAAGGCCGTGCCATCCCACCCCAGCGTCTCGATCAGCTTCACGTCCGGCAGATCGCCGCCGCCACGAACCGGGCTTTCCACAGTGCCTCCTCCCATTCCCCCTCTGCGGTCGAGCCATGCGTGACGCCGCCGCCGACATTCAGCGTCACCGCCGGCCCCGCCACCGACAGCGTCCGGATCGCCACCGAGAAATCGGCCCGCCCGTCCGGCGCCATCCAGCCGACAGCACCGCAATAGACACCGCGCGGCCAGGGCTCGACCTCGCGGATGATCTGCATCGCCCGGATCTTCGGCGCGCCGGTCACCGACCCGCAGGGGAACAAAGCCGCCATCAGCCCCGCCAGCGTCGGCGGCGCGGCCAGATCGCCGACCACGGTCGAGGTCATCTGATGCACCGTCGCATAGCGTTCCATCGCGAACAGCGCGGGCACCCGGACCGAGCCCACCCGCGCCAGCCGCGCGATGTCGTTGCGCAACAGATCGACGATCATCAGGTTCTCGGCCCGGTCCTTTTCCGACACCTGCAGGGCCGCCGCAATCGCCGCGTCGCGCGCCGGGTCGGGGTCGCGGGGTGCGGTGCCCTTCATCGGGCGCGCCATGATCCGCCCGGCCGCATCGACCGCAAAGAACAGCTCGGGCGAGCGTGACACCACCACCGCCCCGCCCAGATCGACGTAGGCGCCATGCCCCACCGCCCCGGTGCGCCGCAGCGCGCCGTAAAGGCCAAGCGGGCTGCCCGACACCAGGTCCGCCCGCATCGGGAAGGTCAGGTTCACCTGATAGCAGTCGCCCGCCGCGATATAGTCGCGCACCCGCGCCATCGCCGCGTCATAATCCGCGCGCGTGACCAGCGGTTCGGGCGCCGTCATGCAGGTGCCCAACCCCGCCTGATGCGCCAGCGCCAGCGTCGCGGCGGCATCCTGCGGGGCGTCGAACACGCCCATCCGCAGCAGCGGCGCGGGCCGCGCCCCGGGCATCAGGGGCACCAGCCGCGGTTCCAGCGCATAGCCCGCCTCGAACGCCACGAACCCCGCGATCCACGCGCCCCGCGCCCGCGCGGCATCCAGCGCCGCCATCGCCGGGCCAAGCTGGCAGGCTTCGACCGCCTCGACCACCGTTGCCGGGTTCTGAAACTGCACCGGCACGCCGTCCGGCCCGAATTCGCACAGGATCACGCGCTGTTCTTCCGTTGCCGCCATCGCCCGGCATCTAGCATGGGCGCTCCCCCCCTGCCAGCGCGGCGGCGACACTTCGGATCAGGGTTGCGCCCCCCCGCCCCGTCCCTTAAACCCGCGCCAATTTGCCTGTCACTGTCGAATCCAGCCGGGGTCCATGGCCGCCGGAAACACTCATGCCGGGGGCCTCCATGCCGAAAAGAACCGATATCAAATCCATCATGATCATCGGCGCGGGCCCCATCATCATCGGTCAGGCCTGCGAGTTCGACTATTCCGGCGCGCAAGCCTGCAAGGCGCTGCGCGAGGAAGGCTACCGGGTGATCCTGGTCAACTCCAACCCCGCCACGATCATGACCGACCCGGGGCTGGCCGACGCCACCTACATCGAGCCGATCACCCCGGAAATCGTCGCCAAGATCATCGAGAAGGAACGCCCCGACGCATTGCTGCCCACCATGGGCGGGCAGACCGGGCTGAACACCAGCCTCGCGCTGGCCGACATGGGCGTGCTGGAAAAGTTCAACGTCGAACTGATCGGGGCCAACCGGCAGGCCATCGAAATGGCTGAAGACCGCAAGCTTTTCCGCGAGGCGATGGACCGGATCGGGCTGGAAAACCCGAAGGCGACCATCGTCGCCGCCCCCAAACTGCCCAGCGGCAAGTATGACATCAGCGCCGGCGTGGCCGAGGCCATCGCCGCCATCGAATACGTGGGCCTGCCCGCGATCATCCGCCCCGCCTTCACCCTTGGCGGCACCGGCGGCGGCGTGGCCTACAACCGCGACGATTACGAACGCATCTGCCGCTCGGGGCTGGAGGCCTCACCGATGGCGCAGATCCTCGTCGATGAAAGCCTGCTCGGCTGGAAGGAGTTCGAGATGGAGGTGGTGCGCGACACCGCCGACAACGCCATCATCATCTGCGCCATCGAGAACGTCGATCCGATGGGGGTGCACACCGGCGACTCCATCACCGTGGCCCCGGCCCTGACCCTGACCGACAAGGAATACCAGATCATGCGCAACGGCTCCATCGCCGTGCTGCGCGAGATCGGCGTCGAAACCGGCGGGTCCAACGTGCAATGGGCGATCAACCCGGCAGATGGCCGCATGGTGGTGATCGAGATGAACCCGCGCGTGTCGCGGAGTTCCGCGCTGGCATCCAAGGCCACCGGCTTTCCCATCGCCAAGGTCGCGGCGAAACTGGCGGTCGGCTACACGCTCGACGAGCTTGACAACGACATCACCAAGGTCACCCCCGCCAGCTTCGAGCCTGCCATCGACTATGTCGTGACCAAGATCCCGCGCTTTGCCTTCGAGAAGTTCCCCGGCTCCGAGCCCAACCTCACCACCGCGATGAAATCGGTGGGCGAGGTTATGGCGATCGGCCGCACCATCCACGAGTCGATGCAAAAGGCGCTGGCAAGCCTCGAAACCGGTCTGACCGGCTTCGATGAAATCGCCATTCCGGGCGTGGTCGATCTGCCGCCACTCGGGTTCAAGTATGCGGACTACGCCGATCCCGAAAAGCGGGCGAAGCTGTTTGACGGGAACCGGCAGATTGCCGAAAACACGCGCGCCATCACGCAGGCCCTGTCGAAACAGACGCCAGACCGCATCCGCGTGATTGCGCAAGCGATGCGTCATGGCCTGAGCGATGACGAGATCAACCAGATCACCGCATTCGATCCGTGGTTTCTGGCGCGCATCCGCGAGATCATCGTGATGGAGGCGGAAATCCGGGAACGCGGCCTTCCAGTCGAAGCCGCCGCCCTGCGCCGACTGAAAATGATGGGCTTCACCGATGCCCGCCTCGCCAAGCTGACCGGGCGGGAGGAATCGCAGGTCCGCCGCGCCCGGCGCAACCTCGGCGTCCATGCCGTGTTCAAGCGCATCGACACATGCGCCGCCGAATTCGAGGCGCAGACCCCCTACATGTATTCCACCTACGAATCCCCGGTGATGGGCGACGTGGAATGCGAGGCCCGGCCCACGGCGGCGAAAAAGGTCGTCATCCTCGGCGGCGGCCCCAACCGCATCGGCCAGGGCATCGAGTTCGACTACTGCTGCTGCCACGCCTGCTATGCCCTGACCGCAGCGGGATATGAAACCATCATGGTCAACTGCAACCCCGAGACGGTCAGCACCGACTACGACACCTCGGACCGGCTGTATTTCGAACCCCTGACGCTGGAGCACGTGCTGGAAATCCTGCGGGTCGAACAGGAAAACGGCACCCTGCACGGCGTGATCGTGCAGTTCGGCGGCCAGACCCCGCTGAAACTGGCGCAGGCGCTGCAATCCGAAGGCATCCCGATCCTTGGCACCACCCCCGACGCCATCGACCTGGCCGAGGACCGCGAGCGGTTCCAGCAACTGCTGCACCGCCTTGGCCTGAAACAGCCGGTCAACGGCACCGCCCGGTCGCGTGACGAGGCTTTTGCCGTGGCCGGAAAGGTCGGCTACCCGCTGGTGATCCGCCCCTCCTTCGTGCTGGGCGGCCGCGCGATGGAAATCATCCGCGACGACGACCAGCTTGAACGCTACATCCGCGAGGCGGTGCAGGTCTCGGGCACCTCGCCCGTGCTGCTCGACAGCTACCTGACCAACGCCATCGAGGTCGATGTCGATGCCCTGTGCGACGGGCAGGACGTGCATGTCGCGGGCATCATGGAACATATCGAGGAGGCCGGCGTCCATTCCGGCGATTCCGCCTGCTGCCTGCCGCCGCATTCGCTCAGCCCCGAAACCATCGCCGAGCTGAAGGCGCAGACCGTCGCCATGGCCCGCGCCCTGCATGTCGTCGGCCTGATGAACGTGCAGTTCGCCATCAAGGACGGCACGATCTACGTGCTCGAGGTCAACCCCCGCGCCAGCCGCACCGTGCCCTTTGTCGCCAAGGCCACCGACAGCGCCATCGCCGCCATCGCCGCCCGCCTGATGGCTGGCGAGCCCCTGTCCGGCTTCCGCCTCCGCGACGCCTACCCGGCCGGGGTCGGCCCCGACACCGTGCTGCCGCTGGCCGACCCGCTGACGCTGGCCGACCCGATCACGCCATGGTTCTCGGTCAAGGAATCCGTGCTGCCCTTCGCCCGCTTCCCCGGCGTCGACACCCTGCTCGGCCCCGAGATGCGCTCCACCGGCGAGGTGATGGGCTGGGACCGCACCTTTGCGCTGGCCTTCCTCAAGGCCCAGATGGGCGCGGGCACCATCCTGCCCGAATCCGGCCGGGTCTTCCTGTCGGTGAAGGACGCCGACAAGACCGCCGCCCTCGCCACCGCCACCCGCGACCTGACCGCGATGGGCTTCGAGATCATCGCGACCCGCGGCACCGCCACCTGGCTCGACAGCCTGGGGATCGCCGCCACCCGCGTCAACAAGGTCTACGAGGGCCGCCCGAACATCGTCGACATGCTGAAGAATGACGAGATCGCCCTGGTGCTGAACACCACCGAAGGCTCGCAAGCCGTCAGCGACTCGCGCGACATCCGCGCCGTGGCACTCTACGACAAGATCCCGTATTTCACGACGGCTGCCGCCAGCATCGCCGCCGTCGAGGCGATGAAGGCGCGGGGCGAGGGGATCGGAGTGAGGACGTTGCAGGGGTGAGCGGTGCCAGATTTGTAACATCTATTCAATACGCGTTACATTAAATTTGACTTGCTGTCGTCGCACAGCTTTAAGTTGGCTGGGAACGAACACTGCGGATGGCGGTCGACGCACTATTCGGGAGATTTATTCTGATCATCGCCAGTATCATCGGATTTATCGTTATTATTGCCGTTCTGGTTCTAGCGGCTCTGTTGCACAAATCGGGTGACAGACAGATCTCCCCTTTCCCTGGACAGACTCATCCCACGGCTTCAGTGACGGGTATACCGAGCGCCGTGAAGCCGTTCAGCACGGCTACACGGACCTGAAACTCGGCGACCTGACGGTCAAAGTCCCGCGCCATGAGGCGCTGACCCAGCAATTTGACGCAGTGCATCTTCGTCTCGACGCGGCTTCGGCGGTGATAACCGCTCCATCGTCGCCAGATGGTTCGGCCGAAGCGTTTCGACGCGCGTAGGGCTTCGTTGCGGGCGATTGCCCCGGGGGTGTCGGGCTTCCATGGCTTGGCGTTCTTGCGGGGCGGAATGATGGCGGCCGCACCGCGGGCGGCGATGGCGTCGTGACACTTGCGTGTGTCGAAGGCGCCATCAGCGGTGACGCTGGCGATCTCCTGATCGGGCGGGATCTGGTCGAGCAGTTCGGGCAGCATCGGCGCGTCACCGACATCGCAGGTGGTGAACTCGGCTGCGCGGATTTCCAGTGTTTTCTCGTCTATCCCGATGTGAATCTTGCGCCAGACCCGACGTTTGGTGCCGCCGTGCTTGCGCGCATTCCATTCACCTTCGCCTTCAACCTTGATCCCGGTGCTATCGATCAGAAGATGCAGCGGGCCTTGCGAGCCGCGGTGGGGGATGTTGACCTTCAGGGTCTTCTGGCGACGGCTCAGCGTGCTGAAATTGGGCACAGCCCAATCCAAATCGATGAGCCCCAGCAGGCTTTCGACGAAGCCAGTCGTCTGTCTGAGCGCCATGCCAAACAACACCTTGATGGTCAGGCAGGTCTGGATCGCGGCATCGCTATAGTCAGGCTGTCGGCCGCGCTTACCTGTCGGCGCAGCCTCCCAGATCATGGCGGTATCAAACCAGATCGTCAGCGAGCCGCGGCGCTTCAGCGCTTCGTTATAGGCGGGCCAGTTCCTGGTCTTGTAGGCGGGGGGTATGGGTCTGCTCATGCCGTCCAGCTACCACGCTGGATTCACAAGATGAATCCCTCACGGGATTTGTGCAACAGAGCCCCTCTGCGGTGATGCTCAAGCGCGACAAGCTTGCCGAACTGGCCGACGCCGGGCTGAACCATGTCCAGATCAGCTTCCAGGGGCTCCGAACCCGGCGTGGCCGACCGCGTCGGCGGCTACCGCAACGGCCATGCCCGAAAGCTGGAGGTGGCGGGCTGGACCCGCGCGCTCGACCTGCCGCTGACGGTCAACGCCGTGATGCACCGCCAGAACCTGCACCAGCTGCCCGACATGATCGAGATGGCGCTGGACCTTGGCGCCGCGCGGATCGAGGTTGCCAATGTCCAGTATTACGGCTGGGCGCTGAAGAACCGCCACGCCCTGATCCCGACCCGCGAACAGGTCGAAGACTGCAACCGCATCGTCGAGGAGGCCCGCGCCCGCCTGCACGGCGTGCTGGAAATCGACTATGTGATCCCCGACTACTACGCCCTGCGCCCCAAGCAGTGCATGGGCGGCTGGGGGCGGCAGTTCTTCAACATCTCGCCCGCGGGCAAGGTGCTGCCCTGCCACGCCGCCGAAAGCATCACCGGGATGGAATTCGAGTCCGTCCGCAGCAACCGCTCGATCCGCTGGATCTGGGACCACTCGGCCGCCTTCAACGCCTATCGCGGCACCGGCTGGATGCCCGAACCGTGCCGCAGTTGCGACTACCGCGAGGTCGATTTCGGCGGCTGCCGCTGCCAGGCCTTCGCGCTGACCGGCAACGCGGGCAACACCGACCCGGCCTGCGCCCTGTCACCGCACCATGCCACGATCTTCGATCTGGGCGAAACCGAGGCGACGGGCGACCGCAACGCCTTTCTCTACCGCAACTTTTCCGGCGGGTCGGCAGAGCAGGCGTGAACGACGGCCTCCATCTGGATGTGGGTGACGGCCATGCCATCCGGGTCTTGCCCTTTGGCAACCCGGCGGGCGTGCCGGTCGTCTGCCTGCACGGCGGGCCGGGCAGCGGCTGTTCGCCCGAAATGCAGAGCCTGTTCGATGCGGCGCGGCACCGGGTGGTATTCATCGACCAGCGCGGCGCGGGGCAAAGCCTGCCCGCCCGGTCGCGCCATGCCAACACCACGGCGCATCTGATCGCCGACATGGAACGGGTGCGCGCGCATCTTGGCATCGACCGCTGGCTGGTGGTCGGCGGGTCATGGGGGGTGACGCTGGCGCTGGCCTATGCCCAGACCCACCCTTCGCGCGTCACCGGCCTTGCCCTGCGCGCCACCTTCCTCGGCACCCGCGCCGAGCTTGACTGGGCCTTCCGCGCAGCACTTGCCGCCTTTCAGCCCGCGCTGCACGACGCGCTGTTCGCCCTTGTGGCCCCCGCCGACCGGCACGACCCGCTGCGCGCGGTCTGGCGCCTGATCCTGCACCCCGACCCGGCCGTGCACGCCCCGGCGGTGCGCGCCTTCTACCGGGCCGAACGCGCCCTGTCGCAGCTTGGCACCCCTGCCCCCTTGCCCGACGAAGCCCCGCTGCCCGCCACACCCTTCATGGAGGCGCATTATTTCCTGAACGACTGCTTTCTGCCCCCCGACTCCCTGCTGGCCGGGGCCGACCGTCTGGCGGGCGTTCCGGGCATCATGGTGCAGGCCCGGCTTGACCTGCTCTGCCCGCCGCGGATGTCGCACCGCCTTGCGCCCATTGGCCGCAATCGCAGGTCCGGCTCGTCGAGGCGGCGGGCCATGCCCTGAGCCACCCGCCGGTGTTCGCCGCCCTGCGGCATGCGGTGGCCGATCTGACGGCCTGATCCCTCACTCCTGCAGGAACTGCCGGGTGCGCGACAGGCGGCTCTTGATCGTGCCGACCGCCACGCCCATCCGTTCCGCGATCTCTTTCTGGCTCAGTCCGTCGATCACGCTCAGCCGCAGCACCGCCCGGTCGCAGGGCCGCACCTGGCCCAGCTTGCCGACAATCTCGATCAGTTCCATGTGATCGTCCTGCCGCGCCGCATGGCTGGCGGTCGCATGGGCCTCGGTCAGCGATTCATGCGGGCCGCGGCGCTGACGCTGGCGGTGGCTGTCGATCATGATGTTGCGCAGGATCGTGAACAGCCAGCGCCGCAACTGGGTGCCGCTTTCATACTGGCTGCGCCGCGTCAGGGCCCGCACCAGACAGTCCTGCACCAGATCGTCGGCATCATGCAGGCTCCCGGTCAGCGACAGCGCATAGCGACGCAGATGGGGCATCTCGGCCTCCAGAAGCACGCCGAATGGCAGGTTGAACCGCCCCGGGTTTACCGGAGGGCAAAACTCTCGGAGAATTGCCCGTTATGGAACAGACCTCAAAGAAGAAGACCTCGAAGCCGTATTCACCTGAGTTCCGCGAGCGTGCGGTGCGGCTGGCGATGGAACACCGCGATGATTATCAGAGCGAGGCTGCGGCGCTGACGGCGATTGCAGGTAAATTGGGCTGTTCGACGGACAGCCTTCGCGTCTGGATGCGACAGGTCCAGCGCGATGGTGGCGAACGGCCGGGACCTACCAGCGCTGAGATCGCGCGGATCAAAGAGCTTGAGCGCGAGAACCGGGAACTGCGGCAAGCGAACGAGATTCTGCGCAAAGCTTCAGCGTATTTTGCCCAGGCGGAGCTCGACCGCCCGTTTCGCAAATGACTGCTTTCATTGAGGAAAGCCGAGAGGCATTCGGGGTCGAGCCGATCTGCAGGGCACTGCAGTTTGCCCCTTCCACCTTTTATGACCGGCGGGCGATCATGCGTGATCCTGACCGGGCCTCGGCCCGGGCCAAATCGGATGCCGCCCTGAGCCTCAAGATCGACGCGGCCTGGGATGCCAACCGCAAGCTCTATGGCGCGCGGAAGATCTGGCATGTTTTGCGACGGCAGGGTGAAGACGCCGCCCGCTGCACCGTGGAACGATTGATGCGCCATCTGGGCATCAGGGGCGTGGTCCGTGGCAAGAAGGTCATCACGACCAATCCTGACACGTCTCTGCCTTGCCCGGACGACAAGGTGAACCGGCTGTTCATGGCGGATCGGCCGAACAAGCTGTGGGTTTCAGATTTCACCTATGTGCCCACATGGTCCGGCACCGTCTACGTGGCCTTCGTCATCGACGTCTTTGCACGTCGTATTGTCGGTTGGCGCGTCTCGACATCGATGAAGACCCAGTTTGTGCTCGACGCGCTGGAGCAAGCGATCTGGCAAAGAAAGACGCCGGATAACAAGAGCTTGGTCCACCATTCGGACCGCGGATCACAATACCTGTCGATCAAATACACCGAACGCCTGGCCAAGGCCGAGATCGACCTTTCCGTTGGAACAGTTGGCGATGCCTATGACAACGCCTTGGCTGAATGCGTCATCGGCCTGTTCAAGACAGAGGTCATCAACCAGATCGGCCCCTGGAAATCAATGCGCGAGGTCGAATGGGAAACGCTGAAATGGATCGATTGGTATAACAACCGCCGCCTGCTTGGCCCAATCGGATACATCCCACCCGCAGAAGCAGAGGAGGCGTTCTATGCAAACCTGAACTCACTCGATATGGTCGCGTAGTCATTGAACAAACCACCCTCCGGTAAACCCGGGGCGGTTCAGGTCGCCGGGGCCCGCAAGGTCGGTGGCGCAGGCCGCCGGAGGGGATGTGGATGTGTTCTGCATACCCACACAGATAGCAGACCAACGATGCAGAAATCAGAAATAATCATTTGTTCTCAATAAGTTGATCTTGCTAATTCCGATATTCCCGGCAATGCGCGCAGATGCTGCATTATAGTATAATTGGTCATGGCTGCCGGTCTGCCGCGCGATCCCACATCATTTCGGATGCCACTCGGAACCCTCGTGCGCAGGCGACGTTGCTGTGACATGACATCAGGAAATGGCGGACCAGCAGATTTCCCCAAGCCGGCAGCGCATCGATTGACGCGCGGGGCAGAGCGACGGACGGCGAAACAGATCATGCGGCCGCAGTGCATCGCGGTCGATGCCGCCGAGGAGGCCGGCGACGCCGTGCAACTGGCCGAGGCGGGCGGCAACGATGGCACCGCGCACCTGATCGTGATGGTCGAAAGCCATCAGGTCATGGGCTACATCGAAAGCGCGACCCTGACCGGATTTTTCGCCCAGGCGCCTTTTCTGCGGCACGAACTGATCGGCAATCTTGCCAGAACCGACTGGGTGGTCTCGACCCCGAACCAGCGCGTCGAAATCCTGCGGCGCAGGCTCGACGACCGCAAGGCGAAGGTTGCGCTGGTGGAGGACAGGTCGGGGCGGGTCTGCGGCTTCATCCGGCGCGAAGACCTCTGACGGCCGGGCCGCGGCGGGCGCGCCGCGTGCATCCACCGGTTGCTACGCCCGTGGAAGAATGCCAATAAGATTGCTGAAAGATCCCGGCCGCGCCGCAAGGCGGCTTCCCATGCCGGGCAGAGAATACCAGAGATGTCCGATGAACGTCCGAAACGGGCTGAACGGCTGCAACTCATGCTGACGCTTGCCGAGATCGAAAAGGTGGACACCTGGCGATTTGAACGCCACATGCCCAGCCGGTCGGCGGCCGTGCGTGCGCTTATGAAGCTTGGCTTCGGGGCCGACACGTCCGAACAATCGGCGCCGGTCGGCACGGTGATCGGCGTCAACTCACGCGATGTCGGCGTGATCGTCACCGACGCGCGGGTGGACGAGGTGCTGGAAGGGCGTCGCTGTGGCCGCAAGATCATCATCGCTTCGGTCGACCCGATCCTCGGGCACGCGCTGAAAAGCCTGGTGCGCGACGCGGGGTTCGAGCCGGGCGGCCCGTTTGCCGATGCCGAAAAGCTCCGCGCCGCGCTGAACCATGCCGAAGCGGCGGCGGTGGTGTTTCATGTCGATCCGGCGGACCCCGGTTCGGTCGCGCTGTGCCGGGCGGTGCCGGGCGGATTCGTGACGGTGTTGTGCATGGACGAGGCGCAGACGGCGGACCAGATCGGGGATCTGCGCGCCTCTGTCCGGCTGGTCGGGATTCTTGGCGCCCCTGCGGCGCTTCAGGCGGCGCTGCTGGAAGCGGGCAGCGGCACGCCGGACACCCCCGGCTGAACCGCAGCCCGAACTGAGGGACCGCCCCGGCCCGGGCGGAAAACCGTGGCTGCGGGCATTTTCACGCGTGAAAATCGGCACATGCCACTGATAAATAACGATATTTCTCAAAGCGTCAAGGATCTGTTCACGCTTTTTCCCACCGCTGCCGGAACGGAGACGACCCGCCCCGGCAGCGGCCCTGGATCACAGGATGAAGTCGCCCGCCACCAGTTGATCGACGCCCAGAACCCGGATTTCCAGATCGGCCACCCCGTCGCCCGTGGTGTCGGCGCGCACCAGACGGTCCGCGCCGGTGTCGATGCTCCACACCTTGAAGCTGCCCGCCTTCGTGCCGAAGCTGAGATCGGCGTCGATGCGGGAAAGGTCGAGCAGGTCGATGCCGCTGATGAAATTGACCACGGTATCGCGCTGGCCGACCGGGCTGTCCGACACGGCGGTGAACACGAAAGTGTCGCGCTGACGGTCCGCGCCGCCGTCAAGCCGGCCGGCGCCGCTGCCGCCCACAAGGCGGTCGCGGCCGGTGCCGCCGTCAAGGACATCGTTGCCGCTACCGCCCAGCAGCGTGTCGTTGCCGGCATCGCCTTGCAGGGTATCGCGGCCCTGATCGCCCGACAGCCAGTCGTCGCCGCCCCGGCCGCTGAGCCGGTCGTTCCCGGCAAAGCCCTGCATCTGGTCGGCCTGTTCCGACAGCACGAAGGTGTCGGCCCCGCTGAAGGCCGACCGGAGCAGCGCCAGATCGTCGGCCGCCGAGGCGCTGGCGACGGCGGAAATCACTGCGGTCGCGGACAGGGCGATGCCGTCGATCGCGATCACATCCTTGTAGATGCGGTTTGCGTCGTCGATCAACTGGATGGCGTTGACCGTCCCGCCGGTGACGACACCACGCGAAAAGCCGATGTCGTCGCCGGCGAAGGTGATGAACGTGTCGAAATCGACACCATAGCCGAACTGGTCGGGATAGGAGGTCCACTGGGTCTGCTGGTTGTTGGCCGGATAATAGTCGAGGCTTTCAACCAGCTGGTTCCAGTTGACTGAATCAAGGCGGAAGGCTCTGGTGGCGGTAATGGTGGCCATGGCATCTCTCTGCTGCGCGGAAGGATTTTCCGGATAGCAGGATACGGGGAAATTGCAACATCAGGTAAAGATGGCAATTATTTTCCGCCGGACGGGTTTGTTCTGCAACAGGGGGCCTGCAACGGGCCTGCAACGGGGGGCCTGCAACGGGGGGCCTGCAACGGGGGGCCTGCAACGGGGGGCCTGCAACGGGGGGCCTGCAACGGGGGGCCTGCCAATGGGCGCGGCCGCCCGCAGGCCGGGGCGAACGGCGGCGGACCGGCCCCGCCGCGCCCCGAGGGGTGCGGGAGAGGCCGGGCCGTCGTTTCAGATCACGGGCACATGCAAGACCGGCGGTCCGCCCGGTCTTACAGCCATTCCCAGGGCCGGGTGAATTCGCCCAGCAGGCGCTCGACCGCGGCCTCGTCCACCCCCGGCGTGCGGTTCAGGCGGGCGACCAGACCGCGCTTCTTGTCCTCGACCACTTCGGCCACCGTGACGCCGAACCCGGCGTCGGCCAGTGCGGCGTCATAGACGCGCTTGATGGCGCGCCGCCGCAGGTCGGGCTTGAACACCTTGCCGACGGCGGTTTTCGGCAACTCGTCGAGTATCTCGACATGCTTGGGCACCGCCGCGCGTTCCGAGATATGGGCCCGGGCATATTCCATCAGTTCGGCCGGGGTGACGGTGGCGCCCTTGACCAGTTCGACATAGGCGCAGGGCAGTTCGCCCGCGAAGGCGTCGGGCTGGCCGATGGCGCCGACGAAGGCCACCGCCTCGTGGCCCATCAGCGCCTCCTCGATCTCGGCGGGGTCGATGTTGTGGCCGCCGCGGATGATCAGATCCTTGGCGCGCCCGGTGATGTAAAGGTAGCCGTCGGCGTCGATCCGGCCCAGATCGCCGGTGCGAAGAAAGCGGTCCTCGGCAAACAGGCCGTGGTTCTTGTCAACCTCGGTATAGGTCGAGCCTTCGAACACCCCCGGGTTGGCAACGCAGATCTCGCCCACCTCATCGACCGCACATTCCTTCACCGCGCCGTCGCCGTTGGAATGCAGGATGCGGACATGGGTATGGGGGAAGGGAATGCCGACCGAGCCGATCTTCTTGACCCCCTCGGGCGGGTTGCACGACACGAGGCAGGTGCATTCGGTCAGCCCGTAGCCTTCGATGATCGAGACGCCGGTTGCCTTCTGGAAGCGGTTGAACAACTCGATCGGCAGCGGGGCCGAGCCGGAAAACGCGCCGCGCAGCGTGCTGACATCGGCATTGACCGGGCGCTGCATCAGGGCGGCAAGGGCGGTCGGCACCGTGATCACATAGGTCGCCTTCCAGCGTTCGATCAGCTTCCAGAAATTGTCGAACACGCCTTCGCCGCGATAGCCCGCCGGGGTTGGAAAGACCACATGCGCGCCCGAGGCGATCATCGACATCAGCGCGGGATAGGCGGCGAAGACATGGAACAGCGGCAAGGGGCACAGCACCACGTCGTTCTCGCGGAACAGCAGCCGGTGGCCAAGCCAGCCGTTGTAGATCATTCCCGACGCCTTGTGCTGCGCCACCTTGGGCATCCCGGTGGTGCCGCCGGTGTGGAAGAAGGCCGCGACCCGGTCTTTCCGCGTGTCGACGAAGCTGAGCCGGTCGCCGGAATGGCCGGCGCATTCGGCGTTGAAATTGCGGACGTTGGCGGTGTGTTCGACCGGGTTCTTCGGGCGGACCAGCGGCACGATCCAGCTTTTCGGCGGGGAAAGGTAGCGGTTGAGGTCAACCTCCAGCACGGTCTTGACGGTGGGCGCAAAGCGCACCGCCTCGGCCACCTTCTGCGCCACCTCGGTCTTGGGGAAGGACCGCAGGGTGACCACGACGCGGGCCTTGGTCTCGCGCAGGATCGCCGCGATCTGTTCGGGTTCCAGCAGCGGGTTGATCGGGTTCACGATGCCCGCCACCGCGCCGCCCAGCAGCGTGACCGCGGTTTCAAGGCAGTTCGGCAGCACATAGGCCACCACGTCGCCCTCGCCGATGCCGAGGCTGCGGAACAGGTTCGCGGCCTGGGTCACGCGGTGGTGCAGTTCGCCCCAGGTCAGCGTCTCGGCCTTGTCCTGCGGGCCGGAGGTGAGCTGGAAACTGATCGCCGGGCGCGCGCCGTGGGCGTCGCGGGTGCGGCTGAGGAATTCATACATCGTCCGGGGGTTATCCCGGTCTTCCCATGCGCTTTCGGCCTCGATGGCGCGCACGTCCGCGATGGACGCGAAACTTCCCATGGTCTCTCCTCCCCTGGCCTTCCCCCTTTGGCGGGGGTTCGTCATTCTTGAGTTTAGGATGGGGGGTTTTCGCCCGTGTCGCAAGGCAAACCGTGGAAGAAAAACGCAACGTCAGGCGGGTTTGCCGGAAAGGCCGGGGTCAGATCTGCCCGTCGGTGAACTGCAGCCGCGCCAGACGGGCGTAAAGCCCGTTCTCGGCCACCAGCCCGTCATGCGTGCCCTGCGCCACGATGCGGCCCTGGTCGAACACCACGATGCGGTCGGCCTTCTTGACCGTGGCGAGCCGGTGCGCCACCACAAGCGTTGTGCGGCCAGCCGACAGCCGTTCGACGGCCAATTGCACCGCGCGTTCGCTTTCGGCATCGAGCGCGGATGTCGCCTCATCGAGCAACAGCACCCGGGCATCGCGCAGGATGGCGCGGGCAATGGCGATGCGCTGTTTCTGGCCGCCCGACAGCATCACGCCGCGTTCGCCCACGAAGGTGTCATAGCCCTGCGGCAGCGCCATCAGGAAATCATGCGCCGCAGCGGCGGCCGCAGCCGCCTCGACCTCGGCATCCGAGGCTTCGGGGCGGCCGAAGCGGATGTTCTCGCGTGCCGAGGTGGCGAAGATCACGGGGTCTTGCGGCACCAGCGCCATGGCGCGGCGGAAGTCGTGGCGGGCCATGTCGCGCAGGTCGATGCCGTCAAGCTTTACCGAGCCCTGCTGCGGGTCGTAGAAGCGTTGCAGCAGTTGCAGGATGGTGGTCTTGCCCGCGCCGGAGGGGCCGACCAGCGCCACGGTTTCGCCCGGCGTCACGCGCAGATCGACGCCTGCCAGCGCCGAAACCTCGGGCCGGGCGGGGTAGCGGAAGCGCACGTCCTCGAACACGATCTCGCCGCGCACCGGGCGGGGCAGCGGTTTCGGCTTGGCCGGGTCCTGCACCGGATCGACCGCCTGCAAGAGTTCGACCAGCCGTTCGGTCGCCCCCGCCGCGCGCTGCAACTCGCCCCAGATTTCCGACAGCGCGCCGACCGCGCCCGCCACCATCACGGCATAGATCAGGAACTGCACCAGCTCGCCCGGGGTCATGACCCCGGCCCGCACGTCGCGCGCACCGATCCACAGCACGCCGACGATGCCGGTGAAGACAAGGAAGATCACGATCACCGTCATCACCGCCCGCGTCCCGACGCGGGTCTTGGCCGAGCGGTAGGATTTCTCGGTCAGATCGCCGAAGGTGCCGCGGGTCTTTATCTCGTGGGTGAAGGATTGCACCGCCTGCACCGAGAGCAATGCCTCGGAGGCGTTGCCCGACGAGGCGGCGATCCAGTCCTGGTTCTCGCGGCTGAGCGTGCGCAGCCGCCGCCCCAGCACGATGATCGGCACCACCACCGAGGGCACGATCAGCAGCACCAGCCCGGTCAGCTTGCCGCTGGTCAGGAACAGGAACACCAGCCCGCCCACCAGAATCAGCGCGTTGCGCAGCGCGATCGACACCGACGAGCCGATCACCGACAGGATCAGCGTGGTGTCGGTGGTCAGGCGGCTGAGCACCTCGCCGGTCATGATGCGCTCGAAGAAGGCGGGGCTCATGCCCATCACCCGGTCGAACAGCGCGCGGCGGATGTCGGCCACCACCCGTTCGCCCAGAATGGTTACAAGGTAGTAGCGCAGCCCGGTGCCCAGCGCCAAGGCGGCGGCGATCACCAGGGCTGCGGCGAAATACTGGTCAAGCAGCGCAGCATTGTCGTCGACAAAGCCGTCGACCACCCGGCGCACCGCCAGCGGCAGGATCAGGCTGACCCCCGCCGTCAGGATCAGCGCGGCGATGGCCGCCAGCGTGTTGATGCGGTAGGGGGCCAGAAACGGCGCCAATCCGCGCAAGGACCCGACGCGCTTCGATACCGCGCGTTCCTCCTGCATATCCTTGCCTCTGGCCATCAAACCCGTCCGTTCTGTTGCCGGTCGGGTTTAGGCCCTGATCCTGCGCCCGGCAAGCGCCGCTTTGGGGCCAGCCTGCCGGTTTGACCTGAAAATCGCGTGAAGCGCCCCTTTTCCCGGCCCACGCCCTGTGCCACCTTCGCCGCGCAGGAGGACCGATGACCCGTTTCACCACCCCCGATGGCGCAAGCCTTGCCTACAGCGACGAAGGCGCGGGCCTGCCGGTGCTGTGCCTTGCCGGGCTGACCCGGACGATGGCCGATTTCGACTATCTGGTGCCGCATCTGCCGCCCTGCCGACTGATCCGGATGGACTATCGCGGGCGCGGCGCGTCGGACTGGACGGGCGCCGCCACCTATACCGTGCCGCAGGAGGCGCGCGACGCGCTGGCGCTGCTGGATCATCTGGGGGTGGAAAGGGCGGCCGTCATCGGCACCTCGCGCGGCGGGCTGGTCGGGATGCTGCTGGCGGCGGTGGCGAAACCCCGGCTGGCTGGGCTGTGCCTGAACGATGTCGGCCCGGTGATCCACCCGCCGGGGCTGGCGCGGATCTTCGACTATGTCGGGCGCAACCCGGCTGCCCGCACGCATCAGGCGCTGGCCGCCACCCTGCCCGACAAGATGCCGGGCTTTGCCCGCGTGCCCGAAAGCCGCTGGCTGGAGGAGGCGCGCAGGCATTACGCCCAGACCGGCGCGGGCCTGCGCATCACCTATGACCCGGAATTGCGGCAGGCGTTCCATGCCGCCTTCGACGGCCCGACACCCGACCTGTGGCCGCTGTTCGACGCCTGCGCCGGGCTGCCGCTGGCGCTGATACGGGGCGCGAACTCCGACCTGCTGTCGGCCGAGGTGGCCGGGGAAATGCGCCGCCGCCGCCCCGACATGATCTTTGCCGATGTGCCCGACCGCGCGCACATTCCGTTTCTGGACGAACCCGAAAGCGTCGCGGTGATCCGCGCCTTCCTGAAAGCCTGCACATGACCGATATCGCGATGATCGACGCCGCCGCCGCCAGGATCGGCGGCAACGCCCGGCGCACGCCCCTGCTGTCCTCGCCGTTTCTCGACGAGATTGCGGGGCGGCGGCTGCTGGTGAAGGCCGAGTGCCTGCAGCATACCGGGTCGTTCAAGCTGCGCGGCGGCTGGTCGGCGGTATCGGCACTGCCGCCCGGGGTGCGGGCGCGCGGGGTGCTGGCCTATTCGTCGGGCAACCATGCGCAGGGCGTGGCGCTGGCCGCCGCCCGTCATGGCGCGCCCTGCGTGATCCTGATGCCCGCCGACGCGCCGCGCCTGAAGATCACGAACACCCGCGCCCTGGGGGCCGAGGTCGTGCTTTACGACCGCGCGACCGAGGACCGCGACGCCATCGGGGCCGCGCTGGCCACATCGCGCGGCCTGCACCTGATCAAGCCGTTCGACGATCCGCAGGTGATCGCCGGGCAGGGCACATGCGGGCTGGAGATTGCCGCGCAGGCCGCCGAAGAGGGCGTCACGCAAGCCGACGTGCTGGTGTGCTGCGGCGGCGGCGGGCTGACCTCGGGCATTGCGCTGGCGCTGGAGGCCCGCGCGCCCGGCCTGCGCGCCCGCCCGGCCGAACCTGCCGGTTTCGACGACACCGCCCGCAGCCTTGCCGCGGGGCATGTGCTGCGCAACGCCGCGCTGTCGGGGTCGGTCTGCGATGCCATCGTGACGCCGGAACCGGGGCAGATCGCCTTTCCGATCCTGAAGCGGCTTTGCGGCCCCGGTCTGGTGGTAAGCGACGACGAGGCGCTGCAGGCGATGGTGCTGGCCTTCCTGCGGCTGAAGCTGGTGCTGGAACCGGGCGGTGCGGTGGCGCTGGCCGCCGCCCTGTTCCGCCCCGGCCTGATCGCGGGCGATGCGGTGATTGCGGTGGCAACCGGGGGGAACGTCGATGCGGCGGTGTTCGCCGATGCGCTGCGGCGGTTCGGGTGATGTCATTCTTCAACATCAGTGGTACTTTCCGGAAGCGTGAACCTTCTGAAGAGTCCCTCGCAAGACTTTGCACAAAAGCCGTTTATACCGGATTCCAGCCTCATTGCCCCATGCACTGAACGAGCATACTGCCGCGATGCCTGCCCATTCTTAGCTTCCCCAACCAATGCCGTCAGTCTGGATCTGACCAGCCCCCTCTGAAAGTCCGCGCATGGCCGATTTCCTGCTGATCCACGGGTCTTGCCACGGTGCCTGGTGCTGGCGCGACGTGCTGCCGCTGCTGGCCGCCGCAGGTCACACCGCCCGCGCCATCGACCTGCCCGCGCATGGTGACGACCGCACGCCGGTGGCCGGGGCCACGCTTGACAGCTACGCCGCGGCGATTTTGGCGGCCATTGCCAATCCGGTGATCCTCGTCGGCCATTCGATGGCGGGCTTTCCGATCTCGGCCGCAGCCGAGGCGGCGCCCGAGCGCATCGCCAAGCTGGTCCATGTCTGCGCCTACGCCCCGGTCAGCGGCCTGTCGCTGGCGCAGATGCGCCGGGCCGGGCCGCGCCAGCCGCTGGCCGATGCCTTCCATGTCAGCCCCGACCGGCAGAGCTTCGGCTTCGACCCGGCATTGGTCAACGACCGCTTCTACCACGACTGCCCGCCCGAGGCGCAAGCTTACGCCGCGGCCAACCTCTGCCCCGAGCCGATCCTGCCGCAGGAAACCGCCATCCACCTGACGGGGCGCCATGCTTCTGTCGAAAAGCACTACATCCGCTGCACCGAAGACCGGGCCATCCCGCCCGAATACCAGGCCAACATGACCGCAGCCTGGCCCGCCGACCGCATCTCCACCCTGCCCACCTCGCATTCGCCGTTCTTCGCCGCCCCCGACGCCCTCGCCCGCCGCCTGATCCGGATTGCCGAAGCATGAAACAGCGCCTTGCCCTGACCTTCATCCTGCTGACCGTGACGCTTGACGCCATCGGCATCGGCCTGATCTTCCCGGTGATGCCCGACCTGCTGGCCGAGCTGACCAGCGGGTCGCTGTCGGAGACGGCGGTGTGGGGCGGCATCCTTGCGACCTCGTTCGCGGTGATGCAGTTCCTGTTCGGCCCGATGATGGGGTCGCTGTCGGACCGCTTCGGCCGCCGCCCGGTGCTGCTGATCTCGCTGGCGGTGATGGCGGTGGATTATCTGGTGCTGGCGTTTGCGTCGTCGATCTGGCTGCTGCTGGCGGCGCGGATCGTGGCGGGCATCGCCGCCGCCACCTTTTCCACCGCCGCCGCCTTCATCGCAGACATCACCCCGGCCGAGGATCGCGGCCGCCGCTTCGGGCTGATCGGCGCGGGCTTCGGGGTGGGCTTCGTGCTGGGGCCGCTGATCGGCGGGGTGCTGGCGGGTTACGACGTGCGCGCGCCGTTCGTCGCCGCCGCCGCCCTTGCCGCCGCCAACCTTGCCTTCGGCGCGCTGGTGCTGCCCGAAACCGTGACCGACGCCACCCGCCGCTGCTTCGACCTCCGCCGCGCCAACCCGCTGGGGGCACTGCGCGCCGTCGGGCGCCTTCCGGGCCTGCGCCGCCCGCTGATGGTGTTCCTGATGCTGTCGATCGCGATGAACGTCTATCCGGCGATCTGGGCCTTCTACGGCAAAGCCAATTTCGCCTGGGACAGCCGGATGATCGGCATCTCGCTGGCGCTTTACGGCGTCAGCTTCGCGGTGGGCCAGGCAGTGCTGGTCGGCCCGCTGATCCGACGGCTGGGCGAACACCGCGCCGTGCTGTTCGGCATGTGGGTCGATGTCGTCAGCCTCGCGGCCCTTGGCGTCATCACCTCGGGCACGGCGGCCCTGATCATCACGCCGATCACCGCGCTCAGCGGCGTGGTGACGCCCGCACTTCAGGCCATCCTGTCGCGCAACACGCCCGAGAATGCGCAGGGCGAGTTGCAGGGTGTGCTGGCCAGCCTCGGCGCCATCGCAATGATCGCGGCGCCGATCGTGATGACCACGATCTTCAGCCTGTTCACCGCCCCCTCCACCCCGGTCTACGCCCCCGGCGCGCCCTTCCTGCTGGCGGCGGCGCTGGTGGTCGCTGCCATCCTTCTGCATGTCGCAGGCCCGCGCGCAAAGGCCCCCGTCCCGCCGCTAGCCTGACCCCCATCTTCTTCTGTTTTCAAGTATCCCACGGGGGTCCGGGGGTGTGAAACCCCCGGTGCCGGCCCCAAGGGCAAGCCCATCAGGAAAGCCCGACACATGCGCCTGACAGACCTCGAGATCTTCACCGTCGCCCCCCCGGCCCCCGGCTGGGGCGGGCGCTACTGGACATTCGTCAAGCTCACTACCGCCTGCGGCATCAGCGGCTATGGCGAATGCTACGCCTCGACGGTCGGGCCCAAGGCGATGAACGCGGTGATCGAGGACGTGTTCGGGCGCCACATGCAGGGCACCAGCCCCGAGGACATCGAGCTGATGTTCCGCCGCGCCTATTCCGCGGGCTTCACCCAGCGCCCCGACCCGACGGTGATGGGCGCCTTTTCCGGGCTGGAGATCGCCTGCTGGGACATTCTGGGCAAGGCGCGCAACCGGCCGGTCTGGGCGCTGCTGGGCGGCCGGATGAACGACCGCATCCGCAGCTACACCTACCTTTACCCCGAGCCGGGCAAGGAAAGCGCCGAATTCTGGCTGTCGCCCGACATGGCGGCCGAGGCGGCGCTGCGCTTTGTCGATATGGGCTTCACGGCGGTGAAGTTCGACCCGGCCGGCCCCTACACCATCCGCGGCGGCCATGATCCGGCGATGTCCGACATCAGCCGTTCGGTCGCGTTCTGCGCCGCGATCCGCGCGGCGGTGGGCGACCGGGCCGACCTCTTGTTCGGCACCCACGGCCAGTTCAACACCGCGGGCGCGATCCGGCTGGGGCAGGCGCTGGAGCCCTACGGGCCGCTCTGGTACGAAGAACCGATCCCGCCCGACAACCTGCACGAGTTTGCCGAGGTGGCGCGGCATGTCCGCATTCCGCTGGCCACCGGCGAGCGGATGACGACCAAGGCCGAGTTCGGCGCGCTGTTGCGGCTGGGCGGGGTGAAGATTCTGCAACCGGCGCTGGGGCGGGTCGGTGGCATCTGGGAGGCGAAGAAGATCGCGGCCATTGCCGAGGTGTTCAACGCCACGCTCGCGCCACACCTGTATGCCGGGCCGGTGGAATGGGCGGCGAACATCCATCTGGCGACCTCGATTCCCAACCTGCTGATGGCCGAAACCATCGAGACCGGCGGCGCCTTCCACCAGACGCTGATCAAGCAAAGCATCCGCTGGGAAGACGGCTACATCCTGCCGCCCGAAGGCCCCGGCCTTGGCATCGACTTCGACGAGGACGTTGCGCGCGCGCACCCCTATACCGGCACCCGGCTGCATCTGGAAATGCAGGAAGCCCCCTGCGACCATCGCCACGGCAACCGCTTCGAGGGCGGCGCGCCGAGCAGCATCCTCTAGCGCGTCAGGTCTGGTCGGGCAGCGGGATCACGTCGACCGACTGCCGGCTGGTGTGCGAGCCGGTGGTGCGCAGCGCGCCCTTGACCGGGGCGACATCGCTGTAGTCGCGCCCCAGCGCCACCACCACATGATCCTGCCCCACGGCCATCGCGTTGGTCGGGTCGAACTCGACCCAGCCCATCTGCGGGCCGCACCATGCCTGCACCCAGGCGTGCATCGCGTCCGCGCCTTCCAGCCGCTCCTTTCCGGGGGGCGGCACGGTGCGCAGAAAGCCGCTGACATAGCCCGCCGGAATGCCGAGGCCGCGCAGGCAGGCGATCATCACATGGCTGAAGTCCTGGCAGACGCCACGGCGCTTGCGGAAGGCTTCGGCGGTTTCGGTGTCCACGTCGGTGGCCTTGGAGTCGAAGGTCATGTCACGGTGCAGCGCCATGCCCACGGCCTGCACCGCCTGCCAGACCGAACCCGCCCCCGGCACCGCCTCCCGGGCGTAGGCCGTGGTTTCGGCCATCGCGCGCACCCGGTCCGAGGGGCCGAGGAAGTGGTGCGGCGCCTCGGCACCGATCGACAGCACCCCCGCCACCGCCCGGGCCACCCCCGAAAGCGGCGGCGACAGGTCGGGGCCCGGCACCACACCGAGGCGGCGCACCCGGGCGCGCAGGCGGAAGGTCACCTTCTTCAGCGGCCGGTCATAGGCCACCACGGTCAGCGGATTGCCGAAGAAGTCGCGCACGTCCTGCCGGTAGTCGGGGTCGGGGTCGATGGTCACCAGACCCGACACCAGATCCTGCCGCCCGGTCACGGTCTGCGGCATCAGCCGCAGCAGGTGGCGGCTGGAATTCGCCGTGCTGCGGTAGGCGTAACTGAAACCAAGGGAAACATCATAAAGCATCGCCTACCCCAGATATGTGTGGGTCAAGGATTCCGACAGGCCGGCCAGCGCGTCGCGCATCGCCCGCAATTGCCGGGCGTCAAGGGTTTCCGGCGTGCTGACCGCAAGGCCGGTGTGGATCGTCAGAACCGCGCGCCCCAGATCGGACATCTTGCCCGAGACGCCGACCAGCGGCAGCATTGAGACCTGATTGCGGATCTCCTCCATCTGGAAAAGGATGGAGCGGGGGTTCTGCGGGTCAAGGGCCAGCAGGTCGATCACCGTGTTGCGGCTGGTATCGACGCTGAACTGGCGCTTGTGGGCCATGCGGCTGTCTCCGACCTCGACCGCGATGTCGAAGCTGCCCTCGGGGGCGGCGTCCTCGGCGAAATGGGCCAGAACGGCGCACATCCGGCTGGCCCGCTCCAGCGCGCGGCCAAGGCTGAGGAAACGCCAGCCGGCGAAGCGGTACATGTTCTCATGCACGAGGCCGGTGAACCCGGCCGTCTTGCGCAGCAGCACGCTCATCGCGCGGGCGGCATCGTCGCCGGGCACGGCGGTAGAGGCCATGCGGCGCGCGGTGCTTGCCAGATCGCGCAGCGCCAGCAGGCCGTCGATCGAGAACCGGTCGCGGACCTTGCCCGCGCAGGTGTTCGCGGCGTCGATCACCCACAGCAGTTCGGGCGGCACGGCGGCGGTTTCGGGGTCGATGCCGAAACGGTCCAGATGCGCCGCGATGTGGAGGGGCAGCGGCAGGTCCGTGTCGCCCGCCTCCGCCAGCCGCAGGTGATAGGCGCGCAGGTCGCGCAGCGTGCCCTCGGCCCGTTCGACATAGCGGCCCATCCAGAACAGGTTGTCGGCGGCACGCGACGGCAGCACGCCCGGACGCTTGCGCTCGAACGGGGCGCCGGGCGCGGCGCCCAGCGTTTCGGGCGCAACCGGCTGGTCGCCCACCACCCAGACATCGGCCACCGTGCCGCCCGCCTGCATCGCCAGCGCGGTGGCATCGTTTGACCGCCCGATGCGGGCATAGCCGCCGGGCATCACCACCCAGCCCTGCGCGGTGCGCGCGGCGAAGACCCGCACCGTCATCGGGCGCGGCAGCAGGCGGCCATCGACCATCGCGGGCGTGGTGGACAGGGTCACCGCCTCTTGCCCGACAAGGTTCGGGCCTTCGGCGGCCAGCAGTTCCGCGACCGAGGCATGGTCGGTGCCCATCATGGTGCCCGCCAGCGCCGCCCCGTCCTCGACCTGGAACGGCAGGCGCATCGACAGGGCGGGCCCGATCAGCATCCGCCCGGCATTGGCGGTCACATGCGCCAGTTCGCGGGGCTGGCCGCACCACCAGGTCGCGATATTGGGCATCAGCAGCGGCGCGCCGGTCAGCACCCGGCAGATCCGCGGCAGGAAGGCCAGGAAGGCCCGGGTTTCCAGCACGCCCGACCCCAGCGCATTCGCCATGGTCAGCCCGCCCGCCCGCAGCGCCGACACCATGCCCGGCGTGCCCAGCGCCGAGCTTTCCATCAGTTCCAGCGGGTCGGCCCAGGCGGCATCGAGCCTGCGCCACAGCACGCCCACCGGCTCTGGCCCGGTGATGGTGCGGACCATCACCTGCCCGTCCTGCACCCGCAGATCCTCGGATTCCAGCAGCATGAAGCCAAGGTAGCGTGCGATGTAGGCGTGTTCGTAATAGGTGTCGGTGTGCGGCCCCGGCGTCAGGATGCCGACGCGGGCATCGGGGCTGCCGCGCAGGTCGTTCAGCGCCTCGCGGAAGGCGCGGAAGAACCCGGCCAGCCGCTTCACATTGGCCAGCGGGTAAAGGTCGGCCAGCACGCGCGATGTCGCCACCCGGTTTTCCAGCGCGAAGCCTGCACCCGAGGGCACCTGCGTGCGGTCGCCCAGCACGAACCACGACCCGTCGGGCGACCGGCCGATCTCGAAAGCGAGGAAATGCAGGAAGTGCCCCGAGCGGGGCTGAACGCCCACCAGCGGGCGCAGCCATTCGGGGTTGCCCGCCACCAGTTGCGGCGGCAGAAGCCCGTCGCTGACCAGCCTGCCGGGGCCGTAAAGGTCGGCCATCACCCGTTCCAGCAGGTCGGCGCGTTGCACGATGGCGGCCTCGACCCCCGCCCATTCGCGCTCGTGGATCAGCACCGGCACATGGCTGAGCGGCCAGTCGCGTTCGGTCGAGCCGAGGCCGGTCTGCTGGCGGAAGAACACGCCGGTGTCGCGCAGATACTGGTCGCCGCGGGCGAAGTGCCGGGCGGTATCGGCCCGTGACAGGCGCGACAGGTGGTCGATCAGCGGCGCCCAGCCGGGGCGCAGCGTGCCCGTGGGGGTCATCAGCTCATCGGCCACTCCCGGCGCGGGGTGGTAATCGGCCAGCAGATCCTGGCCGCGCCGGCTGGGGCGTGCGCGACCGGTCACGGATCAGAGCCCTGCCCGGCGGCGCAGATCAAGCGTCATCGGAAACTCGGGGTGCGGCGTCTCGGGCGGCAGGGGGTAGCTGCCCGCGGTGTGGCCCATCGGCTCGAACCGGGCCAGGCGGCGCGCCTCGGCCTCGTTGCCGTTGACGGGGAAGGTATCGTAGCTGCGCCCGCCGGGGTGGGCGACGTGATAGGTGCAGCCGCCCAGCGCCCGGCCGGTCCAGGTGTCGTAGATGTCGAAGGTCAGCGGCGCGTTGACCGGCAGCACCGGATGCAGCGCGTTGGCGGGTTGCCACGCCTTGAAGCGCACGCCGCCCACCGCGACGCCGTTGGTTGCGGTCTGCACCAGCGGCACGGGGCGGCGGTTGCAGGCCACGGCATAGCGGCCCGGCGTGGCCGAGGTCAGCCTGACCTGCATCCGTTCCACCGAGCTGTCGGTATAGCGCACCGTGCCGCCGATCGCGCCGGTTTCGCCCAGCACATGCCACGGCTCCAGTGCCTGTTTCAGCTCCAGTTCCACGCCTTCGTAAGTCACCGCGCCGCAGAACGGGAAGCGGAACTCGGCCTGCGCCTCGAACCACTCCGGGCGCAGGGTGAAGCCATGGTCGGAAAGGTCGCGCAGCACGTCGAGGAAATCGGCCCAGACATGATGCGGCAGCATGAAGCGGTCGTGCAGCGTGGTGCCCCAGCGCGTCAGCGGCCCCTGCGCCGGTTCCGCCCAGAAACGGGCGATCAGCGCGCGGATTAGCAGTTGCTGGGCAAGCGACATCCGGGCATCGGGCGGCATCTCGAAGCCGCGGAATTCCACCAGCCCCAGCCGACCCGTCGGGCCATCGGGGGAAAACAGCTTGTCGATGCAGATCTCGGCCCGGTGGGTGTTGCCGGTGACATCGGTCATGATGTTGCGCAAGAGCCGGTCCACCAGCCACGGCGTCGGCGCGCCCATGCCGGGGTGCGGAATCTGGTCGAGCGCCATTTCAAGCTCGTAAAGCGCGTCGTGCCGCGCCTCGTCGATCCGCGGGGCCTGGCTGGTCGGGCCGATGAACAGGCCCGAGAACAGGTAGGACAGCGACGGGTGGCGGTTCCAGTGCAGGATCAGGCTGCGCAACAGGTCGGGGCGGCGCAGGAAGGGGCTGTCGTTCGGGGTGTTGCCGCCGACCACCACATGGTTGCCGCCGCCGGTGCCCGCGTGCTTGCCGTCGATCATGAACTTGTCGGCGCCGAGCCGGGTCTGGCGCGCTTCTTCATAGACGGCCGTGGTGATCGCCACGCAGTCGCCCCAGTTGTGCGCCGGATGCACGTTGACCTCGATCACCCCCGGATCGGGGGCGACGCGGATCACGTTCAGGCGCGGGTCGTGCGGCGGGGCGTAGCCTTCGATATGGACCTTGAGGCCCAGCCGCTTGGCCGAAGCCTCGGCCGCGCGCAGAAGGTCGAGGTAATCCTCGATCGACACCACCGGCGGCATGAAGACGCACAGCCGCCCGTCGCGCGGTTCCACCGAAAGTGCGGTGCGGATGTGGCCGTCCACCTCGGCCAGCGGCGAGCCCTGCGCGATCATCGCGCCCTGTTCGGTGGCTGCCACGAAGCTGGCCCGCGCCTGCGCCTTGGGTTCGGGGTCGATGGGCACCACGTCGGGCAGCGGGCCGCGCGGCACGGTCGGGTCGGTCGGGTTGATGTAGGGGTATTGCGAGGCGGGCACCCAGGGCAGCGATTCCAGCGGCAGGCGGTAGCCCACCGGGCTGTCGCCGGGCACAAGGAACATGTGGCCGCGCCGCAGCCGCCACTTCTCGGTGCGCCAGCGCCGCCCTGTGGCCTGCGCCTGCCAGCTTTGCACCGGCAGGATGAAGCCCGAAGGCTCGGTCAGGCCTCGGTTGAAGACGGTGGCGAGACGGTGGCGTTCCTCGGGGTCTTTCAGTTTCGAATTGGCGGGGGTGACGTTTTCGGGCAGGTTCGCCTCTTTCACCAGCCATTCGGCGGGGTCTTCATAGGCGGGCAGGATGCAGTCTTCCTCAAGCTGCAATTCGGCGGCGATCTCGCGCAGCAATTCCTGCGCATCGTCCTTGGTCACGCCGGTGTCGGCCCCTTCCTCGGCAATGAGGTCGGGTTCGGCCCAGATCGGCTGGCCGTCGGCGCGCCAGTAAAGGCTGAAGGTCCAGCGCGGCAGGGTTTCGCCGGGATACCACTTGCCTTGCCCGTAATGCAGGAAGCCGCCCGGCGCGAAGCGCGACCGCAGGCGGCGGATCAGCCTGTCGGCCAGCACGCGCTTGGTGGGGCCGACGGCCTCGGTGTTCCACTCCTCGGCCTCGAAATCGTCGATGGAAACGAAGGTCGGCTCGCCGCCCATGGTCAGGCGCACGTCGCCCGCCGCCAATGCGGCATCGACCTTGTGGCCCAGCGCGTCCAGCGCCTGCCAGCTTTCGTCGGAAAACGGCTTGGTGATGCGCGGATGCTCCTGCGTGCGCCGCACCTGCATGTCGAAGCGGAAATCGACCTCGGCAAAGCTTGCCATGCCGGCAATCGGGGCGGCGTTGCGGTAGTGGGGCGTGGCGGCCAGCGGGATGTGGCTTTCGCCCGCCAGGAGGCCGCTGGTCGGGTCGAGCCCGATCCAGCCCGCGCCGGGCAGGTAAACCTCGACCCAGGCGTGCAAGTCGGTGAAATCGACCGCGGTGCCCGAGGGGCCGTCAAGCGCCTTGAGGTCGGGTTTCAGCTGGATCAGGTAACCCGACACGAAGCGCGCGGCAAAGCCCAGATGGCGCAGCACCTGCACCAGCAGCCAGCTTGAATCGCGGCACGACCCGGTGCCGCGCGTCAGGGTTTCGGCCGGGGTCTGCACGCCGGGTTCCAGCCGGATCACGTAGCCGACATGGTTGGCGACATGGGCGTTCAGCGCCACGAGGAAGTTGACGCTGCCCGGAATGCCACGCGGCAGGGTTTCCATGAAGACGCGCAGGTCGGGGCTGTCATCCTCGGGGGTGCGGTAGATCACCAGATCGTCGTGCAGATCCTCGGGGTAGGCGAAGGGATATTGCTCGGCCGAGGCATCGACGAAGAAGTCGAACGGGTTGTAGACGGTCATGTCGGCAACCAGATCGACCTCGATGCGGAACTCGCGCACCGGCTCGGGAAAGACAAAGCGCGACAGCCAGTTGCCGTAGGGATCCTGCTGGTGGTTGACGAAGTGTCCGCCCGGGCTGACCTTCAGCGAATGCGAGATCACGCGGGTGCGGCTGTGCGGCGCGGGGCGCAGCCGGATGATCTGGGGGCCCAGGATCACGGGGCGGTCGTAGATGTAATGCGTCAAATGGTGAATGCTCGCCGTGATCGACATGTACCGCCCCTTTATTGCGTGCCGAAAAGGTTTCACGGAAAAAGCGGCAGCACCAGCGGTTTCTGGCCGCAGGCGGCGCGAGGCGGCCCGCCCCGGCATCTGCGGGGCGGGCCTGCCCGATTGGCGTGCGCCGGGGAAAGCCGGTTCGCGTTCAGCCTGCGGCGGGGGGGGCGGTTCACACCATCGGCGGGACGGCAGGGCTGCGGTTGCCGCGCGCGGGCTGCAGGGTGCCGATGCCCGCCGTGGGCCCGTCGGCTGCGCCGCAGCGGCCCCGCGACCCGGGCGCTGCCGGGCCATGCCTGCCGGTTCCGGGCCGCTTCGGAAGCGGGCCGCTGCCGTTGCGACCCGCCGTCCCGACGCTGCGCGCGCAGATTGCGGTCAGGCCGGCGGGGGTTTCAGGAGTTTCCGGCAGAGGGTCTTTGCGAAACCCGGCATACCGCACGAAGCTTTCCCCCGTTGTGAGAGGAAACTCCACCACGCCGTCGCCGTTCCAGAACGTGTCGAAGTCGGGCATCGCCATGCCGCGCGCCGTGGCCTGGCGCAGGGCGTCGCCGTAGAACCGGGCGATCCAGTCCATTTCGCTGAGGCCCTGGGTGAATTCGGCGCCCCTGCCCAGACGGCCGGCGATGGCCGCGAAGATGTCGTAGTCGGACCGGCTTTCGAACAGCGGGGCGATGACCTGCTTCATGGCGAGGATGGCGCGGCCGGAAGCATCGCCCACCGATTCGATGTCGTTGCGTTCATAGCTGGTGGCGGCGGGCAGCACGATGTCGGCATGGCGCGCCGCCGCCGTCCATTGCGAATCCTGCACGATGAGGGTGTCGGGCCTCTTCCACGCCTCGACCATGCGGGTGCGGTCCTGATGGTGGCCGAAGGGGTTGCCGCCCGCCCAGTATGCCAGCCTGATGTCGGGAAAGGTGGCCCTCGTGCCGTTGTGGTCGAACTCGGCGCCGGGGTTCAGCAGCATGTCGATCACCGGCGCCACGGCCACCGCCACCGGCCAGGCGGTCGGCTGTTCGACCTCTGGCGTGCCCGTCACATGCGGCATCGCCTGCGCCGCCCCGGTGGAATGGTCGCCGGCCGGACCGGCGAAGCCGCCCTTGAGGTTCATCATCCGCCGCAGCAGGCTTTGGCAATTGTGCAGCCGCCCGACGGTCTTCCAGCCGCAAGACCCGGCAAAGGTCGCGGCGGGGCCGTGGGTCTGCTCGACCCGGCGCAGTTCGGCCGCCACCAGGTCGAGCGCCTCGTCCCAGGTCACCCGGACGAAATCGCCGGTGCCGCGGGTTTCGGGCGCGGTGCCGGGGCCGCCTGCGGCCCAGGCCCGGCGGACCATCGGGTATCGGATACGGGCCGGCGAAAAGACCGAATCGAGCAGCCCTTCGAGGTGCGCGCCGGGGGCGGTGTCCTTTTCCCACGGGGTGACCGAGACGAAGCGCCCGCCCATGACCGTGGCGCGGAACGCCCCCCAGTGGCTGCCGGTCAGCACCTGCCCGTCGGGCCGGCCCTGCGCCCGCGCGCCCGTGGTCGGCAGGCCGGTGCCGACCATGCCGATCGCCCCCAGTGCGGCGGTGTAGTTCAGGAAGGCGCGCCGCGACAGTTCGGCCCTGAAGACATCTGTCCTGATGGCGGTCATGGCGCGGCCCTCACCGGGTCAACATATCGAACAGTCGGACCGGGCCGCCTCGGCCTCCAGTTCCAGCAGGGTGACAAGCATCAGCGCCGCCCCCGCGTAGAAATCGGTCAGGTCGCGCGCCACGCACAGGCGGCAGAAGCCGGGCACCCAGGCGTTCAGCCGCTGCGCGAAGGCCGTGCGCGCCGGGTCTTCGGCCGCCACCAGATCGGCCAGCAGCGTCAGCTGGATCGACAGGTGGTCGGCCGGTTCGGTCAGGCTGCGCGCCACCGTCAGCCCGCGCGAGGCCAGAAGCGCCTCCATCTCGGCCACCGGCGACTGGCATGGCCGGGCGTCGCCGCGATGGGCGGATTCATACGGGGCCACGGTGCGCGGCCCTGCCACCCCGGCAAACAGCCGCGCATGGGCCATGCCAAGCCGCGCCGCCAGGTCGCCGTCTTCCAGCGGCAGTTCGATCTCGCCCCAAAGCTGCATCACGCCCACTTCCAGCGGCTCGATCTGCGCCAGCGTTTCAAGCCAGTCGGCCCCCGGCCCGCGCCGGTAGGCGGCGATGGCCTCGGCACCCGGCGGCGCGGCAAAGACATCGGCCAGCCAGAGGTAGACCCAGGCCTGCTGCTCGGAACGTGAGGACGCAACCACCGGCGAAGGCAGGTTGACCAGATCGAAGGCCGGGGTTGGGCAAGCGTCGTTCATTGCGCGGCTCCTGTGTCTTGCGCGTGCAGCTGCACGTATTTCTGCAGAAATCTGTATTCGTCGTGATCCGGCGCCACGAAGCGCCGTGCTGTATTCCCCGGGGACGGTGCTGCGCTTCTCGTGGCACGAGATGCGGAGTTCCATGCTGTCGGCGGCTTCCATTGCCAAGTCCAACCCGCCCATGCCGAACCCGCCGCGGCCGATCCCGCCCGCAACCGCCCCCGGCAAGACCCGCCAGCCCGTGCGGCCGGGCTGCCGGTGTCATGGTCGTCTTGATGCGCAAGCCTGGGCATTGCCGATCCCTGTTTCGCGGCGGACACTGGCCTGCCCGCGTGAACAGGATTGCGTCAGGACGTGAACACGATGTAGAAACTTGTGAATGATTGTAAACGGGGCCGCCGTGGCATCCGCCTGCGATCGGCGGCGCCCGGGGGCAGGCCATGACGACCGAGCCGTATCATATTCTGGTCGTCGACGATGATCCGGTCGGGCGCAAGACGCTGGCCACCTATCTGCGCCACGAGAACCACCGCGTGTCAGAGGCCCGCAACGGCGAGGCCATGCGCCGCGTCTTCGCGCAGGGCGACGTGGCGGTGGTGATGCTCGACATCAACCTGCCGGGCGAGGACGGGCTGACGCTGCTGCGCGAATTGCGCCGCCAGTCGGAGGTGGGCATCATCATGGTCACCGGCCGGTCGGATGCGGTGGACCGCATCGTGGCGCTGGAACTGGGGGCGGATGACTATGTCACCAAGCCCTACAACATGCGCGAGCTGCTGCCGCGCACCAGCAACCTGGCGCGCCGGGTGTCTGCCGTGCTGCGCCAGCAGGTGCAGGACGGCGGCCTGCGCCGGTTCGACGGCTGGACTCTGGACCCCGCGCATTTCACCCTGACATCACCCGAGGAGGCCGAGGTGCGCCTGACCCGCGCCGAGTTCGAGCTGCTGGCAGCCCTGGCGGCGAACCCCGGCAAGGTGCTGACCCGGGACGCCCTGCTGGGCCATATCGCCCACCGCGACCACGACCCCTGCGACCGGACGGTCGATGTGCTGATCGGCCGCCTGCGCCGCAAGATCGAAAAGGCCCCGGCCACGCCGCGCCTGATCATCACGGTGCACGGGCTTGGCTACATGTTCGCGGGCTGAATGTCCGCAGGCTGGCCCGCCACGATGTCGGCCCATGTCAGGTCAAGCAGAACGGCCGAGCGGCGCAGCGCGGTCGCAAGGTCACCGACCTGCGCCGCGAACCCCGCCCCGCCGGTGCCGTTGCGGGCCGCGGCCTCGACCACCGCGGCGCGTTGCGACAGCAGCATCAGCCCGACCTGCAGCGACGCCCCCTTCAGGCGGTGCGCAAGCTCGGCAATCTCGGCGCGCGCCTGGCTGGCGGCCAGCCGGTCCAGATCGTCGGGCAGGGTGGCGGTGCTGTCCTGGAAGGCCGCGACGATCTGCGCCGCGTGATCGGTGCCCAGCGCCGCGACATGGGTCAGCAGCACGTCGCGGGCAATCTCGCCGCCGGCCTGCGCGGGCGGCCCCGGCAGGGCGGGCGGGCTGCCGGGATGGGGCGAGGATACGCCCAGCACCCGGCGCAGCACCTGTTCCAGCCGGTCGGCACGGAACGGCTTGCCCAGGAAATCATCCATCCCCGCCGCGAGGCAACCCTCGATCTCGGCCGATTGCGCATGGGCCGACAGCGCCACCACCGGCACCCTGCCGCCCTGATCGGCCGCCAGCGCGCGTATGCGGCGGGCGGTTTCAAGCCCGTCCATGTCGGGCAGGCGCAGGTCGAGCAGCACGAGGTCATGCACCCCGGTCGCCACCTCGGCCAGCGCGGCGCTGCCGGTGCCGACCACCAGCGGGCTGTGCCCCATCCGCTCCAGCAGGCCGCGCGCCACCAGCGCATTGACCGCGTTGTCCTCGACCACCAGGATGTTCAGCGCCCGGACGGGAAGGCCCGGCGCGGCGGGTGCGGGCGCGGTCCGCACCACCCCGTCAACCGGCTGGCAGGGCAGCGACAGGGTGAAGCGGCTGCCTGCGCCCAGCCGGCTTTCCACCGCAAGGCTGCCGCCCAACCGGTCGGCCAGCCGCCGGCAGATCGCAAGGCCCAGACCGCTGCCGCCGAAGCGGCGCGACACCGAACTGTCGCCCTGGGTGAAGGCCTCGAACACCGCCTCCAGCCGCTCGGGGGCGATGCCGATCCCGGTATCGGCCACCACGAAGCGGATGCTGACCGGCTGGCCGGGGGTGGAAACCGTGTCGATCGTCAGCCAGACGGTGCCTTCCTCGGTGAACTTGACCGCGTTGCCGACCAGGTTGAGCAGGATCTGGCGCAGCTTGCCCGGATCGCCGATCATCGGCGGCAGGTCGGGCCGTTCCAGCACCAGCCGCAGGTCGGGGTTCTGCGCCGCGATGGGTTGCATCAGGTCGAACACGTCCTCCACCACCGCGGCCACCGAGAACGGCACCGATTCAACGTCGATCCGGCCCGCCTCCATGCGCGAGAAGTCGAGGATGTCGGTGACCACCGCCGCCAGCGCCTCGCCGCAGCGCGCGATGGCGGCAGCGTAGCCCTGCAGGTCGGGCGTGACGCCCGACTGGTTCATCAGGTCGGCCAGCCCGATGATGCCGTGGATCGGGGTGCGGATCTCGTGCCCCATGGTGGCGAGGAAGGTCGATTTCGCCCGGCTCGACGCCTCGGCCGCCTCTTTGGCGCGGCGGTATTCGGTGACATCGGTCAGGATCATCACCGACCCCAGGAACCGCTCGCTGATGTCAAGCATCCGCTGGGTCTTGATGCCGAACCAGCGCGGCCCCAGCAGGGTGTCAAGCTGGCGCTCGCCGGGCGCCTCGGCATGGGCGGCAAGGTCGCTGGCGGCGGCGGCGCCCAGCAGCCCCGCCAGCGTCGGATGCGTGGCGCCGTAATAGGTCGCCCCCGGCACCGGATCGGGGATGAACAACCGCGCCGCCGCGTGGTTCATGTTCTCGACCACGCCTGCCTCGGTCAGCAGGATCACCGGGTCGGACAGGCTTTCGAAGATCGTCAGATACTTGTTCTTCTCGGTCATCAGGCGCTGGTTCTGGGCGGCCAGTTCGCCCGCCTGCCCGTCGGGCGACCAGGAAATCCATTCGTCGCAGATCCCGACCTCGATCCGGTCGAAGAAGGTGTGGATCATCGCGGGAAAGCTGGCCCGCTCCTCCTCGGAAAGGTTGGCGGCTTCGGCTACCAGATCGAGATAGGTCTGCCGGTAGCCCTTCATCTGCCCCAGGAACAATCCCAGCGTGATACCGCGCGACTGGTGGCGGCGCGCGATTTCCATGCCGTAGGCGATGATCGGGTCGCGCGAATGGTCGGCCTCGGCGGCGGTGGCCAGCAGCACCCCGCCACCCTCTATCGCGCCCAGCAGCGGTTCCGAAATGCCGCAGATCGCCGCCGCCCACGCCTGTTCCAGCGTCGAGGTCAGCGGCAGGTAGCCGCGTTCCTTGGCGTGGTGGATGATGCGGGCCGTCAGCCAGCCTGCATTGCGTTCGACCAGATCATGCAGCCGTTCAATCATCGTCGCCCCCTGCCCGGCCTGCCGGATGCCGCGCCGCTGCGGGCGGGCCCGGCGGGCGGGCGCTGCCGCCGGTCGGACCCATCGCGCAGTATGCGACCTTTGCGCGCAAGGCAAAGCGCGAACTGCCACCTGCGGCAGAAAGTCCCTGCCGGAAGGCCGGTCTGGCGGCCTTTCAAATGTCATATCCGTTTGACACCTGAGAGGATTGCGGAAATCCTGATTGCCTTGAACCCCGCCCCTTGACCGGAAAGCCGACCGAAATGATCTATCAGGCGCTGACCCCGGATTCGCTGGCTGGCCGGCTCGGCCCGGTGGCGGCGCTGGCGGAACGGCTTGGCGACCCGGCGGGGTGGCGGGCCTGCGAGGTCGGTGACGGCAACCTGAACCTGGTGTTCCGGCTGACGGGGCCGCGGGGCAGCCTGATCGTCAAGCAGGCGCTGCCCTATGTGCGGCTGGTTGGCGAAAGCTGGCCGCTGCCGCTGACCCGCAGCTTCTTCGAGTATCACGCGCTTATCCGCCAGCAGGCGCGCGACCCGGGGTCGGTGCCGCAGGTGCACCACTTCGACGCGGAACAGGCGATCGTGGTGATGGAGGACCTGACGCCGCACGTCATCCTGCGCCAGAGCCTGATGGCGGGCACGCGCCACGACGGGCTGGGGCAGCGGCTGGGCAGCTTTTGCGCGCGCACGCTGTTTCGCGGCTCTGACCTTTCGATGGCGGCGATGGACCGCAAGGCCGACCTTGCGCTGTTCGCGGGCAACGGCGCGCTGTGCGACATCACCGAGAACCTCGTGTTCACCGACCCGTATTTCGACGCAGCCCTGAACCGATTCACGCCCGCGCTGGCGCCGCTGGTGGCGGACCTGCGCGGCGACGTGGCGCTGAAGCGCGCGGTGATGCGGTTGAAGACCGCCTTTGCCACCCGTGCCGAAACCCTGCTGCACGGCGACCTGCACAGCGGGTCGGTGATGGTCGCAGGGGCCGATGCGAAGGTGATCGACCCCGAATTCGCCACCTACGGCCCGATGGGCTTCGATGTCGGGATGCTGATCGCCAATTTCCTGATGGCCCATGCCGCCCAGCCCGGCCATGCCGAAACCCCCGGCGCGCGGGCCGGCTATCAGGGGTGGATCCTGTCGGTGGTGCGCGAGATCTGGACCAGCTTTGCCGCCGAATTTGCCCGCCTGTGGCGCAGCGAACGGCGCGGGATGCTGTATCCCGCCACCCTGTTCGAGGATCAGGGGCAGGCCGACGGCGCCGAACAGGCGCTGCTGGAGGTGCTGGCCGGCATCTGGCGCGACACGCTGGGCTTTGCCGGGGTCGAGATTCACCGCCGCACCCTGGGCCTCGCCCATATCGCGGAATACGAGCGCATAGCCGACGAGAAGACCCGCGCCGCCTGCGAGGCGCGCGGCCTGCGGCTGGGGCGCGCGCTGATCATGGGGCAGGACAGCATCGCGGGCATCGACGCCCTGCTGGCCCTGGCCCGCCATTTCACCCCCGAGGACGCAGCATGAAGATCGATGGCAAACCCTACCGCTCCATCTGGCACGAACCGACCGGCGAGGTCCGCATCATCGACCAGCGCTGGCTGCCGCACGAGTTGCGCATCGTGACGCTGGCGACGCGGCAGGATTTCGCGGTGGCGATCCGCGACATGTGGGTGCGCGGCGCACCGCTGATCGGGGCGACCGCCGCCTATGGCGTGGCGGTGCAGATGGCCGCCGATCCGTCGGACGCGTCGCTGCGCGAAACCTGGGACGTGCTGCACGAAACCCGCCCCACCGCGATCAACCTGCGCTGGGCGCTGGACGAGATGACCCGCGTGCTGGCCCCCCTGCCCCCGGCCGAGCGTGCCGCCGCCGCCTGGGCGCGGGCCTGCGCCATCGCGGACGAGGATGTCGAGATCAACCGGCGCATCGGCGAACACGGGCTGGCGGTGATACGCGCGATCTCCGAGGCCAAGGGCGGCGCGCCGGTCAACATCCTGACCCATTGCAACGCGGGCTGGCCCGCCACGGTGGACTGGGGCACCGCAACGTCACCGATCTATCACGCGGTCGAGGCGGGCATCGCGGTGCATGTCTTTGTCGATGAGACCCGGCCGCGCAACCAGGGCGCGCACCTGACGGCGTGGGAGCTGAACGCGCACGGCGTGCCGCATCACCTGATCGTGGACAATGCTGGCGGCCACCTGATGCAGCATGGCGAGGTTGACATGGTGATCGTCGGCACCGACCGCACCACCGCCAACGGCGACGTGTGCAACAAGATCGGCACCTACCTGAAGGCGCTGGCAGCCCGTGCCAACGGCGTGCCGTTCTACGTCGCCCTGCCCTCGCCCACCATCGACTGGCGGGTGAAGGACGGGGTGCGCGAGATCCCGATCGAGGAGCGCAGCGCCGCCGAGGTGACCCATGTGCAGGGCCGCGATGCCGGCGGCGCGGTGATCTCGGTGCAGATTTCCCCCGACGGCACCGGCGCGCGCAACCCGGCGTTCGACGTGACGCCGGCGCATCTGGTCACCGGGCTGATCACCGAACGCGGGATTTCGGCCGCGACGCCCGAGGCGCTGGCCGCGATGTTCCCCGACCTCGCCGCGCGCTGATCGGTCAGGCGTCCAGCAGCGCCTCGGCCACCGTCAGGCCGGTGACCAGATGGGTCACATATCCGCCCCTTATCGCCGCAAGGCTGGCCGCGACCTTGTCGTGGCCGGGGGTGACCATCAGGCCCATCTCGAGGCCGGTCAGCCGGTCCAGCGTCACGCCGATCATCCGCTGTTCCATCGTCCCTTCGACCGCGCGGCCGGCGGCGTCGATGAAGCGCCCGCACAGCACCCCCACCGCGCCGCGTTCGACATGCCAGGCCAGATCCTCGCGCGAGGCGAGGCCGCTCGACACGATATGGCTGTTCTCGGCACAGGTGCCGACCGAGAACAGGAACTTGTTCACCCTGCCCAGCCGGTCAAGCTGCGCCTTCAGGATCGGCTCGGCGCGCAGGTCGCGCGCCAGCGTCGCCCGGCTGACCACGGCCGGCGCGTGCAGGTTCAGGCAGCGCGCCCCCAGCCGCTGCGCCAGAAGGGTGGAACAGGCTTCGGCGGTAAAGCCGTAGGGCGTGGCCATCGACCCCACCATCTGCATCACCGTCAGGTCTTCGATCCGGCGCGGTTCGACCGCCTCGACCATCTCGTAGACCGCGCGGCCCCAGGCCACGCCCAGCCGGTCGCCGGGGGCCAGCAGGTCGGGCAGCCATTCGGCGGCGCCGCGCACGATGCGGGCAAATGCCGCATCCTCGTCGGCGCCTTCGTCGGGCACCACATAGGCCGCCCGGAGCCCGAACCGCGCGTAAAGCGCCACCGCCAGCCGGTGCGTGGTGAAGGCGGGGGCGGCAAGCGTGATGCTGATCAGGCCCGACTGCCGCGCCTCCTGCAGGTGGTTGACCACCGTGGCGCGCGAAATATCCAGCCGTTCCGCGATGTCCTTCTGGTTCATGCCTTCGTGGTAATACATCCAGGCAACCTCGATCACGACGTTTTCACCGCTGATCTGGCCCGCCATGCGCCGCTTCACTGTGCCCATCGTGCCTCCACTCGTCTGCGGCATCACCCTTTGCCACACTCGCCTGCCTGTTGTCGCAACCCCGGTGCCGGTCACCTTCCGGATTTCCCCGCGCGGGAAGGGATGCTTTCCCGAACGCAAATCCCCAACGCACATCAATGACCGTGGCGTCGGGTTTGCCCCTATGGCAATACAGCGCAGCCCCCCAGGGGACGGCGTCGCGGCGGCCCTGTGATCACGGACACTTGCGACTTCCATGCCGGGGCGATGATGCCCCTTGGCAAAGACCGCCCCGCACCCCCATGTCGGACAAAGGGCGCCAGGGGCCCGCCCGAGGACAGAGGACCGCGCGAACAATGCCGCATACCGGCGACCTGTCGGTCGCATCCTACAACATCCACAAGGGCGTCGGCTCCGACCGGCGCCGCGACCTGCTGCGCACCGCGGCGGTGATCGGCGAGATCGGCGCCGACATCCTGGCGCTGCAGGAGGCCGATACCCGCTTCGGCACCCGCACCGGCCTGCTGGACCTTGAGCGGTTGCGCCACGACCTCGGGCTGATTCCGGTGCCGATGGCGGGGCCGGGGCCGGCCCATGGCTGGCATGGCAACCTGCTGCTGGTGCGCAACGCGCTGGTCGAACAGGTGCACCAGCTTGACCTGCCGGGGTTGGAGCCGCGCGGCGCGCTGGTCACCGATCTGGTGATCAAGGGCCATCGCCTGCGGGTGGTGAATGCCCACCTCGGCCTGCTGCCCGGATCGCGCGCGGCGCAGACCCGCGCGCTGCTGGACAAGATCGACGGTCTCGACGCGCGACCGACGCTGCTGATGGGCGACCTGAACGTGTGGCGCCCCAGCGGCGGCGTGGCGCTGGGGGTGCTGGCCGAACGCTTCACCCCCGGCCCGGCGGTGCGCAGCTTTCCCGCGCGCTACCCGCTGCTGCCGCTGGACCGGATGATGACCTGCATCCAGGGCGCGCTGCTGGACATGGCGACGCATGACAGCCCGCTGGCCCGCCGTGCCTCGGACCATCTGCCGATCAAGGCCCGCCTGCGGCTGCGTGCGAAGGACGTGGTGGCGTGATGGGGCTGGGGGTCGATGTGCTGGTGTGGGTCGGCGTTCTGGCTGCGCTGATCGCGCTGGCCTCGGTGGCGGTGCATAGATCCTACCACCATTTCCTGGAACGCGCGCGCGGCCCGACCTCTGCCGCGCTGCGGCGCGGGGCCGTGGCAACCGCGCTCGATGCGCTGCTGGCGCCGCTGGAACAGGCGCACCCCGGGCAAAGCGGGCTGTGCAACCTGCTGGACAATCCGGGGGCCTTCGCGGCGCGGTCGACCTCGGCCGCGCTGGCCGGGCGCAGCCTGGACCTGATGTATTACATCTGGCGCACCGATCTCAGCGGCTGGCTGCTGATCGACGATCTGGTGGCCGCCGCCGACCGCGGCGTGCGGGTGCGGCTGCTGCTGGATGACGTGAACGTGCAGGGCTATGATCCGACCTTTCTGGCGCTGACCCAGCATCCGCGCATCGAGGTGCGGCTGTTCAACCCGATCCGGTCGCGGGGGCACTGGCTGCGCCGGGTGGCGGAGATGCTGCTGGGCCTGTCGCGGTTCAACCGGCGGATGCATGGCAAGCTGTGGATCGCAGACGGGCGGCTGGCGATCCTTGGCGGGCGCAACATCGGCGACACCTATTTCGGCGCGCTGGAAAGCCACGACCGCGATTCGGTCGATGCCGACGTGATGCTGGTGGGCGACAAGGTGGCCGAGGTGTCGGCGGTGTTCGACGGATACTGGAACCTCGGGCTGTCGCTGCCGATCATGGCGCTCTGGCCGTCGTTCCACATGGGGATGGGCCGCTTCCGCCGCAGGCTGGCGCGGCACGCGGCCGAGCCCCCGGCGCTGCGGTTCCGGGCGGCCGCGCTGGACGGGCACGGCCCGGCCCGGCTGACCGCCGGCCTGCGCTGGACCGACCGGGTGCGCCTGCTGGCCGACCCGCCCGACAAGGCCTATGGCCTGCGGTCCGCGCCGTGGATGTCCGAGGCCATCGCCTCGGTGCTGACCGAGGCGCGTCACGAGGTGCGGATGACCACGCCCTATTTCGTGCCGGGCCATGGCGCGATGGAGGGTCTGGCCCGCCTTTGCGCGCGCGGGGTGCGGGTCGGGCTGCTGACCAACGCGCTGGCCTCGACCGACATGGTGGTGGTGCATGGCGCCTATCGCCATTACCGCGCCAGGATGCTGGCGGCGGGGGCAGAGGTGCATGAATTCTCGCCCCCCGCCAAACCGGGGCGCAGGCGCGACGTGCTGCATTCAAAGGTGTTCCTGATCGACGGGCAGCAGGCGCTGGTCGGGTCGCTGAACTTCGACCTGCGCTCGGCCACCACCAACACCGAGCTTGGCCTGCTGTTCGAGCAGCCCGAACTGGTGGCGGAACTGGCGGCGATGTATGACCGTCTCTGCGCCCCCGACCATGCCCAGCTGGTGACACAGGGCGGCGCGGGCTTGCGCTGGGTGGTGGCGCGCCCCGGCCTGCCGGGGCTGATGGCGGTGGAACCCGAGGCGCCCTGGACCCGGCGCGCCGCCTCGTGGATCGTCGGCCACCTGCCGATCCAGGCCTATCTCTGAGCCGCGAGCAGCCGTGCCCCGACCCGGGCGCGCACCTCGGCCGGTTCTTCGGCCAGCGCCTCGGCCAGCACCTGCACCATGGCGCGGGCGTCGTGCAACTGGTCAAGCAGCGACATCACGATGCCCAGCCCGTTGCCCTCAAGCTCGAAATGCTCGGCCAGGTCGCACAGCAGGTCAAGCCGCGCCAGATCGGCCGAACTGAAGCACCGCCCGGCCCCGGCCTGCATCGGGGTCAGCACCTCGGCCTCGATGAAGCCGATCAGCAGGGTGCGGGTCAGCCGCGGATTGGCGGCCATCACCTCGTCTTCGGAGTAAAGCTGGGTCATGTCGGCATCCCGTCGAAGACCCCGGCACGCGGGTCGTAGGAATGGGTCTTGCGCCAGTCTTCCAGAAACGCGGCCAGCGCCGGGTCGGGTTGCGGCGGCGCCATGATGCGCAGTTCCACCCGCTGGTCTCCGGGTTCGGCCCCCGGCCGCTTCACGCCCCGGCCGCGCAGGCGCATCACCCGGCCGCTGCTGGCGCCCCTGGGGATGGTCAGGCTCACCGGCCCGTCGATGGTGGGCGTGGTGACCTTGCCGCCCAGCACCGCCTCGTCAAAGGTGATCGGCAGCACCATCACGATGTCATCGCCGTCGCGCTGGAACACCGGATGCGGGCGCAGGGTCACCGTCACCAGCGCGTCGCCGGGCTTGCCTCCGCCATGGCCGGGCGCCCCCTTGCCGCGCAGGCGCAGCGTCTGGCCATCGGCGGTGCCCTGCGGGATCTGCACCTCCATCGGGCCGCCGTCGGGCAGGGTGATGCGGGTCTTTGCACCGCGCACCGCATCGAGAAACGGCACCTCCAGCGCAAAGCGCAGGTCGGGGCCGTCGGCGGCGAAGCCCTGCCCGCCAAAGCCCTGCCCCCCGAAGCCCTGGCGCGGGTCGGCCCCGGACTGTGCCCGCTGGCGCAGGATCTCGGCAAAGATGTCGGACGGGTCGCCATAGCCTTCGAAGCCGCGCCGCTGCGCCCCCTGCGGCCCGCCCTGGGCCCCGGCATAATCGCGATAGAACCGCCGATCGGGCTTTTCCGCGCCGGTCGCGTCAATCTCGCCCGCGTCGAACCGCGCCCGGGTCGCGGGGTCTTTCAGCAGGTCATGGGCCGCCGAGATCGCCTTGAACCGCGCCTCTGCCGCCTTGTCGTCGGGGTGCAGGTCGGGGTGGCTGCTGCGCACCAGCTTGCGGTAGGCCTTCTTGATGTCGTCTGCCGTGGCCGTCTTTTTCAGGCCAAGGGCCGCATAGGGATCATTGCTCATCTGTGCCCGGTCTGTATGAAAGGTCATGCCCGTTGCCGTGCAGGGTTTGCGGCAGTCTTGCGCCGGGGTGCCGCGCGCCCTGACGGCCTGTGCCAACAGAAACAGGAAATCCCGCGCCTTGCAATGCGGGCTTTCGCGGCCCTGCGCTGCACGGGGGCCTCAGCCCTTGGTGGCGGGCTCTGCCGGGGTCACGGCGCGGCGCTTCACCACCGCCTCGCGCCAGGTGATGTAGCTGATCGCGCCGATGATGACCGCGCCGCCCAGCAGCACAAAGGCGTCAACGCCTTCATCGAACACCAGCGCGCCCAGCAGCGTCGCCCACACCAGTTGCAGGAAGGTCACCGGCTGCGTCACCGCCAATGACGCCGCCCGGAACGCCCGCGTCATGCAATAGTGCCCCAGCGTCGCAAAACCCGCCACCAGCGCCAGCCAGGCGAGCTGCACCGGCGTCACCGGCACCCAGACCCACAGCGCAAAGGGCGCCAGCCCAAGCGTCACCATCACCGACATCATCGCCACCACCCGGCCCGCCGTTTCGGTCTGCGTCAGCCGCTTTGCGAAAAGGTATGACCCGGCAAAGAAGAAGGCCGCCGCGATCTGCGCCAGATGGCCGTCGGTCACCTCGCGCACGCCGGGCCGCAGCACGATCAGCGCGCCCACCACCGCCACGGCCACCGCCACCAGCCGCCGCAGCGCCAGCACCTCGCCGAAGAACAGCGCGGCGCCCAGCGTGACCAGCACCGGGTTCAGGTAGCCGATCGCCGTCACCTCGGCGACCGGAATCCGCGCCATCGCATAAAACCAGCACACCACCGCCGCCGTATGCACCGCCCCGCGCCAGCCATACAGCGCCAGCGTGCCCGGCACGAAACCCTGCCGCAGCATCGGCAGCAGCGTCGGTGCCAGCAGCAGCACCCCGAAGCCGAAGCGCAGGAAGGCCGATTGCGCGGCGGGCAGGTCGGTGCCCAGATGGCGCACCACCCCGGTCACGCCGACGAAGCTCAGGCCCGAGGCAAGCATCCACAGCACGCCCTGCAACGGGTTGCCAAGGTCGGGCGGCAGGGGAATGCGCGTCGTCATGGGCCGGACAGAGCCCGATCCCGCCGCCGCCCGCAACCCCGGATCAGCCAAGCAGCAGCCCCGCCGCGATGGCCCACATGGTGCAGCCCACCAGCACCTCCAGCACCACCCAGGCGCGGGGCCGCGCGAACACCGGCCCCAGCAGGCGTGCGCCATAGCCCAGGCCCGCGAAAAAGCTGAAAGACCCCGCCACCGCCGCCATCCCGAAGGCCAGCCCGTGCGGCGCGTATTGCGCCGAGATCGACCCCAGCAGCACCAGCGTGTCCAGATAGACATGCGGGTTGGCCCAGGTCAGCAGCAGGCAGGTCGCCAGCACCCGGCCCAGCGGCACCGCCCCGCCCGGCGCGGGGCGCAGCGCCTCGCCCCCGCGCAGCGCCGCGCGGAACCGCAGCGCGCCATAGACCAGCAGAAACCCCGCCCCAGCGCATCGCCTCTCCCAGCCAGGGCACCGCCTGCGACACCGCGCCGAACCCCGCCACCCCGGCGGCGATCAGCACCGCATCCGAGGCGGCACAGACCAGAACCACCACGCCGACATGCTCGCGCCGCAGGCCCTGCCGCAGCACGAAGGCATTCTGCGCGCCGATGGCCGCAATCAGGCTCAGCGCCACCAGATAGCCCGCAACCGCCGCCTCGATCATGCCCGCCCCCCGATGGCCCCGCGCCCCGATCTACGCGCCGCCGCGCCGTCATGCCAGCCCCCCGATCCGGTCCCGACGACCACCCCTTGACGCATCCCCTTCTCCGCGTCGATGATGCGGGCATTTGGGGCATGATTTCCGCGCATCCGCTTGCAGAAAGGGGTATTCCTTTGCTCTGGCTTTCACGCAGAACTCGGGTTTCGGCGATTTCGGCAACGACTGGTTCGTGTTCCGCCCCGGCGACGGCGCCGCCCGCATCCTTGATTTCCAGCCCGGCAGCGACCGGATCTGCATCGAGGGCCCGGCAAGGTTCGGTGACCTGACGATCACCCGCAGCGGCAGCGACGCCCGCATCGCGTATGAAGACCTGGTGATCGTGGTCGATGACACCCGGCCCGGCCAGCTGAAGACCGCGATGTTCGACTTTGCCGAGGGCATCACCGTGGACCGCTTTGAAGCCTTCACCACCGGCTTCGATTTCATGGCCTGACCGGCCAATGCAAAGGGCCCCCGCAAGGGGGGCCCTGTCGCGGCGTGCAGCCCGGCTCAGCCTTCCAGCTTTGCCGCGACATCCTCGGGGATCTCGAAGTTGCCGGTGACGGTCTGCACGTCGTCGTCCTCTTCCAGCATGTCGATCAGCTTCATCAGCTTGGTCGCGGTTTCCAGATCGACATCGGTGCGCGACTGCGGCTTCCAGACCAGCTTGGTCTCGGTGCTTTCGCCCAGCGTCTTTTCCAGCGCGTCGGAAACCTCGCTCAGCGCGGTGTCGGCGCAATAGATCCAGTGGCCGTCCTCGTCGGATTCCACGTCATCCGCCCCAGCCTCCAGCGCCGCCATCATCACCGTGTCGGCATCCCCGGCCGAGGCCGGATAGGTGATCTCGCCCATCTTGTCGAACATGAACGACACCGAACCGGTGGTGCCCAGGTTGCCGCCGCATTTGGTGAAATAGCTGCGCACGTTGCTGGCGGTGCGGTTCAGGTTGTCGGTCATCGTCTCGACGATGATCGCAATGCCGTTGGCACCGTAGCCTTCATAGCGCACTTCCGCATAATCCTCGGAATCGCCCATCTGCGATTTCCTGATCGCGCGGTCGATCACGTCCTTGGGCACCGAAACCGACTTGGCCGCCTTGACCGCCAGCCGCAGGCGCGGGTTCTTGTCGGGATCGGGGTCGCCCATCTTGGCCGCGACGGTGATTTCCTTCGCCAGCTTTGAAAACGCCTTGGAGCGAAGTTTGTCCTGCTTGCCCTTGCGGTGCTGGATGTTCGCCCATTTCGAATGGCCTGCCATGACCCGTCTCCGATCCTCAGATTTCGGCTGTCAGGCCCTATATCCCAGCGCCGGGGGGGGCCGCAAGCCCGTGCGCGGTGGCGCCCGTCAAGGCGGCGAGGCGAAGACCCGGCGCCCGCCCGCGCCGCTCAGCACGACCTTTGCCATCGGCGTCACCGCCAGCCCCAGCGCGGCGGAAAGCCCGGCAAAGGCCTGCCGCAACGGGTTGGGCCGGGCCTCGGGCAGCACCTGCCAGTCCAGCCCGCACGCCTCCATGCGGCCCGAACCGGGCGCAGGGTCGGCGCGGCAGGTCCGGCCGTCCGACAGGCCGACCACCAGCGCATCGTTCGAAAGCCGCACCGACACCGGGCGCGGGTCGGCCCCGGCACAGCCCGCCAGGGCGCAGATCATCAGGATACAAGCGGCCCGCATCTCAGAAGTCATACAGCAGCGGCATGGCAATCGTCACCACCACCATGCAGATGACATTCAGCGGCACGCCGAAGCGGATGAAATCCGTGAACTTGTAGCCCCCCGGCCCGTAAACCAGCGTATTGGTCTGATAGCCGATCGGCGTGGCAAAACTGGCCGAGGCGCCGATCATCACCGTCATCACCAGCGGGCGCGGGTCCACCCCCAGAGTGGTCGCAAGGCCGATCACCACGGGGGTCACGATCACCGCCACCGCGTTGTTCGACACAACTTCCGTCAGGAACGAGGTCATGGCATAGACCACCAGCACCAACAGATAGGGCGAAAGCCCCAGCAGCGTCGGTGCGACCCAGTTCACCATCATCTCGACCGCGCCCGAATGCTCCAGCCCGGCCCCGACCCCCAGCATCCCGAACAGCATCCCCATCAGGCGGCCATCGACAAAGCCGAACGCCTCGTCGGGGTCGATGCAGCGGGTCACCAGCACGATCCCGACCCCGACGAAGGCCAGCACCTGGATCGGGGCCACGTTCATCGCCGACAGCAGGATGATCCCCGCCAGCACCGCGATCACGATCGGGGCCTGACGGCGGCGGAAGGCGCGCTCGGTCGGGTGGGCGACATCGACCATGTCCATGTCGTTCGCCAGCTTCTGGATGTCGGCCATCGCCCCTTCCAGCAGCAGCGTGTCGCCGACCTGCACCACCAGATCATCCAGTTGCCGCCCGATGTTCTGGTTGCGCCGGTGGACCGCCAGCGGATAGACGCCATAGCGCCGCCGCAGCCGCATCGACCCCAGGCTGCGCCCGATCATGTGGCAGCCCGGGGTGATCAGCACCTCGACCGTCGAGGTCTGCACCGAGGACAGCTTGTCCACCATCCGCAGGTCCTTGTGGGCCTGCAACCCCAGCACTTCCGACATGGCGGTGCGCAGCACGACCCGGTCGCCGCCCTGCAACTGCACGGCAGACAGATCGCGCCGCAGGCTGGCATCGCCGCGCAGCACGTCGATCACCCGCGCGCCCTCGCGCTTGAAGATGTCGATCTCGTCCAGCTTCTTGCCGATCAGCGACGAATCTTCGGGAACCGCGGCTTCGGTGAAGAACTTCATCCGCGAGCGGTCGCTCAGCAGCGACGACATCGAATCGCGGTCGGGCAGCAGTCGTTTGGCCCCCAGCGCCAGATAGATCAGCCCGGTCAGTGCCACGATAACCCCGATCGGCGTCATCTCGAAGATCCCGAACGGTTCCATCCCCTTGGCCTGTGCCACCCCGTCGACCACCAGATTGGTCGAGGTGCCGACCAGCGTCATCGTGCCACCAAGGATGGTCATGTAACTGAGCGGAATCATCAGCTTGGACGGCGAGACCGACAGTTGTCGCGACAGTTGCATGAAGATCGGCATCATCACCACCACCAGCGGCGTGTTGTTCACGAAGGCCGAAAGCGCGGTGATGGTGACCCCCATCAGGATCAGCGTCGTGGCCGGGCTGCTTTGCACATGGCGCGCGGCGAGGCCCGACATGAACTCCAGCGCACCGGTCCGCACCAGCCCCCCGACAATGATGAACATCGCCGCGATCGTCCAGGGTGCGTTGTTCGACATGACGCCGGTCACGGACTGCATCGGCAGGATGCCCAGAACCAGCATGAACCCGGCCGCCCCGATCGCCACCACCTCGACCGGATAGGTTTCGCGCAGGAACATGATGAACATGCCGACCAGGATCGCAATCGCCACCCAGGCCTGGGTCACTTGCGACAGTTCCAATCCGATCAACGCCCGTCCTCCTGCAATTCACGACGTGTCTAGCCAAGATTTTTCCGGAGTCAAACGCCCAGGCCGCATTCCGGCCGCGGTTGCACAGGAAACGGGCACTTCCGCGGGCGCGGCGTTGCCCGTCACGGCCGCAACACCCTCGGCGGGGTCAACCTGCCATGGCGCGAAAGGTTCGGGCAGCAGCGCCGCAGCGCCAGACCGGCAATGCCGGGCCGCCGCAGGCTCAGGGCCGCGCTTCCTGCAACCGCCCGCCGATCCGGATCATCGCGACGCGGTTTGCCTTGCCGGTGCGGTCGTCGGTCTCGACATAGACGCCCGACAGCGTGGCGGCCCCCTCGGCCGGCTCGAACCGGCCCTTGGACATGCCGGTGATGAAGCGGCGCATCGGTTCGGCCTTGTCCATCCCGATCACCGAATTGTAGTCGCCGCACATGCCGGCATCGCTCAGGTAGGCCGTGCCGCCTTCCAGCAGTTGCGCGTCGCCGGTCGGAATATGGGTGTGGGTGCCCACCACCAGACTCGCCCGCCCGTCGCACCAATGGCCCATCGCCATCTTTTCCGAGGTCGCCTCGCAATGCATGTCAACCACCGCCGCCTGCGCCAGCCCGCCCATCGGATGCTGCCGCAGCACCGGATCAATGGCCGAGAACGGGTCGTCGAACGGGCGTTTCATGAACACCTGCCCCAGCACCTGCGCCACCAGCACCTTGCGCCCCTGCGTCGCGTTGAACAGCCGCGCGCCCTTGCCGGGGGCCAGCTTGGCGTAATTCAGCGGCCGCAGCACGCGCGGCTCGGTCTCGATGAACTGCAGCATGTCCTTCTGGTCGAAGGCATGATCGCCCAGCGTCACGCAATCGGCCCCCGCTGCCAGCAGCGCGCGCGCATGGTCCGCCGACAGCCCGACGCCCGAGGTCGCGTTCTCGCCGTTGACCACGACGAAATCGAGCCCCCATTCGGTGCGCAGCGTCGGCAGCCGTTCGGTTACCGCAGCACGCCCCGCGCGCCCCATCACATCGCCAAGGAAAAGGATCTTCATGGCACCGGGGATAGGCGGCGACAGGGCGAAGGGCAAGATGAATCCTGCATTCCGCCGCTTTCCCCCGGGCGCACGCCGCCCTACCTATGCAGGATGACCCCGTTTCCCCCCGCCCTTTCCGACTGGTTCGCCGCCAAAGGCTGGTCGCTGCACCCGCATCAGACGGCGATGCTGGAACGCGCCGCCAAGCCCGCCACGCTCTTGATCGCGCCCACCGGCGGCGGCAAGACGCTGGCCGGGTTCCTGCCCACGCTGGCCGAGCTTGCCACGCCGCACAAGGGGCTGCACACGCTCTACATCTCGCCACTGAAGGCGCTGACCGCCGACATCCGCCGCAACCTGCGCGCCCCGGTCGAAGGTGCCAATCTGCCGATCCGCATCGAAGACCGCACCGGCGACACCAGCTACACCCAGCGCCGCCGCCAGCGCGCCGACCCGCCGCAGATCCTGCTGACCACGCCGGAAAGCCTGGCACTTCTGCTTTCCTACGAGGATGCGCCGCGCATCTTTCACGGCCTGCAACGGGTGATCGTCGACGAGATTCACGCGCTGGCGGAATCGCGGCGCGGCGACCAGTTGATGCTGTGCCTTTCGCGGCTGGAAAGCCTGTCGCCCGGCCTGCGCCGCGTCGGCCTTTCGGCCACGGTCGAAGACCCGCCCGCCCTCGCCCGCTTTCTGGCGCGCAACCCGGACCCCTGCGCCATCCTTCTGGCGGACCCCGGCCCCGATCCTGACATTAGGATGCTTGAAACCGCCCCGCCGCCCTGGGCCGGGGGTGGCGGTCGCCACGCCATCCCGGCAATCCTGGATCAGGTGCGCGCCCACCGAACCACCCTGATCTTCCACAACACCCGGGCGCAGGCCGAACTCTTTTTCCGCGACCTCTGGATGCAGAACGACGACGGCCTGCCGATCGGCATCCACCACGGCAGCCTGTCGCGCGAACAGCGCGAACGGGTCGAGGCGGCGATGGTGACCGGGCAGTTGCGCGCCATCGTCTGCACCGGCTCGCTCGACCTCGGCATCGACTGGGGCGATGTCGATCTGGTGATCCAGGTCGGCGCGCCGAAGAACGTCAAGCGGCTGGTGCAGCGCATCGGGCGGGCCAACCACCGCTACAACGCGCCATCGAAGGCGCTCCTGGTGCCCGCCAACCGCTTCGAAGTGGTGGAATGCCTTGCCGCCCTGCAAGCGGTGCGCGACCATGATCTTGACGGCGAGCCGCGCGGCCCCGGCCCCCGCGACGTGCTGTGCCAGCACATCCTGATCTGCGCCGCCTCTGCCCCGTTCGACGCCGCTGCGCTCTACGCCGAGGTCACCAGCGCCGGCCCCTACACCGCCCTGACCCGCGCCGAATTCGGCGCCTGCCTCGATTTCGCCGCCACCGGCGGCTATGCCCTGCGCGCCTATGACCGCTGGCAGCGGCTGAAGCTGACCGGCGGCCTGTGGCACCTGCGCGACCCGCGCAGCGCCGCCGTCATCCGCCAGAACATCGGCACCATCATCGACACCGAAACGCTGAAGGTCCGCCTCAAGGGCCGCACGGGCCTGCCCCTGGGCGAGATCGAGGAAGCCTTCGCCGCAACCCTGACCCCCGGCGACACCTTCCTGATCGGCGGCGAGGTGGTGCGCTACGAATCCCTGCGCGAACTGACGGTCGAGGTCAGCCGCTCCCCCGGCCGCGACCCGCGCGTGGCAGTGTTCAATGGAACAAAATTCGCCACGTCCACCCTGCTGACCCAGCGAATCCTTGCCCTTTTCCAACAATCGGCCTGGCCCGAGCTTCCCGCCCACACCGCCGCCTGGCTTGCCCTGCAACGCAAGGTTTCCCGCCTGCCGGAACCCCACCGCCTGCTCTGCGAAAGCTTCCCGCATGACGGGCGCGAGCATCTCTGCGTCTACGGGTTTGCCGGGCGCAACGCGCAGCAGACGCTGGGCCTCCTGCTGACCAAGCGGATGGAGGAGGAGGGGCTGGCGCCGCTCGGCTTCGTCGCCACCGACTACGCCACCCTGATCTGGGGGCTGGAGCCGGTCACCGACCCGCTGCCGCTGTTCGACGCCGATCGCCTGCGCGCCGGGCTTGAAGGCTGGCTGGCGGGCAATGCGGTGATGAAACGCACCTTCCGCGCCTCGGCCATCATCGCGGGCCTGATCGAGCGCAGCCATCAGGGGCGGCGCAAGTCGGGGCGGCAGGCGACGTTTTCCTCCGACATCCTCTACGACACCCTGCGCCGCCACGACCCCGGCCACCTGATGCTGAAAATCACCCGCGAGGAGGCGCTGCGCGGTCTGGTCGATTTCGGCCGGATCGAGGGCATGCTGGCCCGCATCGCCCTGCAACCCGACGGCGGCATCGACTGTTTGCGCCTGCCCCGCGTCACCCCGCTGGCCGCGCCGCTATTCCTCGAGGCCGGGCGGATTCCGGTGGTCGGCGCCGGGCGCGAGCGGCTGGTGGCCGATGCGGCGGCGCGGCTGATGCAGGCGGCGGGGCTTGCCTGACCCCTTGCACGCTGGCCCCCCTTCGGGCAGGTGATGCGCCATGACCGGCCACGCCTTCACCCTTGCCGACACGGCCCTGATCGCCCTGCCCTCGGGCGCGCTGCACTGGCCCGATGCGGGGCTGCTGGTGGTGTCAGACCTGCATTTCGGCAAGTCCGCCCGGCTCGCCCGGCGCGGCGGCGCGCTCTTGCCGCCCTACGAGGTGCGCGCCACGCTGACCCGGCTTGATGCCGATCTGGCGGTCACGGGGGCCGCACGGGTGATCTGCCTTGGCGACAGCTTCGACGATCTGGATGCCGGGACGCAGTTGGACGACAGCGACCGGCTGTGGCTCACGCGCCTGATGGCGGGGCGCGACTGGACGTGGGTGCTGGGCAACCACGACCCCGGCCCGCTCGACCTTGGCGGCAGCCACCGCGCCGAGGCGCACCTGCCGCCGCTGACCTTCCGCCACATCGCCGAACCCGGCGCGCGGGCGGAGGTTTCCGGCCACTACCACCCCAAGGCCCGCCTTGCCGGGCAGGCGCGGCCCTGTTTCCTGCTGGATGCCGACCGCCTGATCCTGCCCGCCTACGGCACCTATACCGGGGGCCTGTGGTGCCACGATCCGGCCCTTGCCGCGCTGATGGCGCAGAACGCGCTGGCGATCCTGACCGGCTCGCGCGCCATCCCCCTGCCGATGCCGCGGCGCTAGACCGTCAGCCCCTCGGGTTCCGGCAACCCGTGCGCCCGGCAGCAGGCGGTCACGGTATTTGCCAGCAGGCAGGCAATCGTCATCGGCCCCACGCCGCCCGGCACCGGGGTAATGGCCCCCGCCACCAGCGACGCAGACGCGAAATCGACATCCCCCACCAGCCGCATCTTGCCGTCACGCTCCACCCGGTTGATGCCCACGTCGATCACCGTCGCCCCCGGCTTCACATAGTCGCCGGTGATCATCTCGGGCCGCCCCACCGCCGCCACCAGAATGTCGGCGCCACGACAGACCGCCGCCAGATCGCGGGTCCGGCTGTGCGCAATGGTCACCGTGCAGCTTTCCCCCAGCAGCAGTTGCGCCATCGGCTTGCCGACGATGTTGCTGCGCCCGACCACCACCGCGTTCATCCCCGACAGGCTGCCGTGCAGGTCGCGCAGCATCATCAGGCAGCCCAGCGGCGTGCAGGGCACCATGCTCTTCTGCCCGGTGCCCAGCAGCCCGACGTTCGATATGTGAAAGCCGTCAACGTCCTTCGCCGGGTTGATCGCATTGATCACCAGATCGGAATCCAGATGAGCAGGCAGCGGCAACTGCACGAGAATGCCGTGGATTTCCGGATCGGCGTTCAGCCGCGCGATCAGCGCCAGCAGATCGGCCTCGGACGTGTCGGCAGGCAGCTTGTGTTCGATCGAGACCATCCCGACCTCGACCGTCTGCTTGCCCTTGGCGCCCACATAGACCTGCGAAGCCGGGTCTTCGCCCACCAGAACCACCGCCAGCCCCGGCCTCAGCCCGTGGTCGGCCGCCAGCCGTGCCACATGGGCGCCCACCCGCGCCCGAACCCGCGCCGCAAAGGCCTTGCCGTCGATCAGTCCTGCGGTCATTCCTCGTCCTTCCCCAGATGGCTTTCCTCGCGCTCGATCGACCAGTCGACCAGCTTGCGCCACAGCTTTTCAAGCTTGTCGGGCGGCAGCCCGTGGCTCGTCGCATGGCGCCGCACGTTGGCGATCACCTCTTCCACCCGGCTGCCGATCCGGGCGGGAAGGCCGACCTCGGTCTTGATCTCGACCGCCCGGTCGATGTAGCCGACGCGCTGCGCGAACAGCGCCACCAGTTCCTCGTCCAGCCGGTCGATCTCGGCCCGAAGCTCGGCCATCGTCGTGCATTCTGCCGGGGTTTTCATCTTGCGCCTCGTCATCAGAAAGGATGGCGCCTCTTACGACGCAACGCGCCAAAGGACAACGCGTCAGAACAACCCCTCGACCTGCCCCGCGTCGTTCAGCCCGATCACCTCGGCCGAAGGCGCGCGCGGCAGGCCCGGCATCGTCATGATCTCGCCGCAGATCGCCACGACAAAGCCCGCCCCGGCCGACAGCCGCACCTCGCGCACCGGAATCGAATGCCCGGTCGGCGCGCCGCGCAGGTTGGAATCGGCGCTGAAGCTGTATTGCGTCTTGGCCATGCAGACCGGCAGGTGGCCATAGCCCGCCGCCTCCCATGCGCGCAGCTGGTCGTGGATGGTGTGGTCGGCAATCACATGCTCGGCGTGGTAGATGCGCTTGGCGATGGTTTCCATCTTCTCGAACAGCGGCATCTCGTCGGGGTAGAGCGGCGCGAAGTTCGCCCCGCCGCCCTCGGCCAGCTGCACCACCTTGTGCGCCAGATCCTCGATGCCCGCAGAGCCCTGCGCCCAGTGGCGGCACAGGATCGCCTCGGCCCCCTGCGCCGCGACATAGGCCTTCACGGCCTGTATCTCGGCCTCGGTGTCGCTGTGGAAATGGTTGACCGCCACCACCACCGGCACCCCGAAGCCCTTGACGTTGGCGATGTGGCGGCCAAGGTTCGGGCAGCCCGCCTGCACCGCCGCCACGTTCTCGGCCGCCAGATCGGCCTTGGCCACGCCGCCGTTCATCTTCATGGCGCGCACCGTCGCCACGATCACCGCCGCCGCCGGTTTCAGCCCGGCCTTGCGGCACTTGATGTCGAAGAACTTCTCGGCCCCCAGATCGGCGCCGAAACCGGCCTCGGTCACCACATAGTCGCCCAGCCGCAGCGCCGTGGTGGTGGCGATCACCGAATTGCAGCCATGCGCGATGTTGGCAAACGGCCCGCCATGCACGAAGGCCGGGTTGTTCTCCAGCGTCTGCACCAGATTGGGCTGCATCGCGTCCTTCAACAGCACCGTCATCGCGCCGTCGGCCTGCAGGTCGCGCGCAAAGATCGGCCGCTTGTCGCGGGTATAGGCCACCACGATGCTGCCCAGCCGCCGTTGCAGGTCGGCCAGATCGTTGGCAAGGCACAGGATCGCCATGACCTCCGACGCCACCGTGATGTCAAATCCGGTCTGGCGCGGAAAGCCGTTCGACACGCCGCCAAGGTTCACCACGATGTCGCGCAACGCCCGGTCGTTCATGTCCATCACCCGGCGCCAGACAATGCGGCGGGCGTCGATCTCCAACGCGTTGCCCCAGTAGATGTGGTTGTCGATCATCGCCGCCAGCAGGTTGTGCGCCGAGGTGATGGCGTGAAAGTCGCCGGTGAAATGCAGGTTCATCTCTTCCATCGGCACCACCTGGGCATGGCCGCCACCCGCCGCCCCGCCCTTCATGCCGAAGTTCGGGCCAAGGCTTGCCTCGCGGATGCAGATGATCGCCTTCTTGCCGATCCGGTTCAGCCCGTCGCCAAGGCCGACGGTCGTCGTGGTCTTGCCCTCGCCCGCCGGGGTGGGGTTGATTGCCGTCACCAGGATCAGCTTGCCCAGCGTCCGCCCCTCCAGCCCCTTGATGAAGCTCTGCCCGACCTTGGCCTTGTCGTGGCCGTAGGGCAGCAGGTCGGCGGCCGGGATGCCGAGGCGCGCGCCGATTTCCATGATCGGCAGCTTGGTGGCATCGCGGGCAATCTCGATGTCGGTCTTGAAGGCCATGTCTCTCTCCCTTGGGCGCTGGTTCGTGCCGCGCCCTTTTGTCACGCTATACCGGCCCGGCCCGTTGATGGCAGGGGAAAAACCGACATTCCGCCCGAAAAAACGCCACCTTGCAACGGGTGGCCGGTCAGCCGCGCCGTGCGGTCTCCAGATGCGCCCAGGCCGGCTGGTCGGGCACATGCAGGGTCACGCGCTGGCCAAGGCGCAGCATCCCCTCGGCCTCCACCCATGCCGTGACGCCGCGCCGCCCCACGGCAGCCGGCTTGAAGGTGCGGCCATGGCCGGGGTGCAGCGCCTCGATCTCGCGCGCGGGCAGCGTGCAGGGTCGGTTTTCCATGTCGACCACCAGCGTCGCCCCGCCTTCGGCCTGTAGCCGCGAAGATGGCGGGATGTGGCTGAAATCGGGAATGCCCGCGATCACCACGCCGGTGCCAAGCAACGCGGGGTCGAGCGCCGCCAGCCCCATCGCGGCAGCCATCGCCGCCAGATCCTCGGCCCCCATCAGGGAAAACTGCCGCGTGTTGCGGATCGGGGTGCCGCGCCTGTACTGCCGGGCAACGCGCGAACAGGCGGGCCGGGTCAGCCCGCCATGGGCCTCGCCCTCGGGCCCGGCAAAACCCGCGATCAGGCTTTGAACCGGCAGCGACGCCAGCGCCGCCTTGCGGTCGGGCACCAGCCCCAGCCAGGTGATCGTGCCGTGAAACCCGGTCGGCAGCAGCGCGGGCAAGTCCTACACCGTCAGCACGAAGAAACAGCGGCGGAACGGGAACAGCGCCGCCCCGTCGGCCAGCACGGGATAGGCCGACCCAAGCGCCGTGTCATAGGCCGCCAGAAACGCCGCCAGTTCTGCCCGGTCCAGCTTTTCCGCAATCGGGCGCAGCGCGGTGCCTTCGGTGAAGCGGCGCACCGGATGGCCATCGTCCACCGGGTCAAGCCATTGCACATAATCGGTTTCCCAGGCCGTCACCTGCCCCAGCGGGGCCAGCATCTGCCAATAGGCCACGGCAGGCTTCACCGGCGCCTCTTCATGGGCAAAATCGAAACGGTCGGGAAACATCGCCGCCGCAATGTCGCGCAGGAAGCGGTGCGAGGGTGCGTTGAACTGGCGCGGCATCTGCACCGCCAGCACGCCGCCCGGCGCCAGCCAGCCCGCCAGTTGCGGCAGCAGGGCGCCATGATCAGGCAGCCAGTGCAGCGCCGCGTTGGAAAAGATCAGCGCCGGCGCCACCTCGGGTTGCCATCCTGCCAGATCGGCCTCCATCAGGCTGTGGTAGGCGCCGGTTTCCGCCGCCTTGGCCAGCATCGCGGGCGAGGCGTCCAGCCCGATCCGCTGGCGGTCGCCAAACCGTTCGGCCAGCGCCGCACCGACCGACCCGGTGCCGCAGCCCAGATCGACCACCGCCCCCTCGGGCAGCGGCCCCACCTGCGCCAGCAGATCCAGTGCCGGGCGCAAACGCAGACCCCGAAACCTGGCGTAGGTTTCGGGGTCCCAGTCATGTGCCAGTGGTTCGGCCGTCACATTCAGGCCATCGGCTCGGGTTCCAGACCGCCATCGGGCTTGACCGCCCGCGGCTTGGTCTTCGGGATCGACGCGATCGAACTGACGCCGCCGCTGGAAGACCCGGCATCGTCGTTGCCCCCCAACTCCTCGCCCGCCACAACCTTGCGGATCTGGTCGCCGGTCAGGGTTTCATATTCCAGAAGCCCCCGCGCAAGCCGTTCGAACTCGACCGATTTCTCCAGCAGAATCCGGCGTGCCACATCGTAGCCCTCGTCGATCAGCGCCTTCACCTCGGCTTCGATCAGCGTCTTGGTTTCGGCCGAAACCGAGAAGCCGCCGGTGTTGCCCTGATAGCCCTCATGCGCCTCGGCATAGTCGATGTTGCCGATCTTGTCAGACATGCCCCAGCGCATCACCATCGCCCGCGCCAGCGCGCTGGCCTGCTGGATGTCGCCCGCCGGGCCGGAGGAAACGCCTTCTTCACCATACTTGATGATCTCGGCGGCCTTGCCGGCCATGGTCATGGCGATCTTCTGCTTGCCTTCGTCCTTGTGCATGTTCAGCCGGTCCATCTCGGGCAGGCTGACCACCATCCCGAGGGCACCGCCGCGGGGGATGATGGTGGCTTTGTAGACCGGGTCGCATTTCGGCATGTTGATGCCGACAATCGCGTGGCCGGCCTCGTGATAGGCGGTCTTTTCCTTCTGGTCGGCGGTCAGCACCATGCTGCGACGCTCGGCCCCCATCATCACCTTGTCCTTGGCATTCTCGAAATCGTCCATGGTGACGAACCGCCGCCCGACGCGCGCGGCGGTCAGCGCCGCCTCGTTCACCAGGTTCGCCAGATCGGCACCCGAGAATCCGGGGCAGCCGCGCGCGATGATGCGCAGATCGACATCCGGCCCCACCGGCACCTTGCGGGCATGAACCGTCAGGATCTTCTCGCGGCCCTTGATGTCGGGGTTCGGCACCTGGATCTGGCGGTCGAACCGCCCCGGGCGCAGCAGCGCGGGGTCGAGCACGTCCTTGCGGTTGGTCGCGGCCACGATGATCACGCCTTCGTTGGCCTCGAACCCGTCCATTTCGACCAGAAGCTGGTTCAGCGTCTGTTCGCGCTCGTCATTGCCGCCGCCCATGCCGACGCCACGCGCCCGGCCCACGGCGTCGATCTCGTCGATGAACACGATGCAGGGCGCGTTCTTCTTGGCTTGCTCGAACATGTCGCGCACGCGGCTTGCACCGACGCCGACGAACATTTCCACGAAATCGGAGCCCGAGATGGTGAAGAACGGAACGCCGGCCTCGCCCGCAATCGCCCGCGCCAGCAGCGTCTTGCCGGTGCCCGGCGGGCCGACCAGCAGCGCGCCTTTCGGGATCTTGCCGCCAAGACGGCTGAACTTCTGCGGGTTGCGCAGGAATTCGACAATCTCCTCAAGCTCTTCCTTGGCCTCGTCGATGCCCGCCACGTCGTCGAACGTCACCCGGCCATGCTTTTCCGTCAGCAGCTTGGCGCGCGATTTGCCAAAGCCCATCGCCCCGCCTTTGCCGCCGCCCTGCATCCGGTTCATGAAGAAGATCCAGATCCCGATCAGCACGAGGAACGGCAGCCACAGGCTGAGCAGCGAGAAGAAGCCCGATTGTTCCTGCGCCTCGGCGCGAACCTCGACCTGCTTCGAGATCAGGCGGTCGGTGATTTCCTCCCCCGCAGGCTTGATCGCCACGTATTGCGTGCCGTCCTTGCCGCGCACCAGCACCTTCTCGCCGTCCAGCACCACGCTGGCAACCTCGCCCTGGTCGACTCGGGCGATGAAGTCGGAATAGGAAATCGAACGCGAGGCGCTGGTGGTCTGGCCGCCGCTGAACAGGTTGAACAGCGCCAGTATCAGCAGGAACAGCACAACCCAGAATGCGATATTTCGTGCGTTACCCACGAATGTCTCCTTACGGTGTCGCGCGACAAAGGGCGCCGCAGCTTTGCATCTAAGATAGAGATATGTGACGGGGGTTCAATGCGATAAAGCGGAAAGAAACAGCCCTTCGGCATCGGGTTTGACCTGCAGGTGCCAGCCCTGCACGCGCCCTGCCAGGGGCGCGGCGACAACTGTGTCATTTCGCCACAGCGCAGGCGCAGCCAGCAGGGCGGCGCGCGGCCGCCCGGCGCCCCGCCAGTCGGGCAGTTGCGCAAGACCGCAGGCCCCCAGGGCCCGCACCTGCAAGCCGTTGGAATCTGCCCCCGAAAACTGCCAGCGGCCATCCCACAGCTTATCCGCCGGAGTCGCCAGATGCTTCACGGCCTGCACTTCGCGGCAGATGCGGAAGGCGCTGGTGCCTGGCAAGAGGCGGCAGCCATGCAGCGTCATCGGCTGTCGGCCGCAGGCCGCTGCGACAAAACCGGCCAGCGCGGCGGCCCTTGGGCCATATTCCGCCGATGCCACCCAGCGCAGCGCCCGTTCCATCAGGCGGCGGCGAATCTCGGCGGGCAACTCTCCGAACAGCGTCCGGTCGAACACCACGTCGCCGCCATCGACCCGGCAGCAGCGGCGCGCGGCGGCGCGCGTTGCCTCGTCCAGCGCCTGGCGCGCCACGGCAAGGTTGCGCGCCACCTCGGCCAGCGTCCCGGCGCCGATTCCCAGCGGGTCCAGCACCGCCAGCGCGGCCCGGGCCTTCACCCTGTCATGGCGCAGATCGTCATTGCCGGGATCGTCGATCCAGGGCAGCCCCGCCCCGGAAAGATACCGCCGCAGGTCGGCCCGCCCGACGCCCAGCAGCGGCCGCAGCCAGGCGATGCCATGCGCCACCCGGCAGGGCGCCATCGCGGCCAGCCCGTCCACCCCGGCCTTGCGCGCCAGCCGCATCAGAAAGGTCTCGGCCTGATCGTCGCGGGTATGGGCCAGCGCGATCCGCCCGATGCCGGTCGCCCGCGCCCAGTCGGCCATCAACCCGTAACGCGCCCGGCGCGCCTGATCTGCGGTGTTGCCCTGCCCGTCCCACCCCGTCCAGCGCAGGGTGACATGCGCCACCCCCAGCCCGGCACAGACCCGGCCGACAAACCGCGCCTCGTCGGCACTCTCGGCGCGGAGCCCGTGATCGACCGTCACCACATGCAACAGGCCGCGGTCTGCACCCGCCCGCACCGCCAGATGCAGCATCGCCATGGAATCGCCACCGCCCGATACGGCCAGCCCCAGCGGCGCGCCCGTCAGCACCGGGCCCAGACACGCCAGCAGCCCCGCGTCGTCTACGGACACCCCAGCCCCTGCATCGCCGCCTGCGCGTCGGTCGCGGGCTGGCTGCCGGGAAAGCGCACGCCAACCTCGGTCAGCGTCACGCAGGCTTCGGGCGTCTGCCCCAGCGTGCCCAGCGCCTGCCCCAGCTTCAGCAGCGCATCCGGGGCGCGCGGCCCGTTCGGTTCACCCGAAAAGCTTTCCAGATACGCCCGCGCGGCGTTCGAGGTCTCGCCCAGTTGCGCCAGCGCCTCGCCGCGCAGGAAATGCGCCTCGTAGGTCAGGGGCCCACCCGTATAGGTCTGGGTAAAGGTCGCAAACTGGTCCGCGGCGGTGCGAAAGTCACCCTGACCGAGCACCCCCTTGGCCCGGTCAAAGTCTGCCTGTTCGCCCACTGCCAGTTCGGCACCGCCCGTCACCGGGGCCTGCGCCGCCGGGGCCGCAGCCCCCGCACTCCCGCCCAGCGTCGCCGCGGGCGGCAGGGCGGCGATGTCGCCGCCCTCCAGTTCCACCACGCGGAACTCCAGATCCGCCAGCCGCAGCGTGCCGTCGTTGACCACACGGTTGATCCGCAGGTCCAGCGCCTCGGTCTTGGAGGTCAACGCCATCAGCGCCGATTCCAGCGTATCCATCCGCTGCAGCGCCGACCCGCCGGCCGCGCCGCTTTGCGCCGCGCCGGTGCTGACCAGTTCCTGCTTCAGGGCGACGATCTGGGCGCTCAGCCCGGACAGTTCGGCCCTGATGTCGGCCAGCGTCTGCGCCCGGTCCTGCGCCAGCGCAGGCAGCGGCAGGAACACCAGCACCGCGAAGGCGCGCAGCATCTTCATGGCCTCAGACCCCCGACCCCAGCGACAGCACCGTGACGGCGCGGCGGTTGCGCGAGTAGCAATCCTCGGTCGAGCAGACCTCGACCGGGCGCTCCTTGCCATAGCTCACGGTCCGCATCCGCGACGGGGCCACACCCTGCGAGATCAGGTAGTCCTGCACCGCCGAAGCGCGGCGCGCACCCAGCGCCAGGTTGTATTCACGCGTGCCCTGCTCGTCGGCATGGCCTTCGATGATGATCGCGTAGTCGCGGTTGGTCTGCAGCCAGCTTGCCTGCTGGCTCAGCGTGCCGCGCGCGGTGTCGGACAGGTTGTTCTGATCGACGGCAAAGAACACCCGGTCGCCCACCGTCGCCTGGAAATACGCGGTCGAGGTCGGATCGCCGAGCCCGGTCGTGCCGATGCCCCCGGCACCGCCTGCGCCGCCCGCGCCTCCCGCCCCGGCGCCGCCTGCGCCGTAACGATCAGGGTTGTTGCAGGCCGCAAGGCCGAGGACTGCCACCAGCAGCAGGGCTTTGGGAAAATACGTCATTCCGGGAATCCTTCTTGATCTTGGCATGATCTTGGCTCGATTGGCCAAAGCATAACAGGTTCGCGCCGCCTTGTGAATCGCGGCGGCGCAGCAAATTCAGGGCAGCAGCGGCGACCACGCGGGGTCCGAGGCAGAGCCTTCGGTCGGCACCTGGCGCAGGTTGCGCCCCGAGATGTCCACCGAATACAGCGCCGCGCGCCCGCCCTCGCCCGAGGTTTCGCGGGTGAACATGATCACCCGGCCATTCGGCGCCCAGGTCGGGCCCTCGTCGAGGAACGAGGCGGTCAGCAGCCGTTCTTCCGACCCGTCGGTGCGCATCACCCCGATATGGAAGCGGCCCTGATGCTGCTTGGTAAAGGCGATCAGGTCACCGCGCGGCGACCAGACCGGGGTGCCATAGCGGCCCTGCCCGTTGGAAATCCGCTGCGGCTCGCCGCCACCCGCCGACATGATGTAAAGCTGCTGGGTGCCCGAGCGGTCGCTTTCAAACACGATCCGGCTGCCGTCGGGCGAATAGCTGGGCGCCGTCTCGATCGAGGGCGCATTGGTCAGGCGCGACAGGGCACCCGACTGGCTGTCCACGGTGTAGATGTCCGAGTTGCCGCCCTGTTCCAGCGAAAACACCACCGTGCGGCCATCGGGGGCAAAGCGCGGCGCGAAGGTCATGGTGCCGGGCTGTTCATCCAGCGCGCGGGTGCGCAGGCTGCCCACGTCCATCAGGTAGATGCGCGGGAAACCCGACGTGTACGAGGTATAGAGGATGCGGTCGCCGGTGGGCGAAAAGCGCGGCGCCAGCACCAGCGAGTTGCTGTCGGTCAGATACTGCACGTTGGCGCCGTCGTAATCCATCACGCCCAGCCGCTTGGCGCGCTGGTTCTTCGGCCCGCTTTCGGCCACGAACACCACGCGGCTGTCGAAATAGCCGCCCTCGCCGGTGATGCGGGCATAGGCGGCGTCGGCCACCTTGTGCGCCATCCGCCGCCAGCTTTGCGTGGTGCCCGCGAATTGCAGCCCCTCGCCCAGCGGCGCGCCGGAAAACACGTCATAAAGCCGGAACTTGACCACGATCCGGTCGCCCGAGGCGCTGACCGCCCCGGTGATCAGCGCCTGCGCGTTGATCGCCTTCCAGTCGGGGTAGGAGACCGGCGCATCGAAGCTGGTCACGCGCGAGATGTGCGCGCTGGCCGGAATCTCGCGAAACAGCCCGGTGCCCGACAGGTCGGACGCGATCACCCGCGCAATGTCGACGGCATACTTGCCCGCCGCGGCGTTCTCGGCGATGAAATCGGGCACCGCGAACGGCAGGGGTTCGATGACCCCTTCGGTGATCTCGATCCGCAACGGGCCGGTCTGCGCCAGCGCCATCGGCATCGGCCCGGCCAGCAGCGCCAATACCGCAAGCGCGGGGGTGAGGGTTCTGAACAGGGTCATGGTGTCCTCATGCTCTCCGGGGTGACCGGCATCTGGGTGGCAGCGTGCCGGGAAGGGTTGGGTCGGAAGGGTGCCGCCGTCTTTGGCATTGCCGGGGTCTGATGGTCATTTGAACCGCATCCCTTCGGGGTTGAACACCAGTTCAAGCTCGCGCCACTGGTCGTATTTGTCTGCGGGCAGCGGAAAGCCCTTTGCACCGCACAGGATGATCGCCCGCCGCGCCGTCTCGAAGGCCTGCCGCGCGGCAACATCCGACCCGCCGGTGGCGCCGGTCATGGTGATCGAGCCGCGGTCCGGCACGCCGTCGCGCCCGACCGAGACGGCCAGCGTCACCGTCACCCGCATCGCGTCCGACGACAGCGCGCCGACGTTCCAGCATTGCTGCACCGCAACGCGCAGCGCATCCTTCTCGCCCGCCGACATCGGCGGCCCGACGGGCCGTTCCGACGGCCCGTCCGCCCCGCCCGTCGGCGCGGGTTGGGCGGCGGCTTCCGCCATGGCGGCGGCAATGGCCTCAGCCACGGCATCCCGTTCGGCGGCCGTCTCGGCCGGGGCCGGCGCGGCAGAAACCGCCTCGGGCACCGGCGTTGCGGCCTTCGCCGGGCGCGACTTCGGCCGCGCGCTGCTGGTCGGGGCAAGTTCGGGCGTGTCGGCGGTTTCGACCGCCTCGGTGATGATCTGCGTGCTGGCCTCGGGCGGGGCGGCGGCTGGCGTCGGTTCCTCGACCACCGCAGCTTCGGGCGCAGGTTCGGGGGTCACCGCCGGCGTGGCCTGTTCGGCGATCACCGCATCGGGTTCGGGGGCCGGCGCGGCCTCGGGGGCCACGCGCGGCGCAGGGCGCGGCTTGGGCTTCACGCTGCTGACCGGGGCGGGCAGCGGCTGCTCGACCTCGGCCGGGGGGGCCAGCGTCGGTTCCGGCGGCACTTCGGTCACCACCGGGGCGGGCAGCGGCTCGATCTCGGTCACGTCGGGCGCCGGGTCCGGTTCGGGCGCGGGCTGCGGCGGGGCGGGCACTTCGGGGGCGGGCGGCGGCGACTCCTGGGCCAGTTCCGGCTGCACCGGATCGGGCGGGGCCACCTCGGGCTGCTCCGGTGCCGCCGCAGCCCCCGGTGCCAGCGGCGCCGCCGAGGCCAGCGCATCGAACTCGGCCGACGACATCAGCGACACTTCTGTCACCGCCACGGCAGGCGGCTCGTCGAGCCGGACGAACCAGCCCCCGAACAGCACCCACAGGATCAGGCTCAGATGCCCGATGCCAGAGATGATCACCCCATTGTCCATAGGTGCAGACCTAGCCGCCGCTGCCGCCGAAGGTCGGCCCGTTGGTATCGGTCACGAGGCCGATGTTGCGGAACCCGCCCGCGTTCAGCGCACCCATCACCTGCGCCACCTTTTCATAGGCAATCGCCCCGTCGGCCCGCAGGAACACCTTGTCGCTGACCCGCTCCGACGCAATCGCCCGCAGCTTCGGGATCAGCTCGCCCTCGACCACCTCGGCGGTCTGGATCAGCAGACGGCCATCGGCGGTCATGGTGATCGTCAGCGGCTCCTCCTGCTCGGTCGGGATGGAACTTGCGGCGGTATCGGGCAATTCGATCGGCACGCCCACCGTCAGCAGCGGCGCCGTCACCATGAAGATGATCAAGAGCACCAGCATCACGTCGACAAACGGCGTCACGTTGATTTCCGACATCGCGGGCGAGCGACCCCGCCTGCGCCCGCGCCGACCACCGCCGCCCGCCGATTTGGTGACCCCCGCCCCCATCGCTCAGGCGTCCAGCTGGCGCGAAAGGATGGTGGCGAACTCGTCGGCGAACGCCTCGTAGCCGCCGATGATCCGCTCGCCGTCGGCATTCAGCTTGTTGTAGAACACCACCGCCGGAATGGCGGCAATCAGCCCGATCCCGGTCGCCAGCAGCGCCTCGGCGATGCCGGGGGCCACCGTCGCCAGATCGGTGTTCTTGGAAATCGCGATCTGGGTGAAGGAATGCATGATGCCGAACACCGTGCCGAACAGCCCGATGAACGGCGCGGTGGACCCCACGGTAGCCAGGAAGCTCAGCCCCTTGTTCAGCGCCTCGCTTTCCTTGGCGATCGCCACATCCATCGACCGGTCGATCCGCGCCTGCGCCCCCGCGATCAGCCCGCCGTCCTGCCGGTGGCTGCGCCGCCACTCCAGCATCCCGCTGGCAAATATCTTGCCCGAGGCCCCTTCGGGCTGCGGCCCGATCTTCTCGAACAGCTCGTCCAGCGGCTCGCCCGACCAGAAGGCGCGGTCGAACACCGCCGCCTCGTGCTGCGAGGCGCGGAACATCAGGTGCTTGCGGATGATGATCGCCCATGACCAGAAAGACATGACCAGCAATGTGATCATGACCAGCTTCACCGTGATCGTCGCACGCGCGAAGAGCGCCAGCAGCGAGAAATCAATCTCCTGCGCCATCGCAAGGGTATCCGTTTCCATAGGCCTGCTCTTTTTCTGGGTCGTTCTCGCGACCGTTCTTTGGGCTGATTCTATCCGGTTTTGAAGGGGAATGCCAACACATCTCTGTCAGGACGCGAAATCACGCCCATCCCCCGCCCCCTCTTTGCAGGGTGACAACAGGCGCCGCAATTCCCCCGGCAGCCGCTGCGCCGCCCCGCCGCGCCCAAGGCAGACCAGCGTCACCCGCGCCGAAAACAGCCGCTCCGCCCCGCGCAGAACCGCCTGATCCAGCACGATCCGCGCGCCGGTCACCGCCACCGGCGCGGTCTCCACCGTCAGAAGATCGTCGAACACGGCCGGGCGCAGATAATCCGCCTCGATGCGCCGGACCGCGAACACGATCCCCTCGGCCGCCCGCAGCGCGCGCTGGTCCACCCCCAGCCCGCGCACCCATTCGCTGCGCGCGCGCTCGATGAACTTCAGGTAATTGGCGTAATAGACGATCCCCGCCAGATCGGTGTCCTCGTAATAGACCCGAAGGGCAAAGCTGTGGGCCATCCCGGCACCCCCGAACGTTGCGGCCCGCCCCGGCTATCCCGCAGCCTGCCCGAAATCAAGCGCCGGTCACTCCAGAACGCCCGCCTCGCGCAACTGCTCCAGCCCGTCCTCCAGATAGGTTGCCACCAGCGGCTTGCCCAGCAGATAGGTGCTGACCCGCCCGGTATGGCGTTCCCGGGCCAGTTCCAGCGTCTCGGCCCAGGCTTCGGGCTCGGCATCGCCGCGCCCGATCCAGAACAACGCCACCAGCGCATCCTGCTGATCGTCGTTCATCGTCTCGATTTCCTGGGTAATCTCGTCCTGGCTCAGATCGCCCTCGGTCTGCTGCAATGCTTCCGGGATCGGATCGTCCGAGGCATTGCCGCCCAGTTCGGGGAAATCCATGCCCTCCTTGGCCATCACCGCCTTGAGCCGCAGCACCAGCGCCCCGAGTTCTTCCAGATCAATCGCAAGGTCGGCCATCGCAGCACTCCTCCATGGTTTTCGCCGTACCCGATCACACTCTGGCAGGCGCCGCACTGACATGGGTCAGCCCAGCCGTGCCGCCAGCCGCAGCGCGTGGCTGGCCTCGCGCGCCACCTCGGGCAGCACCGGGTCATAGCCCGCCCTAATGATCCCCGCGATGTCCGGCCGCAGGATCACCCGGTCCCCCGCCAGCGCCAGCGGCCCCTCGGCCGCGAAGGCCCGGTCCGACCACAGCACGATCACCTGCACCGCCTGCGCCAGCGCCAGCGTCTCGGCCGCCTCCGCCGCCAGATGCGCGTCCATTCGCAGGAAGACGAAGGCCGCCCGGATCGCGCCGCCCGCATCGAAGCGGAAGGCGCGGTACTGGTTCGCCCCCGCCGCCTCCAGCCGGGCGCAGATCGCCGCCAGATCCGGCACCAGCCGGTCCAGCCCCGGCACCTGCGGCAGCTCGGCCCAGTCGTGAACGAAGAACAGCATCAGGTTGGCGCCCAGTTCCGGGTCGGTCCCGGCCATGCGGTGCCCCGCCAGCAGCACGACCGCCTCGATCGCCCCCTTCACCACGCCCAGCGTCGCATCATCGACCCCGAACACCACCGGCACGATGGGCCGCCCCCAGCGCGCGAACAGATATTGCCCGTCCGCGCGGGTGAACAGCGCCTCAACCTCGTCTGCCGTCACATCGCCCCCCCGCGCAGCCCAGGCCCGCCAGCACCGCCGCCCCAGCCCCGATTACCCCCGCCGCCCCGCCCGATCAAGAGTCACGGCCCCCGCCCTCACTTCTTCTTTCCAAACATCCCCACCGGAGGCACCGCCCTCCCCCCGACCCGCCGCCCGGCGTCCCTCGCACCGCCCCCAATTCTTCTGTTCTCAAATATCCCCGCCGGAGGCACCGCCCTCCCCGCCAGAACCGCCGCCCGGCGCACCTCCCACCGCCCCCAATTCTTCTGTTCTCAAACATCCCCGCCGGAGGCACCGCCCTCCCCGCCAGAACCGCCGCCCGGCGCACCTCCCACCGCCCCCAATTCTTCTGTTCTCAAATATCCCCGCCGGAGGCACCGCACTCCCCGCCAGAACCGCCGCCCGGCGCACGTCCCGTCCCACTGGATGCGACTGTCCCCCAACAACCCCGCCGCAGGGGACGGCCGCCCCCTGCCGCAAGGCCGGCCTAGTTCTCCTGAATCGAGATGCCGCCCTCGTCGATCTTGATCTCGACCCCGGTCGGCTGCTGGCGCTCCTGATAGAGATAATAGGCCAGAACGCCGGCCAGGACGACCAGCGCCAGGATGACGATCTTCAGAACATCGGGTCTCATGGCTTGTATTCCTTTGCTTTGGGTCCGGCCTGCAACCGGACATCCGGGCGACAGTGCCGGGTGGACGCCGGGTGGTTGCAGGACTGATGGGGCGTGCCGCCCTTTGCGCCGGGCACGGCCCGACCGGGATCAACGCGCCAGCACGACGAATGGCAGCACCGGTTCCGCGCCAAACCAGAAACTTTGGCGAACCCTTGCACCGGGGCCACAGCGAATGGTTCACGAAACCTTGACGAAACAATCTTTAATGTTCCAAAACAATATCTTGCCAGGATTTTCACGCGTGGTATCAGCCCTCGAACAGATCGGTCTGCCCCGGCGCCCTCGGCGCCTCCAGCCCCAGATGCCGCCAGGCCCGCGCCGCCAGCATCCGCCCGCGCGGCGTGCGCTGGACAAGGCCCTGCTGCAAGAGGAACGGCTCGATCACCTCCTCGATCGCGTCGCGCGCCTCCGACAGCGCGGCCGAGATGGTTTCCACCCCGACCGGCCCGCCGCCATAATGTTCGGCAAGCAGCAGCATGTAGCGCCGGTCCGCGCCATCCAGCCCCAGATGATCGACCCCCAGCCGCGTCAGCGCCCGGTCGGCAATCGCCTGCGTCAGATGCCCGTCGCCCTCGACCAGCACGAAATCCACCACCCGGCGCAGCAGCCGCCCCGCGATGCGCGGCGTGCCCCGCGCCCGCCGGGCAATCTCGCGCGTGCCCGCCGGTTCGGCCGGTATGCCCAGCAGACGCGCACCGCGGGTCACGATCAGATCAAGCTCGTCCTCGGTATAGAATTGCAGCCGCGTCGGAATCCCGAACCGGTCGCGCAGCGGCGTTGTCAGCAGCCCCAGCCGGGTCGTGGCCCCGACCAGCGTGAAGGGTTGCAGGTCGATCCGCACCGTCCGCGCGGCCGGCCCCTCGCCGATCACCAGATCGAGCGCGAAATCCTCCATCGCGGGATAAAGCACCTCCTCGACCACCGGCGACAGGCGGTGGATCTCGTCGATGAAAAGCACGTCGCGCGGCTCCAGATTGGTCAGGATCGCCGCCAGATCGCCCGCCTTGGCCAGCACCGGCCCCGAGGTCATGCGGAAGCCGACCCCCAGTTCCCGCGCCATGATCTGCGCCAGCGTGGTCTTGCCAAGACCGGGCGGGCCGTGAAAAAGCGTGTGGTCCATCGCCTCGCCGCGCATCCTGGCGCTTTCGATGAACACCCGCAGGTTGGCCCGCGCCTCGGCCTGGCCGACGAAATCCTCAAGCACCTGCGGGCGCAGCGCGCGGTCGGCATCGCCGGGCAGCGCCTCGGGGCGCAGGGAGGGATCGGGCTGGCTCATGGCCGGAACAATCCCCGAACACGCGCCGCGATGCAAGGGGGAAGCGTCGGGTCCGGAAGCATCAGGCCCGGGGCCTTCAGGCCCAGGGGCCTTTGCGCGCGGCGCGGCTGACGCGCGGCAGGCGGCCAGAGGTTGCTGCGACCGCGCCCGCCCCCGTCTGGCCCGCCCCCGTCTGGCCCGCCCCCGTCTGGCCCGCCCCCGTCTGGCCCGCCCCCGTCTGGCCCGCCCCCGCCTGGCCCGCCCCCGTCTGGCCCGCCCCCGCCTGGCCGGCCATCGCCTGCAGCGCGGCGATGCGGTTCGCGGTGGCGGGGTGGGTGGCGAACAGGCGGTCGCGGGCGTGGGCGTGAAGCGGGTTGATGATGAACATGTGCGCGCTGGCCGGGTTGCGCTCGGCCGCCGGGTTGTCGATCCGCTGTGCCATCGCCTCGATCCGCCCCAGCGCCGAGGCGAGCCACAGCGGCCGGCCGCAGATTTCCGCGCCCAGCCGGTCGGCCTCGTATTCCCGGCTGCGCGAAATCGCCATCTGCACCAGCCCCGCCGCCAGCGGCGCCAGGATCATCAGCAGCAGCGTGCCGACAATGCCGCCCGGTCGGTCGCGGTCGCCGCCGAAGATCAGCGCGAAGTTGGCCAGCATCGAGATCGCCCCGGCAAAGGTGGCCGTCACCGTCATGATCAGCGTGTCGTGGTTGCGGATGTGGGCCAGTTCATGCGCGATCACCCCCGCCAGTTCCTCGGGCGACAGGCTGCGCAGCAGGCCGGTGGTGGCGGCGACGGCCGCATTCTCGGGGTTGCGCCCGGTGGCAAAGGCGTTGGGCTGGTCGGTGTCGATCACATAGACCCTGGGGCGCGGCATTCCCGCGCCATCGGCCAGCCGGTGCACCAGCGCCACGAAGTCGGGGGCGGTGCGCTCGTCAACCGCCTGTGCGCCGTGCATCGACAGCACCGCCCGGTCAGAGTTCCACCAGGTGAACAGGTTCATCGCCGCTGCCAGCACCAGCGCGATCAGCGCGCCGGTGCTGCCACCCAGAAGCGCGCCCAGCCCCATGAACAGGGCGGTCAGTGCGGCCATCAGAATGCCGGTTCGCAAGTATCCCATCGCAGCCTCCGTCGCAGGAACTGCCGATATGGAAACCTGCCGTCCCGCGCGCAAGACCCCTATTGGCGCGGCGCCAGCAGCTTCAGCGCCAGCCGGATCAGGGCGGCGGTGTCGGCCTCGGGTGCCTCGCCCGCTGCCTGCGCCACGGCCTGCGCCGCGTCGCCCTGCGCGTAGCCGAGGTTCAGGAGCGCCGACAGCGCATCGGCGGTATAGCCCGCCCGCGCCTGCGCCGGGCCGGGCTTCACGGCGGTCGGCTTGCGGGTCGGGCGCTGGGGCGCGACCTCGATCACCTCGTCGGCCTCGGCCGGGGCCGAAAGGCTGGCCCCCATCGCCATCACCGACCCGACCTTCGACTTCAGTTCCAGCACCACGCGCTGCGCGATCTTGGGCCCAACGCCCGGTGCGGCCTGAATCGCGCGCACATCGGCCAGCATGATCGCCCGCGCAACGCCTTCCGGCCCCAGCGTGCCGAGGATGGCCATCGCGGCCTTGGCCCCCACGCCCTGCACAGTGACCAGCAGGCGGTGCCACTCCTTTTCCAGCATGGTCGGAAAGCCGAACAGTTGCAGCAGATCCTCGCGCACGAGGAGTTCGGTATAAAGCGCCACCGCCTCGCCGACCGGGGGCAGGCCCGCCAGCGTGCGGTCGGACACATGCACGATATACCCAACGCCGCGCACGTCGATCAGCACATGGTCGGACCCGCGATGGTCAAGCCGCCCCGAAAGCTTGCCGATCATCCCGCTACCCGCACACTGTCGGCCTTGCGCAGCGCCGCCTGCATCCGGCCCGCCGACTGCACATGATGGGCATGGCAGATCGCCACCGCCAGCGCGTCTGCGGCATCAGGCCCCGCGATCACCACGCCGGGCAGGTGCAGCCGAACCATGTGGTCCACCTGCACCTTGGCGGCATGGCCGACGCCGACGACGGTCTTCTTCACCGCGTTCGGGGCGTATTCGCCAACCGCGATCCCGGCCTGGGCCGGCACCAGCAGCGCAATGCCGCGCGCCTGCCCCAGCTTCAGCGTCGCCACCGCATCCTTGTTGACGAAAGTGTGTTCGACGGCCGCCGTGTCGGGCGCGTAAAGCGCCACCACCGCCGAAAGCTGGGTATGCAGGCTGAGCAAACGCTGTGCCAGGTCGCCCGCATCCTCGGCCCCCGGGGCCGAATGGCAGATGCCGTTTGCGACATGGGTGAGTCGCGACCCCGCAACGTCGATCACCCCCCAGCCCAGGTTTCGCAACCCGGGGTCGATCCCCAAAACCCGCATCTCTGCCCCTTTTCTTGTTTTCCCTGATCTAGCACGAAAGGGGAACATCAGCCAACCGATTTTCCCCCTTGCCGGAATCCCGCCGCGCGGATAGACACGCCGCCGAAAACCGACGCGTCCCCCATGGAAAGCGACGCTTTTCCGGCCCCCCGGGTGGCCCACCAAATCATGGCAGGATTGCGGCAGGGAGCCATGCGTTTCCTGCATCACGGACATGCTGCACCGCAGCTTGCGGCCCGCACGGCGCCGGATTATCTGGCTATTGAGAAGCAGCAATGCTCGCCCAATGAGCAGTTTATGAAAAGGATCACCGCCATGGCCGCCACTGAGACGACCCGCCCGGCGCCGTTCGGCGCTATCGCCACTTACCACTTCATCCAGTCGATCAGCAACGTGTTCGCCTCGATCGCCGCCTGGAACGACGCCCGCGTGACGCGCAACGCGCTTGGCAAGCTGTCGGACCGCGAACTGGACGACATCGGCCTGTGCCGCGGCGACATCGACCAGCTGGGCTCGATCACCCGCTGAATGCCGCCGCCCGTCCGGGGAGCCTGCCCCGGACATGCCAAAGGCCGCGCCCCCCGTGGGACGCGGCCTTTCCATTTGCGCCACCCGCATCGCACCCGCGCTCACGCCCCCGGGGCCGCCAGCAGCACCACCCGGACCGCGAGCAGCGCCACCCGGTCGGCCACCCACAGAGTGACCGGATCGGCCTGCATCAGGATGCCGCCCAGCCGGTCGAACCCCTCGCCCGCCCGCAACTGCTCGACGCGCGCTTCGTAAAGGGTGGGGCCGACCTTGTAGAGCATGACCCCCTTCAGCGCAAAGGCCGCGCAGGTCAGGAACAGGACGGGCATCAGCCACGACCGCCGCCTGGGTTGCCTGATGAAAAAGGCGCGGCCCAGCGTGCCTTCCGCCTCGTGGCCGAAGCCGCCGGCGCGGGCCGTCTCGATCCGCGCGACGCGATTGTGGAAATCAACCAGATTTGGGTCGGCCATCGCCACACTCCAACACCATAAACGCCCCCGACATGGGGAAACTACGGTGGGAATCTGGCGATTCTGAGGCAGATCGCCTCAGGTGCGGCGCAGCACCAGCGTGGCCCATTCACCGATGTCGTCCCGGCTTTCCAGCGTGAAGCCGGAGGCTACGTAGGCGGCCGTCACCGCCTCGGCCTGCACCACCAGCAGGCCCGACAGGATCACCAGACCGCCGGGGGCGACATGGGCGGCCATGTCGGGCGCAAGCTCGATCAGCGGGCCTTTCAGGATGTTGGCGAACACCAGATCGAAAGGCGCCGCTTCCTTCAGCACGGGGTGGGCAAAGCCTGCCGCCTCGACGCAGGTCAGCCGCCCCTCCAGCCCGTTGATCGAGACGTTGGCCTGCGCCACGTCAACCGCCACCTGATCGATATCCGACGCGATGATCAGCGCATCGGGCAGCACCGCCGCCGCGGCCATTGCCAGCACGGCGGTGCCGCAGCCGATGTCGGCCACCCTTGCCGGGGCAAACCCCGCCAGCGCCAGCCGGTCGAAGGCGCGCAGGCAGCCGAGCGTGGTGCCGTGGTGGCCGGTGCCGAAGGCCACCGTCGCCTCGATCATCAGCCCGATCCGGCCTTCGGGAACCTTGCCCGCGTCATGGCTGCCATAGACGAAGAACCGCCCGGCATCGACCGGCGACAACTCGCGCCGCACCTTGGCGACCCAGTCGATCTCGGGCAGTTCGGAAAGCGCGAAGGGCGCGGCCCCGTAGGCTGCCGCGAGGATCGCCAGCGCGATGTCGTCGGGGGTTTCGAGGAAATAGGCGCCAACCTCCCACAGGCCAGAGCCGTCCTCGATCTCGAACACGCCGACGCCGGTCGGTTCGGGGGTCAGGCGTTCCAGCGCCTCGGCCAGATCCTCGGCGGCGTCCTGTCCGGGCAGGGTGGTCAGGGCGGTGTAGGTCGGCATGGCGGCATCCTTGATGGGGTTGAGGCCGGATAGCCCCGCCCCCTGCCCGCGTCAAGCGCGGCCGATGTCAGCGCATCAGGGCCAGCGCCAGTTTCGGCAGCCGCGACGGGATGTCGGCATAATACATCTCGCCCGCCAACAGCTGCATGTGGCGCCGCTGCATTCCGGGCTGGCGGGCGATAAGGTCCAGCCCGCGCCGCTGCAAAAGCGGATGATAGACCAGCGACCGCGCCAGCCGCGCCCGCGCCAGTTCGCGCTGCAACGGGCGCAGGGCATGGGCATAGGCGGCAAACGCCGTGTGAGGGCGGCCCGCCGCCAGCGCCTCGGCCGCCGCCAGCGCCGCCAGTTGCCCGGACCGCATCGCCCAGGCGATGCCCTCGCCGGTCAGCGGATCGACCATCCCCGCCGCATCGCCCGCCAGCAGCACCGCGCCCCGCCCCGGCGCGGGGCGCGGGTCGCCGAACGGCAGGAAGGCCCCCTTGATCCGGCAGGCGCCGGGGTCGATGCCGTGCCGCGCCAGCAGCATGTCCAGCCGCGCCCGCAGGTCGGGGTTGCGGCGATGCACCCCGCCCACGCCCAGCGTCAGCCCGCCCCGCTTGGGAAAGGCCCAGCCATAGCCCCAGTCGGCGGCGGTCATGTCCAGTTCCAGCACCGGGTCGGGGTCGGCTGCGGAACTTCGACCTCCAGCGCAAAGCCGATGCGGTCCGGGTGAAACGCCCTGCCGTGCAGGGCACGCGCCACCGGGCTCGCCGCACCATCGGCCCCGATCACCACCCGGCCCTGCAGCGTGCCAGCCGCCAGTTCCACCCGCCCGGCGTCGAGATCCAGCGACAGGATGCGCTGGCCGCAGAAGTCCTCGGCCCCCGCCGCCACCGCCTGATCGCGCAGGAAGGCGTCGAAGACGTGCCGCATCACCAGATGCAGCGGCGTCACGTGATCAAGTTCGCCCAGCAGGCGCTCCCCGGCCATGATCCGCACCCGGCGGACCGTCAGCGCCATATCGGCGGGAATGCCGGCCCCGAACACCTCGCGCAGATGGCGCAGACCGCGCCCGCTGACTGCCCCGCCGCAGAGCTTGTCGCGCGGAAACCTTGCCTTGTCGATCAGCGCGACCGAAAGCCCCGCCGTGCGGGCCGCGGCAGACCCGGCAGGCCCGGCCCCGACCACGATCACGTCATGGGTGGGGCCGGTTGCCAATCGCTAACGCGCCGCAACACCCAGCCCGATCGGGCAGGTGACGCCGGTGCCACCGATGCCGCAATATCCGCCGGGGTTCTTGGCCAGATACTGCTGGTGATAGTCCTCGGCGAAATAGAAGGTCGGCACCGGCACGATTTCGGTGGTGATCGCCCCGCGCCCCGCCGCCTTGAGCGCATCCTGATAGACTGCGCGGCTGGCCTCGGCGGCCTCGGCCTGCGCCGGAGTATAGGTGTAGATGCCCGAACGGTAGGTGGACCCCACGTCATTGCCCTGCCGCATCCCCTGCGTCGGGTCGTGCCCTTCCCAGAACAGCTTCAAGAGCGCCTCGTAAGACACCACCGCCGGATCGAAGATCACCCGCACCACCTCGTTGTGCCCGGTCAGCTGGGTGCAGGTCTCGCGGTAGGTCGGGTTCGGGGTGAAGCCCCCGGCATAGCCGACCATGGTCAGCCAGACGCCGGGCACCTGCCAGAACTTGCGCTCCACCCCCCAGAAACAACCCATGCCGAACATCGCCTGCTCCATGCCCTCGGGCACCGGCGACTTCAGCGGCAGGCCCGAGACAAAATGCGTCTCGGCGGTGGCCAATGGCTCGGCCCGCCCCGGCAGGGCGTCGGCGAGCGATACCATCGCGGATTTCTTGCGGTTAAACGAGAACATGGCGCATCTCCAATCGGTCGGGTTCCGGCCAAAGATAGGACGGATCGCACCGCCCGGCCAGTGCGCTGCGCGATCACTCTGCCGCGACGGGGCGCAGGCGGTGGCTCAGCCGCGTCTCGTTGCCCTTTTCCGGGTGGCGCGGGATCAGCAGCGCCAGCGCGAACGACACGCCGGCCATCGCCGCCGCCAGCCCGAACACCGACGACGGCGAGACCAGCCAAAGATAACCCAGCGTGGCAGGCAGGAACACGGCCGCGATGTGGTTGATGGTGAAGGCGACGGCGGCGGTGGGGGCGATGTCGGCCGGATCGGCGATTTTCTGGAAATAGGTCTTCAGCGCGAAGGCCATGGCGAAGAACAGATGGTCGATCACATAAAGCGCCGCCGCCACCACCACGCCCCAGCCGAACCAGTAAAGCCCGCCGTAGGCCAGAAACACGCAGGCCAGCCCGCCGTATTCGATCAGCATCGACCGCTGCTCGCCGAACCGCCCGATGAAGCGACCGATGAAGGGGGCGGCAAGCATGTTTGCGAGGAAGTTCAGCATGAAAAGCGCCGTCACCTCGTGCACTTCAAAGCCGAAGCGTTCCACCATCATGAAGGCGGCAAACACCACGAATATCTGCCGCCGCGCGCCCGACATGAACTGCAACGCGTAATACAGCCAGTAGCGGCGGCGCAGCACCATGTGCTTGTTCTGCGGGTGCGGCGACTCGAACTGCGGAAACGCCAGCAGGCAATAGACGGCAATCAGCGCCGTCACGCCGCCCGAGGCGAGATAGACCGTGGCATAGGACAGATCGAACGCCTGCCACGTCAGCACGATCAGCCCGTAGGCCGCAAGGCTTGCCCCCGCGCCCACCGCGACGATCCAGCCCAGCACTTGCGGCGCCCGCGCCTTGGCAATCCATTGCAGTTGCAGGCTCTGGTTCACCGTCTCGAAATAGTGGAACCCGATCGACGACAGCAGTGTGACGAACAGCAACCCGCCAAAGCTGGGAAAGAACGCCGTCACCGCCGTGGCACCCCCCAGCAGCAGCAGCGACACCAGCCCCAGCACCTGCTCGCGGATGAACAGGATCAGCACGATCACCCCGACCGCCAGAAACCCCGGAATCTCACGCACGGTGTGCAGCCAGCCGATCTCGACCCCGGTGAACCCGGCCACCTGGATGACGAAATTGTTCAGCAGCGCCGACCAGGTCGAAAAGGCGATCGGCATCGCCGCAGCCATCAGAAACAGCAGAAAAACCGGCCGCCGGTGGAACGGCAGCAGGTCCGCATCGGCGAGGGGAAGGGTGCGCAAGGCCATGCCCGTTGGTAGCGCGCCCGCATCCGTCTGGCGAGACGGGAAATTGTGCCCGAAACAAATCCGGGCCGCGCCAGCCCGCCCTCTTTCTTCCCTCTTTCTTCTGTTTCCAAATATCCCCGGGGGTCCGGGGGGCGGGCCCCCCGGTCCGCCGCCCGCCCTATAGAAAACTCTGCGGATCAATGTCTATCGCAAGCCGCAGGTTGGCCGGCAGCTTCACCTGCGCCACCCATTCCACCAGCGCGCCCTGCAGGGCGACATGCCGCGCGGCCTTGACCAGCAGCCGCACCCGGTGCCGCCCGCGCACCCGGGCAATCGGCGCAGGCGCCGGCCCGAACACCTGCGCCCCGATCCTGCGCAGGGGGCCGTCGAGCCGGGCCAGTTCGGCGCCGATGTCGAACACCTGCGCCACGTCGGGCGAGGACAGGATGATCCCCGCCATCCGGCCATAGGGCGGCACCCCTGCGGCGCGGCGCTCGGCTGCCTCGGCGCGCCAGAACGCCTCTTCGTCGCCGCCCAGAATGGCGCGGATCACCGCATGTTCGGGCTGAAAGGTCTGCAACAACGCCACACCCGGCTTGTCGGCCCGCCCGGCCCGGCCCGCCACCTGCCGCATCAACTGGAAGGTCCGTTCCGCCGCGCGCAGATCCGACCCTTGCAGGCCAAGGTCGGCGTCGATCACCCCCACCAGCGTCAGCAGCGGAAAGTTGTGCCCCTTGGCCACGATCTGCGTGCCGATGATGATGTCGGCCCCACCTTCGGCAATCGCCACGATCTGCTCTTTCAGCGCCCGGGCTGACCCGAACAGGTCCGACGACAGCACCGCCACCCTTGCGTCGGGAAAGCGTGCCGCCACCTCTTCGGCCAGCCGTTCCACCCCCGGCCCGACCGGGGCCATGCGGCCCTCGACGCCGCAGGCCGGGCAGGCCACCGGCATCGGCTTGGTCGCGCCGCACTGGTGGCAGACGAGGCGCTTCAGAAACCTGTGCTCGACCATCCGCGCGTCGCAATGCTCGCAGCCGACCTGATGGCCGCAGGCCCGGCACAGCGTCACCGGCGCATAGCCGCGACGGTTCAGGAACAACAGCGCCTGTTCCCCCGCCACCACCCGCGCCTGCACCGCGCCAGCCAGAGGTGCCGAAATCCAGCGGTCGGCGGACAGCTTTTCGCCGCGCATGTCGATGGCCCGCATGTCGGGAAGTTCCGCCACCCCGTAGCGCGCGCCGAGATCGAGCCGCGCATACTTCCCGGCCTCGGCATTGGCCCAGCTTTCCAGCGACGGAGTGGCCGAGGCCAGCACCACCTGACAGCCGCAGATCGAGGCGCGCAGCACCGCCATGTCGCGCGCGTTGTAAAGCACGCCCTCCTCCTGCTTGTAGGAGGTGTCGTGCTCCTCATCGACCACGATCAGCCCAAGGTCGCGGAACGGCAGGAAAAGCGCCGACCGCGCGCCGACCACCATGCCCGCACCGCCCTGCCCCACCATCCGCCACAGCCGCCGCCGTTCGGTCATGGTGACGCCCGAATGCCATTCGGCGGGGCGCGCGCCGAACCGCGCCTGCACCCGCGTCAGGAATTCGGCGGTCAGCGCAATCTCGGGCAGCAGCACCAGCGCCTGCCGGCCCATGCGCAGGCATTCGGCCACCGCCTCCAGATAGACCTCGGTCTTGCCCGAGCCGGTGACGCCCTTCAGCAGCGTCGTGCCATAGCCGCCCAGCGCCACGGCGGCGACCAGCGCATCGCCCGCCGCCACCTGATCGCCCATCAGCCGCGCCGACCCCGCCGGGTTCAGCGGCGGATAGGGCAGGTCGCGCGGCGCGTCCTCCTCCACCACTGCGCCAAGCTTCACCAGCCCCTTGACGACCGAGGCCGTCACCCCCGCCTCGGCCGCGAGTTCGGCCAGCGTCAGCGCCGCCCCGCCATAGGCGCGCAGCACATCGAGCACCCGCAGGCGGGCCTCGGTCTCGCGCGCGGGCACGGCCTCGCCCGCGCGGAACACCCGCCGCGTCGCCGGGGCATCGCCCAGACCGGGCGCGCGGGTCGCGAGCCGCAGCATCGCGGGCAGCGGCGTCAGGGTGTATTCGGCGGCGCGCGCCAGAAAGCTGCGGAGTTCCGCCCGCATCGGCGCGACATCGAGCACACGGATCACCGGGCGCACCTTCGCCGGGTCGAACCGCCCCTCGCCCGGCCCCCAGACCACGCCCAGCATCCGGCGCGGGCCCAGCGGCACCTCGACATAATCGCCGATGCCGCAGCCGCCTTCCGGGCTGCGGTAGTCGAGCACGCCCAGCGACCGGCCCAGCGATTCCGTGATCAGCACGCCGACCAGATCGCCCTGCTGATAGACCGCCTCCGTCACACCCGCCCCACTTTCGCAGCCCGTCTCTTTCGTCAGGCGTCGTATTGGGCTATTACACCCGCGCAACCCGCCGCAACCCCGCAACGAACCCCAAGGACTGCCCCGATGAAATTCTTTGTCGATACCGCCGATGTCGAAGCCATTGCCGAACTGAACGCGCTCGGCATGGTGGACGGGGTGACCACCAACCCGTCGCTGATCCTGAAATCGGGCCGCGACATCGTGGAGGTGACGCGCGAGATCTGCGGCATCGTTTCAGGCCCGGTCTCGGCCGAGGTCGTGGCCCTGACCGCCGACGAGATGATCGCAGAGGGCCGCAAGCTCGCCGCCATCGCGCCGAACATCGCGGTCAAGGTGCCGCTGACCTGGGACGGGCTGAAAACCTGCAAGGTGCTGACCGACGACGGCTTCATGGTCAACGTGACGCTGTGCTTTTCCGTCAACCAGGCGCTGATCGCGGCCAAGGCGGGGGCCAGTTTCATTTCGCCCTTCGTCGGCCGGCTGGACGACATCAACCTTGATGGCATGGAACTGATCGGCGACATCCGGCAGGTCTATGACAACTACGGCTTCAACACCCAGATCCTCGCCGCCTCGATCCGCACGGCCAACCACGTCACGCAATGCGCGCTGGCCGGGGCCGACGTGATGACCGCGCCGCCCGCGGTGATCAAGGCGCTGGCAAGCCATGTGCTGACCGACAAGGGGCTGGAACAGTTCATGAAAGACTGGGCAAAAACCGGGCAGAAAATCCTCTGACCGCGTGTATGCTGCGCGAACTCCGGGGCGGGCCAGACGGCAGGACAGGGCAATGAAGGCATGATCGAACAGGACCTGCGCGACCGCATCATCGCGGAACCCGAGGTTATCCTAGAGGACCGCGACGTGATGCGCGCGCTGATCGCCGCGAACGAACGGGCGATGGGCAACAACATCGTCGATCTGCGCGGCATCGCCATGGAACGGCTGGAATCGCGGCTTGACCGGCTGGAGGATACCCACCGCTCGGTGATCGCCGCCGCCTACGAAAACCTGGCCGGCACCAATCAGGTTCACCGCGCGATCCTGCAGATGCTCGACCCGCTGGGGTTCGAGGATTTCCTGAAATCGCTGGCGGGCGAGGTGGCGCAGACGTTGCGGGTGGACTGCATCCGTCTGGTGCTGGAATCGGTGCAAAGCGCCGAGGACCCGGCGCTGCGCAAGCTGGGCGAGGTGCTGTTCGTGGCCGAGCCCGGCTTCGTCGCCGAATACCTGTCGGGCGGGCGCAACGTCAGCCTGCGCCCGGTGACGCTGCGCCAGACCATCCCGACATCCGATCTGATCTATGGCGACCGGTCAGGGTGGATACGGTCCGAGGCGCTGATGCGGCTCGATTTCGGCAAGGGGCGGCTGCCCGGCCTGCTGGTGATGGGCGCCGAAGACCCGCACCACTTCAAACCGACGCAGGGCACCGACCTCTTGGCCCATTTCGCCGGGGTGTTCGAGCGCACCATGCGGCGCTGGCTGTCATGAGCCTTGCCATTTCCCCCGCCGCACGTGCGGCGCTGGCGGAATGGCTGACCCATCTGCGCGCGCTGGACGGCGCGGCGGAAAACACCGTGAAAGCCTATGGCGCCGACGTGGCGGGCTGGCTTGCCTTCCTGGCCGGGCATCGCGGCGGCACCGAAGGGCTGGCGGGCCTGACCGCCGTGCCGCAATCCGACCTGCGGGCCTGGATGGCGCATGAACGCGGCCGGGGCCTTGGCGCACGCTCGCTGGCGCGGGCGCTGTCGGCGGTGAAAAGCTTCAGCGCCTGGCTGGCCGACCGGACGGGCGGCGACGCCACCGCCGTGCTGTCGGCCCGCAGCCCCAAGCACCGCCGCAAGCTGCCCCGCCCGCTGAGCATCGATGCCGCCCGCGCCGTGACCGAAACCATCAGCGCCGACGCCGCCGACTGGGTCGCCGCCCGCGACATGGCGGTGGTGACGCTGCTTTACGGCTGCGGCCTGCGGATCTCCGAGGCGCTGGGGCTGACCGGGGCGGCGCATCCGCTGCCCGGCGTGCTGCGCATCACCGGCAAGGGCGGCAAGGAACGGCTGGTGCCGGTGCTGCCTGCGGCTGGGGAAGCCGTGGCGCGCTACGTCGCCCTCTGCCCGCACCAGCTTGCCCCCGACGCCCCGCTGTTTCGCGGCACCCGCGGCGGCGCGCTGAACCCGCGCCTGATCGCACTGGCGATGGAACGTGTGCGCGCCCGGCTGGGCCTGCCCGCCACCGCCACGCCGCACGCCCTGCGCCACAGCTTTGCCACCCATCTGCTGGGTGCCGGCGGCGATCTGCGCGCGATACAGGAATTGCTGGGCCACGCCTCGCTCTCCACCACCCAGGCCTACACCGCGGTCGATTCCGCCCGCCTGATGGAGGTCTATGCCAGGGCCCATCCGCGCGCCTGACCCTGCGACGACAGTTGCGCAAAGCCCGGCATTGCGACATTACCGAAATCATGACAGAGCCGAACCCCCTCCGCCTCAAGGCACTTTTCGTCCATCTGTTCACCGCCACCGGCGCGGTGCTGTCGATGCTGGCCATGCTGGCGGCGGTCGAGGAACGCTGGAGCATGATGTTCCTGTGGCTGGTGCTGGCGCTGGTGGTCGACGGGCTCGATGGCCCGCTGGCGCGGCGCTACGATGTCAAGTCCAACTGGCCGACCTATGACGGCGTGCTGATGGATCTGATCATCGACTACCTGACCTACGTGTTCATCCCGGCCTTCGCGCTGTTCAAGTCGGGCCTGCTGACGGGGTGGACCGGCTGGCTGGTGATCATCGCCATCACCTACGGCTCGGTGGTCTATTTTGCCGACACCCGCATGAAATCGAAGGACAATTCCTTCGCGGGCTTTCCCGCCTGCTGGAACATGGTGGTCCTGGTGATGTTCGCCCTTGCCCCGGGCGAGGCGGTGATCCTGACGGTGGTCATCGCCCTGACCGCGACCATGTTCACCAACCTCAAGTTCATCCACCCGGTGAGGACCGAACGGTGGCGGGCACTGTCGCTGCCGATGGCGCTGGCCTGGGTGTTCTTTGCCGGCTGGGCCGCTTGGGTCGATTTCGACGAGCAAAGCTGGGCGCACTGGGGGCTGGTCGTGACCTCGCTCTACCTGATCCTCGCCGGAATTGCCCAGCAGATCATCCCCGAGCGGCGCGCGGCGGGGTAGGCCCGACGCCCGTTTCAACCCCCGCACCGGCGAAGTCCAGGGTGGCAGATCGTCGCAGCCGACAGCGCATCGGCTGCCCGACTGGCGCTTCGCTCAGCGCCGCCCGGGTCGCGGGGGGGAGGATTTTTCGTAGAAAAATCGGCGCAGGCCCCTTGCAGGCCGAAAGGGCGGTAGTGCCGGGAACGGGGCGAAGGCTCGCGCCCCCGCCCCGAAGCCTCAGCCCAGCGCCGCGTTGCAGCGGGCGCAGGTGCCGGGGTGCGCGTGGCTGCCGACATCGGGCAGGATCTGCCAGCAGCGCTGGCACTTCTCGCCCTCGGCCAGTTCGAAGACCACGCCGACGCCGGGCACATCCGGCAGGCGGAAAGCCTCGGACGGCATCGGGTCCGCCGTGACCTGGATGCCCGAGGTGATGCACAGCGCCGCAAAATCGACCGAGCGCAGCGCCGCCAGCACCCCGGCATCAGAGACATGCACCACCGGCGAGGCCTCAAGGCTGGCGCCGATCACCTTGGCGGTGCGCTGCACCTCCAGCGCCGCCGTCACCACGCGGCGCACCTGCCGGATCTGCGCCCACTTGGCCGCCAGCGGCTCGTTCAGCCAGTCGGCCGGGGTGTCGGGCATGTCTTCCAGATGCACCGAAGCCCCGTCCTGGGGGAAGCGCGACAGCCACACGTCCTCCATGGTGAACACCAGGATCGGCGCCATCCAGGTCGTCAGCCGGTGGAACAGCAGGTCCAGCACCGTCCGGGCCGCGCGGCGGCGCAGGCTGCCCTCCGCGTCGCAATACAGGCTGTCCTTGCGGATGTCGAAATAGACCGCCGACAGGTCGCCGGTGCAGAAGGCGAAAAGCTTCTGGAACACGCCCTGGAAATCATAGGCCGCATAGCCGCGCCGCACCTCGCCATCCAGTTCGGCCAGCCGGTGCAGCACCCAGGCCTCAAGCTCGGGCATCTGGTCCAGCGGCACCTTCTCGGCCTCGGTGAAGCCGGCAAGGTTGCCCAGCAGGAAGCGCAGCGTGTTGCGCAGGCGGCGGTAGCTGTCGGCCACGCCTTTCAGTATCTCTTTCCCGATGCGCTGATCGACGGTGAAATCGGCCTGCGCCACCCAGAGCCGCAGGATGTCGGCGCCGTATTCCGCGATGATGTCCTGCGGCGCCACGGTGTTACCCAGCGACTTGGACATCTTCATGCCCTTCTCGTCCAGCGTGAAACCGTGGGTCAGCACGCCGCGATAGGGCGCGCGCCCCTTGGTGCCGCAGGCTTGCAGCATCGAGGAATGGAACCAGCCGCGATGCTGGTCGGTGCCTTCCAGATAAAGGTCGGCAAGCCCGTCGGTCGACCCGTCTGCCCGGTCACGCAGCACGAAGGCATGGGTTGACCCGCTGTCGAACCATACGTCCAGCACGTCGAACACCTGTTCATAATCCTGCGGATCGGCGATGCCTTGCAGCATCTTTTCCTTGAATCCTTGCACATACCAGACATCCGCGCCTTCCGCCTCGAAAGCGGCGGTGATGCGGGTGTTGACCTCGGGGTTGCGCAGCAGGAAGTCCGGGTCGGTCGGTTTCGCCCCCTTCTTCACGAAGCAGGTCAGCGGCACACCCCAGGCGCGCTGGCGCGACAGCACCCAATCCGGTCGCGCCTCGATCATCGAGTAAAGCCGGTTGCGCCCGGTCTGCGGCGTCCATTGCACGAGGCTGTCGATCGAGGTCAGCGCCCGTTGCCGGATGGTGTCGCCATGGGTGCCCATGCCGTCGTCCAGCGGCTTGTCGATGGCGACGAACCACTGCGGCGTGTTACGATAGATCAGCGGCGCCTTGGAACGCCAGGAATGCGGGTAGGAATGCTTCAGCTTGCCCTTGGCCAGCAGCGCCCCGGCATAGGCCAGTTGCTTGATGACCGAGACGTTGGCCGGGCCTTCCTTGCCCTCTGCCGTCAGGATCGCCTGCCCGCCGAAGATCGGCAGATCGGCGCGATAGCTGCCGTCAGGCTCGACGTTATAGGTCATCGGCAGGCCGAACTTCAGGCCAAGCTGATAGTCGTCGTCGCCGTGGCTCGGAGCGGTATGGACAAAGCCGGTGCCCGCGTCGTCGGTGACATGATCGCCGGGCAGGAGGGGGACGTCGAAGTCCCACTCGCCGTCCGCTCCATCAAGCCCTCGGAACGGGTGCGCACACTCCAGACAGCGAAGATCGGCGGCGGGCACAACATCAAGAGCTTGATAAGAACCTTCTTCAAGCCTTGCTGCCTTGAATACACTATCCGCCAATTTCTCCGCGAGGATGATGTGCTCAACCGATTTCTCGCCTGTTTCTTCCGAACTTCTCTGGATCTCATAGAGCCGGTAGGTGATCGCCACGTTAAATGCGATCGCCCTGTTTTGTGGGATCGTCCAAGGAGTTGTCGTCCAGATGACAACGTTTACGCCTCTGTATCGTTCTTTGACCAACTCAGCCGGTGGTGTCGCGACGCCGGGCGATTCCGGGCGCACGAACGGAGCCATCCACTTCGAACCCACCACCGGAAACCGCACCCAGATCGTGTGCGACGTATGGTCGTGATACTCCACCTCCGCTTCCGCGAGGGCGGTCTTTTCCACCGGCGACCACATCACCGGCTTCGAACCCTGATAGAGCGAGCCGTTCATCAGGAACTTCATGAACTCCTCGGCAATCACGGCTTCGGAGTGGAAATCCATCGTGCGGTAGGGGTCAGACCAGTTGCCGGTGACGCCAAGGCGCTTGAATTCCTCGCGCTGGATGTCGATCCAGCCCGTGGCGAAGGCGCGGCATTCCTGGCGGAAGGCGACGATGTCCACGTCATCCTTGTTCAGCCCCTTGGCGCGGTATTGCTCCTCGATCTTCCACTCGATCGGCAGGCCGTGGCAATCCCAGCCGGGCACATAGCGGGCGTCGCGGCCCATCATCTGCTGGCTGCGCACCACCATGTCCTTCAGCACCTTGTTCAGCGCGTGGCCGATATGCAGGTGGCCGTTGGCGTAGGGCGGGCCGTCGTGCAGGGTGAAGGGCACGCGGTTGCCCGCCTTGGCGCGGAGGCGGTCATAGACCCCGATCTCCTCCCAGCGTTTCAGCCAGTCGGGTTCGCGGGCGGGCAGCGCGGCGCGCATCGGAAAGGCGGTCTCGGGCAGGAAAACGCTGTCGCGGTAGTCGGGCGTGGCGGTATCGGGCGCGGTGGTCGGTTCGGTCGTGTCGGCGCACATCGGATGCGGTCCTCGGGGTGGGGAAATCGGGGAAGATCGGCGCGACCGGGGTCAAGCGCCGGGGGAACATGCGGGGGCATCCCGGCGTCTGAGGCGTTCAGACCGCCGGGCCGGTAATTCGGTGGATATGCGCTGTGCGAACCATCATGGCGGCCTTCTACACGCAAGGCCCTGCCCGGTCCAGACCATGCGGCACGCCGCAACCTTGCACCGCGCCGCAGCAGGCGCCACATATGGGGGATGACAGCCTTTCCCCCCCGCTTCTTCGTGACCGGCGACGAGATCGACCGTGTGGTGACCGCCTTCTACATCGAGGTGCGCCGCCACCCGGTGCTTGGCCCGGTGTTCGCCACGCATGTGCAGGACTGGCCCGCGCACGAGGCGAAGATTTCCCGCTTCTGGCACAACGCCATCCTGCGCAGCGGCGGCTACGAGGGCCGCCCGCAGGTGGTCCACCGCGAGGCGGCCGAGGTGCTGCCCGAGCATTTCCCGATCTGGCTGGCGCTGTTCGACGCCACCGCGGCGCGGCTGCTTGCCCCGCAGGCGGCGGCGTCGTGGGGGGCGATGGCACACCGGCTGGGCCACGCCTTCCGCATCGGGGTGGAAGACGCGCGCTGCCAGGTCGGGGGCCCGGTCGGCGGGATGCCGAAACTGCGCTAGCCCGCCTGCCGCGCCGCCGCCCAGCGGTTCAGCCACGCGAGCCCCGCCAACGTCAGCCCGAGGCCAAGGAACGACACCACCCGCACCAGCCCCGACAGGCCCGACGCGTCGATCAGGAACACCTTGGCCACCGTCAGACCGATCACCGCCATCGCCAGCCTGCGCAACCCCTGCGAGCGCCGCGCAATCGCCTGCCACAACAGCGCCGCCCCGGAGAGCATCAGCGCCAGCGTATAGCTGTAAAGCTCGGGCTGGGTGACGCCCGGCACCCCCAGCGCCGGCCCGCGCCAGATCCGGCGGATCTCCAGCCCGGCATAAAGCACCAGCAGCGCCGCGCCCAGGACCAGAAACCCCAGCCGCAGCAGGCGCGGCAACGGCAGCCGCAGCGCCGCCGCCAGCAGGATCAGCCCCGGCACGCCATAGGCCAGCAGCAGCGTGTCCAGCACCAGCGGCCCGCGCACCAGCGCCGCAAGGTCGCGTGGGTCTGCCAGCAGCGGGTTGGCGGGCCCCAGCGCCAGCAGCAGGAAGGCGGCGAACACCAGCCCGGCCAGCGCCGCCATCCCGGCCCGCACCCAGCGCAGCCAGCCGCCCAGCGGCAGCCTCACCAGATGCACCAGCATCACGATCAGCCAGGGCAATCCCGCCAGCACCAGCCCCCAATGGCTGAAGGCCCAGTCGGCCCCCGCCATCGCGTCCAGCCAGCGTTCCACCAGCACCGTGGCAAACAGCGCCGCAAAGCCGGCAAAGCCCGAGGTCAGCACCACCCGCGCCGACACCCGCTCCGCGCCCAGCAGCAGATATGCCGCAGCCAGCCCCGCCAGCGTGCCGCCGAAAGCCAGCACCACCTGCCCCAGCGGCGCGAACGATGCCCAGTCCAGCCCCGGGTCCACCAGCAACCGCCAGCCCAGCACCGCCACGGCCGCCTGGATGAACCATGCCATCTCGGGCAGCCGGAAGCGGCGGTCCAGCGCCGCCGCCACCACCGCCAGCGCAGCCAGCGCCAGCGTCAGCGCCGTCTTGGTGGTGACCAGAAACAGCGCCAGCGCGATCAGCGACAGCGCGGCCAGCGTGGCATGGGCCGCCCGGCGCAGGTCGGCATCGGCGCGGGCGAAGGCCACCGTCAGCCCCACCATCACCGCCGCCAGCGCCATGACATGCAGCGCCCAGCCATAAGCCCCCAGCACCGGCGCGGGATGCCAGAACAGCTCCAGCCCCAGCGCGGCCAGCGGTGCCACCAGCACTGCCGCCAGACCCGAGGCAACGGGATAGGCCACGCCACGCGCCAGCGCCCGCGAGGCCCCTGCCAGCGTGATCAGCGTCGCCAATGCCAGCAGCACCGACACGGTCAGAGGCGCGGCACTTTCCGGGGCGCGCAGGTCCAGTGCCTGCCCGGCAAACTCGCGCGCCAGCGGCCCGGCCTGCGCCTCCTGCACCAGCCGGAAAAGGAACGCCGCCGCAGGCAGCGCCGCCAGATCGCCCAAGCCCGGCGCGCGCGCCGACCACAGGCACAGCACCGCCGCCAGCCCCGCCAGCAGCGCGAAGGCCAGAAGGCTGTCGCCCGCCCCGCCCTGCACCACCATCAGCCCCAGCGACGAGGCCAGCACCGCGCCCCCCGCCAGCCGCACCGGAAACTCCGGCCACGGCCCGCGTGGCCACAGCGCCTCGGCGATCATCGGGCGCGGATGGTCGGGCCAGACCCGCAGCACCGGCAGCAGCACCGCCAGCCCGGCCAGCACCACCAGCAGCAGCGACATCCCCGCCGACCCCTGCGAGCCCAGAAGGATCAGCCCACCGCCCGTGTAGCCCAAGGCCAGCGCCAGCACCGACACCCAGGCCCAGCGCCGCACCGCATCGACCGCCAATCCCACTGCCGCCACCAGCGCGAAATGTGCGTAAAGCCAGTCGCTTGCGCCATCGCCACCCACCAGAAACGGCGCCGCCGCCGCACCTAGCAGACCCACCGCCGCCAAGAGCGGCCCGTAAACCCAGCCCAGCGCAACCGCCAGCGCCGCCGTGGCCATCAGCCCGGCAAAGGCGGTCTCGGCCCCGATCAGCCCATACATCTGCCGCGCAGCCAGCACGCCCGCGAAAATCGAAACCAGCCCCGCCCCGGCAAAGGTCGAGGGCAGATAGGCCGTCGCCCCCTCGCGGTCACCGAACCGCCGCCGCAGCGTCTCGCCCGCGACGATCAGCGCCGCCCCCAGCAGGATTGCAAGGCCCACCCGCGCCAGCGGCGGCAACAGCCCGCGCTCCACCCCGTATTGCACGAAGAACACCCCGGCCAGCGCCAGCGACAACGCCGAAACCGCATAGACCCAGTTTTCACGCAGCCAGCGCGCCAGCGCGGCAAGACGGTCGGGGCGCAGAACGATCGGGCCAGAGAGCTCGGTTTCGGGTGGTGTCCAGGGGCCGGGGGCGGGCACGTCCTCTGGCGTTGGCGCAGGCGGCAGAAGGATGGTTTCAGCCTCGGCTTCCGTAACCACCGCATCCGGCACCACCGCCCCCGACGCCAGCTTGCGGCGCAAGGCGGCAAGCTCGGCCTCCAGCGCCCTGGTGCTGCGCATCAGGCCCGACACGCGCAACCACAGGATCAGCACTGCAACCGGCAGCCCCAGCACCAGCGCCGCCGCCAGAACCCATCCGATCATCGCCCCACCCCTCGCCGCCAGCCCAGGGTTCAAGCATAGCCGAACGGCGCGATTGCGACAGTCAGGTTTTCCCGCGCACCGGCACGGGTTTCGCGGCGGGTTCAGCCAGCCCCGCCACCGCCGGGCCATAGCCGAGCAGCCCTTGCAACCCGCGCCCCAGAATGCCCGTGACGCGGGGTTTCGGCAGGGCGGTGAAGGGCAGCGGGCGGCAAAGCTCCATCGCGGCGATGCCGACCCGCGCGGTCAGCGCCGCGTTCATCATCCCCTCGCCAAAACGGCGCGACAGCTTCGACAGCAAGCCCCCCCCGGCGACCGAGCCGATCAGGTCATCGCCCACCGCCAGCGCGCCGGTCGCGATCAGATAGCCGAACACCCGGCGCAGCAGCCGCCAACTGCCGAAACTGCCCGCCCGGCCGCCGTAGATCTCGGCAATGCGGCGGATCATCCGCAGGTTGGCAAACAGCGCCGCCGCCACGTCGGCCAGCGCCAACGGCACCAGCGCGGTGATCGTCGCCACCTGCCGTGCCGCCGATTCAATCTCGCGCCGCGCCGCCTGATCGGGTGCCGCCATCAGTTCAACCTCGGCCAGCGCCAAGAGCCCGTCGGCATCCAGCACGTCGGCGCGGCGTTCCTTCAGCCGGGCCAGCGCCAGCCTCGCCTGCGCCCGCCCGGCGTAAAGCGCCGCCACCCCGTCCACCGCGCGCCGCGCCGCCTTCAGGTCGCGCGCTGCATGGGCCGCCTCGGCCGCCATGCGCAGCTTGTCGAGCCGCCCCAGCCGCAGATAGGCCCCCCACTCCCGCAGCGCCAGCGTCAGCGCCACCAGCACCGCCAGCCCGACCAGCACGAAGGCCACCGTGCCCAGCAGCGTGTTGCGCGCCAGAAGGCCGGTCACGAAATCCCAGGCCGCGACCGAGAGCACGAAGCTGAGCAGCGCCCCGAACACCAGCGCCGCCCAGCGGGCAAAGGCCGACCGCCGCCCGGTCGCCAGCCGCGCCGCCGCCTGCATCGCCTGCCCCTCGGCCCCCGGTTCGGGCACCACGGGGGCAAGCGCGGGGTCGGAGTCTTCATGCCAGTCCATCAGCATCGGCTGGCGGGAGGGCGGGTTGTCGGCGGGGGGCAAGTCGGTCACAGGCGGTCTCCGAACAGGAACTCGGCGGCACGGTCCAGCCGGATGTGCGGCGGGCCTTCGCCGGGGCGGATGGTGCTGCGGGCGGGGGCAAAGCTCATCAGCGCGTATTGTGCATCAAGCCAGCGGTCCGCGCCCTCGCGGGCGGGCGACAGCAGACGCGAAGGGTCGGCGGGCAGCTCGCCCGGATACATCGCCGCCTGCCGCCCGGTGGTCAGCAGCCGCCCGCGGACGCAATCGAAGGTCTCGCCGCCGCGCGTCACGGTTTCCTCGACCGTGGCGCGCAGGCCCGCCAGCGACATCGCGGCGGTTTCCGCCCCGGCAAAGGCGGCGCGGTCGCGCGCCTCGCGCAGCATGGCCTCCATGATCGCGGTCAGGCGGGGATGCTGGCTGTGGTGCAGGTGGTCGGCCTTGGTGGCGGCGAACAGGATGCGCTCGACCCTTTGCCCCAGAAACAGCGTCGAGAGGAACGAATTCTTCCCCGGCCGGAACGCGCGCAGGATGTCGGCCATGCTTTGGCGCACCCCTTCCAGCGTCTGCGGCCCGGCATGGATCGCCCCCAGCACATCGACCAGCACCACCTGCCGGTCGATCCGGGCGAAATGGTTGACGAAGAACGGGCGCACCACGCGCGACTTGTAGCCCTCATACCGCCGCTCCATCTCGCGCCACAGGCTCGAGCGCCCGGTGGTGGTGGGCATCGGCAGCGGCGCAAAGGTCAGCACCGGCGAGCCCGCGAGGTCACCCGGCAGCAGGAACCGCCCCGGCGCCGCATCCGACCACCCCGCATCGCGGCACGCCTCCAGCGCGGCGGTGTAGCGTTGCGCGAGCAGTTGCGCGCGGGCCTCGTCCAGCGGCAGACTGCCATCCTCGGCGCGGGCACGGGCGACGAACCCCGCCGCCTCTGGCCGCCGCGCCAGCCGGTCCAGCCGGTCTTCCGACCATTCGGCATAGCTCTTGCCCATCAGCCCCAGATCGAGCAGCCATTCGCCGGGATAGTCGATGATGTCGACATGCACGGTGCGCGGCCCGGAAAGCCCCGCCAGCATCCCCGTCGGCCGCACCCGGAACGACAGGCGCAGTTCCGAGATGGTGCGGGTCGAGGCGGGCCAGCGCGGGTCATCCCCGGTCAGCGCCGCCAGATGGCTTTCAAGATCGAAGCGCGGCAGGGTGACATCGGGCTGGGGTTGCAGGAACACCGCCTCGATCCGCCCGGCGCTTTCGGCCCGAAGCTGCGGCATCCGGCCCCGGTCCATCAGGTTGGCGACCAGGCCGGTAATGAACACCGTCTTGCCCGCCCGCGACAGGCCGGTGACACCCAGCCGGATCACCGGCTCGAACAACGTCTCGGAAACCGAGGCCAGCGCGCCCTCAACGCCGCGCACCAGCCCGTCGGTGATTGAACCCAAGGCCACACCCTACCCCCACATTCCTGCCCCCTAGATAAGGGGTTGGCCGGGGTCTGTGTAGGGCAAAAAGCCGTGCTGCGACGTTGCGCGGGGGCGCGGCCTGCGCTAACCGGAGCCCATGCCGAGATATGCCCTGAAAATCGACTACGACGGCGGCCCGTTCCAGGGCTGGCAACGCCAGTCCGCAAGCCAGCCCACGGTGCAGGCGGCGATCGAGGCGGCGCTGGCGCGGCTGGAACCGGGCCCGCACACGCTGGCTGCCGCAGGGCGCACGGATGCGGGCGTCCATGCCACCGGCCAGGTGGCGCATTGCGATCTGGTCAAGGACTGGGACTACGTCAAGCTGGCAGGCGCGCTGAACGCCCACCTGCGGCCGCTGCCGGTGGCGGTGCTGCACGCCACCCGCGCGCCCGACGACTTCCACGCCCGCTTTTCCGCCCGCGAGCGGCGCTACCTCTTCCGCCTCGTCGCCCGCCGCGCCCCGGTGACGCATGACCGCGGCCGGGTCTGGCAGATCGGCCACGCGCTCGACGATGCCGCAATGCGCGCAGCGGCGGCGCATCTGCTGGGCAAGCATGATTTCACCACCTTCCGCTCGGCGCTCTGCCAGGCGGCCTCTCCGGTCAAGACGCTGGACGAGATTTCCATCGCCGTGCTGCCCTATGCAGAGGGCACCGAATACCGCTTCACCCTGCGGGCAAGATCATTCCTGCACAATCAGGTGCGCTCGATTGTCGGCACGCTGGAACGGGTCGGCAGCCTTGCCTGGGCGCCCGACCGCGTCGCCGGGGCGCTGGCGGCCCGCGACCGCACCGCCTGCGGCCCGGTCTGCCCGCCGCAAGGGCTGTATCTGACCGGCGTCGGCTATCCACTGGACCCGTTTGCCTGAGCGGAAAGAGCCGGGGGCCAGCCCCCGGTCCGTCCGCAATCGCGTCAGTTCAGATCCTTGAGCAGCCGTCCGTGGCGGCGCACTTCCGTCAGCAGGCCGCCGAAGGTGCCAAGGCCGCGGCCCTGCAGCATCGGCAGCAGTTTCAGGAAGGCATCGGCAGTGGCGACGGTGTCGCCGATGGCGGTGTGGCGGGCCTCTTCGGGGATGGTGATGCCAAGTCGGTGGGTCAGTGCGTCGAGGCTGTGGGTTTCGTGCTGGCCGAACACGACCGCCGACAGCAGCACCGTGTCGAGGATCGGGTTGTCAAAACGCAGTCCGATGCCGGGTTCGTGGCGGCGCAGGAATTCCATGTCGAAGGGGGCGTTGTGCGCGATCAGCACCGCCCCTTCGGCAAACTTGTGGAAGCGGCGGCCGACATCCTCGATTTCCGGGGCATCGGCAACCATCGCCTCGGTGATGCCGTGCACCTCGGTCGAGCCGGGCGGGATCGGGCGGCGCGGGTTCACCAGGGTGTCGAACACCTCGCCATCGACGCGGCGGCCGTTGACGATGCGGACCGCCGCGATCTGCACGATCTCGTCGCCCTGCCCGGGAAGGAGGCCCGTGGTCTCGGTGTCGAACACCACATAGGTCAGGTCTTCCAGCCGCGCGTCCGCCACCTTGTCGTTGCGCGCCTTCGACAGCAGGTCGAAATCGTAGACCACCGCGCGGGCGATCGGCTTGGGCCGCGGCCCGGTGCGGCGGGCGGCGTGGACCGGCAGGCAGAGCGCATGGCGGTTGCCATCGGATTCGGGCCAGATCTCGGTGGCATGGGTGGCAAGCACCGTGCGCCCGGTGACATCGGACACCGCGGGGTCGAGCGCCGCCTCCAGCCACCGTTCCATGTCGCCCAGCGCCAGCGGCGCGCCTTCCCAGCCCAGCCGCACCATCGCCTCGGTGCCATCCTCGTCGACCCGGAGCGTGAAGCTGCGCGCCAGCCCCTGCCCGGCAATCCGCGCGGCCATGTCGGCCATCAGCGCGATCACCTCGAAGCCGTTGCAGCGCAGCAGCAGCGGCGCGGCCTCGGCGGTGACCCAGAAGCCTTCGACCTCCAGCCTTGCGCGCAGACCGTCGAGCAGGTCGGAGGCGCGGGTCAGCGCCAGCGGCCAGCCTTCGCTGCGCCCCTCTTCGGCGCGGGCGGTCAGGTCGGTCACCGCCAGCGAAAGCCGGGTCACTTCTTCGCGCAATGCCGCATCCATCGCGGGGGGGGCGGTCTCGCCCGGGGGCAGCACGCCCATCAGGGTGGCCAGGTTGGCGGCGGGGCGGCGGATGCGGTCGAACACCTCGGCCAGCAGCGCCTCGCGCCGGGAATGGGCCGCGAGGTCGGCCGTCACGTCGCGCAGCGTCAGGACGTAGCCGGGCTTGGCCCCCCCGTCGCCCGCCAGCAGCCGCATCCGCGCCGCCAACACCCGGGCCTCGCCGCGCGTGGTGCACAGCAGGTCGGACGCGGCATCGGGATCCTCTGCCTCGATCAGCCGCTGGTGCGCGTGGCGGATCGGGCCGTCGTGCAGGTGATCGAACAGCTTGCGGTCAAGCCCGGTCGCCCCGGCCGCCCCCGCCCCCATCAGATCGACCGCCTGCCCGTTGTAGAACACAAGGGAATGATCGCCCGAACACAGCAGCACCCCCACCGGCACGTCAGACAGCAGCGCCTCCAGCCGGGCCTTTTCGGCCGAAAGCCGGGTGGTCTCGCGCGCCACCGATTCCGCCAGGGCATTGCGCACCTCCGACAGGCTCAGCGCGGTGGCCGAGGCGGCGGGGGCAAGATCGCCCAGATAGCGCGCGGTTTCGGCGTCGAACGTGCCGCCGATGTCGGCATGGGCGCGCGCGCGCAGCGAACCGGCCAACTGGACGATCGGCCTGGCGACGTTGACATCGAACAAGAACCACACCCAGGTCACCAGCCCCAGGATGCCGAAGCCCGCGATCATCCCGCCCTGCACGAAGGCGTTCAGCGTCTCGGGCGTGCCAAGGCGGCGGAAGGCCAGCGTCAGCCCCATGGCCAGCGCCGCGATGCCGCCCACCCCCAGCACCGCAAAGAACAGGAACACCCTGAGCCGCAGCCCGAGCCGGGCCAGCATCACAGGTCCTCGCCCAGCAGGCGGCGCACCTCGGCGCGCAGTTCCTTCAGCTCGAACGGTTTCGAGATGAAGCCGTCGGCCCCCAATGCCAGCCCCTTGCGCCGCTCGATCGCAGAGCCGCGCGCCGTCATCATCAGGATCTTCACATCGGCGAGCGCGGGGTCCAGCCGCACCCCCTGGCAGATTTCGTAGCCCGAAACCTCGGGCAGCATGACATCAAGCAGCACCAGGTCGGGATGCGTCGCGCGTATCCGCCCCAGCGCCTCGCCGCCATTGGCGATGCGGTCATGGTCGTAGCCTTCGCGGGTCATCAGATAATCAAGCGCGATGGCGATGTTGTCTTCGTCCTCGACCACCAGAACGCGGTGCCGTCTTCCCCCCTCATCGGCCATTTTATCCCCCCTGGCAGGCCGCCCTCTGCATCTCGTCCTCTTGCCCGACCTCCAGCCACCGGCCACCGGTCAGGGTGCCGTCGGCGGCCAAGGCCGCCCCGTCGATCAGGTCGGCCCGGCGGCCGCCTGCACAATCGAACGCCAGCGGCACGCGCTGCACCGCAGCCCAGCGCTGCACGATCATCGCATCGGCGCGGCGCAGATCGGCATTGGTGGCCGAGGTTGCCATCGCCGTGCGGTCCAGCGCCAGAAAGCGGCTGGAGACCGGGAAAAGGTAGGTCCAGGGCCGGTAGAACACCCGGTCTTCCGGCGCCGAGACGATCACCACATTGTCGGGCAGCGCGCCCGAAACGCGGGGATACCAGCTGTATTCGTTCCATACCGAGAACATCAGCATCCCCGCCCCGATCGCGGCGGGAAGAATGTATTTCGGCAGCCGCCCCCGGCTGAGCCAGCGTATCGCCATCACGATGCCGGCAAGGCCGGCCCCTGCGGCAATGGTGGCGACAAGATCCATCAGCATCGGCGGTCTTTCACGTTCTGGCACCCCGGGCAGAGCCCAGGGAGGATTGCATGGTGCGCACGACCACGAAGGCGTCGCGCAGGTGGGACCGCTCGAAATCCGACAGATCCGAGGGGGCAAGGAAGTTGTCGGGCGCCCGGCCCGACCGGATCAGCCGCGCCTGGTTTTCCAGCCGGACCTGGGCGATCATGTCGTAGGCCTCGATCAGGTCGCGGGCGCCGGAAATGGAGATCACGCCGGCATCCTCGGCCGCCTCCAGCCGGGCGCGGGTGTTGACCGCGACCGACTGGCCGATCAGCGCATAGACCCGGCCAAGGTCGGTGACCGGCACCACCCCGTTGTGCTTGAGGTCGATGTGGTTCTTGTGCTCGCCCGAGCGGATGGTGGCAAAGCCGCGCAGCAGGCCCAGCGGCGGGGTATGCTTCAGCGAATTGGCGATCATGTGCGCCACGAAGATCGAGTTCTTCGCCGCCATTTCGAGCGTTTCGGCCTGAAGATCGTGGAACAGGCCGGTCTTGCCGCCGATCGGGCGCAGGTCGAACATCACGCTGGCCAGCATCTGCGCCATCGGGTCGGGCTTGTGGACCCAGTTCCAGAAATAGTCGCGCCAGACGCGGGCGGGCTGGCACCATTTCGGGTTGGTCGCCATCATGTCGCCGGGGCAATAGACATAGCCGCAGGCGTGCAGCCCGTCCGAGACGAACTTCGCCAGCGCCGCGAAATACACCATGTCGGCTTCGGTCGCGGCATCGTCGAGGATCATGCAGTTGTCCTGATCGGACACGCCGGTCTGTTCCTGCCGCCCCTGCGACCCGCAGGCCAGCCACAGATAGGGCACCGGCGCGGGGCCAAGGTTCTGTTCGCCCAGCGTCAGCAGGCGGCGGGTCACGGTGTCGGAGATGTCGGTGATCAGCCGGGTGACGACCTCGTGCGCGTTGTGGCCGCCGACCAGTTGCACCAGCAGCTTGGGGATGCGGGCGGTGACGGCGGCCAGCCCCGCCACGTCGTCGGCGGTGGCGGCATCGCGCACCAGCTGCGCCGAGCTGACCGCCTGGAACCGCGTCAGGTCGGTCTGGGTGATCATGCCCACCAGCCGCCCGTCCTCGACCACCGGCAGATGGCCGATCCGGCGTTCCAGCATGATGTGCAGGATGTCGGACCCGAGCCCCTGCGGCGTCAGGCTGACGGGGTCGGGCGTCATCACCCCCACCACCGGGCTTGCCGGGTCCAGCCCCACCGCCAGCACCTTGTTGGTCATGTCGCGCGTGGTGACGATGCCGAGGAACATCCCGTCCTCCACCACGCCGAGGCACGACACATGCGCGTCGCGCATCCTGCCCGCCGCCACGCGGATGCTGTCGTCGGGGCCGCAGACCACCGGCTTGCGCGCCATCAGGTCGGCGACCTTCTGCGTCGTCAGATCGGCGATGCGGCCATCGTTGCTGCGGCTGCGGCTGAAGAACCGCTCGAACGAGGGAAAGCCCGCCATCAGGCGGCGGAATTCGGCGGTCGGCAGCAGCAGCAGCACCGAATCCGCGGTCACCCGCGCCGTGGTGGCGGCCACCCCGTCGCGCAGCAGCCCGCGCTCGCCGAAGGAATTGCGCGGCCCCAGCAGAGACACCACGCCGCCCGAAGGTTCCAGCACCTCGACCGCGCCGCTTTTCAGCAGGTAGATGCCCCGCAGCGCGTCGCCCGCGCGATAGACCTCCTCGCCGGTCGCATATTCCCTGCGGCTGAAGGAAGTGGCGACACGCGCCAACTCGTCCTGCGGCAGGCTGTCATAGGGATGCACGGTCTCCAGAAAACCGATGATCACCTTTTGAGTATTGTCCATTGTCACTTTCCTGAAAGGCGGCGCGCCCCCCGGTCGGGGGACGCGCCAGGGTCATTAGTGGGCGCGGGCGGTGCCTGCGCCGCGCGGCACGCGGATCGATTCCACCAGAGCCTGCACATGGGCCGGCGGCGCCTTGGTGACAGCCGACACGATGAAGGCCGCCGCGAAGTTCAGGATGGCGCCGACAGCACCGATCGACAGCGGCGAGATGCCGAAGAAATACTGGTCCGGGGTATCGGGCAGCGTGTTGGTGCCCGGCACGAAGAACCAGCCCTTGAAGGTGAAGATGTAGACCGACGTGAAGATCAGGCCGACCAGCATCCCGGCGATGGCACCTTGCTTGTTCACACGCTTGGAGAAGATCCCCATCATGAGAACCGGGAAGATGGTCGCAGCCGCCAGACCAAAGGCCAGCGCCACAACCTGCGCCGCAAAGCCGGGCGGGTTGAGGCCGAGCCAGGTCGCGATACCGATGGCGAAGGTCATCGAGATCCGCGCCGCCAGCAGTTCGCCCTTTTCCGAGATGTTCGGATTGATCGAACCCTTGATCAGGTCGTGGCTGATGGCGGAAGAAATCGCCAGCAGCAGGCCCGCAGCGGTGGACAGGGCAGCCGCCAGGGCGCCGGCGGCGACCAGGGCGATGACCCAACCCGGCAGGGCAGCGATTTCAGGGTTCGCGAGAACCATCATGTCGTTGTCCAGCTTGGTCACTTCGTTGGCGATCCAGCCACGGTCGGCGATGGATTGCCCGCCGATCATGGTTTCGGCGCGCTTGGCGGCAGCCGCCTCCTGGGCGGTCACCATGGCCAGCTGCAGGGCAGCCAGCGCCGGGTCTTCCGCACCGTTGCGAACGACGGCTTCCGGGGTCGTCAGGTCGGCAGCCGGGACTTCGGCAAGACCTGCGGCAGCGCGGGCATCGACCAGCGCCTTGGTCGTATCGGCAACGGCCTTTTTGGTGGCCGCCAGCGGTGCGTCGTTGAAGTACTGGATCTGACCGTCGCCGTTCAGGTCGGACATGACCAGCAGACCGGTTTTCTCCCAGGTGCGGACCCAGCTCAGATCCGGGTTGCTGTCGATCTCGGCGCGGGTGATCGCCGGGCCGTCCAGCGCGTTGCCGGTTGCGGCCGAGGGCCACATGGTGGTGGTCAGGTTCATCCGGGCCATCGAGCCCACGGCCGGAGCGACCGTGTAGAGCAGCGCGATGAAGACCAGCGCCCAGCCGGCCGAGGACCGCGCGTCAGACACTTTCGGCACGGTGAAGAAGCGGATGATGACGTGCGGCAGACCCGCGGTGCCGATCATCAGCGACATGGTGAACAGGAACATGTTCAGCATGTTGGTGGTCTCGGAGGTGTAGGCGCGGAAGCCGAGTTCGGTCACGACCTGGTCAAGCTTGGCAAGGAAGGCCACGCCCGACGCCTCATGCGTCCCGACCAGGCCCATCTGCGGCATGAACGAGCCGGTCAGTTGCAGCGAGATGAAGATCGCCGGAATGGTGTAGGCGATGATCAGCACGACATACTGCGCCACCTGGGTGTAGGTGATGCCCTTCATGCCGCCCAGCACGGCATAGGCGAACACGATCGCCGCGCCGATATAAAGACCCATGTCGGTCGAGATTTCGAGGAAGCGCCCGAAGGTCACGCCCACACCGCGCATCTGGCCGATAACGTAGGTCACCGAGATGACGATCAGGCAGATCACGGCCAGCAGACGCGCGCCGCCGGAGTAGAAGCGGTCGCCGATGAATTCGGGCACGGTGAACTTGCCGAACTTGCGCAGATAGGGGGCAAGCAGCAGCGCCAGCAGCACATAGCCGCCGGTCCAGCCCATCAGGTAGGCAGACTGTTCATAGCCGCCCGCCGGAGCCAGCGCGATGATGCCCGCCATCGAGATGAACGAGGCGGCCGACATCCAGTCGGCGCCGGTGGCCATGCCGTTCAGAACCGGGTGAACACCCTGGCCTGCGGCATAGAATTCCGCGGTGGTGCCCGCACGGGCCCAGACCGCGATCCCGAGGTAGATGGCAAACGTAAAGCCAACCACAATCAGGTTGAGGGTAAACTGATCCATTGTCCCTGATGCTCCCTTATTCGTCCACGCCGAATTCTTTGTCGAGCTTGTTCATCCGCCAGGCATAGCCGAAGATCAGAACGAGAAAGACGTAGATGGACCCGTTCTGGGCCATCCAGAAGCCAAGGTCGGCGCCGCCGACCATGATGCCTTGCAGCGCGGGGCGCAGAAGGATTCCAAGACCGAATGAACACACAAACCAGACCACCAAGGAAACCAGGATGATCCGGACGTTTGCGGCCCAATAGGCGTTGGACGATTTGTTGTCCGCCATGAGTGCTACTCCCTGCAGTTTTTGCTCCATTCCCGCACCCCTTGTCCGGGGGGTGCGGGTCTCCCCTTATACCGATACCCGGTCCACGATGGCGCCGAGGCCGGCCCGGATGTCTGCGATGGACCCCATCGCGTCGATCCGCTCCAGCACGCCGCGGCCCTCGTAATAGGCGATCAGCGGTGCCGTCTGGGCGTGATAGGCTTTCAGCCGTTCACGCACCGTTTCAGCGTTGTCGTCGGCCCGGCGCTTGAACGCCGTGCCGCCACATTTGTCGCACGTTCCCGCCACGACGGGCTGCTTGAACGTGTCGTGATAGCCCTCGCCACAGGTGGCGCAGGTGGTGCGGCCGGACACGCGGCCCACCATCGCCTCGTCATCGACCTCAAGGCTGATCGCGGCGGTGACCTTCTGCCCGGTCCCGGCAAGCAGCGCGTCAAGCGCCGCCGCCTGCCCGTCGGTGCGCGGGAACCCGTCGAGGATCACGCCGCGCGCCGTGTCGGGCGCCGCCATGCGGTCCTTCAGGATCGCCAGCACGATGTCGTCGCTGACCAGCGCGCCCGCTTCCATCACCGCTTTCGCGGCCTGCCCGGCAGGCGTGCCCGCCGCCACTGCGGCGCGCAACAGGTCACCTGTCGAAAGCTGAACCAGGCCGAAGCCTTCTTCCAGCATCCGGGCCTGCGTGCCCTTTCCTGCCCCCGGCGGCCCGAGCAGGATCAGCACGGCGGGGGGGTTTTGACTTTGCGAATCCACGGATCAGGCCCGGTTCATCCGGTTCTCGATCAGATCCTCGACCACCGACGGATCGGCCAGCGTCGAGGTATCGCCCAGCGCGGCATAGTCGTTCTCGGCGATCTTGCGCAGGATGCGGCGCATGATCTTGCCCGAGCGGGTCTTGGGCAGGCCGGGCGACCACTGGATCAGGTCGGGGCTGGCGATCGGGCCGATCTCGGTGCGGACCCATTTCACCAGATCGCGGCGCAGGTCGTCCGAGGGCTCGACCCCGTTCATCAGCGTGACATAGGCATAGATGCCCTGTCCCTTGATGTCGTGCGGATAGCCGACCACGGCGGCCTCGGCCACGGCCGAGTGCGCCACCAGCGCCGATTCAACCTCGGCCGTGCCCATGCGGTGACCCGAGACGTTGATCACGTCATCGACCCGGCCGGTGATCCAGTAATAGCCGTCGGCATCGCGGCGGCAGCCGTCGCCGGTGAAGTAATAGCCGCGATACTGGCTGAAATACGCCTCCTCGAACCGCTCGTGGTCGCCCCAGAGCGTGCGCATCTGCCCCGGCCAGCTGTCGGCGATGCACAGCACGCCTTCGGTTTCGGTGGCTTCCTGCACATGCGCCGTCGCCGGGTCGAGGATGACCGGCGTCACCCCGAAGAACGGCTTCGTCGCCGACCCCGGCTTTTGCGGAATGGCGCCCGGCAGCGGCGTGATCAGGTGGCCGCCGGTCTCGGTCTGCCAGAAGGTGTCGACGATCGGGCAATTGCCCTTGCCGACATGGGTGTTGTACCAGTTCCACGCCTCGGGGTTGATCGGCTCGCCGACCGAGCCCAGCAGTTTCAGGCTGCTCAGGTCGTGCTTTTCCACCCATTGCGCGCCCATGCCCATCAGGCTGCGGATCGCGGTCGGGGCGGTGTAGAACTGGGTGACCTTGTGCTTGGCGCACACTTCCCAGAAGCGGCCCGCGTCGGGATAGGTCGGCACGCCCTCGAACATCACGGTGGTGGCGCCGTTCGCCAGCGGGCCGTAGATGATGTAGCTGTGCCCGGTGACCCAGCCCACGTCCGCCGTGCACCAGAACACGTCGCCGTCGTGATAGTCGAAGGTCATCTGATGCGTCATCGCGGCATAGACCAGATAGCCGCCCGAGGTGTGCACCACCCCCTTCGGCTTGCCGGTCGATCCCGAGGTGTAGAGGATGAACAGCGGGTCTTCAGCGTTCATCTCGACATAGGCGCAATATGGCGCGGCTTCGGCCATCTCGGCCTTCACGTCGATGTCGCGCTCGGGCAGCCACGACAGCTGGTCGCCGGTGTGCCGGACCACCATGCACTTCACATGGTCGTTGCAGTGCAGCAGGGCCGCGTCGGCATTGGCCTTCAGCGGCGTCTTGCGGCCGCCGCGCGGCGCATAGTCGGCGGTGATCACGATGCGCGCCTGCGAGTCGTTGATCCGGTTGGCCAGCGCATCGGGAGAGAAGCCGGCGAACACGATGGAATGGATCGCCCCGATCCGGGCGCAGGCCAGCATGGCGTAGGCGGCCTCGGGAATCATCGGCAGGTAAAGCACGACGCGGTCACCCTTGCGCACGCCATGCGCCTTGAGCACGTTGGCCATGCGGCAGGTGTTTTCCAGCAGTTCGGCATAGGTGATGTGCAGCGTCGGGGTGGCCGGGTTGTCGGGCTCCCAGATGATCGCGGTCTGGCTGCCGCGCCGCGCCACATGCCGGTCGATGCAGTTGGACGAGACGTTCAGCGTGCCGTCCTCGAACCACTTGATCGACACCTGACCCAGCGTGAAGTCGGTGTTCTTGACCTTGGTATAGTCCTGAATCCAGTCAAGCCGCTTGCCCTGCTCGGCCCAGAAGGCCACGGGGTCCGCGACCGAGTTGGCATACATCTTGTTGTAGGCCGCCGCATCGACATGCGCGTTGCTCACGAAATCGGCAGACGCCTCATGGACGCCCTGCGCCACGACTTGATCCGACATGACAGTTCTCCCTCTCACCGGCACCATTGGCGCCATGCATACGACCCCGCGCCGGACGCGTGAGTCATTTCATCCCTGAAGCCATCATAGCGCATGTGTCAATTTTTTCGTAAGCCTTTTTATTGACTGCATTTTTCTGTCAATTCGTTTACTGGCATCACGTCAATGCTGTAAATATTGCCGAATACGGCCAAAATTAGACATTAAATTTCAAGCCCATAGGCCTTCACAAACCGGTGAGGTTGCGGGCATCTCCGGCAACAAACCGCGCGCCGGGCGCCCGGTCCGGGAAATGACGCAACGTCACGCGGAACCCGCGCAGGGCCGCCGCGGGTTGGTTCTGACGCGGTTGATTCGGGTTGCGGCTCAGGCCGGGGGCGTGGCGCGCAGCACGTCCCGCACCCCCGCCACGTCGGGCAGGTAGCGCACATGCGGCTCGCGCACCCCGGCCGCCAGCAGCACGCGGCGCAGTTCGGAATTGGTGCCCACCAGGAACAGCTGCCCGCCCTGCCGGTGGCACTTGCGCCCCAGCAGTTCGAACGACCGCGCGCCCGAGCTGTCGATGAACGGCACGTCCGAGAAATCGACCACAAAGGCACGCGGATGGTCGGCGATCCGGTCCAGCACCGAGCCAAGCTGGGCGGCGGCGCCAAAGAAGAACGGCCCGCTCAGGTGATAGACTACCATGTTCTTGTCGCTGGCCGCAGTCGGGTCATAGCGGCCTTCGGTTTCGGGCGACCGGCGCACCACCGTCGCATCCGACATGCGGCGGATGAACACCAGCCCGCCCAGCGCAAAGCCCACGATGATGCCTTCGGTCAGGTCGCGGAACACCACCAGCAGCAGCGTCACGATCACCACCATCGCATCGCCGCGCGAAGACCGGATCAGCGCCCAGAGCTCCTCCTTCTCGGCCATGTTCCAGGCGACGACCGCCAGCACCCCGGCCAGCGCCGCCAGCGGGATGTAGGCCGCCAGCGGTGCCGCCACCAGCATGAAGGCCAGGATGAACAGTGCGTGCAGCATTCCCGAAACCGGCCCGCGCGACCCGGCGCGCACGTTGGTCGCGGTGCGCGCGATGGTGCCCGTGACGCAGAAGCCGCCAAAGACCGCCGACCCCATGTTGGCGACCCCCTGCCCGATCAGCTCGGCGTTGGACCGGTGCTGCCGCCCAGTCATTCCGTCGGCCACCACCGCCGACAGAAGCGACTCAATCGCCCCCAGCAGCGTGAAGGTCAGCGCCCAGGGCAGCGCCGCCATCAGCGTCTCGGCATTGATCACCGGCAGCGCGGGCGCGGGCAGCACGCGCGGCAACTCGCCGAACTTGGTGCCGATGGTCTGCACAGGCAGGTCAAGCAGCGCCACCGCCAGCCCGGTCGCGATCACCGCGATCAGCATCCCCGGCCATTGCGGCCTGAACTTCTTCATTCCCACGATGGTGGCAATCGTCACAAACGCCACGCCCACCGCCGCAGGCGTCAGCGTTTCCCGCGCCGCCCACAGCGTTTCGACCTTGGCTATGATCTCGCCCGGCTCCTGCCCGTCAACCGACAGCCCCAGCAGATCCTTGATCTGGCTGGCAAAGATGATCACCGCGATGCCCGTCGTGAAGCCGACCGTCACCGGATAGGGGATGAAGCGGATATAGGTGCCCAGCCGCAGCGCCCCCGTGATCATCAGCAGGATGCCCGAAAGAAACGTGGCCAGCATCAGCCCGTCGATCCCGGTCGCGGTGACGCAGGCCGAGACCAGCACGATGAACGCCCCGGCCGGCCCGCCGACCTGAAAGCGGCTGCCGCTCAGCAAGGAAACCAGAAAGCCGCCGACGATGGCGGTGTACAACCCGCGTTCGGGGCCGACCCCGCTGGCAATCGCGATCGCCATGGACAGGGGTAGCGCCACGATCGCCACCGTCAGCCCGGCAATCGCGTCGTCGCGCAACTCGCGCAGGCCATACCCCTCTCGCAACACGGTAAAAATCTTGGGCAGGAACTGTTCCGTAAAAGTCGGGGCACGACTTGAGTCTGGCATGAGTCACCTGCTGGGATTAGATTGCCGCAGCAAAGCGCCCCCATCACGCGGCTGTCAATCACCCCTGCAAGGCAATTCATGCAACAGCGCCCCGACCCCGTGGCCCCCGCCGACCCCGAGTCCCGCGCACAGGCGCTGGCGCTTCTGGCGCAGGCCCGCCATGCAGCACTTGCGGTGATCGACCCCGACGGCGCCCCCGGCATCAGCCGCATCGCGCTCGGGCTTTGCCCGGACGGGCTGCCGCTGACGCTGATATCGGCCCTTGCCCCCCATACGGCGGCGCTGCGGGCCCGGCCGGTCGCGGCGCTGATGGTCGGGGACCCCGGACCCAAGGGCGACCCGCTGACCAGCCCGCGCCTGATGGTCCGCGTGACCGCGACCTTCCTCGACCGCGCGGCACCCGGCCACGCCGCCCTGCGCGACCACTGGCTGTCGGGCCACCCCAAGGCAAGGCTTTACGTCGATTTCGCCGATTTCGCCTTTGTCCGCCTCACGCCCCTGTCGGCGCTGCTGAACGGCGGCTTCGGCCGCGCCTTCCGGCTGACGCCCGACGATCTCTGCCCCTGATGCGAAAAGGGGCGGCCCCGCAAGGCCGCCCCCCTTTCCTGCCTTGGCCGACGGTTACACCGGGTTGTCGCAGCGCAGCGTGACATGCACCATCCCCTTGACCGCCGACGGCCAGCGCAGGTTCACCATGCCCTTCCCCGGCCCCTGTTCGACCTGAACAAAGGGCGTGATCGTCTGCGCCACGTTCGCGGCGCTGGTGATCGCACCTTCCGCCACGACCGAGCGCACATTGCGCGCCCAGGCCCCGAACGGCATGAAGGCCGATCCGTCAACCACCCAGGTGTCGGCGGCGGTGTTCTGGGTATGCTCGATCGTCACCGGGCTGACCGTGCCCTGCTCCACCGCGTTGAACGAATTGGTATCGACCAGCACGTTGCGGAAGCGGCCGTAGTCCAGCGTGGCAAAGCTGGTATCGACCTTTTCCACCCGGTCGATCGTGGCGTTGTAGACGCGGAAGCTGTTGCCGACGATGCTCATGCCGCTGATGAAATGCCCCGGACCGTAGGGCGTGATCACGATCCAGCGGAAGCTGGGCGCCACGTTCGAGGCGATGAAGATGTTGGTGTTGATGTTCAGCCCGCCAAAGGAAAACTCGTTGAAGAACTCGGGCGACTGGTCGTGCTCGTTGGTCCATTCGATGAAGCAGTTGTCGACATAGTTGCCCGACACGATCGAGCTGACATTGGTCTGGGTGAACACCAGCCCCGCCCGGCGCAGCCCCGCCGCACTGTCGTCGCCCTGAAAGAAGTGGTTCCCCAGGATCATGTGGCCCGACCCCTTCAGCACCGCGAAATGGGCAAAGCGCACGATGCGGTTGTTGCGGATCTTGGTGTCGTTGCTGTTGACGTTCAGCGCGACGGTGGTGCGGTCCTGCGCCACGACCCCCTGTTCGTTCGACAGGAACTGGCACTGGTCCAGCAGCAGGCCCTGACAGCCCGCGCCGGTCGAGGTCATGCCGCGGTCCTTGGGCAGGTTCACCACGCAGTCGGCCATGCGGAACACCGACCCGGCCGGCGCCAGCATGATGCCCGAGGCGCGCCCGTTGCACTGGAACTCGATATCGGTGATCTCGAACTTGCTCAGCGCGCTGAAACCGCTGAAATCCAGGATGTAGCGGTAGCGGGTGAAGCTGAAGTTGCGCGTGCCCGCGGCGCCCCACAGGGGCTGGCTCAGCTCGACGGTCCCCGCGCCGATGTTCTTCGACCGCACATAGACCTCGCGCCCGACGCCGGTGCCGGTGATGCGCGAGCCGACCTCGATGTTCGCCACGTTGGCGACCCCGGTCAGCCGCCCCGGATCGGCGACGCTGTAGGTCGCGACCGAGGTCGTGGTGGCACTGTCCCAGGCGCTGCCGGTCAGCGCGTTGAACTGGCCGTTGGTCAGCAGGCGGCGCTGCGCGAACGAGGCCAGCCCACAGACCGCCGCCACGTCAATCGGCTCGGCCAGGTCGATGCGCCGCCCGCTCAGGTCCAGCGTGACATGGTCGGTGAAGTAGAACAGCGCCTGAAGCGCCTTGCGGAACCCGGCGATCTCGGACCCGAAGGCGGCGGCATAGGTGTCCAGATCGTAGTTGCGCGTGCAGGCAAGCCGCATCGCCGCAGGCATCGTCACCGTGCCCTCGAACCGGACCCGGCTTTCGAACGTCATGTGGCTGCCAAGGTAGTAGCTGCCCGCCGAAACCAGCACCATCCGCCCCGCCGCCGCCGCATCCGCCGCAGCAAAGGCCGCGGTGTCATCGGTGACACCATCGCCCACCGCGCCATAGTCGCGCACATCGACCCAGTCCATCATCTTGCGATGGAACACGTCGGTCACATCCTCGATCACGATGTCGTCGATCCGCACCACGCCGCCGGTGGCCCCCGTCAGGTCCAGCCCCAGGTGGCCATAGACCGGCACCGTGCCCCAGACCATGTCGACGCCCTGCCGGTTGCCGCCGCCGATGATCGCCTGAACCGTCACCACCGCGCCATAGGAGGTCAGCGCGACAGACGGCCCCTGCTGGACCGCCGCCGCGACATTGCCGCCGGTGACGGACCCGGCCCAGCCCGCGATCCGCACCGACGGCAGGTTGCCCGCCAGCGCCTTGACGCGCGCGGTGACCCGCAGATACATGCCGGGCTGCATCGGGATCTGCGCGAAACAGCGCAGCTTCTGGGTGGATTCGGTCTTCTGCAGTTCCAGACAGCCGCCGAAATCCTGATCGGCCGGGACATAGGCCGCATTCGGCTGCCCCGCCCAGGAGCCGGAACCCGGCGTGCCATCCTCGCGCGACCACAGGTTCAGCCCCGCCGAAAACGGCGGCGGCATCAGCACCAGCCCGTCGGTAATCGCCTTGTTCATTCGGTAAACCCTCGCCTCGTTCCGCCAACCCGGCGCCGTGACGCCGCGGTGAGGCCAAAGGATTACCAACGAACGGTTAATGCGCCCTGTGACCGGCGCGCGCTGCCCGCGCGGGAAAAATTTTGCAGCAAAATTTTTGGCCCCGGATGCCGGGCGCGGCACCCTTGCCCGCGGGCGGATGCCTTCGGCGAGGGTATTTGGGCCAAGAAGAAACCCCCGGGATCAGGCCCCCACGCCGGTGTGCGGCAGAAGCTGCACGGCGTTGATCTGCCAGCCCTCGGGGGTCTCGACCATCTGGTAGTCGAGCATGTGGATCCGCCCGCCCTGATCCCTGACCATCACCCGCTGCCACAGCCCGCCCGCCACGCGGCGCAGTTCCAGCATCTTCACGTCGGCCGGGCGCCACACCATCGGATAGCCGCGCTTCACCATGGTGCCGAAGTTCTCGGCATTCCGGAAGATGTCCCTGACGCCGGGCGAGGCGAAGGTGAAGGCGCGGGAAAAGTCGTCGGCCAGGAAGGCCGCGATCTGGCCGTTGATCGTGGCCTCGATGCCGCTGTTGCGCGGCTCGTCGGCGCTGGGCGGCGTGGCGAGCGAGGCGGCAAGAAGCAGTCCGTAAACGGCATGACGCATGATACGACCTCCGGTTCGCGTCCCCTTAGAGCAGAGGGTAGGGCGAACCGGGCCCTGGTCAAGCGGCTTGCCGGGGCGGGATCAGGCCGCCGCCGGCGCCAGTGACCCCGCCAGCCCCCGGTCGATCAGCGCGATAGTTTCCTGTACGCCGTAAAGAGCGATGAACCCGCCGAAGCGCGGCCCTTCCGAGGCACCCAGCAGCACCTCGTAGAGAGCCTTGAACCAGTCGCGCAGCGGGGCGAAGCCATGCTCGTTGCCGACCGCGAACACCATGGTCTGCAGGGCGTCGGCATCCGCGCCGCCCTCCCACACGGCCAGCCTTGCCCGCAGTTCGGCCATCGCCGCCGCCTCGCGGGCATCGGCCAGACGGAACGCCCGGGTCGGGGCCACGAAGTCGCGGAAATAGCGCACGGCAAATTCGGCCGCCGCGTCCAGGTCGGGGTGGGTTTCGGGCGAGGCATCGGGCGCGTAACGCTTGATGAAGCCCCAGAGCCCGGCCTTGTCGGTCGCCGCCGACACGGACGCCAGGTTCAGCAGCATCGCGAAGCTGACCACCATGTGCGACGCAGGGGGCTGGCCATGGTGGATGTGCCAGACCGGGTTGTTCACCTGCGCCTCGACATCCTGGCCCGGGTAGGCGCGCAACTGCTGGTGATATTCGTCAACCGCCTTGGGGATCACGTCGAAATGCATCCGCTTGGCGGTCTTGGGCTTGAGATACATGAAATAGCTCAGGCTTTCCGTGGCGGCATAGGTCAGCCACTCGTCGATCGTCAGCCCGTTGCCCTTGGATTTGGAGATCTTCTGCCCGGTCTCGTCAAGGAACAGCTCATAGCTGAAATGCTCGGGCTTGCGCCCGCCCAGCACCTCGCAGATGCCGTCGTAGATCGGGGTGTTGGTGCTGTGGTCCTTGCCGTACATCTCGAAATCGACATCCAGCGCCGCCCAGCGCGCGCCGAAATCGGGCTTCCATTGCAGCTTCACGTTGCCGCCGGTCACCGGCAGGGTGCAGTCGCGGCCATCCTCGCCCTCGAAGGTGATGGTGCCGTCCTTGGCATTCACCTCCTTCATCGGCACGTAAAGCACCCGCCCCGACAAGGGCGAGATCGGCAGGAAGCAGGAATAGGTCTGCTGCCGCTCCTCGCGCAACGACGCCAGCATGATCTCCATGATCGCGTCATAGCGTTCGCAGGCCAGCCGCAGCGTCGCGTCGAACCGGCCCGAGCGGTAGAAGTCGGTGGCGCTGATGAATTCGTATTCAAAGCCGAAGGTGTCGAGAAACCGCCGCAGCATGGCGTTGTTGTGCGCGCCGAAGCTTTCGTATTGCCCGAACGGGTCGGGCACCGAGGTCAGCGGCTTCTGGCGGTGCCCTTCCAGCATCTCGGGCTGCGGCACGTTGTCGGGGATCTTGCGCATCCCGTCCAGATCGTCGGAAAAGCAGATCAGCCGCGTCGGGATGTCCGAGATCACCTCGAACGCCCGGCGGATCATCGTGGTGCGCGCCACCTCGCCGAAGGTGCCGATATGGGGCAGGCCGCTTGGCCCGTAGCCGGTCTCGAACAGAACGTGGCCCTTCGCCGGCGCCTTCTTTTCATAACGCTTGGCAATGCGCCGGGCCTCCTCGAACGGCCAGGCTTTCGATTTCAGTGCAGCGTCACGAAGAGCGGACATCAGCGCATACCCCATCCGCGCACCGGCCCCGTGCCGCTGCGCCCCCGTCCTCTATTGCCGTGCGCCCCCCCCGTCAATATTCTGCACCTCGGCAGGCGCGTCCAAAGCCGGATGCGTTTCCCGCCACATGTGTGCAAAGGATGACCCAAGTGCCCGAAACGCCCGCCTCGCTGTCACCGCAGGATGCCCTTGTCGCGATCATGATCGCGGTCTCCGCGTCAGACGAAACCATCCGCACCTCGGAACTGGTGGCGATCCAGCGCATCGTGAACCACCAGCCGATCTTCGCCGATTACGACGACGACCGCATCCGCCAGATCGCCCAGACCGTGTTCGACCTGTTCGAGGAGGAGGACGGGCTCGACGCCCTGTTCGGCCTGATCCGCGACGGCCTCCCCGAGAGGTTCAACGAAACCGCCTATGCGCTGGCCTGCGACGTGGTGGCGGCCGACGGCAAGCTGCGCGACACCGAGCTGCGGATGCTGGAGGAGATCCGGCACGAGCTGAATGTCGACCGACTGCACGCCGCCGCCATCGAATGGGGCGCCCGCGCCCGGCACCTCCGCCTCTAGGCGATGTAAAGCCCGGCCCAGCGGTCCAGCAGCCGCGCCTGCAACTGCCGGGCGCGGCGGGTCCAGTCCTCGCCGCCGGGGGGCTGCTCGCGTTCGGCAAGGTCCAGCCGCCCGCGCCGCGCCAGATCGCTGGCAAAGACCGCAAACGCCAGTTCGCGCCCGGCCTTCGGCACCATGTAGCCCGCCAGCCCCGAGACGAAGTTCAGCGTTCCGGTCTTGGCCAGCACCCGCACCGGATGGCCCTCGATCACCCTGCCCTGGGCGTCGCGCATCCCGAAATCGCGCAGCACGCCATGCAGTTGCGGCCCCGCCGCCCCGTTGCGCCCCGCCACCAGCGCCGCCACCATGTCGGCCTGCGCGATGCGCGACCCCGCCCCCAGGCCGGAATGATCGACAAACCGCGCCCGCAGCCCGTAGCGTTCCGCCGCCCATGCCGCCATCTGCCCGGCCGATCCCTCCAACGTCCGCGCGCCCGAGGCGGTCAGCCCCACCACCTCGGCGGTCAGGTTGGTCGAGAACCGCAAGAGATCGCGCAGCATCGGCGTCAGATCGGCGCTCTGCCGTTCCACCAGCACCCGGCCCTCGGGCAGCACCCGCACGAACCCGGCCACCGGCAGCTTCACCCCCTGCGCCAGCGCCAGCGTCTGGAACACCTCGGCGGCATAGACATCGGGGTGCCGCACCGGCATCCAGCGGCTGCCGCCCTGCCCCAGCGCCGCCTGCGCCACCGTCCAGTTGTCGGCGGAATCGCCCTGCTGATAGGTGAACAGCGGCACCGAGCGGTTCACCACCTGCATCCGCGACATCGACACCCGCGGCACGAAACGTTCGGCCCGGGCATCCATCGCCACGTCATAGCCGCCGCCCGCCCGCTTCCACTCGAAATGCACCCGGTTGTAATTCAGGTTCAGCCCCGAAATGCCGGGGTTGTAGCCGACATGGTCGGGCTGTCCCGGGTCGATGCGGGAAACGGCCGGCAAGGCCCCGCCAAAGGCCAGATAACGCCCTGCCACCTCACGCACCCCCAGCGCCGCCAGCGCCTCCGCCATGTCGCCCAGAACATCGGTCGACAGCGTCGGATCGCCCGACCCCACCAGCACCAGATCGCCCTCGATCCGCCCACCCACCAGCGGCCCGGTCGCCAGCAGCCGCGTGGCAAAGCGGTGCCCCGCCCCCAGCCGCTCCAGCGCATACAGCGCGGTGATCGCCTTCAGCGTGCTGGCCGGCGGCCGCGCCAGCCGCGCGCCGATGCTTTCCAGCACCTCGCCGGTCGCGGCATCGGCCACCACGAACCCCACCGCCCCGCCCAGCTTTGCCGCCTCGATCAGCGCCGCGGCGGGCTTCGGCACCGGCGCCCGCAGGGTGGCCCCGCGCGGCATCGGGAACAGCGAGGTCAACGGCGCCTCTGCCGCCGCAGGCACCGCCACGCCCGCCAGCAGCGCCCCCAGCAGCCATCGCCGCGAAATCATCTGTGCGTTCCCGCTCATTCCCCCACCTAACCGCGCACCCTGTCCCAAGACAAGTCACAGGTCTGCAACCACGCCCTGCCTGCGGTTTGTTCTTGGAAAAAATACCCGCCTTGGGGGCAGCCTTCCCGCAAGACCGGCGCCCCCGATCAGCGCCGCCACTCGCCCCGCGCCCGGATCGCGCTCGACGACACATCGACCAGCGGCACATCGGCAAAGCACCATGCCGGGGCCGCGCGCCGCGCCAGCCCCGCCGAAAACGCCTCGGGCACCCGGCAGGCGCGATAGGCCCGCGCCGCCACCGACCGCCGCGCCGCTACCCCGGCCCCCGGCCGCGCCAGCACGCCGACCGGCACATGCCCCATGATCCACTGCCAGCGGTCCCAGCGGTGAAACTGCACCAGATTGTCCGCCCCCATCAGCCAGACAAAGCGCACTTGCGGATAGATCGCCTGCAATGCCGCCAGCGTCTCGGCGGTATACCTTGTGCCCAGCCGCGCCTCGACATCCGAAATCACCACCCGCGGATGGTCAATCACCACCCGCGCCCGCGCCATGCGCTCGGCCAGCGGGGCCGGCCCCCGTGCCTTCAGCGGGTTGCCGGGGCTTACCAGCCACCAAACCCGGTCCAGCCCGAACCGCTTCAGCGCCTCGCGGGTGATGTGCGCGTGCCCCGAATGCGCCGGATCGAACGACCCGCCCAGCAGGCCGATCGTCATGCCTCGGCGCGCAATGGGAAAGCCGGTTCTCATGAACGATTGCTATCGTATCGCCAAGCCCGTGAAAACGCCAAAAAACCCGGCAAACCCGGCACCGCGGCCCCCGTCAAACCCCCGCGTTGCGCTTGCGCGGCATTCCCGCTAAATACCCCCAGCGCAGCGCACGGGAGATGACAATGGCCTCGTATCAATATGTCTACCACATGGAAGGCGTCTCCAAGGCCTATCCCGGCGGCAAGAAGTGTTTCGAGAACGTGCATCTGAACTTCCTGCCCGGCGTCAAGATCGGCGTCGTCGGCGTCAACGGCTCGGGCAAATCGACCCTGCTGCGCATCATGGCGGGCATGGACAAGGATTTCACCGGCGACGCATGGGCCGCCAAGGGCGCCCGAGTCGGCTACCTGCCGCAGGAACCGCAGCTTGACGAATCGCTCGACGTGCGCGGCAACGTCATGCTTGGCGTGGCACCCAAACAGGCGATCCTCGACCGCTACAACGAACTGGCGATGAACTATTCCGACGAAACCGCCGACGAGATGGCGGCGTTGCAGGACACCATCGACGCCAAGAACCTCTGGGATCTCGACAGCCAGATCGACGTCGCGATGGAGGCCCTGCGCTGCCCGCCCGACGATGCCGATGTGTCCACCCTTTCAGGCGGCGAGAAACGCCGCGTCGCGCTCTGCAAGCTGCTGCTCGAAGCGCCCGACATGCTGCTGCTCGACGAACCGACCAACCACCTCGACGCCGAATCCATCGCCTGGCTGCAACTGCACCTGATCGCCTACGAAGGCACCATCCTGATCGTCACCCACGACCGCTACTTCCTCGACGACATCACCACCTGGATTCTCGAACTCGAACGCGGCAAATCGATTCCCTACGAGGGCAACTATTCCGCCTGGCTGGAACAGAAGGCCAAGCGCCTGCTGCAAGAGGCCCGCGAAGACAAGGCCAAGCAGAAGGTGCTGCAACGCGAACTGGAGTGGATCCGCTCGGGCGCCAAGGCCCGGCAGACCAAGCAGAAGGCGCGTATCAGCAAATACAACGAACTGGCGGGTGCCTCCGAACGCGAAAAGATCTCGACCGCGCAGATCATCATCCCCAACGGCGAACGCCTTGGCGGCAAGGTGATCGACGTGCAGGGCCTGAAAAAGCACATGGGCGACAAGCTCTTGATCGAGAATCTCAGCTTCACCGTGCCCCCCGGCGGCATCGTCGGCGTGATCGGCCCCAACGGGGCGGGCAAATCCACCCTGTTCCGCATGATCACCGGGCAGGAGGCTCCCGACGAGGGCACCATCACGCTGGGCGACACCGTGCAGTTGTCCTACGTCGACCAGAGCCGCGACGCGCTCGACCCCAACAAGACCGTGTGGGAGGAAATCTCGGAAGGGCTGGAGGTCATCCACCTTGGCGACGCCGAGATGAGCTCGCGCGCCTATTGCGGCGCCTTCAACTTCAAGGGCTCCGACCAGCAGAAGAAGGTCGGCCTGCTGTCGGGCGGCGAACGCAACCGGGTCCACATGGCCAAGCTGCTGCGCTCGGGCGGCAACGTGCTGCTGCTGGACGAGCCGACCAACGACCTTGACGTGGAAACCCTGCAGGCGCTCGAATCCGCCATCGACGATTTCGCGGGCTGCGCCGTCATCATCAGCCACGACCGCTTCTTCCTCGACCGGCTCTGCACCCACATCCTGGCCTTCGAGGGCGATGCCCATGTCGAATGGTTCGAAGGCAACTTCGAGGCCTACGAGGCCGACAAGGTCCGCCGCCTCGGCCCCGATTCGATCGAACCCAAGCGCGTGAAATACAAGAAGTTCTCGCGCTAGGCCAAGCGGTTCGCCCCCGCGATGCTGAAACTGTTCCTGTGACCGGCCTTTGCCGTTCATCTTTGCCCAAATATCCCCGCCGGAGGCACCCGCCTTTCCACCGGCACCGGAGCCTGCATGACGGCAGCACCGCCCTTGGGGCGGTGCCACGGCGCCTGCCCGCCCGTTCAGGGCGGCCAGTCCCGTCGAAGGGAGGCCCGAGATTCCCGGGAACCCGACTGCCCTGCCCCGCGTTGCATCACACAGCAACACAAAGGAAAATCCCATGAAAGGCATCTTCGCCTACATGCTCGGCGTCCCGGTCGTGGTCATCATCCTGCTCTACGTGACCAACATCTTCTGAAACCCGAACGGCAGGGTGCAGCCACGCCGCACCCTGCCGACCGTCACTCGAACGCGCAGCCGGATTTCACGCCCAGCTTGCGGAACACCGTCGCCGCCGGGCAGAAGCCGGTGAACGAGGACTGGATCAGGTTCGCCCCGATGAACACCGTGAACCACACGAACAGCGGCGAAACGAAGGTGGTCAGCAGAACCGAGATCAGCACCATGATCCCGGCAAACATCATCACGGAACGGTCAAGCGTCATGGTCGTATTCCCCGCATCGCAGGCGCCCCAAGCGCCCGCCTCTGCCCTGACATAGCAGTGCCGGAAAACAAATTCAAGTTATAGAATGTAATGGCGGGGCGCGCGATGCGCCGTCCCGCCAACCCCTTGCAGCCGCGTCACTTCTTCTTGACAAACTCGGTCAGAATGACGATCCGCTGCCCTTCCACCCGGCCCTCGATCTGGGCCGCATTGTCGGCAACCGGCGCGATGCCCCGCACCGGCGTGCCCCGCTTGGCGGTGAAGCCTGCCCCCTTCACGACCAGATCCTTGATCAACACCACAGAATCCCCGGTCGCCAGCACCACGCCGTTGCAGTCGCGATGCACCACGCCCGGCGCGACCTCGGCCCAGCCGCGCACCTCGTCGCCCAGGTCCATCCCGTCACGCGCCTCGGCCGCCCACGCCTCGTCCAGCGTGCCGAGCTTGCGCCACACCGCCAGTTGCACCGCGGGCACCGCCGACCACGCCGCCCCTTCAAGGCAGCGCCAATGCCCCGCGACCGCCGCCTCGTCGCCCCGGCACGCGGCGCACAGCAGGATGTCGCCCGCAGGCGGCACATCGACCGCCGCCAGCCCCCCGGCCGCGCCGCAAAATTCGCAGACGCCGCCCGCACGGGCCGTCAGATCATCCATCGCCACGCCGGAACTCCCATCCTGTGTCGCCCGCCCTTGCGGCGCGCCGCCGCCAGTTGCAATGCGTCAACCCCGAATCACCTTGCTTTTCGGGCCGCAATGCGCCATCAAAAGTGTGCGACGTTATCACTATCGACCACTGTCTCCTGCTTCAAGGCACAGTCTTTCGATCTTGCCCTGACTGAGCCAAGCCGCCGCAGTTCCGCGGGCGGGACTTTAGAGGAGACTCCACGATGGCCAAAGGCACCGTGAAATGGTTCAACGCCACCAAAGGTTTCGGCTTTATTGCCCCGGAAGGCGGCAAGCAGGACGTGTTCGTGCACATCACCGCTCTTGAGCGTGCAGGCATCCGTTCGCTGGCCGATGGTCAGGCTGTGACGTTCGATATCGAAGCTGGCCGCGACGGCCGCGAATCGGCCACCAACCTGTCGATCTCCTGATCCGACAGACAGAATTTGAAACGGGGCAGGCCTTGCGGGCCTGCCCCGTTTTCATTTGCCGCCCCGCAACTGTCCGGCCCCGAACCGTCTGACACACGGCGTTGACACTCCGGCACGCAGCGCCCCGCCCCGCGATGATCCGCCGCGCCGCGCAATGCCCTCAGGCTTCTGGCCCGCAACGCCCCCTGCACCCCCCGCCCCTGATGGTCCCGCGCAGAGCACAGCGCCCGAAACACTTCGGCACGCAAAGCCCCGCCCCGCGATGGTCCGGCACATCCCCCCATTGCACCGCAGCGCAACGGCCAGCCGCACCGGCCCGGCCCTCAGCCCTCAGCCCTCAGCCCTCAGATCGCGTGCCACATCACCCGGTGACGCATCGCATGTTCGAACCCCACCCGCAGCGAGACCGCCGACAGCGGCGCCCGCAGCACGATGGGTGCGCGCCGGTCCTCAGGAAACAGTTGCGACTGGCAGTCGCGCGTCACCAGAATCACCGGCACCCGCCCCACGATGTCGCCCAGCATCGACCAGGCCCGCCGACCGGCCTCTTCCCCGCCGAACCCGTCGCATTCCATCACGAACAGGCCATAGCCCGCCGGATCGTCGATCAGCATCCCCAGCGCCGAGAACATCTCGGTTTCGCAATCGACCTGCCCGCCCAGCCCCGAAAGCCGCCGGGCCGTCACGCCGCGCCGGGCGTCCTCGCCCGACGAAAGCACCAGCACGCGGATCCCCCAGCCGACGAGCGCGGCCGAGTCCTGATCCATCTGGCGAATGAACTGCATGTTTCTCTCCATAGAGACGAGGTTTCCCTTGCGGCCTAGCCCCGGGATCGGGCGCAATTAAGGATAAATCCGGGCATTCCCCCCTTCGTTTGCCACGGTTGCGGCACGGGCCGAACTGGCGCACTGTGCAGGTTCACCAAGGTGCGCCCAGAATGACCGATCCCGATTACCAAACCCTTATCGACGCCCCGACCCGCGCCTTCATCCGCGAGACCGCCGCGCATTACCCGCCCGACGCCGCGGGGCTGAGCATTGCCGAACAGCGCGCCGTCTATGACCGGATGTGCCGCGCCTTTCACCGCGCGGCCCCGCCCGGCGTCCGGGTGTCAGACCGGCCCGTGGCGGGCGTGCCGACCCGGGCCTACGCGGGCAGCGGCCCGACCGTGGTCTGGTTCCATGGCGGCGGCTTCGTGGTCGGCGGCCTTGAAAGCCACGACGATGTCTGCGCCGAGATCTGCGCCGCCACCGGCCTTCCCGTGGTCAGCGTCGATTACCGCCTTGCCCCCGAACACCCGCACCCCGCCGCCTATGAAGACTGTCTGGCCGTCACCCGCGCCCTTGCCGAAAACGGCCCGCTGATCCTCGCGGGCGACAGCGCGGGCGGGGCGCTGGCGGCCTCGGTGGCGCTGGCCACGCGCGGGCTGCCGATCCTGGGGCAGGTGCTGGTCTATCCCGGCCTCGGCGGCAACCGCGAGCGTGGCAGCTACATCACCCACGCCCATGCCCCGATACTCAGCCGCGACGACGTGCTGTTCTACGCCGCCGTCCGCCACGCCGGGCCCGAACCGGAGGGCGACCCCACCTGTTCCCCCCTGCAGGCCACCGATTTCTCCGGCCTGCCCCCGGCCGCGATCTTCAGCGCCGAATGCGACCCGCTGGCCGATGACGGCCGCGACTACCGCGACGCGCTGCTGGCCGCCGGGGTCGAGGCCGAATGGCAGCTTGAACCCGGCCTCGTCCACGGCTACCTGCGCGCCCGGGCCTCGGTGCCCCGCGCCGCCGCCGGCTTTGCCGCCATCACCGCCGCCATCGCCCGCCTCGCCGCCCCCGCCCGCCTCGCTGCCCCCGCCTGACCCCTACCCGGCGAAGCGCACGTCGATCAGCATCGGCCCGTCCAGCGCCAGCGCCGCGGCAAGCGCGCCCTTCAATCCGGCCACCGTCTCCACCGCCGCCGCAGCGACCCCGAAGCCCGCGGCAAGCGCGCTCCAGTCGATCGCCGGGCGGTCGAGGCTCATCATGTCGCGCGCGGTCGGGCCGGGGGTGGCGCCAACCTTGGCAAACTCGTCCAGCAGGATGGCATAGGCGCGGTTGTTCAGCAGCAGCGTCGTGACCGGCAGCTTTTCGCGCGCCTGCGTCCACAGCGCCTGCACCGTATACGCGGCAGAGCCGTCGGCCTGCAGCGTCACCACCCGCCGGTCCGGCCGCCCGTCCGCCCGCGCCCCGATCGCCGCCCCGGTCGCCAGCGGGATGCCGCCGCCGATTGCCCCGCCGGTCACCGTCAGCCAGTCGCAGGGCGCGGCCAGCGGCATCACCGCGGCGAACCCGCTGCCAAGGGTCAGCGCCTCGTTGACCACGATCGCGTCCTCCGGCAGCATCCGCGCCACCGCGGCGGCAAGGCTGTCGGGGTCCAGCGGGCCCGACGCATCCGGAATGCCGCCCGCAGACACGGCAAACGCCACCGGCGCGGCCCCTAGTTCCGCCGCCAGCGCGGCCAGCGCGCCCGCCGCATCCTGATCCTGCCGCGACAGGGTCAGCACCTCGGCGTCGGGCCGGTGCATCAGGCTCGGCCGGCCGGGATAGCGGAAGAACCCGGTCGGCGGCGGGCAGTTGACCAGCACCACGATGTCATAGGGCGCCAGCACCCGGATCGCCTCGTCCACCGCATAGGGCACCACCGGCAGCACCAGCCGCCCGCGGCCGCGCGGGATGCTGGCGATCATCGGGCTGCCGGTCAGCACGGCCCCGGTCGCTTGCGCGATCCCGGCCAGCAGCGGGTGCAGCCCCGGCACCACGGCGGGCGTGCCCAGCACGATCAGCGCCTTCCGCCCCGACCGCAGCGCGCGGGCCACCCGGGCCACCGCCTGCGGGCCTGCGGCGCGCGGCGGGCGCGGCGGCTGCGGCTGCGCCGCTACCCCGCCCGTGCCCCACGACACATCGGCGGGCAGCACCAGCGAGGCCACCCGGCCATAGCCATCCCCCGCGGCCTCCAGCCCCCGGGCGGCATCGGCGCCGATCCGCGCCGGGTCGGTGCCGAAGGCGTGCCAGTCCGAGGTCGCCCCCACCAGCGCATCGACATCCGCCGTCAGCGGGCTGTCGTGCATCACATGCGGCATGGCATGGTCCCCGACGATGTTCAGCATTCCGCTGCCCGCCCGGCGCGCATTGTGCAGGTTGGCGATGCCGTTGGCATAGCCCGGCCCGCAATGCAGCAGGGTCGCGGCCGGGCGGCGCGTCACGCGGAAGTAACCGTCCGCCATGCCGGTGACGGTGTTTTCCTGCAACCCCAACACGCAGCGGATGCCCGGAATGCGGTCCAGCGCCGCCACGAAATGCATCTCGCTGGTGCCGGGGTTGGCGAAACAGGTATCCACCCCGCCGGCAATCAGGGTATGCACCAGCGCCTCGGCCCCGGTCTGCTCTGTGTCGCGCTCTGTCGCCATCCGGTTTCCTTTCGCCACGGCCTGCCTGTCCCGCCGCTACCGCCCCGGCAGCGGCACTTCCACGATAAGCGCATCCACCGCAACCGCGCCGTTCCTGGTCACCATCAGCGGGTTCACGTCCAGTTCGACCAGCGTGTCGAGGCTGGCACCGGCATAGGCGGCAATCGCCATCACGGCGTCGATCACCGGGCCCAGTTCGGCCCGTGGCCGCCCCCGGAACCCGTCAAGCAGCGCAAAGCACTTCAGCCCGCGCAGCGCCGCCTCGACATCGCCGCGCCCGACCGGCAGCAGCAGCGGTGTCGCGTCCTTCAGAACCTCGACCAGAATGCCCCCGGCCCCGATCACCAGCACCATGCCGAACAGCGCATCGCGCTTGACCCCCACGATCAGCTCGGCCAGCGGCGGCGGCTGCATCGGCTCCAGCAGGAACGAGTCCAGCCTGACCGCCGGGGCCAGGGCGGCAACACCCGCCACCATCCGCGCCGCCGCAGCCAACGCCCCCGCCCGGTCCACCAGATTCAGCGCGACGCCCCCCACCTCGGTCTTGTGGGGCAGGTCGTCGTGCAGCACCTTCAGCACCATCGGCGCGTCGAACCGCTCCGGCAGATCGCCAATCCCGGCCAGGGTCAGCACCCGCCCCGCAGGCACGGTCAGCCCGAAGGCCGCCAGACGGGCCTTCGCTTCCGCCTCGTTCACCGTGCGCGGCGTGCCGTCCAGCGGCGGCGCGGCATGGGGAACCAGCCCGCCCGGCGCCCCCCCGTCGCCCCCGCCGTCCGCACGCCCGTCCGCACCCCCGCCTGCACCCCCGCCCGCACCCCCGTCCGCACCCCCGCCTGCATCCCCGTCCGCCCGCACCCGCGCGCAGTGCCCGGCCCATTTCGCGATCACCGACGCCGCATCGTGCAGGCCCGGCAGCGGCACGATGCCCGCCGCGATCATCCGCGCGGCGACCTCGGGGGTGATTCCGCCGGTATTGACCGAGGCATGGAACACCGGCTTGCCCGTCACCCTGCCCGCCGTGGCAAGCGCACGGTCCATCGCCTCATGCGCCGAGGTATCCGTCACGGGCGAACCGGCGGGCGGGTAATCCACCACCAGCATCCCCGCGTCGCACGCCCCCGACAGCATCGTGGTGAACATCGGCGTCAGCAGCTTCTCGCTGCCCCAGTAGCCGGCGGTGAAGTCCAGCGGGTTAGAGACATGGCCGAACACCGGCAGCAGCGGCTTGATCGCGCCGACCTGCGCGGCCGAAGGCTCCGGCAGCTCCAGCCCCGCGAACGAGCAATAGTCGGCCGCCAGCCCGTTGTCCCCGCCCGAACTGGAAAACACCGTGATCCGCGCCCCGTCCAGCGGCGGCGACAGCGAGGCGATCTTCATCATCTCCAGAAACTCCGGCACGGTCGGCGTGGTGATCACGCCCAGCCGGTCGAACAGCGCCTCGTAATACTCGTTGCGCCCGGCCAGCGAGCTGGTGTGGCTTGCCGCCATCGCCGCCCCCAGTTCCGACCGGCCCGACCGGCAGACGATCACCGGCATCCCCTTGCCCCGTGCCCGCAGGCAGGCCTGCGCAAAGGCCGCCACGTCGCGGATGCCCTCCATGAACAGGCCCAGACAGGTGACGTTGGGGTCATCAACCAGAAAGTCGATGTAATCCTCGAAGCCCAGCACCGCCTGATTGCCCGCACTGATCAGGTAGGAAAACGGCACGGACCGGCCGTTGGCCACGATATGGGCGGTGACATTGCCGCTTTGCGCAATGACGGCGGCGCCGCGCCCGCCCTCCAGCTTCGGGTAAAGCCCCGGCCAGATGCTGCCATGAGTGACATAGTTCACCAGCCCGTAACAGTTCGGCCCCACCACCGCCATACCGCCCGAGGCCCGGATGAACGCGCGGTTGCGCTCAGCCCCCGCCGCGCCGATCTCGGAAAAGCCCGAGGCATCGCAGACCACCCCGCCCGCATCCATCGCGCGCAACGGGTCCAGCGCCGCGATGGTGGCATCGGCATTGACCGCCAGGAACACGGCGTCGGGCGCCGCGGGCAGATCGGCGATCGAGCGCACGCAGGGATAGCCCGCAATCTCGTCGCGCCTGGGATGCACGGCATGAACCACGCCCGTATAGCCCTGCGCACGCAGCGTCGTCAGGGTGCGCTCGACCTGCGTGCCGCCGATGAAGGCCATGTGGCCGGGCGCCAGCAGCCGCCCGAAGTTGCGCCGCAGGCCCGGGCCGATGCGCGCGCCCGCCACGGGGATAGCCCGGTTTTGCATCTGGTTCTCTTTCATTGCACGATCCGCACTGGCCATGGCCACAAACCGAAGCGCCGCCCGCCGTCATTCCGGCCGGGGAAGCGGCGCCGATGTCTCGTAGGTTTCAAGATCGAAATCCGGGACCAGCGGGTATTTCTCCGGGTCTTCGTGAAACCGGTCGCACATCCATTGCCGCACGATCCGGCAGCATTCCTCGCGCGTGCAGGCTTCCTCCATGGTCAGCCCCAGCCACAGCCCGTCCACCAGCTGCGTCAGCGTCATCGCGGTGATCCGGGTATCCAGCACCATGCCCCGCTCGCGCGCGATCGAGGATATCCGGCGCTCCACATTGGCCCGATAGCGCCGCCACAGGTCGCGGTGCATGTTCAGCACATCGGGCATGATCCAGGCCGCGCTCAGATAATGCACCATCAGGCGCTGATATCCGGTGTCGCGCAGGAACGGCACGCAGGCGGAATAAAGCAGCTTCGGAAAATGCCCGCCCCGGGTCGAAAGCACGACATGGCGGTGAAAGTCATCGACGTTCTGCAGATAGTATTTGTGCGCGACAATCAGCAGGTCGTCCTTGTTGTCGAAGTAATGGCTGATCAGGCCCCGAGACAGCCCGGATTCCTCGCTGATCGTGTTGATCGTCGAATTCATCCAGCCGTGCTTGCGAATGGAATTCAGCGTCGCGACGACAAGCTGGGTCTTACGCGCCTCGCCCGTCTGCCGCTGCTTGGGAATATGCTTCATGTCACGCTCTCCGGCCGGTCGCAGATCCATCCGGCGCTACTGCCTGTAGGGCCGCAGCAGATCCTTGGCGATCACATCCTGATGAATCTCCGAGGTGCCCTCCCAGATCCGCTCGATCCTTGCGTCGCGCCAGAACCGCTGAATCGGAAAATCCTCCATCAGCCCCATGCCGCCGAAAATCTGCACCGCATGGTCGGCCACGCGGAACACCATTTCCGAACAATAGTAATTGGCCATCGAGGCCTCGGTCCGGTTCATCTGGTCATTGTCCATCTTCCATGCGGCTTCCTTGACCATAAGATCGCCCAGCTTGATGTCCACGGCCATGTTGGCAATGCGGAATCCCACGCCCTGAAACTCGCCGATGGTCCTGCCGAAGGCCTTGCGGGTGCCCGCCCATTCCTTGGTCATGTCGAAAATCCGTTCGGCCCGCCCGACGCAATGGGCCGACAGCGAAACGCGGCCGTCATAAAGCCATTCGTTCGCGGTGGCGAAACCCTGACCCTCTTCGCCCAGTATCTTGCTGCCGGGCACCCGCACGTTGTCGAGATACACCATGGTGGGGTTGTAGCCCCGCGTGACGATCGACTTCATCGGCTCCACCCGCAGCCCCGGCAGGCCCTTGTCAAGCAGGAAGGTGGTGAACCGCTTGCGCGGACCGCTGGCCGTCTCGTCCACCCCCGACACCGCGATCAGGATGATGAAATCGGCGATGTCGGCGGCCGAGATGAACTGCTTCACCCCGTTGATCACCCAGTCGTTGCCGTCGCGCACCGCCCTGGTCGTGATCGCCCGCGCATCCGACCCGGCCCCCGGTTCGGTCAGCGCGAAGGCGTTCTTCAGATCGCCGCTGATCGAGGGCTTGAGGTAATCCTCGATCTGTTCGTCGCGGCACTTGAACAGGATGCCGGTGACCCCCCGGTTCATGCATTGCCCCAGCGGCGACGATGGCTTGCCCATCACGCGCTCGGCCTGCATCCGCGTTTGCCGGTCAAGCCCGGGGCCGCCCCATTCCTCGGGCAGGCTCATGCCCTCGAACTCCGCAGCCTGCGACTTCAGCCTGATCTCCTGCCTGATCTCGTCGGGAACGCAGCGCAGTTCCTCGACGATGTTCTCGTGCGGGTAAAGCTCCCGCCGACAGAACTCCTCCAGCGCCTCCACCAGGGCCTGCTGTTCGAGACTCAACGCGAAATCCATGCCGCCCCCCTCATGCCCCGATGAAACCGGGCGCGCGCCGTTCGTTCGCGGCGGCAAGCCCTTCGACATGGTCCCTCGTCTGCCCGCAGATCCTGCCTGCGGCGACTTCCTCAAGCTGCTGGTCCGAAAGGCTGCGTGCAGCAGCAGCGGCGGGATGCTGGTCACCAGCAGCATCAGCGTCGAAACCGGCCCCGACGCGACCATCATCGAAATGATCAGCTCGTCGAACGACACGAGGAACGACAGCAGCATCGCCGTCGCCACCGAAAAGCGCACCTGCGGCAGCGTGACCGTCAGGAACGCCTTCAGCCGGGTGGCACCCAGACTGCGGGCGACCATTTCCTGGCTCATGTCATAAGAGGCGAACCCCGCCGTCATCGTCAGCATGACGAAGGGCATCGCCACCACGGCATGGCCCAGCACGATGCCGTGCAGCGTGTTCAGCATCCCGCCCAGCATCGCATAGACAAAGAAGATCCCCACCGCGATCAGGATGGTCGGCACAGCCAGCGGCGAGATCAGCGTCGCGCGGATCACATCGGCCATCCGGAAACTGGACTGGTGCAGCGCATAGGACGCGGCAACCCCGATCACCGTCGTCACGATCATGGTGAAGAACGCCACCCGCAGCGACACCCACAGCGAGCCGATCCACTTTTCCTGCCCGAAGAACGCCTCGTACCAGCGAAGCGACCAGCCCGGCGGCGGGAAGGACAGCGAGGTGGTCGAACTGAACGACACCGGCACCACGATCAGCGCCGGGGCCAGCAGGTAAAAGATCACCACCCCGACAAAGACGTAGAGCCACAGCCTTTCCCGGTGCGACACATGCGGTTCCATGCCTACCTCCCCGATGTCAGGCGGCGGACAAGGTAAAGGCTGGCGGCAAGGCAGATGGCCCGTCATCACCAGCAACAGCACCGCCAGTGCCGAGGCCGGCCCCCAGGTCGGGTAAAGCGCGATCGACTCCTCGATGCGCTGCGCGATCATCTTGGTCTTGCCGCCGCCCAGTATGGCCGGCGTGATGTAGAAGCCCAGACACATCACGAACACCATGATCGTCCCGGCAATCAGCCCCGGCATCGACAGCGGCAGGAACACCCGGAAGAACGCATGGACCGGCGATGACCCGAGGTTCGCCCCCGCCCGCATCAGGTTGCCGTCGATGGCCTTCATCGAGGCGTAAAGCGGCAGGATCAGGAACGGCACCATGATGTGAACCATCCCGATCACCATGCCGGTCATGTTGTGCACCAGCGCCAGCGGCTTTTCGGTCACCCCCAGCCAGATCAGCGACTTGTTCACCACGCCGTTGCGCTGCAGGATGATCAGCCAGGCAAAGGTCCGCACCAGCCCCGAGGTCCAGAACGGCACCAGCACCGCCAGCATCAGCAGGCCAGACCATGGCGAGGGCAGGATCGCCAGCAGATAGGCCACCGGATAGCCCAGGATCAGGCAGATCACCGTCACCAGAAACGCCACCCTGAAGGTGTTCAGGAACATCTGGATGTAGACCGGCTCGGAAAAGAACAGCCGGTAATTCTCCAGCCCGAACCCGCCGTCCGCCCCCACCAGCGACAGCGACAGCAGCCACCCGATGGGCAGCACCATCAGCACCCCCACCACCAGCAGCGCGGGCAGCGTCAGCCGCAGCCGCATCCAGCCTTCGCCGCGCTGTTCCCGTTCCAGCGCGCGCCGGTTCTCCTCCAGTGCCGCGCCGCTGATGCGGCCGGAAGGCAGGGCATTCTGCGCCATGGCCTAATCCTCCGCCCGAACGATGCGGGCATCCGCCTGCTCCAGCCGCAGCGCCACCTGCTGGCCGATCTGCGGCAGCAGCGCCAGGTTCTCGGACCGGTTTGCCATCCGCACGAACACCATGTGACCGCCGTCCAGCAGCACCTCGAACAGCAGGCTTTCGCCCTGGAACACCACGCTCTGCACCCGGCCGCGGAACCGGTTCGCGCCGGGGTTCTGCGGGTCCGCCTCGGTGCACAGCCGCAGAAGCTCGGGCCGCAGCATCAGCAACATGCCGCCCGCCGCCCGTGGCGTGTCCTGCGCCAGCCGGATCACCTGATCGCCATACGCCAGCCCGCCCGCCACGCGATGCAGCGGCAGGAAGGTCGATTCCCCGATGAATTCGGCAATGAACCGGCTTTCCGGCTTTTCATACAGATCCGACGGCGTGCCGATCTGCGCCAGCCTGCCGCTGGAAAACACCGCGATCCGGTCAGACATCGTCAGTGCCTCGCGCTGGTCGTGCGTGACAGAGATCGTCGTCATTCCCAGCCGGTCGTGCAGCGTGCGGATCTCGATCTGCATGGTCTCGCGCAGGTGCTTGTCCAGCGCCGACAGCGGCTCGTCCATCAGCAGGACGCGCGGCTCGAACACGATGGCGCGGGCAAGCGCGATGCGCTGGCGCTGGCCGCCGGACAGCTCGTTGATCCGCCGCCCGGCATAGCCCGACAGCTGCACCATATCCAGCACGGCGCGGATGCGGTCCTCGATGTCGGACCGGCCAACCTTGCGCAGCCGCAGCGGGTAGGCGATGTTTTCCCCCACCGTCATGTGCGGAAACAGCGCGTAATTCTGGAACACCATGCCGATGTTGCGCTTGTGCGGCGGCAGATGCACGATCTCCTGATCGGCAATCCGGATCGACCCGGCGGTCGGCCGGCTGAACCCGGCAATCATCATCAGCAGCGTCGTCTTGCCCGACCCCGAGGGGCCAAGCAGCGTCAGGAACTCTCCCGACCGGATGTCGAAAGACACGTCCTCCACGGCCCGGACCGCCCCGAAATGCTTGGAGAGTGATTGAACCTGGACGGGCCAGGCCGTGGTCTGATGGTGTGGCATCGGCACATCCCGCAACGGCACATGGTGCAACATGGAAAGACAGGCTGGCGGCGGCCGGCCCGGCCGGCAGCGCCCCGCCAGGGGGCGAAGCGGACGGGTGCCCGGCTGAGGCCGGACACCCGACGCATCAGCCGCGCCCTACTGCAACATCACCGCGTCCCAACTGGTCTGGGCTTCCGTGACATGCTCGGCCCAGTAGGGCATGTCGGTGATCAGCTGCTTGGCAACGTTCTCGGTGCTGGTCACCACCCGCGCAGCCTTCTCGGGCGAGATCAGGCCAAGCCTGAAGGCGTCCTGGTTCATCGGCCCGTAGGGGATGAAATCGGGCAGGTTCGCCTGATACACCGGGTCAAGCAGATGGTTGATCAGCCGCATCGCCCCCTCGGGGTTGGGCGCCCCCTTGGGCACCACCAGACATTCCACATCCAGCACCGCGTCGTTCAGGGTGTAGGCGTAGGGCGCGCCCTCCTTGATCGCCGCCTCGATCCGCGCGGCCCAGATCGTCAGCATGTCGACCTCCTGCGCGGTGGCAAGCTGCGTCGCCTGCGCCCCGGTCGCCCAGCTGACCGTGATGTCGGGCTTGAACCCTTCCCACTTCTTCAGCGCGCGGTCCATGTCGAGCGGATAGATCTGGTCCTTCGGCACCCCGTCGGCCATCAGCCCGATCTCGAGGTTGGTCGAAGGGTATCCGCCGCCGATGGCGCGGGTGCCGGGAAACTTCTCGACATCAAAGAAATCGGCCCAGTTCTGCGGCGGGTTGTCGCCATAGACATCGGTATCGTAGGCCAGAACCGTCGAATAGGCGGTAAAGCCGACCCAGTTTTCGTTGCGCAGGTTTTCCGGTATGCCCGAGGCGTTGGGCACCCTGGAATAGTCGATCGGTTCCAGCAGCCCCTCTTTCGCCGCCGTGTCGCAGTAGCCGCCGTAGAGCGCGACCACGTCAAGGTCGTTGCATTCGCCTTGACCTTGGTCCGAACGTCGCGGATGCCGCCCGACAGCACGTAATCGACCACCGTCATGCCCTTGTCGGCGGGCAGATGGTCCAGAATGGCCTTGCGCACCCCCTCCTGGTAGGCGCCGCCGTAAGATGCATAGCTGACGGTTTCCTCTGCCCCGGCGGGCAAACCCGCAGCACAGACCGTTGCCGCGAAGATCGCGTGAAGTTTCATGTTTCCCTCTCCCTTTGGCGCCCGGGATGCGCCTGACTCCAATGCTGGCAGTCCTTGGTCGGCCGTCGAGTCCGTTCGGCCGGTCACGGCACCGGCCAGCCCGCGCCGCCTCGTCGCTCCACCCCGTGCCGCGCGCTCCTCCCGCAGCCCGTGGCACCGACCGCAACGACACCGCCGTTTCAGCCGTCGAACGCCCTGATGCCCTCCAGCATCGCCTCGCGGCACTCGGCCACGATGCGCGCCACCAGTTCGGCGCAGGTCGGAATGTCGTCGATCAGGCCCACCACCTGGATGGCCCAGATCAGGCCGCCGTTCACGTCGCCGTCCGTCAGGGCCGCCCGCCCCCGCGCCCCCGCCACCAGCGGCTGGATGTCGGCAAAACCGCAGCCGCCCGGGCGGGTCTCGATGCTGACAACCTCATCGGAAACCTGGTTCCTCAGCACCCGCCCGGTATTGCGCAGCGTGCGGAAGATCAGGCTGGTATCGCGCTCTGACGCACCGATAAGCGCGCGCTTTATCGCGTCGTGAATCGGCGCCTCCTGCGTGGCGCAGAACCGAGTGCCCCTGTTCACGCCCTCGGCGCCCAGCATCAGCGCCGCCGCCATCCCCCGCCCCGACCCGATCCCGCCCGAGGCAATCAGCGGCACCTGCACGGCTTTTGCCGCGGGGGGAAACAGCACCAGCCCGCCGACATCGTCCTCGCCCGGATGCCCCGCCGCCTCGAACCCGTCGATCGAGATCGCGTCCACCCCGGCCCGTTCCGCTGACAGCGCATGGCGCACCGATGTGCATTTGTGCACGATGATCGCCCCCCCCGCATGGGCCCGGGCAATGAACTACTTCGGGCTGCGGCCCGCCGTCTCGATCACCCCGACACCGCAATCCAGCGCCGCCTCCAGATAGGCGTCATAGGGCGGCGGAGTCGTCGCTGGCAGGATGGTGATGTTCACGCCGAACGGCCTGTCGGTCATCCTGCGGCAGTGCAGGATCTCGGCGCGCAGCGCGTCAGGGTCGGGCTGGGTCAGCGCGGTCAGCACGCCAAGCCCCCCTGCGTTCGACACGGCCGAGGCAAGTTCCGCCCGCCCCACCCATTGCATTCCGCCCTGCACGATCGGGTATCGGATGCCCAGAAGCTCGGTCACGCGCGTCTTCATGCCCACCCCGCCTCCGGTTCTCCACTCCTGCACAATGCCCGTCTTCGGGCCTGTAAACAAAATAGGTTGTCCGTCCAACCTATTTGATTGACCGCCCGGAAAACTTCGACTGGACGTTCAATCTTTTGTCCAATATGCCGAACCGACAGGCGCCCGGACCCGCCCTGGGGGCAAGCTGCCCCCACTTTGGCCGATCACGGGGGCCCTGCGATGCTTCCTCCTCCCGCACCCTGCGCGCCATCGCGATGATCTGCCTTGCCGCGCTCTGCTTCACCCTGAACGACACGATCACCAAGTTCCTGATCGTCGATTACGACGTGACGGCGATCATCCTGGTGCGCAGCCTTCTGGCGCTGCCGATGCTCGCGGCCCTGGCGGTCCTGATCGGGGGCGGGCGGGTCCGCTGGTCCTCGCGTGTGCCGTTTCACGCCCTGCGCGGCGCCATCGGCCTGCTGGCGGCCTGGCTCTACATCCGCGGCCTCGAATTCCTGACCGTGGCCGAGGCGGCGGTGATCGTCTTTGCCGCCCCCTGCCTCACCACCGCAGGCTCGGTGCTGTTCTTCAACGAAAGCGTGGACCGCAGGAAATGGGCCGCCGTCCTGGTCAGCTTTGCCGGCGTGATCATCGCCATCCAGCCCGGCGCGGGCACACCTTTCAGCCCGCCTCGCTGCTGATCCTGGGCGCCGCCGTCCTCTATGCCGCCAATTCGCTGACCGCCCGCTGGATTCCGCTGCAAGACAGCCTGTGGACCGTCAGCTTCTACGGCGCGGCCTTTTCGGCCCTGCTTGTCGCGCCGCTGACCCTGCGCAGCTGGAGCCCGGTCGATCCCGCCGATCTCTGGCTGTTCGGCGGGGCGGCGCTGTGTTCCAGTCTCGGCATCGGGCTGGGCGCGCTGGCCTACCGTTCGGCCTCGGCCTCCGACCTCGCGCCCTTCAGCTATTCCGGCCTGATCTGGTCGATGGCCGTGACGTGGCTGGTGTGGGGCACCCTTCCCGGTGTCTGGACCGTGGTCGGCGCGGTGGTGATCGCCACCAGCAGCGCCTTCCACTTCCTGTCCACGCGCAGGCGCGCCGCCGACTGACGCCCCGGCGCCTTGCCATCCCCCCGGTTTCATGCCGTCATGGCGGGCACACCGCACACAGGAATCGCAGATGACGCTGTTCGCCGGGCTGTCCGCCTTCCCGCTCACCCCCGCCGATCCGCAGGGGCGGGTCGCGACCGACGCGCTTGGCCGCCTGCTTGCACGGATCGGTGCGGCCGGGGTCGATTCGGTCGGCCTGCTGGGCAGCACCGGCATCTATGCCTACCTGACCCGGGCAGAGCGGCAGCGGGCGGTCGCGGCGGCCGCCGAATGTCTTGGCGGCAGCGTTCCCCTGATCGTCGGCGTCGGCGCCCTGCGCACCGACGAGGCCGAGGCTCTGGCCCGCGACGCGGCACGGGCCGGGGCCGACGGCCTGCTGCTGGCCCCGGTGTCCTACACCCCCCTGACCGATGACGAGGTTTTCCGGCACATCCGCACCGTCGCTGCCGCCACCGGCCTGCCGCTCTGCATCTACAACAACCCTTCCACGACGCATTTCACCTTCGGTGCGGCGTTGCTGGAACGGCTGGCGGCGCTTCCCGGCGTCACGGCCGTGAAGATGCCGCTGCCCGCCGATGGCGATTGCGCCGCCGACCTGTCGCGCCTGCGCGCCTGCCTGCCCGACGGCTTCCTGATCGGCTACAGCGGCGACTGGGGCTGTGCCCGGGCGCTGCTCGACGGTGCCGACTGCTGGTTCAGCGTGGTCGGCGGCCTGCTGCCGGTGCCCGCCCTGCGCCTTGCCCGGGCGGCGCAAGCGGGCGACGCCGCCGAAACCGCCCGGATCGACCGGCAGTTCCAGCCGCTCTGGGCCCTGTTCCGCGAGTTCGGCAGCCTGCGCGTGGTCTATGCCGCGGCATCGCTGCTGGCACTCTGCGACGCCGCGCCGCCGCTTCCGGTTCTGCCGCTGTCGCCGCCGGACATGGCGCGCGTTGCGGCCGCGCTGGAAAGCCTCGACAGCCCCGCCTGACGCCCGCACCCCGGCCGAAAGTCTTCAGATCCGGTTAATAGGATTCATAAATTATAGTATAATCAAAGACTTGCAGCGATTTTCACGCGTGAAATCCTAGCCGCTGAACAGGAAGTGCAGCACGTCGCCGTCCTTGACCTCGTAAGTCTTGCCCTCGACGCGGAACTTGCCCGCCTCCTTGGCCCCGGCCTCGCCGTTTCCGGCGATGTAGTCGTCGAAGGCGATGGTTTCCGACCGGATGAACCCCTTCTCGAAGTCGCCGTGAATCACCCCCGCCGCCTGCGGCGCGAGCGTGCCCTTCGTGATCGTCCAGGCCCGCGCTTCCTTCGGCCCGACCGTGAAATAGGTCTGCAATCCCAGCAGTTGATACCCCGCCCGGATCAGCCGGTCGAGCCCGGCCTCGTGCAGCCCCATCTCTTCCAGAAACATCGCGGCCTCGTCGGCGGCAAGCTGGCTGATCTCCTCCTCGATCCGGGCCGAGATCACCACCGAAGCCGCCCCCTGCGTCGCAGCCATCCCGGCCACCCGGTCTGACTGGCTGTTGCCCGACGCGGCGCAGGCTTCCTCGACGTTGCACACGAACAGCACCGGCTTCGAGGTCAGCAATTGCAAGAGCCGCCAGTTCCGCAAATCGTCGGCCGCGACCTTCACGCTGCGGGCGGGCCGCCCCGCCTCCAGCGCGGTCAGGGCCTGCCGCAGCAGGCGATCCTGATCGGCCGCATCCTTGTCGCCGCCCTTGATCTTGCGGGCAAGGTTGGCCAGCCGCCGCTCGATGCTTTCCAGATCGGCCAGCATCAGTTCGGTCTCGATCGTCTCGGCATCGGCCACCGGGTCGATCCGGCCCTCGACATGGGTGATGTCGCCGTCCTCGAAACAGCGCAGGACATGGGCAATGGCATCGCATTCGCGGATGTTGGCGAGAAACTGGTTGCCCAAGCCTTCGCCCTTCGAGGCGCCGCGCACGAGGCCCGCGATATCGACGAAGGTCATCCGGGTCGGGATGATCTGTTTCGAGCCCGCAATCGCCGCCAGCTTCTCCAGCCGGGCGTCGGGCACGGCAACCTCGCCCACGTTCGGCTCGATCGTGCAGAAGGGAAAGTTCGCGGCCTGCGCGGCGGCGGTGCGGGTCAGCGCGTTGAACAGCGTCGACTTGCCGACGTTCGGCAGCCCGACAATCCCCATCCGAAAGCCCATGTCGCCATCCTTTCCGCGCCCGTGTCCTGCGCGCTTCATAGGCACCCGCCCGCCCGGTGGCAAGCGCGGGCCTTCCCCGCCCCGGCGAAGACTGCGGCATGACGGAGCCCCCCGGTCCAGCGCCGCCCATTGATTTTCCCGCGCCGCTGTCGCACACCCTGACGACACGGCGGCGACCGCGGCAAGGTGGGCCGATCAGGAACGGGCGGGGAAGATGACCAGAATTGACGACACGTTCGCGCGGCTGCGCGCCGAGGGCAAGAAGGCGTTCGTTGCCTACATCATGGCGGGCGACACCGATCTCGACACCTCGCTGGCGGTGATGCGCGGCCTGCCGGGGGCGGGGGTGGATATCATCGAACTGGGGATGCCCTTCACCGACCCGATGGCCGATGGCGCGACCATCCAGCTTGCCGGCCAGCGCGCGCTGGAAGGCGGGCAGACGCTGCAAAAGACGCTCGACATGGTGGCGGCCTTCCGGGTGCAGGACGCGGTGACGCCGATCGTGCTGATGGGCTATTACAACCCGATCTACGCCCGCGGGGTGGACCGGTTTCTGGCCGACGCGAAGGCCGTGGGGATCGACGGGCTGATCGTGGTCGACCTGCCGCCCGAGGAGGACGCCGAGCTGTGCCTGCCCGCGCAGGCGGCGGGGCTGAACTTCATCCGGCTGGCGACGCCGACCACCGATGCGAAACGGTTGCCAAGGGTGCTCCAGAACACCTCGGGCTTCCTCTACTATGTCTCGATCACCGGAATCACCGGGGCGGCGGCACCGCAGCCTTCCGACGTGGCGCCGGAAGTGGCGCGGATCAAGGCCTCGACCGACCTGCCGGTGATCGTGGGCTTCGGCATCACCACGCCCGAGGCTGCGGCGGGAATTGCGGGCATCGCGGATGGCTGCGTCGTGGGGTCGGCCATCGTCAAGGACATCGGCGCGGGCAAGCCGGTGGCCGAGGTGCTGGCAAATGTGGCGGCGCTGGCGGCGGGGGCGCATTCGGTCTGAACCGGTCGGCCACGGGCAGGATTGACTTGTGCGGCCCGATTGGTAAACAAACCTGACCAGTTCCGCCAAATCCGTTCAGCCGCGAGGGTCGCATGGCCACCATCACCTGCATCGAGGATCTGAAGCGCCTGCACCGCAGGCGGGTGCCGAAGATGTTCTACGACTACGCCGAAAGCGGCAGCTACACCGAGCAGACCTTCCGCGACAACACCACCGACTTCGCGCAACTGCGGCTGCGCCAGAAGGTGGCGGTCGACATGGCGGGGCGCTCCATCGCCTCGACCATGATCGGGCAGCCGGTGGCGATGCCGGTGGCGCTGGCCCCGGTGGGGCTGACGGGGATGCAGTCGGCCGATGGCGAGATCAAGGCGGCGCGGGCGGCGGAAAAGTTCGGGGTGCCCTTCACGCTTTCCACCATGAGCATCTGCTCGATCGAGGATGTGGCGGCGGCCACCACCGCGCCCTTCTGGTTCCAGCTTTACGTGATGACCGACGAGGATTTCGTCGATGCCATCATCGAGCGGGCGAAGAAGGCCGGCTGTTCGGCACTGGTGCTGACGCTTGATCTGCAGATCCTCGGCCAGCGCCACAAGGATCTGAAGAACGGCCTTTCGGCCCCGCCGAAGCTGACGCTGCCGGTGATGCTGGACCTTGCGACCAAGTGGCGCTGGGGGCTGGAGATGCTGGGCACCCAGCGGCGGTCGTTCGGCAACATCGTGGGCCACGCCAAGGGGGTTGGCGACACCTCGTCGCTGATGAGCTGGACGGCGGAACAGTTCGACCCGCAGCTTGACTGGGGCAAGATCGCCCGCATCCGCGACCAGTGGGGCGGCAAGCTGATCCTCAAGGGCATTCTGGATGCCGACGACGCCCGGCTGGCGGCGGATTTCGGCGCGGATGCCATCGTGGTGTCGAACCACGGCGGGCGGCAGCTCGACGGGGCGGTGTCGTCGATCCGGATGCTGTCGTCGATCGTCGCGGCGGTGGGCGACCGGATCGAGGTTCACATGGACAGCGGCATCCGCTCGGGGCAGGACGTGCTGAAGGCGCTGGCGCTGGGGGCACATGCCACATGGATCGGGCGGGCCTACATCCACGGGCTGGGCGCGATGGGCGAGGCCGGGGTGACGCGGGCGCTGGAGATCATCGCCAAGGAACTTGACACCTCGATGGCGCTGTGCGGCGAAAAGAACGTGAAGGCCCTGCGGCGCGAAAACCTGCTGGTGCCGCGCGGGTTCGAGGGCGACTGGGTCTGAAACCGTGGTCCCATGCCCGGCGCAGGGCCGACGGCTCCGGGCCTGATCAGGCGCGCCTGCGGGCGATCCGCGCGGATCGGGACTGATGGATGTTGTTGCCTTCCGCACCATCGGGCATACCCTGACGTCGGGAATCCGGTATTGACGGCACCCTAAACGGAAGCGGACGGACATGGCGAACATCGACTGGCACATCATCGGGCACATCACGCCGGAAGGCAAAATCCGGATCTCCGGCTTCTCCTTCGGCGGGGACAGGCTGTTCGATGCGCCCCTGGACCTTGACGAGATGACCGAGGCCCTGGCCGCCAGCCACGAGATGCCCCCCGATCTGCTGTTGTCTCCGGCGGGACGGAAGGAGTTGACGCAACTGGCCGCGGTTCTTTCCAAGGCCGGGACCGGCGTTCGCGACAGGCTGGAAGAAGACCAGACCAAGAGCGAAGAGGTTCAACGGCGCGACAGCAGCGAAGGCACCACAACCCCCTGATGCGCTTCCGGGCAGGGCACACCGCCCCGGGCTGACCGCTTCGGGATCAGGTGGTCTGAAGCGGCCGCGTCATGAAATGGCTGTTGGGGTCGGGCGCGTAGCCCTCGAACGGCGCGCAGGTCGCAAAGCCCGCCGCGGCATAAAGCGCACGCGCCGGGGCGAAGACCGGCTCGACCCCGGTTTCGAGGCTGAGGCGCGCATAGCCCAGCGCCCGCGCCTGATCCATCAGATGGTCCAGCAGCAGCCGCGCCAGCCCCCGGCCCCGCGCCTGTTCCACCACATGCATCGACTTGATCTCGGCATGGCCGTCGTCGATCCGGCTCAGCGCGCCCATGCCCAGCACGGCGTCACCCTCGCGCAGCGTGAAAAAGGCGATCCCCGGCACCGCCAGCGCCTTCGGGTCCAGCACATGCACGCTTTCGGCGGGCGAGGCGGCCCACATCAGCGCCACATGCCGTTCCAGCAGCGGCAGCACATCGGCGGCCAGCGGATCGTCACGCCGGATGACGATCATCAGTGCGTCCACACGCCCTTGCGGTTGGTCGCGAAGTTTTCGCCATAGCCACCGGGCCGGACGATCGGCTTGCGGACATGGGGTTCCTGCACGTCATAGTCGATGCCATGGTGGCGCGCATAATCCTGCGCGGCCTGGCACGTCTCGAACCGCAGCTTCACCTGCGAGGACATGTCGCCCGACGAGGTCCAGCCCATCAGCGGATCGACCTCGCGCGCCGTTTCGGGCGCGAATTCCAGCACCCAGCCGCGGGCCTTGGCCGTGCCGGATTGCATCGCGGTTTTTGCGGGTTGATAGATGCGGGCGCGCATGGAAGCCTCCTTGCAGGACTGACCCCTTATTCCGAAGAACCGGCCTTGACGCAAGGCTTTCCGGGTAAAGTTGCTGTCGGCTGGCCACTGGGAGTGTGGGTGGGGTGTGTGGTGCAACCAGCCGACAGCGGTTGTGCTGCTTGCAAGCACAGATTGCCAAAACCCCCACCGGAAGACAACCGAAAGCGGCGCCGGAATATCCCATTTTCGTTAAAATTGAATCACATTCCGTAACCTGGCCTTCAACGTCGTGAACAAAGGCTTAACAGCAGCCCCCGCCCCCCTTGAACGGGAACAAAAACAGATCAAGTGTGAAGGTGAACAGGAATCACCATGCCCCACAACAACACCAACGCCCCCGCCCCGCGCCCCGAGGTGCTGACCCGCCCGAAACTGGAAGGCGGCCGCAAATTCGTGCTGGCCACCCCGTTCCAGCCCGCAGGCGACCAGCCGACGGCGATTGCCGAACTGTCGGCAGGCATCGACGCGGGCGAGCATGACCAGGTGCTGCTGGGGGCGACCGGAACGGGCAAGACCTTCACCATGGCCAAGGTGATCGAGGCGACCCAGCGCCCGGCAATCATCCTGGCGCCGAACAAGACGCTTGCCGCGCAGTTATACGGCGAATTCAAGAGCTTCTTCCCGGAAAACGCTGTCGAATACTTCGTGTCCTACTACGATTACTACCAGCCCGAAGCCTATGTCGCGCGGTCCGACACCTATATCGAGAAGGAATCCCAGATCAACGAGCAGATCGACCGGATGCGCCACTCGGCCACCCGGGCGCTCCTGGAACGCGATGACGTGATCATCGTGGCCTCGGTGTCGTGCATCTACGGCATCGGCTCGGTCGAAACCTATTCGGCGATGACGCAGGATCTGGTGGTGGGCCAGCCCTACGACCTGCGCGCCATCATGTCGGAACTGGTGGCGCAGGCCTTCCGGCGCAACGATCAGGCGTTCCAGCGCGGCAGCTTCCGGGTGCGCGGCGACAGCCTCGAAGTCTGGCCCGCCCACCTTGAAGACCGGGCGTGGCGCTTTTCGTTCTTTGGCGAAGACCTTGAATCGATCACCGAATTCGACCCGCTGACCGGGGCGAAGACCGACACGTTCAAGCAGATCCGCATCTATGCCAACAGCCACTACGTCACCCCGCGGCCGACGATGCAGCAGGCGGTGATCGGCATCAAGAAAGAGCTGCGCCACCGGCTTGACCAGCTGACCGCCGAGGGCAAGCTGCTGGAGGCGCAGCGGCTGGAGCAGAGGTGTTCCTTCGACATCGAGATGCTGGAGGCGACCGGCGTGTGCAACGGCATCGAGAACTATTCGCGCTACCTGACAGGCCGCGCGCCGGGCGAGCCGCCGCCGACCCTGTTCGAGTTCATCCCCGACAATGCCATTGTTTTCGCAGATGAATCGCACGTTTCCGTCCCGCAGATCGGCGGCATGTACAAGGGCGACTTCCGGCGCAAGATGACCCTTGCGGAGCACGGCTTCCGCCTGCCCTCGTGCATGGACAACCGCCCGCTGAAGTTCGAGGAATGGGACGCGATGCGCCCGCAGACCGTCTTCGTTTCCGCCACCCCGGCCGCGTGGGAACTGGAACAGACCGGCGGCACCTTCACCGAACAGGTGATCCGCCCCACCGGCCTTGTCGACCCGATGATCGAGATACGGCCGGTGGAAATGCAGGTCGATGACCTGCTGGACGAGATTCGCCGCGTTGCCGCCCTTGGCCTGCGCATCCTCGTCACCACCCTGACCAAGCGCATGGCCGAAGACCTGACCGAGTATTTCCACGAACAGGGCATCCGCATCCGCTACATGCACTCCGACATCGACACCATCGAACGCATCGAGATCTTGCGCGACCTGCGGCTGGGGGCGTTCGACGTGCTGGTGGGCATCAACCTGCTGCGCGAGGGGCTGGATATTCCCGAATGCGGGCTGGTGGCGATTCTGGATGCCGACAAGGAAGGCTTCCTGCGCTCGGAAACCTCGCTGATCCAGACCATCGGCCGCGCCGCGCGCAACTCGGATGGCCGGGTGATCATGTATGCCGACCGGATCACCGGCAGCATGGAACGGGCGATCGGGGAAACGACGCGCCGCCGCGAAAAGCAGATTGCCTACAACACCCTGCACGGCATCACCCCGACCACGATTCGCAAGAACGTCGATGACGTGCTTTCCGGCCTGTGGCAGGGCGACACCGATCAGGCGCGCATCACCACAAAGGTCGACAAGCCGATGGTCGGCGCCAATCTGGCGGCTCACCTTGACGCAATGCGGACCGCCATGCGCAAGGCGGCCGAAAATCTGGAGTTCGAAGAAGCCGCGCGCCTGCGCGACGAGGTGCGCAGGCTGGAAGCAGTGGAGCTTGCGATTGCCGACGACCCGCTGGCCCGCCAGTCAGTCGTCGAAGAAGCGGTGGAAGATGCCGTGAAGCGCGGCGGTCGCAGCACCGGCGGCCGCGCCGGAATGCGGGGTGGCAAGCGCACCCATCACCGCTAGGGGTCGCGTCGGTCGGCCCGCGGTTGAAACCGGAAGGGGGCTGCGCCCTGCGGCACAGCCCGCTGGCTTCAGACCCGCTTCAGCACCCGGATCAGGAACAGCAGCACCACCGCCCCGAAGGTCGCGTAGACAACAGCGCCCAGAATGCCGGACCCGAGGCCAAGACCCAGACGCGGCAGGATGATGCCCGCGATGAACGCGCCGACGATCCCGACCACGATATTCCCGAGCAGGCCGAAACCATACCCCTTGACGATCAGCCCCGCCAGCCAACCGGCCACGGCACCTACCAACAGCATCACCAACAGACTCTCGACACCCATATCGTGCTCCCATGAATTGCCGGGGGCGGCCCAGATGCCCCCCGCCCGCCCTGCGCGCGCCCCGACGGGGCAGCGCCGCAGGGCGACCGAAAGGAACGCGCGACGGTGCGGAAGGTTCCCGCAGGGGCGGCAGGATCCCGCAGGCGCCGAATGCGGGCATGACCCCCGGCCATCGCCGCGGCGGGCAGGCGGCCGGGTCAGAAGACCCCCATCACCTCATACATCACCGGTTCGAACCGGGCGCAGAGGGTGGCGATCTTGCGGTTGCGGTCACGCATCTCCGGGGTGCGCAGCATCGCCTGGAAATCCTCGCGCCGCTGCCACTGGCTGTAGTTGGCGATGCGGGTATGCGCGTCATTCATGTGCAGACTGGCACCGATGAATCCGGGCTGATGCCGGATGAAGCTGTGATAGGCATCTTCCAGCGCCTCCAGAAGGTCGACTGCGGTGCCGGGGGTCATCTCGAACGTGGTGATGACGGTCTGGCCTTTGAAATCCTTGGTGATTTGCGGCATGGTATGCTCCTTGTGCCGCGCCATGATGCCACAGATCGGCGCGAATGGGCAGCCCGTGCTTGCCGCAGGTGGCACCGAAGGCTAATGTCGTTTCATGCAACTCATAGATCCCAACCACCCGTTCTTCCGTCCCCGCTGGCGCCGCTGGGCCACCGCCATCCTCCCCATTGTCTGGTCGGGGGCAGAACTGTTCTGGCTGGGCAACCCGATCTGGGCCGCGATCTTCTTCACCCTTGGGGCCTATGCCTACTGGGTGCTGATCCACACCCGGAAAGACGATTAGAGCAGGCTCAGCACCTCGTCCGCCAGCGCCTGCACTTCGGCAATCGCCGGGGATCGGCCGCCTTCCAGCGCCGCAAGGCCCAGGCCCAGCGTTTCGGCATAGATCACCCGGTTGCCCAGCCGCGCCACCGCGACAATCGCGCGCAACTCCTCGGCATCGCGGGCCACCGCCTCGGTCAGCCGCGTGCCCGCCGTGGCGCGGTTTATCACGATGGTCGCCTTCTTGTTCTCGCGCGCCGCAAGGTCCAGCACGCCTTCGGTCGCCCACAGGTCGACTTGGCTCGACGCCACCGGAATCAGCACGAGGTCGGCCTCCCGCAGGGCGGGGCGCAGGTCGGCATCCACCTTGGGCGGGGTGTCCACTATGATGAAGTCATTGGTCTTGCGCAGCTTTTCGCATTCATACGAAACGCCCCAGGCCGAAGCCGTCGAAAGCTCCATCCCCGCCTCGCCCAGCTTGTCGCGCCGCGTCAGGAACCATCGGCCAAGGCTGCCTTGCGGGTCGGTGTCGAGCAGCGCCACCTTGAAGCCCCGGCGGGTGAACGCCACGGCCAGGTTGACCGCAAGCGTCGTCTTGCCCGAGCCGCCCTTCTGCTGTGCGACGGTGATGACCTTGCCACGCATGACGATTCCTTCTTGCTGCATTGCAGCATAGCGTTGATCGCAGGGGATTGCATCTGCGCGTTCAGGATTTCGGGCAGGTTATTCGCCCCCGCATCTCGCCCGAGTCGCCTTGCAGGGTCGACGCCACGAGGCGGCAGCCGGTGGTCTGGGGGATCAGATCGACCATCGTTGCGCGGATCGCTCGATGTTCGCCCGGCCGCGCGTAGCCCAGCCGGATCACCTCGACCCGCGTTGCGGTGTGGAACACCACAAAGCTGCGCCCCGCCCGCGTCACCTCCACCCGCTCGGCCCCCGTCATCACCGGTGATGGCTGGGCACCGCAAGCGGCAAGCAGGGCAAGCAGGGGCAGGACCGGTCTCATGCCCGCAGTCTGGCCACTCTCCGTTAACGCAGGGTTAACGCCGGAGTGACCGCCCCGGCCGCTTCAGACTTCCGGCGCGCCCGGCGTCGGGATGACGCCGTCCACCCGGTCGACCTTCGTTTCATCCCACAGCGGGTCCTGCCGCTTGATCCGGCGAGAGATCAGATAGCTCGCCGGCCACGTCAGCAGCACCCCCAGCAGGGCCGCCCCGCCGATCGCGGGCCACGAATACCAACCCATCGCCAGCGCCGCGGTGACCAGACCGCCGGTGACCAGCGCACCGACAATGATGGTAAGAAAGATGCTCAGACGATCCATGATCCCCTCCTTGGGTTTCATGAACGAACGCGGCCGGGGGCGTTAGGTTCCCCCCGCGCCACCGCTCCGGGCATATCGACTTGCCGCGGGAACCCTTTGACCGCCCGCGCGTTGATCGCGGCCCATCACAGGAGATTTCCATGCGCATCCGTCTCGCCTACCTGCCGCTGCTCGCCCTGCTGGCCACCAGCGCCTGCGAAACCATCCAGGGCGCGGGGCGCGACATGTCCTCGGCCGGGCAGGCGGTTACTGCCGAATCGCAATCGGTTCAAAGCGATATGTGACCCCACGGCGGGGGCGGCGCTCCGCCCCCTGCCACCCCCCGGATCGGCGGCGGCCTCAGCAGCGGTCGGTCAGATGGGGGATGACGGCGAGGATCAGGATCAGCAGGCCCCCTACAAACAGGATCGCATACGAGATCATCCGCTCGGCGCCGATCCGCGTCTCCGCCTTGTCGGCCCGCTTCAGCGCCGCCTGCACCTCTTGCGCCGCCTTTTCGGTGGCCAGCTTGCACGCCGCCTCGCTGGCGTTCAACGCCGCGTAAAGTGCGGCCACATCGGCAAATCCCCCCGGAACCGCCCCGCCCGTGCCCTGATCCTGCGCCATCCCGCCTCCGCTGCATTCCCGGCCCGGACCCACCCGCGCCTCTGCCGCGCCGGAAGTGCCCTGACTGAGGCGGTATCGCATGGCACCCACAGGCAAACGACGCGACACGCGGTCGCTGGGAAGGGGGGCACAGGGTGGCTTGACCGGGAAGTTCAGGGCATACGGCCCGATTTCATCAGGGTGACGGGCGCTGATAGGGAAAACCCTTCATGATCCAGAGGTCCTCGACAAATTGGCCTGCTGGTGCGCCTGCCCGCGCAGGCGTGCGCAGGCGTTCGGCGCTGAAAACGCTCCACTGGAGCGTTTTCTCCCCGGCCTGAGCCGGGGCCGCCCCTCACCCATCCATCTTCAGCGCGTTGATGAACGCTTCCTGCGGAATCTCCACCTTGCCGAACTGCCGCATCTTCTTCTTCCCGGCCTTCTGCTTGTCCAGCAGCTTGCGTTTCCGGGTCGCGTCGCCGCCGTAGCATTTGGCGGTCACGTCCTTGCGCATGGCCGAAAGCGTCTCGCGGGCGATTACCCGGCCGCCGATCGCCGCCTGGATCGGGATCTTGAACATGTGGCGCGGGATCAGCTCTTTCAGCTTTTCCACCATCGCCCGGCCGCGCATGTCTGCCCGGTCGCGGTGGACCATCATCGACAGCGCGTCCACCGGCTCGTCATTCACCAGGATCGACATCTTGACCAGGAAATCCTCGCGGTATTCCGAGATCATGTAGTCGAACGAGGCATAGCCCTTGGTCACCGATTTCAGCCGGTCGTAGAAGTCGAACACCACCTCGTTCAGCGGCAGGTCATAGACCACCATGGCACGGGAGCCGGCATAGCTCAGGTCCATCTGGATGCCGCGGCGGACCTGGCACAGTTTCAGGATGTCGCCGAGGTATTCGTCGGGCACCATGATGGTCGCCTTGATCCGCGGCTCCTCGATATGGTCGACGTGGGTCAGGTCGGGCATGTCGGCGGGGTTGTGCAGGTCGCGCACAGTGCCGTCCTTCATGAACAGGTGATAGACCACCGAGGGCGCGGTGGTGATCAGGTCGATGTCGTATTCCCGTTCCAGCCGGTCGCGGATCACCTCAAGGTGCAGCAGGCCCAGAAAGCCGCAGCGGAAGCCGAAGCCCAGCGCCGCCGAGGTTTCCATCTCGGTGCTGAAGGACGCGTCGTTCAGCGCCAGCTTCTCGATGGCGTCGCGCAGGTTCTCGAACTCGGCGGCATCGACCGGGAACAGGCCGCAGAACACCACCGGCTGCGCGGGCTTGAACCCCGGCAGCGCCTGGTCGCAGCCCTTGCGTTCGTGGGTGATGGTGTCGCCCACCCGCGTGTCGCGCACCTGTTTGATCTGCGCGGTGAAGATGCCGATCTCGCCCGGCCCCAGTTCCGCGATGTCGACCATCTGCGGCTTCAGCACGGCCAGCTTGTCGACGGCGTAGACCGCGTTGGTCTGCATCATCCGCACCCGGTCGCCGCGGCGCAGGAAACCGTCCATCACCCGGATCATCACGACGACGCCCAGATAGGCGTCATACCAGCTGTCCACCAGCATCGCCTTCAGCGGCGCGTCGCGGTCGCCCTTGGGTGCGGGCAGGCGCGTCACGATCGCCTCCAGCACGTCGGGAATGCCGAGGCCCGACTTGGCCGAGATCAGCACGGCCTGGCTGGCATCCAGCCCGATCACGTCCTCGATCTGCTGCTTGATGCGCTCGGGCTCGGCGGCGGGCAGGTCGATCTTGTTCAGCACCGGCACGATTTCATGCCCCGCGTCCAGCGCCTGATAGACGTTGGCCAGCGTCTGCGCCTCGACCCCCTGCGAGGCGTCCACCACCAGCAGCGAGCCCTCGACCGCGCGCATCGAGCGGGAAACCTCGTAGGCAAAGTCGACATGGCCGGGGGTGTCGATCAGGTTCAGGATGTAGGTCTTGCCATCCTTCGCCGGATACTCGATCCGCACGGTGTTGGCCTTGATGGTGATGCCCCGCTCGCGCTCGATGTCCATGCTGTCCAGCAGCTGGGCCTTCATGTCACGGTCCTTGACCGTGCCGGTCGACTGGATCAGCCGGTCGGCGAGGGTGGATTTGCCGTGGTCGATATGGGCCACGATCGAGAAGTTGCGGATGAGATCTAGCTGGGTCATGCGCGGCATATGATCAGGAATCATTGGGGGGTCAATGGGCATGGTTCACCCCCGCCCCCCAAGGCGGAAAGAGTTGCGCCAGAACAGGTGCTTCGCCATATTGATAACGAAATTTACAGGCAATCCGCCCAGGGTAGACCGCAACGGCGACCGAAGGCGGCAAAATACAACAAAACGAGGGCAGTCACATGGAAACAAGGATCGTTGGAACCAACGGTGACGATATTCTCACGTCCGGTTCAGATCTGGACCTGTCAATCGCGGGCGGGCTTGGCAACGACACGCTGGCGGGCGGCTACGGCAACGACCGGCTGTTCGGCGGGGCGGGGCGCGACTGGCTGCGCAACAGCCCGGGCCACGACACGCTCTACGGCGGCACCGGCAACGACACCTACGTGATCACCGCGCCGCCCGGCACCCGGTTCGGGTCGACCAACTTCACCATCTCGGAAGCGCGCGGCGGCGGCAATGACCTGCTGATCCTGCAGGTGGCGCACCTGAACTACACGCTGCCCGATTTCGTCGAGCGCTTAAATGTCGAAGCCGACATTCCCAGCGTTTTCGGCAACGGCTCTGCCAACCTGATCGACGCCTCGACGCGCACCATCGACATGAAGATTGATGGCGGCGCCGGGGTCGACACGATTATCGGCGGTAGCGGCAATGACACCTATTGGGTCGACGAGGAAGGCGACGTGGTGACCGAACTGCAGGGCGGCGGCATCGACACGGTCATCGCGACCGCCAGCTACAAGCTGCCCGACTGGGTGGAGCACCTGACGCTGGACGACGGCGCGATCAACGGCGTGGGCAACGCACTCGACAACACCCTCAAGGGCAACGAGTTCGACAACAGGCTGGTCGGCGGCAAGGGACACGACGTGCTGACCGGCGACGCCGGTGCCGACACTTTGCGGGGTGGCGCGGGAAACGACGTGCTGACCGGCGACGCCGGTGCCGACACTTTGCGGGGTGGCGCGGGAAACGACGTGCTGACCGGCGGCCTTGGCAAGGATCAGTTGTTCGGCGGCGCCGGATCGGATGTGTTTGTCTTCACCACCAAGGACATCGAAGGCCAGACCCGCGCCACGGCAGACGTGATCCGCGACTTTGACGCCTCCGACATCATCGACCTGTCCTATGTCGATGCCAACAGCAACCGTCCCGGCGACCAGGCCTTCTGGTTCATCGGTGCGGCGGCCTTCGATGGCATCGAGGGTCAGTTGCGCTATGACGGTACGCATCTGCTGGGCGACCGCGACGGCGACGGCGTGGCAGACATGTTCATCGCGGTGCAGGGCAGCCTGGCGGACCTGCGCGACTCGCTTCTGGCCTGATCCGGGGGCGCCGGGGCCGGTCGGGGCGGCGGGCCCCGGTCGCACCCCGCGGGCACGCTACCCGATCTGGTGCCGTCTGCCCCTGCCCGCCCCAACTCTGGCCCCGACCCCGGCCCGAAAGCGGCAATCGCGGCCGAGGACGCAACAATCCTTGAATGTTGCCGTCAAATCGCCATGATTGAGCGACAATATGATCGCGGTCAGAGGCGCCTCAGAAGGGGCGTCATGGCCCTGACGAGAGGCAGACACATGAAAAGAACCGTTCTTGCAGCAGCACTTGTGGCGCTTGCGCTGCCCTTTGCTTCCTCCGTCGCCACCGCCGGGCCGATCTCCTCGGCCTGTCTGCGCTCGGATGGCGGCTCGGGCAACCGGGCGCTGTGCAACTGCATCCAGCAAGTCGCAGACCAGACCCTGCGCGGCGGCGACCAGCGCAAGGCCGCAAAGTTCTTCCAGAACCCCGACGAGGCGCAGAAGGTCCGAATGTCCAAGCGCGATTCCGACAACGCCTTCTGGGCGCGCTACAAGGCGTTCGGCACCATGGCAGAGGCGTCCTGCGCCCGCTGATTTCGGGCCGATCCGGACCCGTCCGGCAGGCCCCATCGGGCCTGCCGCGCCTTGGCCCTGCCCCCCCGTCGGCGTGGCCCCCCCCCTCGGCGCGACCCCCTGCCCCTTCCCGGCCATTCACCTTGCCCAAGTATCCCCGCCGGAGGCTCCGCCGCCGCCGCATGACCGGCGCAACCGGAGCGGAACCCCGTTTCAGCGGAAAGCCGGTCCATGCGCCCAGAGCGTCAGCGACCAGCGCACCCCTTCGGTCACCGGCGTGACGCGGTGCAGCACGAAGCTGGGGAACACCGTGGCCGTGCCGAGGTCGGGCGAGGCGTCGATGATGGCACTGTCGGGGCGCAGTTCCAGCCCGCCGCCGCGGTAGGTGGCCGGGTCCGACAGTTGCACCACAACCGTCAGCTTGCGCCGCGACGCCAGTGCCCCGGCGCCGATGTCGGAATGCCAGTCGAAATGGCCCTGACGCTCGGCGCCATAGCGGGCAATCTGTGCGCTTTCGGCAAATTCGCTCAGATCGAAGGTGTAGCCCGCGCGGTTGGCCTCTGCCACCACCCCGATCAGGCGCGCCATCACCCAGTCCGAATCGGGCAGGTCATCGACCCAGACCAGATCGGCGCGGCGGATGCCGTGGTTGGTGGCCTTGCCCACCAGCGCCGCATCGCGCAGCGCCGCCCCGGCGGCCAGCGCCACCAGATCGGCGCAATCCTGCGGCGAAAACGCATCCGCAATCGTCAGGCAGGGGGTCACGGCAATCCTCCGGCACAGGGTGCGGGTGTCGGCGGCACCCTGCCCCGGTCATGCACCTGCCGGGGCGCCCCTGCGCGTGCCGGAGCGACGCAATGTCGCTTTCGCGCTGGTTCAGTTGCCGGCACCCATGCCATGCATCATCGGCCCCATGCCCTCGCCCATGCCCATGGCCGCCATGCCCGGCTTGCGCTCCAGATCGACCGGCACCTCGACCACCACCGCGCCCGCCTGCTCGAAGGTCAGCGTGACCGTGACGATATCGCCATGCTTCAGCGGCCGCTTCAGGCCAAGGAACATCACATGGTCGCCGCCGCGTTCGAGCGCATGGCTGCCCGCGGCGGGAATCACGAAGCCCTCCGGCACCTCGATCATCTGCATCACGCCGTTGGCGTCCTCGACATGGGTGTGCAGTTCCACCTTTTCGGCCACGTCCGAGGCCGCCGACAGCAGCCGGTCATCGGTGGCGGCGCGGTTCTCGATCACCATGAAGGCCGCACCCGAGGCCGACATCATGGTGGAAACCCGGGCATAGGGATCGACGATCATCACATCCTCGGCCGCAAAGGCAGGCAGCGCGAAAGCCAGCGCCGCCGCAGCCAGCAGGGGTCGTGCGACGTTCTTCAGAAATGTCATGCCATGTCCTGTCATCTGGAACACGCGCCGCCACCATCGCCGGGGCGACATCGCGTCGTTTCGAATCATGCGCCATCATGGGCGCAACGCCCCGGGGCGGCAACCGCAGCCTGTTGCCCGGCCGGGCGACAGGGCCGCGCAACGCGCGCCCGCGTCGGGCAGCGGCAGGAAATGACCAAAAGCCCCGCCACGGGGGCGGGGCCTTGGAAACGGGCAACCGGCAAGCCTGATCAGGCGACGGCGACCTTGGAGATTTCTTTCTTGATCTTCAGCGCCTTGTCGGACAGCTGGTCGTCCTTCGACTTTGCAAGGAAGGCGTCGAGCCCGCCGCGGTGATCCACCGTGCGCAGCGCATGCGCCGAGATGCGCAGCTTGAACGACTGGCCGAGAATGTCCGAGATCAGCGTGACCTCGTTCAGGTTCGGCAGGAAGCGCCGCCGGGATTTGTTGTTGGCATGGCTGACAGTGTTGCCACTCATCGGGCCTTTGCCGCTCAGTTCGCAGACACGCGACATTGTCGTGATCCTTGTTTTTCTAGTCGTGCAATCATCAAGGAGCCCCGCCGAAGGCAGCGCGCCGAATTCCATCCGCGCCGTTTATGGGGAAAGCGCGGCAACGTCAAGCGATTCACCCGGTGCGGGCGGGGGAAAGGAAGGGGGGCTGTCTGCCCCCCTCGCCTGCGGCTCACCCCCCGAGGGTATTAGGGCCAATGAGAAGGCGCAGGGTCAGGGGGTGGGGGCGGCCAGCAGGGCGAGCAGCTGGGCGGCGGCATCGTCGGGGGTCAGGCGGCCCGTCGCCACCTCGGCGCCGAGTTTGTCCATCAGGCCGCGGGCAGGGTCGCGGGTCAGGGCGGCGAGCAGGCCCTGCCGCACCTCCTGTTCGAACCAGCGGCGGGCCTGTGCGGCGCGGTGGTGCGCCCAGTGGCCGTGGTCGCGGCGCCACCCGGTCAGTGCCTGCATGTCGCGCCATGCGTCGGCAAGCCCTGCGTCCTGCAGGGCCGAGACCGTCATCGCCTTGGGGAAGCCCTCGGGGTCCTGCGGTCGGCGGCGCAGCAGACGCAGGGCGCCTGCGTAGTCGGCGCAGGTGCGCAGCGCGGCGGGGCGCAGGTCGCCGTCGGCCTTGTTCACCAGGATCAGGTCGGCCATCTCCATGATGCCGCGCTTGACGCCCTGCAATTCATCCCCGCCGCCGGGGGCCAGCAGCAGCACGAAGAGGTCCGACATGTCGGCCACCATGGTTTCGGACTGCCCGACCCCCACGGTTTCGATCAGCACCACGTCGTAGCCCGCCGCCTCGCAGAGCGCGATCGCCTCGCGGGTGCGGCGGGCGACGCCGCCCAGCTGCGACTGGCTGGGCGAGGGGCGGATGAAGGCGCGGGGGTCGCGCGACAGCCGGTCCATCCGGGTCTTGTCGCCGAGGATCGAGCCGCCGGAGCGGGCGGAACTCGGGTCGACCGCCAGCACCGCGACGCGCAGGCCCTGCGCGGTGAGCAAAAGCCCGAAGCTTTCGATGAAGGTCGATTTTCCGACCCCCGGCGTGCCCGAAAGCCCGATCCGCAGCGCCTGCCTGCCGCTTTGCTGGACCTGCGCCAGAAGGGCGCGGGCCTGCACGCGGTGGTCGGCGCGGCCGCTTTCGACCAGCGTGATGGCCCGCGCCAGCGCCCGGCGGTCGCCCGCCGTTACAGCCATTGCCCAATCTGAAACATCCATGCAACCGCTCCGGCAGGGTTTCGCTTGTCCTGGCCGGGTTGACGGGATTGTCACCGCCTGTTCCGGCCCGGGGGCTGTTGTGCCCGGTCGCGCGGCGATATGCCAGAGGCAGCGCGGCCTGTCGCCGCGATCTGCCGCAGATAGAGGGTTGGACATGTTCAAGGGTTTCATCGGTAGGATGCGCGGGCTCGGTCTGGTCCTGGGGTTGGGTCTGTGTGTGGGTCTGGCGCCCGCTGTGGCGATGGCGCAGACCGATCAGGCTGCGTTCGATCTGGTGATCAAGGGCATCCGGGCCGGGACGCTGAACTTCACCGGCACGCAGGATGGTGGCCGCTATTCGGTGGCGGGCAAGCTGCAAAGCGGCGGGCTGGTCGCGATGCTGCGCAAGGTGCGCTATGACGCGAAGGCGACGGGCAGCGTGGTGCGGGGGCGCTATGTGCCCGCTTCCTATACCGAAATCGCCGATACCGGCAAGCGGCGGTCCGAGGCGGTGATGGCCTACCGGGCGGGCGTGCCGCAGGTCAAGACCTACAACCCGCCGCGCGATCCGCGCCCCGGCGACGTGTCGCCCGCGACCCAGGGCGGCACGGTGGACCCGCTGACCGCGCTTTACGCCACGCTGCGCGATGTCGATGCCGGGCAGGAATGCAAGGTCGACCTGCAACTGTTCGACGGGCGGCGTCGAACGCAGGTCAGGCTGAACTCGCCGCAGGCGCAGGGCGAGGCCGTGGTCTGCAATGGCGAATACCGTCGCCTGCAGGGGTTTTCGGCCGAAGACATGGCCGAAAAGTCGCGCTTCGCCTTTCGCGTGACCTTCCAGCCGCTGGGCAATGGCCGGATGCGGGCGACCGAAGTGGCGATGGACACGCTCTATGGCAAAGCCAGCCTGAAGCGGCGATAAGGCGGGGTGAGTGACCGGCTTCCGATAGACGAGGCCCTGCCGGGCCTGATCGACGCGCTGCGGGCGCGGCGGATGGCGGTTTTGCAGGCCCCGCCGGGGGCGGGCAAGACCACGCGGGTGCCGCTGGCGCTGCTCGATTCGGGGCTGTGCGACGGCCGCATCGTGATGCTGGAGCCGCGCCGCCTGGCCGCCCGCGCCGCCGCCGAACGCATGGCCGAAACGTTGGGCGAGGCGGTGGGGGCAACGGTCGGCTACCGCATCCGGGGCGAGGCGAAGGTGGGCCGCGCCACGCGGATCGAGGTGGTGACCGAAGGCATCCTGACCCGGATGATCCAGTCCGACCCGTCGCTTGACGGCATCGGCGCGCTGATCTTCGACGAGTTTCACGAACGCAGCCTGAACGCCGATCTGGGGCTGGCGCTGGCGCTGGAGGTCCGCGCTGCCCTGCGCCCCGACCTGATCCTGCTGGCGATGTCGGCGACGCTCGATGCCGCCCCGGTGGCGGTGCTGATGGGCGATGCGCCGGTCATCACCTCGGCCGGGCGGGCCTTTGCCGTCGAAACCCGCTGGCTGCCCCGCCCCCTGGGTCCGCAGGCACGGCTGGAGGCCGAGACGGCGGCGCTGGTGCTGCAGGCGGTCGCGGAAACCGAGGGCGGCGTGCTGGTCTTTCTGCCGGGCGAAGGCGAAATCCGCCGGGTAGAGGCGGCGCTGAAGGGCCGCCTGCCCGCGGGCTGCGAGCTGCGCCCGCTGTTCGGCGCGATGGAGTTTGCCGCCCAGCGCGCGGCTTTGGCACCCGTGCCGGGCCGCAAGATCGTGCTGGCGACCGCGATCGCCGAAACCTCGCTCACCATCCCCGACATCCGCGTGGTGGTCGATGCCGGGCGGGCACGGCGGGCGCGGTTCGATGCCCGGTCGGGCATGTCGCGGCTGGTGACCGAACGGGTGACGCGCGCCGAGGCGGAACAGCGGCGCGGCCGGGCGGGCCGGGTGGCCGAAGGCGTCTGCTACCGGCTGTGGTCGCGTGGAGAGGAAGGCGGGCTTGCCCCCTTCCCCCCGGCGGAGATCGAGGCCGCCGATCTGTCGGGGCTCGCGCTGGAACTGGCGCTCTGGGGCGGGATCGAGGGGCTGGCCTTCCTCACCCCGCCCAATCCCGGCGTGCTGGCCGAGGCGCGGGCGCTGCTGACCGCCCTTGGTGCGCTGGATGGCGCGGGGCGGATCACCGATCACGGGCGGGCGCTTGCCGCCCTGCCGCTGCATCCGCGGCTTGGCCACATGCTGCTGACCGGCGGCGGGGCACAGGCGGCGACCCTGGCCGCCCTGCTGGCCGAACGCGACCCGCTGCGCGGTGCGCCGCCCGACCTCGCGCTGCGCATGGCGGCGCTCAACGACCCGTCGCGTTTCGAGGCCGATCATCCTTACACGGTCCACCGCCCGACGGTCGAGCGCATAAAGGCCGAGGCGAAGCGGCTGGCGCGCGGCGGCACCGCCACGCTCAGCCTGGCGCAGATGGCGGCACTGGCCTACCCCGACCGGGTGGGCCTGCGCCGCAAGGGCGAAGCGCCGCGCTGGGTGCTGTCGGGCGGCAAGGGCGCGGCCATGGCGCCCGGCACGCCGCTGGCAGGTGCGCGGCTGATCGTGGCCACCGATCTGGATGGTGATGCGCGCGAGGCGACGATCCGGCAGGCGGTGCCTATCCCCGAGGCGGAGCTGCGCGACCTGTTCGCCGCCGAGATCCGCTGGCGCGAGGTCTGCGACTGGTCGCGCCGCGAGGGGCGCGTGGTGGCGCGCCGACAGGAGTGTTTCGGCGCGCTGGTGCTCGATGACCGGCCGTGGCCCGATGCGCCACCGCAGGCGCTGGCCCGCGCGGCGCTGGAGGGTTTGCGCCAGATCGGTCTGCCCTGGACGCCAGCCGCCCGCCGGCTGGCCGCGCGGGTGCAGCTTTGCCGCGCGGGTGGGGCCGACCTGCCCGACATGTCCGACGCCGCCATTCTGGCGCACGAAGACTGGCTGCTGCCGCATCTGGCCGGGATGAAAAGCGAAAGCGACCTGCGCGGGCTCGATCTGACCGAACCCTTGCGGCAGGCGCTGGGATGGGAGGCGCTGCAAATGCTCGACCGCCTGACGCCCGCGCATGTCGAAACCCCGCTGGGCCGCCGCGTGCCGATCGACTATGGCGGCGAGGCGCCCGGAATCGAGGTGCGGTTGCAGGAAATGTTCGGCGTCACCGTTCACCCCTGCGTCGGCCCGGCGCGCCTGCCCTTGCGCATCACCCTGCTGTCGCCGGGCGGCACTCCGGTTCAGGTGACGCAGGATCTGCCGGGGTTCTGGGCCAACTCCTATGCCGATGTGCGGCGCGACATGCGCGGCCGCTACCCGCGCCACCCGTGGCCGGAAGACCCGCGCGCCGCCGAACCCACCGTGCGCGCCAAGCCGCGCGGCACCTGACGCCTCACGCCGCCAGATGCAGCGCCGGGGCTTGCTGCAAGGGATGCCGCTGCATCATTGCCACCAGCACCCGCGCCTCGTGCGGCCGCAGCACCCGCCGGGCGGCGGGCTGGCGCGCCAGCCGCTCAAGCTCCCACGGCAGGAAGCGGGCGTGCAGGTCGGCCAGCGCCCGGTGCGGCAGCGCGGCCAGCGCCATCGGCCCGGGATGCAGGCTTTCCGCCGCCGCGCCTTCGGCCAGCAGGATCTGGTGCCGCCCCAGCAGCAGGTGGTGATAGCTGACCGAGCGCGCCGCGCCACCTTGCGTCACGCCGGGCAGGCCCAGCAGATCCTTGGCCGCCACCAGCACCTCGGCTTCCCCGAACAGCAGCTCGCACGCCACGCCGTCCAGCATCAGGTGATGCTGCCCCGACACCAGCAGGTCGGCCCCGTTGCCCAGCACCCCCGCCGCGATGCGGACCGGCAGCGCAGCACCCGACGCGATCACCCGCCCGCCGCCCACCCAGACCAGCGGCTGCGGCCCGTCGTCCAGCGTCAGCACCAGATCGCCCGGCCGCAGATCCTCGACCCGGGCCGACCCCTGCGGCGTGGCGATCCGGGTGCCCGCCACGAAGCACACCGGATTGCCGTTCAGGAACCGCGTGGACCACACGCCGTTCGGATCGTTGGGGTCAAGGCTGGCATTGGGAAACTGCGTCAGCGCCGCGCTGTTGCCCGAACCGGGAATCACATAATCCTGCGTGCCGCCATTGGTCATCCCCGCCTGCGCCACGCCGGTATAGCCGTTGGTCCACTGAACCTGCTGATAGATGAAGTCGATCTCGAAGTTGCCATCCTGGGTATGCTCCAGCACGACCTGGAATGTGTTGGTGCCGTTCGACCCGTTGTAGGCCCGCACGCCATGCCAGGTGATGGTGACCCGCTGGCTGGCAGGATCGAGATCCCAGTAGATGTTGTTTGTGCCGTTGGCCCCGGCGTTGCGGATGTCCACATCCGTCCAGAACGGCGCGATGGCGGGATAGGTCAGCGTCGCCAGGTTGGTCGGCGTATAGGCTGTAACCGGCGCGTTGAAGGTGATCAGCCCGTTGGTATTGATGAAGATCGAGGTGTAGTCGGTGCCGAAGTAGTTGATCCCCGACGATCCGAACACCGACGTGATGTTCACCCTGATCGACCCGTCATCCAGATTGCCCGAGGTCAGCGCGGTATTGCGAAAACTGCTTTCGCCAAGACCGACGGCGCCGCCAAGTCCGGTGTTGATCGTGGCCATGTCGGCCCCCTGCCTGTCACTGCTCTGACATCAGGGTGGCCTGCAAGCGTGGCACCTTTGCGGCCGGGGCGGGGCATTTTGCGCGCATCGGGCCAAATGCCCGGCCCCCGGGCCGATTGTCTCCGCCCCGCGCGTCAGCGTTTGTGGATCACCACCACCTGGTCGCGCCGCGCCTTGTCATAGCGCACCTGGAACATGAAGCACCCCGACATGTCGATCCGCAGCGCGTTGAAGGCGTCCGCCACATCGGGGTCGGAATGGAGGAACACCCCTTCGGTCAGATAGCTCTGGAACAGTGCGGCCGTCCGGGTGATGCCCGGCTTCTCGTAGGCCTCGGGCTGCCAGCGCAGGTCCTCGATGATGTAAAGCCCGCCGGCCTGCAGCTTGGGGAACAGTTCCAGAAACGCGTTCTGCTGGTGATGCGAGGCGTGGCTGGCATCGTCGATGATGATGTCGAGCTTCGGCATCGCCGCCGCCGCCGCCGCGATCTCGGCGCGGTTGTCCATGTCGCAGCGGTGGAACGTGAACCGCTCATGGCTGAACCAGCTGAAATCCGAGATGTCCAGCCCGATGATCCTGGCCTTGCGGAAGTATTCCAGCCACATCCGCACCGAAGGCAGGTCGGTGGTCGCGCGGTCGGCATCCGCCCCCAGTTCCGGCCCGCCGATCTGCAGGCCCATTTCCAGAAAGCCGATGCTGCGGTCGCGGAAGGGCTGGAACAGCATGTTGTAAAGCTCGGTGTAGCGGTGCTTGGCCGACCCCTTGTCCGACCCGAAACTGTCGGCAATATCGGTCAGGTTGGGCAGGCCGCGGCCGTAACGGTCCGATGCGGCAAGGGGGGAGGTGCGGGCGGCAACGGGGGGGGTGCGATCCGATGCGGCAAGGGGGGCGGTGCGGGCCATGGCGATCCTTCTGGTCGGGGCCCGCCGCCGCGTCAGGGCTGGCAGGCCGCAAATCTGGCCGCAGGTTAGGCGGCAGGTCCGGTCCTGTCGATGGAATGGAAACAATTCCACCTTGTTTCCCGCGATCTGTGACCGGCTTCGCACAAATCCGCCGGCGCCGCCGTCACCGCCGGTTGTCCGCGGGCCGGGGCCTGGCTAAAGCCGTCTGGCCCCCCGCCACCGCAAGCTCAAGGATGCCTCTCCATGTCCACGGCGCTCCCCCTGCCTGCCGCCCGCGCCACCCGTCAGGGTCGGCTGGCGGTGGCGGCGATGTTCCTTGCCAACGGCTTCGTGATGGGCAGCTGGGCGCCGCAGATTCCGCTTCTGCTGCCGCGCCACGGCATCGGCACCTTCACGGTCGGCCTGCTGATCCTGATGCTGGGGGTCGGCGCGGTGGCGGCGATGGCGCTTTCGGGCGGGCTGATCGCCCGGCACGGTTCGCGCGCCGTGCTGCGCGGCTTTGCCCTGCCCGCCAGCGTGACGCTGGCCGCCGTGGTGCTGGCCCCGTCGCTGCCGCTGCTGACGCTGGCGATGGTCGCCATGGGGGCGCTGATCGGCTGCATGGACGTGGCGATGAACGCCAATGCCGTCGAGGTCGAGCGGCGGCTGGGCCGCGCCATCATGTCGTCGTCGCACGGGTTCTGGAGCCTTGGCGGCTTTCTCGGCGGCGGCCTCGGCGGCGGCCTGATCGCGGCCTTCGGTGCCGGGGGCCATGCGCTGATCGCCTCGGCGGTCACGCTGGGCGTGGTGGCGCTCGCCGCGCCCTTCCTGACCGGCGACCCGCCCGCCCCGGCACCCCCCGGCCGGCGCGCGCCCCGCACCCGCCGCGACGCCGCGATCTGGATCATCGGCGCGATGGCGCTGTTTTCGATGGTGCCCGAAGGCGCGGTGCTCGACTGGTCGGCGCTCTATCTCGCGCAGGAACTCGGCGCACCGGTCGCGGCCTCGGGCCTTGCCTTCGGCTTCTTCGCGGGCGCCATGGCGGTGATGCGTTTTCTGGGCGACGCGGTGCGCAACCGCTTCGGCGGGGTGCCGACGCTGCGGCTGTCGGGCGCAATCGGCGCGCTCGGCCTGCTGGGCGCCAGCCTTGCCCCGACCGAGGCGCTGGCCGTCGCCTGCTTTGCCCTCTGCGGCCTTGGCCTCGCCAACATGGTGCCGATCCTGCTGTCGGCGGCAGGCAACCACCCGGGGCTCGGCACCGGGGTCGGCATCTCGACCGTGACGATGCTGGGCTATTCCGGCATCCTCGTCGCCCCGTCGAGCATCGGCTTTGTCGCGGAACACATCGGCTTTCGCGTCACCTTCGGCGTGCTGGCCCTGCTGCTGCTGGTGGTGGCGGCAATGGCATCCCGCGCCGCGGCGGCAGACCAGACCGGGGGATGACCCGTCAGGGCCAAGCGCACCCGGACGGGTTGCCCCCCGGCTCGGGTCAAGCCCCCAGACACCAGCGCAGCACGGCCTTTTGCGCGTGCAGGCGGTTTTCGGCCTCGTCGAACACCACCGAATGCGGGCCGTCCATCACGGCCGACGTGGCCTCGTCGTTGCGGTGCGCGGGAAGGCAGTGCATGAACAGCGCGTCCGGCCGGGCCTGCGCCATCAGCGCCTCGTTGACCTGATAGGGGCGCAACTGGTTGTGGCGGCGTTCCTTGGCGCTTTCGGGGTCGTGCATCGACACCCAGGTGTCGGTCACCACCAGATCGGCGCCCTGCACCGCGCGGGCCGGGTCGCGCTCGATGCTGACGCGCACGCCCCTGTCGCGGGCAAAGCCCAGCGCGTCGGCCTCGGGCTCCAGCGTCGGCGGGCCGGTGAAGGTGAAATCGAAGCCGAACTGCCCCGCGGCATGGAGGAAGCTGGCGCAGACGTTGTTGCCGTCGCCCGCCCAGACCACCTTCTTGCCCGCGATCGGCCCGCGGTGTTCCTCGTAGGTCATCACGTCGGCCATGATCTGGCAGGGATGGGTGCGGTTGGTCAGCCCGTTGATCACCGGCACGGTGGCGTGCTCGGCCATTTCCAGCAGCGTCGCTTCCTCGAAGGTGCGGATCATGATCAGGTCGACATAGCGCGACAGCACCCGGGCGGTGTCGGCGATGGTTTCGCCATGCCCAAGCTGCATCTCCTTGCCGGAAAGCACCATGGTCTGCCCGCCCAGCTGGCGCACGCCCACGTCGAAGCTGACCCGGGTGCGGGTGGAGGGTTTCTCGAAGATCAGCGCCACCATGTGGCCCGCCAGCGGCTGGTCGTCGTCGGGCGTGCCGCGCGGGCGCCCGTTCCGCGCGGCCTTCATCGCGTGGGCCGAGTTTATCATGGCGCGCAGGTCGGCGGCGTCGGTCTTGTGGATGTCGAGGAAGTGTTTCATGTCAGGCGACTTTCCGGGGCGGAAGCACCGGGGGCTGTCTGCCCCCGGACCCCCGAGGATATTTGGGCAAGGTGAATGGCAAGGGAAGGGCCCCGGCCATCGGGTTCGGTGTCACTGCAGGCGCGCGCACCGGAGTCGTCGGTGGGCGCGCACGGCGCGTTCGCCCTGCGGCAGGGCGGAGGGGGGCAGGGTTCGGGTGGGCAGGTCAGGCGGCATCGGTCGCCCCGTCGAGTGTCGCGGCCGCGCGGTCGAGCCGCGCCACGGCCTCGACGATGTCGTCGTCGGGGATGTTGAGCGCGGGCAGGAGGCGCAGCACGTTGTCGGCGGCGGCGACCGTCAGCAGGTTCTGGGCGTAGGCGGCCTTGACCACGTCGGTGTTGGCCGCCCGGCATTTCAGGCCCAGCATCAGGCCCATGCCGCGCACCGCCTCGAACACCTGCGGGTGGGCGGCCACCAGGCCTTCGAGCCGCTGGCGCATCAGCGCACCCTTGCGGCCCACCTCGGCCAGGAAGGCATCGTCGGCCACGATCTCCATCACCCGCGCTCCCACGGCGCAGCCGAGCGGGTTGCCGCCGTAGGTCGAGCCGTGGCTGCCCGCGCCCATGCCCGAGGCGGCGTTTTCGGTGGCCAGCAGCGCGCCCAGCGGGAAGCCGCCGCCGATGCCCTTGGCCACCATCATGATGTCGGGGGTGATCCCGGCCCATTCATGGGCGAAGAGCCGCCCCGTGCGGCCCATGCCGCATTGCACCTCGTCGAGGACCAGCAGCGCGCCGGTGCTGTCGCACAGGTCGCGCAGCCCCTTCAGGCAGGCGTCGGGCATGGTGCGGATGCCGCCCTCGCCCTGCACCGGCTCCACCATCACCGCCGCCGTGCGGTCGGTCATGGCGGCGCGCAGCGCGTCATGGTCGCCGAACGGCAGGCTGCGGAAACCCGGCATCAGCGGCCCGAAGCCCCTGGTCATCTTTTCCGACCCGGCGGCGGCGATCGCCCCGGTCGAGCGGCCGTGAAACGCGCCCTCGAAGGTCAGGATCTCGATCCGGTCGGGGTCGCCCTTTTCATACCAGTACTTGCGCACCATCTTGATCGCCAGTTCCGCCGCCTCGGTGCCCGAGTTGGTGAAGAACACCGTGTCTGCGAAGGTGTGCTCGACCAGCAGGTTCGCCAGCCGTTCCTGTTCCGGAATGCGGTAGAGGTTCGAGACGTGCCAGAGCTTCTGCGCCTGTTCGGTCAGGGCCTGAACCAGCGCCGGATGGGCATGGCCAAGCGCGTTGACCGCGATGCCCGCGCCCAGATCGAGGTGGCGCGCGCCGGTGTCGTCGGTCAGCCACGAGCCCTTGCCCGAGACGAAGGCCAGCGGTGCGCGGTTGTAGGTGGGAAGCACGGATGGGATCATTGCGATGGTCCTTGCGGGAAGCCCTAGGCCTGCCAAAGGCGCGGGGGCGAGTCAACCTGGGAAACGGTATGGCGGGGCGATGGCGGGGCCTGCAGGGGGCGGGCCGGAAACCGGCGGCCGAGCGTGCTGGCAGGGGGGTGCGATCAGCCGGTTGCGGCCCGATGGCCGCGCCGCGGCGCGCGCTCAGAAGCGTCGGCGTCGGGGCAGGGAAAGGGGCGCGTGCCGGGTGATCATCCGGCGTGGCGTAGCGCAACGGCGACCGCCTGTCCAGACCGGCGCGCGGGCCATTCGGCCGCAGCCATCGGCGCTACCGCGAACCCCAGCCGTTTTGCCACCGGAAAGATGCGCTTTCCCTTGAACCGGGGGCCGGGTGCTTGTATCTGCCACTGTCCGGGATAGAATGCCGGAAAAAGCGGAACCGTCGGGTCATGGCCCTCCGGGGCCACCCCAGACCGGAGATCTGCCATGTCCTGGACCGACGAGCGCGTCGAGACGCTCAAGAAGATGTGGGCCGAAGGCCAGAGCGCAAGCCAGATCGCCAAGGAACTGGGCGGCGTGACCCGCAATGCCGTGATCGGCAAGGTGCATCGGCTGGGCCTGTCGAACCGCGTCGGCAACAACGGCGCGAAGGACGAGGCCGAGGTCGAGGACGAGGTGCCGCTGGCCACCCCGCGCCCCGAATCCGCGTCGCGTCCCGCCCCCCCGCCGCCCCAGAACCGGCGCGCCCTGCCGACGTGCCGCGCGCCGCCGACCGGCCGCAACCGGCCCCGGCAGCCGCAGCCCCGGTAAACGGGGCGGCCGTCACGCCGATTCCGCTGCGCAAGGCGATCATCCCGGCCGGCCAGCCGCTACCGCCCCAGCCCTCGGCCAACGAGATCAGCCCCGAAGCCCTGGCCTCGGTGCGCGAGGTCGAAAAGCACGCCAAGCGTCTGACCCTGATGGAACTGACCGAACGCACCTGCAAATGGCCGATCGGTGACCCGGCGACCGAGGATTTCTGGTTCTGCGGCCTGCCGTCGCTGCCCGGCAAGCCCTATTGCGAGGCGCATGTCGGCGTCGCCTTCCAGCCGATGAGCGCCCGGCGCGACCGTCGCCGCTGACCACGGCGCCGTCCGGGCAATGCAGTCGGGCCGATGTAGTCGGGCCCGTGCAGCCCGAGCCTTCGGGCCCGTGCGGTCGGGGCCTTGCAGTCGGGGCCGTGCAGGCGGGGGCCGTGCAGTTGGGCCCGTGCAGTCGGGGCCGTGCCATCTGTTACATGTCATCGGGCCCGCGCCGTCGGGTCCATGCAATCGGGCGCAACCCGGTGGGGCTGGCAAATCTTGCGCGGCAGGTCTGTATACGCTGGCATACCTTGAGCTGTGGTGCTAACGTGACTTGGAAAACAATCGCGCCTTATATATTCACACATCAGGATGTGATTTACAGGTGAAGGCATCGTCAGATCAAGCCTGCGCGAATGACCCGGTCTTATCGGTTGCCACGTCACACCTGTGGCAGGTGATGGAGAACCTTGCCTTGTCCGACCCCGCCCGACGAAACCCGGCCGAACCTGTGCCCTCTGCTGCAGCGGATGGCCCCTCAGGCCAGCGCGCGGCCCCTCCCCTGCCCCGTCACCCCAAGTCCCCGGCCGCTGTCACGCGCCACATTCGCCAGTTGCATCAGGCGGCCACCGCTGACGACCACGACTCCTGCGGCGATGCGGCGATGCGGATGCAGAAGGCCGGGGTCGATGCCGTCACCATTGCCGAGAATCTGGTGCCCGCAGCCGCCCGGCTGATCGGCATCGACTGGGTCGAAGACCGCATGAGCTTTGCCGATGTCACCATCGCCTGCGCCCGGCTTCAGGGCCTGCTGCGCCATCTCGACCTCGACTGGCGGGCCGGTGTCCTGACCCGGGCCGACGCGCCCTCGATCCTGCTGGCGGTGGCGCGCAACGCGCAGCACACGCTTGGCGCGATGGTGCTGCTTGACCGGTTGCGCCGGGCGGGCTTTTCGGTGCGCCTGCTGCTGGGGGCCGGCCCGGGCGAGCTGCAGATGGCGCTGCGCCAGACCCCGGTGCAGGCGGTGATGCTGTCGGCCTCGCTGGGCGACAGCGTGCCGATGCTGCGCCGCCTGGTCGAGACCGTGCGCAAGACCAGCGGTGCCAGGGTTCCGGTGGTGATCGGCGGCACCCTGCTGGATGCCGAACCGGCGCTTGCCGCAAGAACCGGGGCGGACGTCGTGACCAGCGACCTTGACGCGGCGCTGGAACGCTGCGGGCTCACCGCCCAGCCGGTGGCGCAGGTCGGCTGACCGCGCCCGGCCTTCAGTTGCCGCCGCCGAACAGGTTGCCCAATGCCTTGGCCGCCTCTTTCTCCAGCGCCTCGCGGGCGGTGCGGCGGGCGGCAGCTTCCAGATCCTCGCCCTCCTGCTTCACGATCCCCAGTTCCTCCTGCGCGCGGGCCTCGATCCGGGCGCGGGCCTCGTCCTCCAGCTTGGCCGCTTCCTCCTTCAGCCGCTCCTCGGCCAGCGATTCCAGGTCGAGCCGGTATTTCAGGTCCGACCACGGCCCCGCGATCAGCAGCGGCACCTTGATTCCGCCGCTGCCATCGGCCTCGGCCAGCGCCACCGGCACGATGCGGTATTCCAGCACCCGCGCGCCAAGCCCCACCGTGCCGCTGCCGGTTGCGGTGACCAGCGGCGCCTTCACCACCAGATCGTCGTTGCGCAGCACCCCGCCCGCGATGGTGAATCCTGCCGTGATGCTGTCGAAGATCGTCCTGGCGCCCGCGCCGACATAGCCCGCGTCCAGCGTGCGCAGCATCCCCGCAAGGTCGAGCCCGCGCAACTCGCCCTTGCCGAACGACAGCCTGCCATCGCCCGACAGGCTGTTCATGATCGCCGCCACCGACGAGCCAGAGCCCAGAAACTTGATCCGCACATCGCCGGTCCCGATCAGCCGGTCCTGCCCGGCCAGGTCTTGCAGCAAGGGCTGCATCGCCAACCCCGCCAGCGTCAGGTCGCCCCCGACCGACAGCCCGCTGCGGCCATTGACCACGAACTGCCCCGAAACCTGCCCCTGATAGGCACCGATCCGGCGGATGTCGAACACCGCGCGACCGCGGTCGATGGTGGCCAGCAGCCGGGTCTCGCCCAGCTTCATGTTGCCCAGATCCACGCTGTCGGCGCTCAGCGCGATCTCGGCATCCAGCGCCGACAGGCCGGATACGTCGATCGGCGCGCGCGACCAGCCCGCCCCGGCCGCCCCGCCACCGCCGCCCGCCGCGTCCCCGGACCCACCGCCCCCGCCCGCCGCCGCCAGGTTCAGCGCCCCGGCACTGATCTGCGCCGACAGCTTCGGCCGCTCGCCGCCGGTCACCAGATCGGCGTCGCCGCTCAGCCGGTTGCCGTCCAGCACCACCACGCCGCCCCGCAGATGCGCCGAGCCTTCGGCAGTCACCGTCACCGCCCCCGAAATGCTGCGGCTGTCGCGCCCCAGTCCGGCGGGCAGGGCGGGCATGGCGGTGCCCAGCACCCCGCCCAGCGCCGCCATGTCGGCCAGATCGGCCACCAGATCGCCCTCGGCCACGAAAGGCCCGGTGCCAAGCCGCCCCTTGAAACCGATAGACGACCCGCCGACCTTCGCCGCCAGATCGGTCGGCACCACCCGCCCGGCCAGAAACGCCGCGAAATCCTGCACCGTGCCGGTCACCGCCAGCCGCTGCCCGTTCATCACCCCGTCCAGCGCCACCGTCGCAGGCCCGTTGAACACCGGAATCGCCGCCTCGGCGTCAATCTCGCCCAGCACCACCCGCTGCCCGCCCGCATGATCGACAAAGGTCAGCGACCCGCCCGAAATCACGCCGCGGTCCAGCGTGAACGGCGTCCCCGCCCCCGGCACGTCCGGCGTGACGCCCACCGCATCCAGCGCGGCATCCCCGGCGGCCGCGCCCAGTTCCCAGTTGCCGCGCCCGTCGCTGTTGCGTTCCAGCAGCACGACCGGCCGCACCGCCTCGATCGAGGTGATCCGCACCGAACCGCCGATCAGCGCCGCCATGTCCAGCCCGATCTCCAGCTCCTCGGTGCGCAGCATCGGGCCCGCATCCGACCATGGCGCGTTGGAAATGGTGACATCCGCCGCCCGCACCCCAAGCTGCGGCCAAACCGAAGGGCGCACCGCGCCGCCGATGGTCAGCACCCGCCCGGTCAGCCGCCCGAACTCCTGCGCGGCCACCTGCGCCACCTTGTCCGACGGGATAAGGAACAGCACCCCCACCGCAACCACCACAAGCATCAGCAGAACAGACAGCAGTCGGACGATCCAGCGCATGGCTTTGGCCTCTTGCAGAAGGGGAATTGCCGGAATCCTAAGCACAAACCGCCCCTGCGGCAAGCAACGCCCTTGTGAAGGCACGCACCCGGCCCGCAGGCCGCAAATCGCCGCACCTGTCGCCTTTCCACGCGGTGCGCCAAGGGGTATAAGCCCGCATGTCCCAGAACCCGCCCAACCTCCGCCCCGATCTGGCCCGCGCCACCGTCCCCGATGCCCGCCGCGAGGGTCAGCCGACCATCGGCATGGTCAGCCTCGGCTGCCCCAAGGCGCTGGTTGACAGCGAACGCATCCTGACCCGCCTGCGCGCCGAAGGCTACGCCATCAGCCCCGACTACGCGGGCGCCGATGCCGTCATCGTCAACACCTGCGGGTTTCTTGACAGCGCAAAGGCCGAATCGCTCGATGCCATCGGCGAGGCGCTGCGCGAGAATGGCCGGGTGATCGTGACGGGCTGCCTTGGCGCCGAGCCGGACTACATCACCGGCGCTCACCCCAGGGTGATGGCCGTCACCGGGCCGCACCAGTATGAAGCCGTGCTCGATGCCGTCCACAAGGCGGTGCCCGCCCGGCCCGATCCGTTCATCGACCTGCTTCCGGCCAGCGCCGTCAGCCTGACGCCGCGCCACTACAGCTACCTCAAGATTTCCGAGGGCTGCAATCACAAGTGCAAGTTCTGCATCATCCCCGACATGCGCGGCCTGCTTCAGTCGCGCCCGGCCCATGCGGTGCTGCGCGAGGCTGAAAGGCTGGTCGCGGCCGGAGTGCGCGAGTTGCTGGTGATCAGCCAGGACACCTCGGCCTATGGGCTGGACCTCAAGCACGCCACCGAAAAGGGCCACCGCGCCCACATCACCGATCTGGCACGCGATCTGGGGCAACTCGGGGCATGGGTGCGGCTGCACTACGTCTACCCCTACCCGCATGTCCGCGACCTGATCCCGCTGATGGCGGAAGGGCTGATCCTGCCCTATCTCGACATTCCGTTTCAACATGCCGACCCCGGCGTGCTGCGCCGCATGGCCCGGCCCGCCGCAGCGGCCCGCACGCTGGACGAGATTGCCGCCTGGCGCAGCGTCTGCCCCGACATCACGCTGCGCTCGACCTTCATCGTCGGCTACCCCGGCGAGACCGAGGCCGAATTCCAGACCCTGCTCGACTGGATGGACGAGGCGCAACTCGACCGGGTCGGCTGCTTCCAGTATGAAAACGTGGCGGGCGCGCGCTCGAACGCCCTGCCCGACCACATCGCCCCCGAGGTCAAGCAGGAACGCTACGACCGTTTCATGGAAAAGGCGCAAGCCATCTCGGAAGCACGGCTTGCCGCCAAGGTCGGCCAGACCCTGCAGGTGATCATCGATGAGGTCGACGCCGCCGGCGCCACCTGCCGCACCATGGCCGACGCCCCCGAAATCGACGGCAACCTGTTCATCGACGAAGGGTTCAAGGGCCTGAAACCGGGCGACATCGTGGCCGTCACGGTTGACGAGGCCGGAGAATATGACCTGTGGGGCACGCCTGTCACCCCCTGACCGGGCGCGCCCCTGACCGGAAACGGGGCACCCGCCCGGGGCGGCGCCAGGTTCCTTGACAATGTCTTAACGCAATCCATAATATCATTTTTTATCAATGCGTTATCCAATTTTTCACGCGTGAAAGCACACCCTCAAACACCTCCCCGCAGCGTCGCAACTTTCGCCCGCACCACCGCCGCCCGCTCCGCGTTCGGCGGGTGCGTGCCCAGGAATTCGTCGCCCGGATCGGGCAGCCGGTCAAAGAACGCCGCCCCCCGCAGCGGGTCGAACCCGGCCAGCAGCGCGATCTCGGCCCCCAGCGCGTCGGCCTCCAGTTCGAAGGTCTTCGAGAACCGCCGCGCCCCGATCGAGGCGCCGAAATCCTGCACGCTGCGCACCGTCTCGGCATCCGCCCCGCCCAGCGAGGCCAGCACTCCCGCGACCATCGCCCCGCTGATCGCGCTTTCCTGCTGGCGCGCCATGTGCCCCAGAATGTGATGCGCCGCCTCGTGCCCCATCACGAAGGCCAGCTCGTCCGCATTCCGCGCGTCCGCGATCAGCGACAGAGTGAAGCCGACGATCGGCCGCCCCAGTTCGTCGCGCGTCTGGAACGCGTTCGGCGGCTGCCCCGGCCGCGCGTCGATCGCGATCTGAAGGTCGCACGGCAGCCCCCGCGTCCGGTCCCGGCAGACCGCCTCGGCAACCGGCTCCACCACCTCGACCACCGCGATGAAGGCGCGCGCCGCCTCCGACGGCGCCAGCGGCCCGGCCGGCACCGCAGCCGGCGCGGGCAGGGGCGGCGGCATCCCGCCACCCCGCGGCACCCCGCAGCCCGCAACCATCAAAGCCAGCAAGCAAAGCCCCAACCCGCGCATCCGCCCCTCCTGCACCGGCCCGCCCGGCGTGTCGGGAACGACCATAGCGCGGCCACGCGCCCTTCAGAACCCCCGCTCACGCAAAGGTGGCCGCTTCCGGCAGCCCGCCCGCCGCCCATTGATCCGGCGCGGCCGCTAGCCTATCGTGCGGCCATGTTCACCATCGAGCACGACTTCGACGCCACCGTGATCACCCTCGTCGACGAGGGTGGCCCTGCCTTGCAGGAAGACATCATCGTGACCGCCTTCGAGGATTGCGTCACGCTGGAACAGTTCGATCCGCGCCGGAACGAACCGCTGGTGCTGACCCTGTCGATGACGCAACTGCGCGATCTTGCCGCCGCGCTGAACCTGCCGGAGGGCAGCTACCGGCTTGACCCGCCGGTGCCCGGCATCTAGGCCGGCCAACGCGACGCCGCCTCCTGCCGGGCGGGCTGCGCCGACCCGGCCCTGTTGCCCGCCCCGCGTGACGTGCCTGCACATTCGTCGGCCCTGACCGGCGCGAGCGCATCTTCGGCGGGGTCGCGGTGGGGGGTGATCATCGCTCCGTCCGGCCACGCGCGACCCGAACCCGCGCGGAAGATCGACGGCCGCCGCCCCGCAGTCCTCGCGCGGCACCGGAGGCCCCGCACGCCGACGGCCGGAAGCCGGGCCGGGGCAGGGCCTTCACGCCCGCCTTGCGGATCGGGAGACGGGCCTTGACCGCGATCGGCCCCAACCCTGCGCGGGCGGCGGCACGGGTCGGGATCGGCCATCCTTTCCCGATCCGGGCCGCCACCATGCAGCAAGCGCCCGGAACCGCGCCGGGCGGGCGTCTTGACGTGGGGGGCGAACGCCTGCCACAGGCTCGGGCCTGCCCCGAACCCTGCGGACGCTGCCGCGTCTTCATCTGAAGGGATAGAACAGCCCGCCCGGCGACGTCGTGAATATCTCGCAACCCGCCGCCGTCACGCCCACCGAATGCTCGAACTGCGCCGACAGTGACTTGTCGCGGGTCACCGCCGTCCAGTCATCGGCCAGCACCTTGGTTTCGGGGCGGCCAAGGTTCACCATCGGCTCGATGGTGAAGAACATGCCCTCCTCCAGCACCGCGCCGCCGCCGGGGCGGCCGTAGTGCAGCACGTTGGGCGGCGCGTGGAACACCCGGCCCAACCCGTGGCCGCAGAAGTCGCGCACCACCGACATGCGGTTGGCCTCGACATGGGCCTGGATGGCGTGGCCGATGTCGCCGAAGGTCGCCCCCGGCTTCACCGCCTCGATGCCCTTCATCAGCGCGTCGTGGGTGACCTCGATCAGCCGCGCCGCCTTGCGGCCCAGCGTGCCCGCGACATACATCCGGCTGGTGTCGCCATACCAGCCGTTCACGATCACCGTCACGTCGATGTTCAGGATGTCGCCATCCGCCAGAATCTTCGGCCCGGGAATGCCATGGCACACCACATGGTTCACCGAAATGCACGAGGCGTGGCGGTAGCCCTTGTAGCCGATGGTGGCCGATACCACCCCGCGCCGCGCCACCTCGTCGGTGATGAAACGGTCGAGCGCCTCGGTCGTGGCACCGGGCACGACCAGCGGACCGACCGCGTCCAGAATCTCTGCCGCCACCCGGCCGGCCTCGGCCATGCCGGCGAAATCCGCGTCTTCGTAAAGGCGGATACCGTCCTTGGTGATGCGTCCCCGCGTCTCGTCCATCGACAGCCTCATGTGCTTTATCCGCCCTAGATAGACACCGCAGCCCGGAAAGGCCAGACCCGCCCCCGGATGGGATTTGGATCCGGGCCGCCCGCGCCCTATACCCGGGAGGAAACAAGCACCCGGAGGCACCGATGACCAATCCCACCGCCGCCATGCTGGTGATCGGCGACGAGATCCTTTCGGGCCGCACCCGCGACAGCAACATGCACCATCTGGCGGGCGAGCTGACCCGGCACGGCATCACGCTGGCCGAAGTGCGCGTCGTGCCCGACGATCATGCCACCATCGTTGCCGCGGTCAACGCCCTGCGGGGGGCGCAGGATCACCTGTTCACCTCGGGCGGCATCGGGCCGACGCATGACGACATCACGGCCGACGCGATTGCCGCGGCCTTTGGCGTGCCGATCGGCATCCGCGCCGACGCGGCCGCCTTGCTGCAGGCGCATTACGACCGCACCGGCCTGCCGTTCAACGAGGCGCGCCAGCGCATGGCGCGCATCCCCGAGGGGGCAACGCTGATCGACAACCCGATTTCCACCGCGCCCGGCTTCACCCTTGGCAATGTGCATGTCATGGCCGGGGTGCCCGCGATCTTTCAGGCCATGCTGGCCTCGGTGCTGCCCACCCTGACCGGCGGGTCGCCGCTGCTCAGCCAGTCGCTGCGGGTTGACAGGGGCGAAGGCGATGTCGCCACCGCCTTTGCCGCATTGGCCGAGGCTTACCCCGATCTGTCGATGGGCAGCTACCCCTTCACCCGGAACGGCGCCTACGGCACCAATCTGGTGATCCGCGGCACCGACCCCGCCCGGCTGGACGAGGCGATGACCCGCCTTGCAGCACTTTTCCCCGCCCCATGACCCCGACTGAACTCGACCGGGTGATGGAGGCGACCTGGCCTGCCGCCGCCCGGTGGCGGGTCGGGCCGTGGACGGTGCGCGACGGTCAGGGCGGCGGCAAGCGGGTTTCGGCCGCCACGGCCGATGGCGCATGGCTGCCCGCCGACATCGCAGGCGCCGAGGCCGCGATGCAGGCGCTGGGGCAGGATTGCCTGTTCATGATCCGCGACGGCGACGGCGACCTTGACGCCGCGCTGGCGGCGCGGGGCTACCGCATCGTCGACCCGGTGGTGGCCTACGCCGCGCCCTGTGCGGCGCTGGCACACCCCGCGCCCGACCCGATGGAAGCCTTTGCCCACTGGCCGCCGCTGGGCATTGCCACCGACCTGTGGGCGGCGGGGGGCATCGGCCCGGCGCGGCTCGCGGTGATGCTGCGCGTGGCGGGCCCGAGGACGGCGATCCTTGCCCGGGTGGCAGACCGCCCCGCCGGGGTCGGATTCGTGGCATTGGCGGGACAGACCGCCATGCTGCACGCGCTGGAGGTCCCGCCCCGGCTGCGTCGGCAGGGTTCCGCCAACATCATCTTGCGGGCGTCGGCTAACTGGGCGCTACAGAACGGGGCAACGACGCTTTCGCTGGTTGTCACCGCTGCCAACTCCGCCGCACGAAACCTCTACGCTTCTCTCGGGATGCAACCTGTGGGACAATATCACTACCGTCAGAAATGAGCCCGAAGGGGCCAGAGCAGTTGAAACCGAAGGCCGACACTCGCAGGAGGCGCGCAGCGCCCGTCGTCTGGCATATCGCCGGGACGGTTGCGGCGTGGCTTTCGCTGGCCGCGCCTGGTGCCGCGATGGTGCCCGAGTTTCCCGCCCCCGCCACGCCCACCGCCAACCGGCAGGAACCGCTGGGCAGCTACCGCCTGCCGATCGGCCCGTGGTCGGCCACCGGCATCGCCTCGCGGCTGACCGAAGGCCGGGTGGACCAGACTGCCTGGCGCATCGACGCCCCCGGCGTCTCGACGCTGGCGCTGCTGCAACCGCTGCGCGCCCAGATCACCCGCGATGGCTACCGCGTGCTTTACGAATGCGAAACGGCGGTCTGCGGCGGCTATGATTTCCGCTATGGCACCGACCTGTTGCCCGAACCCGACATGCATGTCGATCTGGGCGACTTCCGCTATCTGGCGGCGGAACGCAGCGGCCCGGCGGGGCACGAACAACTCAGCCTGATCGTCAGCCGGTCGGCGGTGTCGGGGTTCGTGCAGGTCACCAGGGTCGGCCCGCCGCGGGCCGAGGCCGCCGCGGGCCCGGTCATCAACGCCTCGACCAAGACACCGCTGGCGCTGATGCCGCCCGGCGCGGACCCCGGAGAAGCCGCGATCCCGTCGGACCTGATGCAGCAGCTTGAAAGCGGCGGGTCGGTGGCGCTGGAGGATCTGGTGTTCCCCTCCGGCATGGCAGAGCTTGCGCCGGGCGACTATGGCTCGCTTGCCGCCCTGGCCGAGTGGCTGCGCGCCAACCCCGGCACGGGCGTGGCGCTGGTGGGCCATACCGATGCCTCGGGCGGGCTGGAGGCCAATGTGGCCCTGTCGCGCAAGCGCGCCGAATCGGTCCGCCAGCGCCTGATCGGCAGTTTCGGCCTGCCCGCAGGCCGGATCACCGCCGAAGGGGTGGGCTACCTTGCACCGCGCGACAGCAACCAGACCGAAGAGGGCCGCACCAGAAACAGAAGGGTCGAGGTCATACTGACCTCGACCCGGTAGGAACAGGCACCTTCGAGAGCGTTGCGGTCACCAGTTGTCCGGCCCCTTGTCGATGTAGCGCCGCGCCAGGAAGTCGATGAAGGCGCGCACCTTGGGCTGGGTGAACCGGCCCGGCGGATAGACCGCATAGATCCCCAGCGTTTCCACCGGAAGCCCCGGAATCGCCTCTTCGACCTGCCCGGCCTTCATTGCCTCGGCATAAAGGAAGCTCGGCAGGTAGGCGATGCCCAGCCCCGAGATTGCGGCATTCAGCAGCGACTGCCCGTCATTGACCGTCAGCCAGCCCGCCGTGCGAACCTGCCGCCGCTCGCCCGAGGGCGCGATGACCTTCCAGACGTTGCCGTTGGCCTGATTGGAATAGTGCAGCAGCTTGTGGTCGTTCAGGTCGTCGATCTTCAGCGGGCGGCCGAACTTCTGGAAATAGTTCGGGCTGGCGATCATCCGCTTGGTGGTCTCGGTCAGCTTGCGCGCCCGCAGGCTGCTGTCTTCCAGATCACCGACCCGGATCGCGAGGTCGAAGCCTTCCGAGATCAGTTCGACATAGCGGTTGTTCAGCACCATGTTGACGGTAATATCCGGATATTCCAGCAGAAAATCGCCAAGAATCGGAGACAGCAGGTTGACCCCGAAATCGGTCGCGACCGAGATGCGCAGCAGCCCCGAGGGTGCGGATTGCATCGAGGTCACCAGCGCATCCGCCTCGCCCGCGTCGTTCAGCACCCGCCGCGCCCGGTCGTAATAGGCCAGCCCGATCTCGGTCGGGCTGACGCGCCGCGTGGTGCGGTTCAGCAGCCGCGCCCCCAGCCGTGCCTCCAGTGCCGACACATGCTTGGAAACCGCCGACTTGGAGATGCCCATCTTCTTGGCCGCGTCGGTGAACCCCCCCTGGTCCACCACGGTGGCGAAGGCTTCCATTTCGGTCAGTCGGTCCATTGTATTCCCCATGCGAACTGTGCGGGCTGTTGAACCCGTATTGAACGCGAAATCGGGCAAGATAGCGGCGCTCCGGCGACAAGTCCGGGGTATTGCGCGGCACTCCGCTTTCCCGCCGGCGGGCCGTCGCGCCCGGCCATCCGGTCAGCCGACGTGGCCCGCCAAGCCGACGTTGCGATGCGGCGACGGGCAGTCGGCCGACCGGACAACACCCCGACCCTGGTGCGCCGCGGGTCGCGGCGCGTGTCGCATACCTTCGGCTTGCCGCCATTTCCGGCCAGCGGCCGTACCTGCGTCAGGGGGCCGGAACCGGCGGCAGGGCCAGGACATCGACGGTCGCGGATTGCAGGATCTTTTCGGTGACGCTTCCGAGGAAGAACCGGGCGAGCGCGCCCTTGCCATGGGTGGAAACCACGATCAGGTCCGCGTTCAGCGTGTCGGCCGCCTTGTGGATTTCATGCGCGATCGTCGTGGCGTTGTAGCGCACGACCATCTCGGCCTGAAGCGCGGCAAAGTCGCTCATGAAGCGCGCAAGGTCGCGGCGTGCGTCGCTCCGCTGGTCCTCCAGGTAGCTTTCCCTGTCATCGGCCGGCATCGTGTCAGACATGGCCAGACGAAGGGCGAGGGCATCGAAGACATGGAGGACGGAATGGCGGGCATCCCTGCCCAACCCGAGGGCTGCATAGCGGTGGAGTGCGCTTGCGGCATTGTCGGACAGGTCGGTGGTCAGCAGGATATGCCGCCACGGGGCGACCGGGGGCCCGTTCACCATCAGCACGGGGCATTCGACCGACCGGATCGTGCGCTCTGCCGTGGTGCCCAGAAAGGCATCCTTCAGGATCTGCCGCCGGTGCGGCCCGATCACCAGCAGATCCGGCTTCTTCTCGGCCACGGCCTGTCCGATCCCGGCAAAGGGATCGGACAGAATGATTTCCACCGCACAGGCGATGCCATCGGACGACCGCAGCGACTGCGCCAGTTCGCGCAGCAGCGTCAGGGCGTCCACCGCCTCGTGGTCGACGATCCGGCGGGGGCGGTCGTCATCGACGACATGCACGAGGTCGAGCGCGGCCCCGTGCGCGCGGGCAAGCAGCACGGCCCGCCGCAAGGCCCGGTCCGAACGCTCGGAAAAATCGGTCGCCAACATGATCCGCTGCATGGCTTTCCTCGCCTGGCTCTGTTTCGGTGATCTGAACATTCATTGACGGCGCCCGGATTGATCGAGGTCAAGCAGGGTCGGGGATCAAACACCATACCGCAGCAAATCACCATCGGAGCGGCCATGCGATGCCGAGGGAACAGTATCAGACCGCAAGGGATGTGGCCGGCCGCCTGACGGTGGCCGCCCGCATGAACCATGTCGCGCCGTTGGAACCCGGCGGCTGCCGCATCATGCTGAGGGGTCTGACCCGGCCGCCGAACGTCGGCGCCATGCTGCCCGCGCTGCCACGATCATCGGGGACATGCAGACCCGCCCTGCCCCGGCTCTGGCAGCGGGTCCGCTAGTCGCGCATTCGGGCCAGCGCGGCGGTCAGCGCGATCACGGCCAGCAGCGCCAGCGCGGCGAACCCGAAGGCGGCGCGCAGGCCAAAGGCAGCGGCGAGGAACCCCAGCATCGGCGGGCCGAAGAAATAGCCGAAGTAGCCCAGAAGCGTGGCGCGGGCCACGGCACGGGCGCGGGCCTCGGCCGGGGCGGCGCGGCCGACCAGCGAAAACGCCGTGGGGGCGATGACCGACGACCCGATGCCCATCACGATGAACCCGGCGTAGGCCATCGCCGGGCTGGTGGCCAGCGCCGCAATCGCCGCCCCGGCGCCCGCGATGACCGCCCCGCCGCGCAACAGCCACAGCGCGTCGATCCGCGACAGCAGGCCCTGCCCCGCAAGGCGGGCAATGCCCATGGTCAGGGCCAGCGCCGCCGGGCCCATCGCGCCTTCGGCAGGCGAGCCGCCAAGGGTCTGCTCGATATGCAGCGCCGACCAGTTCTCGGCGGCATTCTCGGTCAGGAAGGCGATCATCACGATGCCGCCGCCGATCACCGGCAGCAGGCCGAGGGGGACGTGGCTGGTGCCTTTCGGGCGGGTCAGCCCATGGATGCGGCCGTCGCGTTCCCATGTCGCCAGCGCCAGCAGGCCCGCCGCCAGCGCCGCCACGGACATCACCGCCCCCGGCGGCCACTCCGCCGCGCGCATCGCACCCGTGGCCAGCGCGCCGCCCGCATAGCCGAAGCTGTAGGCGGCGTGGCAGAGGTTCATCAGATGCAGGCCGCGCTCGTTCTCCAGCGCCGCGACGCGCGCGTTCATCAGCACGTCCAGCGTGCCGGTGGCCGCGCCGCAAAGCCCGATGGCGAGCGAGAACTGCCAGAGTGTTGCCGACTGCCCCGGCAGCGCGAAGGCCAGCGCCATGGCCATCGCGCAGGCAGGCAGCGCCACCCGCCCCAGCGCCGCCCCGGTGCCCGGCGCCAGCAGCATGGCGGCAACGGCACAGACCGGGGCCGACAGCATCAGAAGGCCCAGCCGCGCCTCGTCCACCCCCAGCATGGTCTTGAGGTCGGGCAGCGCCGCCGCAAAGGTGCCCCAGAGGACGCCCATCGCGGCAAAGGCTGCCACCGCCGCGCGGGCGGTGATCAGGGTGGGAAGGAAGGCCATGGCGGGGAACCTCTGAAGCGGAAGCCCCGAGCTAGCCGCTTCGCCGCACCCCGGCAAGTCCGCCGCCGACGCGCCACAGGGGGGTGGCGACGCTTTTCGCCTTTCCTTCGCGGCGAATCCGCGCTAATGCGCGCCGGTCGCGCCATGCACCCTTGGAGGATGGCGGACTTAACATATGGAGAACCTCAATGGCTGGTGAAATCCCTGATTTTCACGCCGAGGTACGGACGGGGACAGGCAAGGGGGCCGCTCGTCAAGCTCGTCGTGAGGGCAACGTACCCGGTATCGTTTATGGGGGCGGCGTGGAGCCGCTGTCCATCAACATCAACTACAACACGCTCTTGAACCGCCTGCGCAAGGGCCGTTTCCTTCAGACGCTGTTCAACCTCAAGGTCGAAGGCCAGGATGACGTGCGCGTGATCTGCCGCGGCGTCCAGCGCGATGTCGTGAAGGATCTGCCGACGCATGTCGATTTCATGCGCCTGCGCCGCACCTCGCGGATCAACCTGTTCATCCACGTCACCTTCATCAACCACGAAGCGGCCCCCGGGCTGAAGCGTGGCGGCACGCTGACCGTGGTGCGCCCGGAAGTCGAGCTTGACGTGCTGGCGGGCGACATCCCCGATCACATCACGGTCGACCTGACCGGCAAGAACATCGGCGACGTGATCCACATCCAGGATGTGGTGCTGCCCGAAGGTGTGGTGCCGACCATCGAGCGCAACTTCGTGATCGCCAACATCGCGGCCCCGTCGGGCCTGCGGTCGACCGACAACGAAGAAGCCGAGTAAGCAGTTCTGCTTGGCAGGGTTGAACGCGGGGGTGCAAGCCTCCGCGTTTCGCGTTTCGGCACTTGCATCCAAGGCGCGCATCTTTGCACGCCTTTCAGTGCACGCGCTCCAGCACGCCTGCCAATGCGCGCGTTTTAGCACGCGTTTCAGTGTGCGCGTTCCAGCACGACCGTCGCGCCGCGCGACCCCGTGGGGCAATAGGTCAGGCCGGTGGCCGACAGCGCGTCGAAGATGCGCTTCACCCCCGCCGCACCATAGACCGACGGATGAAGTTCCATCATCACCAGCCGGACGGCAGGCGGCAGGCCATTGTCGAACAACGCCAGTTCGCCGCCCTCGACATCGACGCTCAGCACCGTCGGCGCAAAGCGCGCCAGCAGGTCCGCGATGCGGAGCGCGGGCACCTCGACCTCGCGTGTGTGCCGGGCATCGGGCGGCGGCACCAGCGACGAGGCCCAGAACGACCGGCGCACGGTGAAGGTGACCGTTCCGGCGCCGAAGTCGTCGGCCACCACCGCGCCCCAGACGATCTCGCCCGCGGCCCCGTTGCGGGCCAGGTTGGCCTGGGCCACCGGCGCCATGTCGGGCCCCGCCTCGACCCCCGCCACCGCCGCGCCGGTGCGCCCGGCGGCCAGCGAGGCCAGATACCCCGCCCCCGCCCCCAGATCGAGAAACCGGTCGCCGCGCCGCAGGTGGCGCAGCAGGGCGTCGGCCTCGGTATGTTCATACTTGCCGCCCGCCATTGCGGCATCAAGCTGGCCGGTCATCAGCGCGTCGGGGATGCGCAGGTCCACCCCGTTGATCGTGTAATCCGCCACGCCGCCCCCCCTGGCCCGGCGCGGTTGCATCCGCGCGGCCTTGGCCGTAGAAAACGCCAAAGGGCGGGCACTGTCCAGCCCGCCCCTGATGGCGGAGTGTGCGGGTGAAACTGTTCGTGGGCCTTGGCAATCCCGGCGCGAAATACGCGGGCAACCGGCACAACATCGGCTACATGGCAGTGGACCGGATCGCGGCGGATCACGGTTTCGGGCCATGGCGGCGGGCGTTCAAGGGTCTGGTGGCCGACGGGCGGCTGGGCGACGAGAAGGTGGTGCTGCTGAAGCCCGAAACCTTCATGAACCTGTCGGGCGAGGCGGTGCAGCAGGCGGTGCAGTTCTACAAGCTGACCCCCGCCGAGATCACCGTGTTCCATGACGAGCTAGACCTTGCCCCCGGCCGCACCCGCGTCAAGCAGGGCGGCGGACATGCCGGGCACAACGGACTGCGCTCGATCCATGCCCATGTCGGCGAGGCTTACGGGCGGGTCCGGCTGGGCATCGGGCATCCCGGCCACAAGGACGCGGTGGCGCATTATGTGCTGAGCGATTTTGCCAAGGCCGAAGCGGCCGCCTTCGACGACCTGCTGCGCGGCATTTCCGACGGGGCGGTGGCATTGGCGGCGGGCGATGGGGTCGGGTTTCTCAATTCGGTCGCACAGCGCACCGCCCCGCCCCGGTCCTCGACGCGCCCCGCCCCGGCCGCCCCGGCCCCGACGCCGCCTGAACCCGAAGCGGAAACCCGCACCCCGATGCAGAAACTGCTGGACCGTTTCAGATGACCGAGGCGGTCCGCGCAGCCTTCCGCGACCAGGCAACGGCCTGCGCGGCTCTCGGCTCGCCGCAGACCGCCCGGCTGCTGGCGGGGCTGGCGGATGCGATGACCGGCGACACGGCCGTGGCGGCACGGGTGCTGGGCTGGCCGGGCGATCCCTCGTGGCGCGGCGAGTCAGTCGCGCTGCGGCTGGCCGGCGGGCTTCATGCGCTGGTGCTGGGCGGGCAGGATGGGGCGCTTGCTGCCGCCTATGCCGACCCGGCGGCGGTATCGGACCGGCAGCTTGTTGCAGTGGCTCAGGCCGCAATGGCGCGGCACGAAGCCTTCCTGCTGCGCTGGATCGACTCGGCACCCCAGACCAACGAGGTGCGCCGCTCTGCGGTGCTGATCGCGGCGGGGAACTGGCTGGCCGCGCGGGTCGGCCTGCCGCTGGTGCTTTCGGAACTGGGGGCGAGCGCGGGGCTGAACCTGATCTGGGACCGGTATCGCCTGACGGTTCCGGGCGGCGAGATGGGGCCACCCGACGCCGCCCTGCATCTTGCGCCCGACTGGCACGGGCAAGCCCCGGTGATCTGCCCGCCCGTCGTGGCCGCACGCGCGGGGGTGGACCTGAATCCGCTCGACCCGGGCTCGGACCGGCTGCGCATCCTGTCCTACGTCTGGCCCGATCAGGCCGACCGGCTGGCGCGCACCGCGCAGGCGGCAGGCATGGCGGCGGGGCTGGGCGTGCATCCGGCACGCGGCGACGCGGTGGACTGGCTTGCCACCCGGCTGCAAGTGCCGCTTCCCGGCCGGTTGCATCTGGTGTTCCACACCATCGCCTGGCAGTATTTCACCGCCCAGGCGCAGGCGCGCGGGCTGGCGATGCTGGAGGCGGCAGGCACGCGGGCTGCGGCCGACACCCCGCTGGCCCATCTGGCAATGGAGGCCGATGGGCACCCCGATGGCGCGGCCGTCACGCTGCGGCTCTGGCCGGGGGGCGACACCATTCCGCTGGGCCGGGCGGATTTTCATGGCCGCTGGGTGGACTGGCGGGCCCCCGCCGCGTGATGCGCCTTCACATTGGCACAAATATCCCCGCCGGAGGCATCGACACCCGCCGCCCAAGCGATACCATGGGAGTCGTGAACCAGAACCGAAGGACCGCCGATGAAGGACGCATCGCTGAACGTGCTGGGCACCGCGCTGGCGGAATGTTCGACCGACCCGCTGACGGGCTTCTTCCGCAACGGCTGCTGCGACACCGGCCCGATGGACCGGGGCCTGCACACGGTCTGCGCCCGCATGACGGCCGAGTTTCTGGCCCTGTCGAAATACCTCGGCAACGACCTGTCCACTCCGCGCCCGGAATACGGCTTCAAGGGGCTGAAGCCGGGCGATCAGTGGTGCCTGTGCGCCACGCGCTTCGTGCAGGCGCATGACGAGGGGGCAGCGCCACAAGTCCGGCTGGCCGCGACGCATGTCCGCACGCTGGACGTGGTGCCGCTGGAGATCCTTCAGCTTTACGCCGCCGACTGAGCCGCCGCCGACCGCAACCCGGCGTCGTCGCGAATCTGATCCTCGATGAACAGGCTCGGCAAGTGCGGCCGCCCGGTGACCCCAGCCTTGCGGCAGATCGCGTTGGTCTGCGCCTCGACCGTGCCTTCCGAGGTCATCCGGCGACAGGCCCGACAGACGCCGGATCGCGGCGGTGGGAAACTGGTCAGGGGTTTGGCTTGCCCCGCCTGCACCCAGGGTTTGCGCGCGTGAACCAGAGTTTGCGGGGTCATGCGGGCATTTCCCGCCCAAATGGGCCTGCCCTGAAGACACCGGCGCGGCTGGGCGCTCAGGGCTGGCAGAGGTCGAAAGGCCCCGCCCCGCCCCGCCGCGCGGCCGGTATGGCGAGGCACAGCACGCGGCCATCCGCCGTGCGGCTGACGCCCTCGGCCGAAACGCCGTCGCCCCGGTCCGGTCCGCCATGGCGGCGGGCCGCGAAAACCGCCCCGCCGGGCACCGGTCCGGTCACGGGGCCCTCCGGCTCCACGACCACGCCCGGTTCGGTGACAGGCTCACCCATCCCTCCAGCGTGGGCCGCCGCCGCAACCGCCAGCAGCACGGCGCAGGCTGCATACAGATCCCGCATTCCGATCGACATCGCTTCCCCCGCACCGGCCCGACATAGCGGTAGCGCGACGGGTGAACCCCGTCAACCGGGGCGGAAAGCCGCGCGGCCGTCAGATCTTCATGTCGAAACCCAGGTGCTTGGCGACGGTGAAGATGTCCTTGTCGCCACGACCGCACATGTTCATCACGATGATATGCTCGGGCGGCAGGGTCGGGGCGATCTTCATCACATGCGCCAGCGCGTGGCTCGGCTCCAGCGCGGGGATGATGCCCTCCAGCGCGCAGCAGAGCTGGAACGCCTCCAGCGCCTCGGCGTCGGTGATCGAGACATAGCTGGCGCGGCCGGTATCGTGCAGCCAGGAATGCTCGGGCCCGATGCCGGGATAATCCAGCCCGGCGGAGATCGAGAAGCCTTCGAGAATCTGGCCGTCGCCATCCTGCAACAGATAGGTGCGGTTGCCGTGCAGCACACCGGGCCGCCCGCCGGTCAGGCTGGCGCAATGCTGCATCCGGTCGTCGACGCCCTTGCCGCCTGCCTCGACGCCGATGATGTTCACCGACGGATCATCGAGGAAGGGGTAGAACAGCCCCATGGCGTTCGACCCGCCGCCGATCGCCGCGATCAGGGTGTCGGGCAGCCGCCCCTCGCCCTCCTGCTCGGCGAGTTGCCAGCGCACCTCTTTCCCGATGATCGACTGGAAGTCACGCACCATCGCCGGATAGGGATGCGGTCCGGCCACGGTGCCGATGCAGTAGAAGGTATCGCGCACGTTGGTCACCCAGTCGCGCAGCGCGTCGTTCATCGCGTCCTTCAGCGTGCCGCGGCCGGAGGTGACCGGAATCACCTCGGCCCCCAAGAGCTTCATGCGGAACACGTTCGGCGCCTGCCGCTCGACATCATGCGCGCCCATGTAGACCACGCATTTCAGCCCGAACTTGGCGCAGACCGTGGCCGTCGCCACCCCGTGCTGGCCTGCCCCGGTTTCGGCAATGATCCGGGTCTTGCCCATGCGGCGGGCAAGGATGATCTGGCCCAGCACGTTGTTGATCTTGTGCGCGCCGGTGTGGTTCAACTCGTCGCGCTTGAGATATACCTTCGCGCCGCCCAGATGCCGCGTCAGCCGTTCGGCGTAATACAGCGGCGAGGGGCGGCCGACGTAGTGCTTCCACAGCCAGTCCATCTCGGCCCAGAACTTGGGGTCGGTCTTGGCGAACTCGTAGCGCTCTTCCAGTTCCAGGATCAGCGGCATAAGTGTCTCGGACACGAAGCGCCCGCCAAAAAGGCCAAACCGCCCCTGTTCGTCCGGCCCCGTCATGAAGCTGTTCAACCCGTCCTCGGCCATGGCGCACCTCCTTGTTTGACAGTGCATCTAGCGCCCTATGCGGGCGACGTCAAAGCGGCTTCTTCATCCCCAGATGCGAAGCCGCGTAGCCCAGCCTTTCGTAGAACCGATGCGCGGCTTCGCGGTTGCGGTCGGTGGTGAGCTGGATGATCGTGCAGCCCGCCGCCCTGGCCCGTGCCTCACACTCCGCCATCAACAGCGCCCCGACGCCCTGTGACCGCACCTCGGCGGACACCCGCACCGCCTCGACCAGTGCCCGGCGGCTGCCGCCACGCGAAAGGCCCGCAAGGATGGTCAGTTGGCAGCAAGCGATAATGCGGCCCGCGGTTTCGCCTACGATCAGTTGATGCATCGGGTTAGCGGCTATGTCGTCGAAGGCCCCGAGATAGGCCTCGGCTTCAGCCCCCTCACGACCCTTACCAAGCGGATCATCGGTCAGCAGCGCCACAATGTCCGGTACATCGGCGCGGGTGGCATCGCGGAAGTGGATCATCGCAGGACCGGCACGCCGGCCTTCACGCCCTGCGCCGCCTCGACAAAACCCGCGATCCGCGCAGCATCTTTCACCCCCGGCGCACTTTCGACGCCGGACGACACATCGACCTGCCTGGCATTGGTCAGGCGCAGCGCCTCGGCCACGTTCTCGGGGGTCAGGCCGCCGGCCAGCATCCAGGGTTTCAGCCAGTGGCGGCCGACCAGCAGACGCCAGTCGAAGGACAGACCGTTGCCGCCGGGCAGGGCGGCGCCGGTCACGGGTTTGGCGTCGATCAGCAACTGGTCTGCCGCCAGCGCATAGTCGAAAAGCGCGGCAAGGTCGCCCTCGTCCGCGACGCCGACCGCCTTCATGACCGGCAGGCCGTAGCGGGCGCGCACCTCGGCCACCCGGTCGGGCGATTCTTGGCCGTGGAGCTGCAGCATGTCGAGCGGCACCGTCTCGGTCAGCGCGTCGAGGGTGGCATCGTCGGCGTCAACCGTCAGGGCCACCTTGGCCAGCCCTGCCGGGGTGGCCAAGGCAAGAACCCGGGCCTGATCGAGTGTCAGGTGGCGCGGCGACCGGGGGAAGAACACGAAGCCTGCATAGGCTGCCCCTGCGGCGGCAACCGCCGCCACGTCGGAAAGGTTGCGCAAGCCGCATATCTTCACCCGGACGCCGCCCAAGTCAGTTGGCCGGCTTCTTGTCCTGCAAGATCGCCAGAACCTCGTCCCTCGGTTGGGCCTTGGCTTCTCGCAGGCCCGCCAGTTCGCGTTCCAGCCTTGTCACTTCGCGCGATTTTGCGGTGGCAACCGAACGGTGCCGATGTTCGCGCAGCCATTCCCAGAAGAAGCCGATCAGCAGACCGATGACGATCCCCCCGAAGATCACGAGGAACAGCGGCAGTTCCTGCGACCAGGAAAACCCCGCGAATGCAGCCAGATCATCGGGCATTGCGTGCAGCGTCACCATCGTACGGTTCGCAAGAGCCACGACAAGCAAGCAGATCGCCAGAAGGACGATAAGGAGGTAGCGAAGATAGCGTATCATCGGGCCAAAGTTCCTGACCGGGGCATCACCTGCCCCCTGGGGGCCGCGCCGCAACCGGGCGCGGCAAAATCACTTGCCATTCAGACGGTCTCGCAGCAGCTTGCCGGTCTTGAAGAAGGGAACCTTCTTGTCCTCGACTTCGACCGCCTCGCCCGTGCGCGGGTTGCGTCCCACCCTCGCATCCCGCGCCTTCACCGAGAATGCGCCGAAACCGCGCAGTTCAACCCGGTCACCCTTGGCCAGCGACTCGATGATTTCCTCGAACACGGTGTTCACGATACGCTCGACATGGCGCTGCGTGAGGTGCGGGTTCTCGTCCGCTATTTTCTGGATCAGTTCCGAACGGATCATCCGAAGTGCCCCCCTGTGGTCGGCTGGATCACCACCACGACGTTCTTGTCATTGACTATAGGCAGATTTTTCCCGCGCACAAACAGGAAAACCCGTCTGTCCCGGTCGCAAGGCACGAGGATCGGCGACAAAATGAAAGGCCCCGCCGGGTGGCGGGGCCTCTGGTCAACCCTTGCGGGTCGAAGGTCAGACCTTGTCGCCGCCTTTCAGCGCCGCGCCAAGGATGTCGCCCAGGCTCGCACCCGAATCGGAGGAGCCATACTGTTCGACAGCTTCCTTCTCTTCCGCGATCTCGCGCGCCTTGATCGACAGGCCCAGACGGCGGGTCTTGCTGTCGACGTTGGTCACGCGGGCATCGACCTTGTCACCGACCTGGAAACGCTCGGGGCGCTGGTCGGCACGGTCGCGGCTGAGATCGGAACGGCGGATGAACGACTTCATGCCGTTGTAGTCGACCTCGATCCCGCCTTCTTCGATGGCGGTCACGTTGCAGGTGATCACCGAACCGCGCTTCACGCCATCGACCGCATCCGAGAAGGTGTCGTCGCCCAGCGCCTTGACGGAAAGCGAGATCCGCTCTTTCTCGACGTCGACTTCGGTGACGGCCGCCTTGACGGTGTCGCCCTTGCGGTAGTTCGCAATGGCTTCCTCGCCGCGCTGGTCCCACGACAGGTCGGACAGGTGAACCATGCCGTCGATGTCGTTGTCGAGGCCGACGAACAGACCGAATTCGGTAATGTTCTTGACTTCGCCCTCGATAGACGAGCCGACCGGGTGGTTCTCGGCAAACACTTCCCACGGGTTGCGCATGGTCTGTTTCAGACCCAGCGACACGCGGCGCTTGGCAGAATCGATTTCCAGCACCATGACATCCACTTCCTGCGAGGTGGAGACGATCTTGCCGGGATGGACGTTCTTCTTGGTCCAGGACATTTCCGAAACGTGAACCAGGCCTTCGACGCCCGCTTCCAGTTCGACGAATGCGCCGTAATCGGTGATGTTGGTCACGCGGCCCTTGTGGACCGACTGCAGCGGATAGGCCTTCTCGACCGCATCCCACGGGTCGGATTGCAGCTGCTTCATGCCGAGGCTGATGCGGTGCGTGTCCTTGTTGATCTTGATGACCTGAACCTTGACGGTCTCGCCGATCGCCAGGATCTCCGACGGATGGTTGACGCGGCGCCAGGCCATGTCGGTGACGTGCAGCAGGCCGTCCACACCGCCGAGGTCGACGAAGGCACCGTATTCGGTGATGTTCTTCACCACGCCGTCGATCGACTGGCCTTCGGTCAGGTTGCCGATCACTTCGGCGCGCTGCTCGGCCCGGCTTTCCTCGAGGATCGCACGGCGCGACACCACGATGTTGCCGCGACGACGGTCCATCTTCAGAATCTGGAACGGCTGCTTCATGCCCATCAGGGGGCCCGCATCGCGCACCGGGCGCACGTCAACCTGGCTGCCCGGCAGGAAGGCCACGGCACCGCCCAGATCGACGGTAAAGCCGCCCTTGACGCGCCCGAAGATCGCGCCTTCGACGCGGGTCTCGTTGGCATAGGCCTTTTCAAGGCGGTCCCACGCTTCTTCGCGTTTCGCCTTGTCGCGGCTGATCTGCGCTTCACCGCGCGCATTCTCGACGCGGTCAAGGTAGACTTCCACCTCGTCGCCGACATTGATGTCGACAGCCCCGCTCAGATCGGCAAATTCCTTAAGATCGACCCGGCCTTCCATCTTGTAGCCGACGTCGATGATGGCCTGACCCGCCTCGATGGCGATGACCCGGCCTTTGACAACAGACCCCTCCTGGGGGGTGTCAATTTCAAGGCTCTCGCTCAGGAGAGCTTCGAATTCTTCCATGGAAGCTTTAGCGCACATGCAGTTCTGATCCTTTTTGCGTGTTTTCACTGGCCTTGCGGTTGGCTCCGCCGGTCTTTGGTTGGTGTCTTTCGGGCGCGACCCGGATAACAACAAGGGTCGCGGATTACTCCCGACCCTGTGCCTGCCGCGTTTCTATGGCCCTGATCGCCTTGTTGACTGCGGCGTCTATAGTCAGTTCCGTCGTGTCAAGCAAGAGTGCATCGTCCGCCGGGCGCAAGGGCGCCGTGGCCCGCTCACTGTCGCGCCGGTCGCGTTCGGTCAGTTGTGCCAGCACGTCGGCTTCCAGAATCGCCGGGTCCTTGCCGACGAGTTCCAGCCAGCGCCGGTGCGCGCGCACCGCATCGCTGGCGGTGACGTACAACTTCACCTCGGCCGCGGGGCAGATGACCGTGCCGATGTCGCGCCCGTCCAGCACCGCGCCGCCTTCGCAGCGGGCAAAACCCTGCTGAAAGGTGATCAGCGCCGCGCGCACCTTGGGCAGCGCCGCCACTTTCGAGGCCATCTGCCCCACCTTGGCGGTGCGCAACCCGTCGCGCTCCAGGTCATGCGGGCTCAGCGCCCTGGCCGCAGCCGCCGGCTCCATCCCGTCGATCACCTTGCGCGCCACCGCACGATAGAGAAGCCCGGTGTCCAGAAAGGCAAAGCCGAAATGCTCCGCCACGGCCTTGGCGATGGTGCCCTTGCCCGCCGCCGCCGGCCCGTCGATCGCCACCGTGAACCGCATTTCTCTGCCCTGCACTTTCTTCTGTTTCAAAATATCCCCGCCGGAGGCTCACGCCCGCGTCACAGATCGCTCCGGCCCAAGGTCGCACCCAGCCCGGTCATCAGCCCCCCGAACATCGGGAACGACGTGGCGATGGGGGATGCATCATCCACCGTCACCGCCGCTTTCGACGCCATGCCCATCACGAGGAAACTCATCGCGATCCGGTGATCCAGATGCACCGCACAGGTTGCACCGCCCGGCACTCCGCCCGCCCCCATGCCATGCACGATCAGCGTATCCTCGTCCTCCTCGACGCGCACGCCGCAAGCCTCGAGCCCCCGCGCCATCGCGTCGATCCGGTCGCTTTCCTTGACGCGCAACTCCCTGATGCCGCGCATCACCGTTCGGCCCTCGGCAAAGGCCGCCACAACCGCCAGCACCGGGTATTCGTCGATCATCGAGGGTGCCCGCGCGGGCGGCACTTCGACACCCTTCAGGTCGGAAAACCGCACCCGCAGGTCGGCCACCGGCTCGCCGCCCTCGCTGCGCGGGTGCTCGAAGGCAATGTCGGCCCCCATCTCGACCAATGTCAGAAAAAGCCCGTTCCGCGTCAGGTTCTGGCTGACACCGGGCACGAAAATGTCCGATCCTTCCACGATCAGCGCAGCGCAGACCGGAAAAGCCGCGGAACTCGGGTCGCGCGGCACGGCCACGTCCTGCGGTTTCAGCTCCGGCTGGCCGGTCAGGGTGATGACTCGTCCCTCCGGTCCATCCTCGACCGTCAGCGCCGCACCGAAGCCGAGCAGCATCCGCTCGCTGTGATCCCGCGTCGGTTCGCGCTCGATCACCACGGTCTGCCCCGGCGCGTTCAGCCCCGCCAGCAGCACCGCCGATTTCACCTGCGCCGAGGGCACCGGCGTGGCATAGCGCACCGGCACCGGCTGTGCCGCCCCCACCAACGTCATCGGCAGCCGCCCGCCCTGCCGCCCGTAGGCCCGCGCGCCAAACAGCGCCAGCGGCTCGGTCACCCGCCCCATCGGGCGCTTGCGCAAGGATGCGTCGCCGGTGAAGGTCGCTGTCATCGCATGGGTCGCCATGCAGCCCATGATCAGCCGCACCCCGGTGCCGGAGTTGCCGCAGTCGATCACGTCGGCCGGTTCGGAAAACCCGCCGACCCCGACCCCGTGCACCGACCATGCCCCGGCCCCGTGCCGCACCACCTCGGCCCCGAACGCCTGCATCGCCTTCGCGGTATCCAGCACATCCTGGCCTTCCAGCAGGCCGGTGATCCGGGTTTCCCCCACCGCCATCGCGCCGAAGATCAACGCGCGGTGGCTGATCGACTTGTCGCCCGGCACCTCTGCCCGCCCCGTCAGGGGGCCGGACCGGGTTGCGGTCATCGGTTGCGCTGCGCCATGGGTTGACATTGAACGTCCTTCTGAGGGTGCGCGGGCAGGCTTACCCAAACCGCGCCGCCCGGTCCAGCGCCATTCGGGCAAGACCCGGCCCGCCCCGTTTCATCTTGGCCCAAATATCCCCGCCGGAGGCTCCCGCCCCTCAGCCCATCCGACGGAAGGTCAGATAGGCCGGCGGGCGCCCCTCGCGCAGCGCCTTCTGTTCATAGCGGGTGGAAATCCAGTCGTCCCATGGCGTCGGCCTGTGGGCCAGCAGCGTGAACCCGGCCCGCGGCACCTCGGCCAGCGCCTGGCGAACGTAGTCGGGAATGTCGGTGGCAATGCGGAACTCTGCCCCCGGCACCAGCACCCGCGCCAGGTCGCGCAGGTGATCCTGCGTCACGAAGCGGCGGCGGTGGTGACGGCGCTTGGGCCAGGGGTCGGGGTAGTTGAGAAAGGCTTTCGCGATGCTGCCCGGTTCCAGCACGTCAAAGAGGTCGCGCACATCGCCGGGATGCACCGCCAGATTGCCCGCCCCCGAGGCGCGGATCTTGCCCAGCAGCATCGCCACGCCGTTGATGTAGGGCTCGCAGCCGATGATCCCGATATCGGGATGGCGCGCCGCCATGTGGACCATATGCTCGCCACCGCCAAAGCCGATCTCCAGCCAGACGGGGCGCGCGTCACCGAAGATCGCGGCCAGATCCAGCGGGTGGCGTTCCGGGTTCTCGGCAGGTGTCACGCCCTGTGGGCGCAGCGAATCCATATCCTCGGACAGATAGGTCTTCTGGCTGCTGCGCAGGGTGTGGCCGAAGCGGCGACCATAGAAGTTCCGCCATTCCGCGGGCGCGGGCGGGTCGGTCTGGTTGTCGTCGGTCATGGCAAGCCCCGCATCAGGATCGGCGGGAGGTATCGCCCGGGGGGCGGGGCGTCAAGCCACGCAGAAGGAAGGCGCCTCCGGCGGGGATATTTGGGCAAAGATGAATTGGCACTCAGCAAGAAGCCCCGGCGAGCGGCCGGGGCTTTGCAGGGTTGCAGCGGCGGGGCCGGGTCAGACGGCCTTTTTCAGCGCCTCGGTCAGGTCGGTCTTTTCCCAGCTGAAGCCGCCGTCGGCATCGGGCGCGCGGCCGAAGTGGCCGTAGGCCGAAGTGCGGGCGTAGATCGGGCGGTTCAGACCCAGATGGGTGCGGATGCCGCGCGGGGTGAGGTCCATCACCTCGGCCACGGCCTTCTCGATCTGGGTGGCCTCGACCTTCCCCGTGCCGTGGGTATCGACGTAGATCGACAGCGGCCGGGCGACGCCGATCGCATAGCTGACCTGCAGGGTGCAGCGGTCGGCCAGGCCGGCCGCGACCACGTTCTTGGCAAGGTAGCGCGCGGCATAGGCGGCAGAGCGGTCGACCTTGGTCGGATCCTTGCCCGAGAACGCGCCGCCGCCGTGCGGGGCGGCCCCGCCGTAGGTGTCGACGATGATCTTGCGCCCGGTCAGGCCCGCGTCGCCATCCGGTCCGCCGATCACGAAGGTGCCGGTCGGGTTGACGTGCCATTCGGTGGCATCGGTGATCCAGCCCTCGGGCAGCACTTCACGGATGTAGGGTTCGACGATGTCGCGGATATGCGCCGAGGTCTGCTTCTTGTGCGCGTGCTGGGTGGAAAGCACGATCGAGGTCACCTCGACCGGCTTGCCGTCGACGTAGCGCAGCGACAGTTGCGACTTCGCGTCCGGGCGCAGCGATTCTTCCTTGCCCGATTTGCGCACCTCGGCCAGACGGCGCAGGATGGCGTGGGAATACTGGATCGGGGCCGGCATCAGTTCCGACGTCTCGCGGCAGGCATAGCCGAACATGATGCCCTGATCGCCTGCGCCGTCGCGGTCGACGCCCTGGGCGATGTGGGCCGATTGCTTGTGCAGGTAATTGTGGACCTTGAGCGTGTTCCAGTGGAACTTCTTCTGCTCGTAGCCGATGTCACGCACGCAGTCGCGGACGATGCCGTCAACCCGTTTCATGAATTCGTTCAGCTTGTCGGGGTCCGACAGGCCAACCTCGCCGCCGACGACGACGCGCCCGGTGGTGGCGAAGGTTTCGCAGGCGACGCGGGCGTTGGGTTCCTCGGTCAGGAAGGCATCGAGGATGGCGTCGGAGACGCGGTCGCAAAGCTTGTCGGGATGGCCTTCCGAAACGGATTCGGAAGTGAAGACGTAGTTGTTGCGTGACATCGGGAAGTGCTCCGTTGGGTTACCCCCGTCACGCCAGGAAGCCGTTGTGACGGTTCGATGCCGCAGGCGCTATACCCCTGCCCCCGAGGGGTCAAGGGCGCGCAGGGACGCGGCGTATCAGCAGCACGGCGGCGAGACCGGCCAGCAACAGCCACACGGGGATCTGCCCGAGGCGGGAAAAGGGCGTGGCGGGCAGGGCTGCGGGCAGGGTCGCGTCGAGAAACGCCGCCTCGCCCAGCGGGATCTGCGCGGTGATGCGGCCCTGCGCGTCGATCACCGCCGAGACGCCGGTATTGGCCACCCGCACCAGCGGCAACCCCTGTTCTATGGCGCGCAGGCGCGCCTGGGCCAGATGCTGATACGGGCCGGTAAGCGTGCCGAACCAGGCGTCATTGGTGATCTGCAGGATCCAGTCGGGGCGTGACGGCGCGGAGCGGATGTCCTGCGGGAACACCGCCTCGTAGCAGATCAGCGGCAGGATGGTGCCCAGCCCCGGGCCAAGATCGAGCACCGCCGCGCCGACCCCCGCCGAATAGCCGTTGCCTTCCTGCGCCGCAAAGGCCCGGAGCCCCAGCAGGTCATAGGCCAGATCGCCGAACGGGATGTATTCGCCAAAGGGCACCAGATGGTGCTTGTCGTAAAGCCCGGTCACCAGCCCGCCGGGCCCCACCACCGCCATGCTGTTGAAACCGCGCCAGCCGTCGGTGCGCTGGATGCCCACCACCACCGGGCGGTCGGCGGCGGCAATCGAAATCGCCGCCAGCGCGCCGGGCGCGTTTTCCAGCAGGTAGGGCACAGCGGTTTCGGGCCAGATCGTGAGATCGGGGCGCGGCAGGGCGGCTGTGTAGGCCAACTGGCGCTCGAAGTACACGCGGGCGCGGTCGGCATCCCATTTCAGGTGCTGTTCGGCGTTGGGCTGCACCAGCCGCAGGGTGACGGATGCTGCCGAGGGGCCGGGCGCGTCAAGATGCCACAGGCCGTAACACGTCGCCGCCGCCACCAGCACCGCCCCCGCGCCAAGGCCGCTCGGACCCAGCGCCACCGGCAGGGCGGCGGCCAGCGTGGTCAGCAGCGTCAGCCCGTCGGGGCCGGCCAGGGCCGCAACCTGCGCCACCGGCGTGCCGATCCAGACATGGCCGATCAGTGCCCAGGGAAAGCCGGTGAACAGCGTGCCGCGCAGCATCTCGGCCGTGGTCAGGGTCAGGGCCACCGCCAGCGCGCGCCCCCCGAACGGGCGCAGATGCGCCAGCGCGGCAGCGGCGGCCCAGAACAGGCCAAGCCCGAAGGCCAGCAGCACCACCGCGAAGGGGGCCATCCAGCCGTGGCGGGCCACGTCGATCAGGAAAGGCTCGATGATCCAGTTCAGGGCGGCGGCGAAATACCCTGCCCCGGCGAACAGGCCCAGCCGGAAGGCCGGGCGCGGGCCGGTCGCCATGGTGATCAGCCAGATCACCGCCGACAGCGCGGGCAGCGTCAGCCACCACGCCTCCAGCGGCGCCTGCCCCGCCGCCATCACGGCCCCGAGGCCGAAAGCCGCCCCGGTTCGCACCGGGCCGGACCAGCGCCGGGGAGAGGCAATCACGTTTCGACGGCTTTCGCGGCAGGGCTGCCCGCAGCTGGAAGGACAGCATCCGCAAGGGCAGCATCCACCTTGGCGGCATCCGGAAGGGCAGCATCCGGAAGGGCGACATCCGGAAGGGCGGGCACGGGAACGCGGAGCGCTGTCCGCGATGCCCCCGGCAGGCGCACCCGCAGGCGCTTGATGCGGCGGGGGTCGGCGTCGACCACCTCGAACTCCACCCCGCTTTCATGCGCCACGACCTCGCCGCGCGCGGGCACCCGGCCGGTGCGCAGGAACACGATGCCGCCGATGGTGTCGATTTCCTCGTCTTCATCCTCGTTGCGCAGGCGCAGGCCGATGGCCGCCTCGAATTCGTCCAGCGGCGCAGTGGCTTGCGCCAGATAGACCCCCGGCTTTTCCATCAGCCACAGCGCACCCTCGGCCTCGTCGTGTTCATCCTCGATCTCGCCGATCACGGTTTCGATCAGGTCTTCGATGGTCACAAGACCATCGACCCCGCCGTATTCGTCGATCACCAACGCCATGTGGACCCGGTCACGCTGCATTTTCTGCAGCAGCACCCCGACCGGCATCGACGGCGGGGCATAGAGGATCGGGCGCAGCAGCTTGCGCAGGGTGAAGCGGCCTGCTGCCTCGCCGTTGAAGCCATGCTGCAAAGCCAGGTCCTTCAGCAGCACCAGACCCTGCGGATGGTCCAGCGTGCCCTTGTAGACCGGCAGGCGGGAAAAGCCGTGCTCGCGGAACACCTCGACCAGGTCGTCCTTGCCGATATCGACCGGCACCGCGATGATTTCCACCTTGGGAATTGCCACGTCGTCGACCCGGAGGCGGCGCAGGTTGGCCATGCCGGGCAAGTCCGCGCTGATCTGCTGCGCCGTCCGGACCTGGGGCTGCCCCGCCGGTTCCGGCGCGGCGTCAGAGGGGCTCAGCGCGCTGAGGATGCGGCCGAAAAAGCCGCGTGGTTCCGTTTCGGAGGCGTCTGCCTCCATCACTTCCTGCGCGCCTTGCGCCGCAGGAGAGCCGTCCGTGCTACTGCCCATTGGTCCTTTTCCAGAAGTTGCCACCGCAGCGGGTGTCTTTATCAGTATGGATCGGCAACGCCAAGCGACGCAAGTATGCGCGTTTCGGTTGTTTCCATCAATTCCGCGTCAAGATCGTCGATGTGGTCGAAGCCCAGCAGATGCAGGATGCCATGCACCACCAGATGCGTCACATGGTCTTCAAGCGGCTTGCCCTGCTCGGCGGCCTCGCGGGCGGAGGTGTCGAAGGAAATGGCGATGTCGCCCAATTCCTCGGGATCGTCGGCCGGGCCGGGGTCGGGCAGCAGCGGCATCGCCCCCGGCGCATCGGCGGCACGGTCTTCCGAAGGCCAGGACAGCACGTTGGTCGGTGTGCCCTTGGCGCGGAAGGCGGCGTTCAACTCGGCGATGCGGGCATCGTCGCAGCCCATCAGGCACAGGGCAAAGCCCTGTTCCGGCAAGGAAAGCGCGGCAAGGGCTGCCCCTGCCGCGCGGTCGGCCAACGTGGCAAGGCCAAGGCCTTCCCAGCGCGGGTCTTCGATCACCGTGTCAACCAGAGGCTCCATCATGCGCTTCATACGCCTCGATGATGCGGCCGACAAGCGGGTGGCGCACCACGTCTTTCGAGGTGAAGTAGTTGAAGCTGATGCCCTTGACCCCGGCCAGGATGCGCTCGGCATCCTGCAGCCCGCTCGGCGTGCCGCGCGGCAGGTCGATCTGGGTGCGGTCGCCGGTGATCACCATGCGCGAACCTTCGCCGAGACGGGTCAGGAACATCTTCATCTGCATGGTGGTGGCGTTCTGCGCCTCGTCCAGCACCACGAAGGCGTTGGACAGCGTGCGCCCGCGCATGAAGGCCAGCGGCGCGATCTCGATCCGCTTTTCCTCCATCAGCTTGGCAAGCTGTTTCTGCGGCAGGAAGTCGTTCAGCGCGTCGTAAAGCGGCTGCATGTAGGGGTCGATCTTTTCCTTCATGTCGCCGGGCAGGAAGCCCAGCCGCTCGCCCGCCTCGACTGCCGGGCGCGACAGGATGATCTTGTCCACCGCGCCGCCGATCAGCATGGTTACGCCCACGGCCACGGCCAGATAGGTCTTGCCGGTGCCCGCCGGGCCGATGCCGAAGGCCAGTTCGTGGTCGAACAGGTTGGCGACATAGGCCTTCTGCGCCTCGGTCCGGGGTTCGACGGGTTTCTTGCGGGTGCGAAGCTCGTATTTGCTGCCCGTGAACATTTCCATCTGCTCGTCCACCCGTGCGGGTTCGGGGCTCAGGCTGGCAGGCATCGGGCGGCCCATGCGGATGGCGCCGTCGATGTCGCCCGCAACCACGCCGCGCCCGGCCTCAAGCCGGGCATAAAGCCCGCGCAGCACAGCCGCCGCCTGTTGCCGAGCCCCCTTGTCGCCGATCACTGCAAGGCGGTTGCCGCGCCGCAGGATATGCACCCCCATCTGATGCTCGATCTGCGCCAGATTGCGGTCGAACTCGCCGCAGAGGCCGATCAGAAGGCGGTTGTCGGGGAATTCCAGAAGTGTCTCTACCACATCCTCTGAACGGGTCGGGGGGGTCAGCGCGCTGATGCCCAAGGAGGTCTCCTTCTAGCAGGCAGGGTGAACACCCCGAGTGTGGGGCCTGTCCGGGGTTCTGACAAGCGGCAATCACCGCCAGTCGGCAGCCTGACGCAGGAAAGTGCCGATATCGTGACTGATGCACATCTTGTGGCGCGGAAACGAAAAAGGGCCACGGCTTGCACCATGGCCCCCTGTTTCATCCGCCCCCCTCAACGCTGGACGACGACCGTCCTGTAGCCCGGGCGGGGCACGTAATCGTTGATGCCCGGCGACTGGGTCTGGTAGTTCTTCAGCACCGTTCCCGGCGGATAGCGGTTGTTGCAGACCGGCAGGCCCGATTTCGGGTCGTAGCGCGGTGTCGAATAACCTTCGACGCCGTCATCCATGATCCAGTTCTGGCAGCCGTCGGGGTCGTAGGCGATGGCGGCGCCGCCATTGGTCAGCCGCCCGCCGTCGCGCCCGGTGTCATAGGCGGTGGCGATCACGGTGTTGGGGTTGCCGTCATAGGGCCGCAGACCGTCCGAGCAGCCTGCAACCAGCACAAGCGCGACGATTCCCGCGCCCTTGATGATACCATTGGTCATATCTGTCACCACCTGTAGCAAACGACTTCGACGCGGCGATTCTGCTGCATCCCTGCGGCGGTGCCGTTGGACGCGCGGGGCTGGCGTTCGCCAAAGCCGATCTCGCGTTCCACCATCGCGCCGACCGACCGGGCAACGGTGGCAACCGAGGCGGCGCGGCGCTGCGACAGGCGCATGTTGTATTCATCCGAGGCGCGGCTGTCGGTGTGCCCGTAGATGGCATAGCCGAAGGCCCCGGCGCCCTGGAAGAAGCTTTGCAGACGCGCGCGCCCGCTCGCGGTCAGTTGCGCGCTGTCGGTGGCGAACAGCTGGTCGGTGTTTTCCACCAGACAGGTGTTCTGCTTCAGACAGACCGGCTTGCCGGTCTGCGGGTTGCGCCGCGGCACCATGTAGCCTTCAAGCCCGCCGTCGGCCCACCAGTGCATGCAGCCATCGTCATCGACCCAGAGGCCCCATTCGATCTTGCCCGCCACCTGAGGGCCGTTCTGCGCCACGGCCATCGGCGCGCCATGAAGCCCGACCGCCAGGGCCAGCCCGCCCGCAACCATTCGCAATGCCTTGGAAATCCGCCGTCCCACAGCCACAGCCCCCTTCAACGAAATCGCCCTTGCCTTATTGTTGCCAGAATTGACTTCACGACTTCGGGATGTAAAGCAAAATCTGTGGTTTACGGTCTGCGATCCCGGGCGCATCCGGTTGCGCCGGCGTCAAAAACCTGGATCGGGGGCGATTGATCACGCACCGGAAACAATGCGGCGGCTAAAGGCGTTCTCCGGTCAGCGAATTGGTCATCGCGGCGGTGATCCGCACCCGGACCAACTGCCCCGGCACGCCCCGGGGGTCATCGACATGCACCGCGTGCAGGTGGTCGGATTTGCCGACCATCTGGCCCGGCTGGCGGCCCGGCTTTTCATAAAGCACCCCGACCTCGCGCCCCACCATCGCGCGTTGCAGGGCGTGCTGCTGGCTGGTGATCAGGCTTTGCAGCTCATGCAGGCGGGCGTCGGCCACTTCGGCGGGAACCTCGGGCTTTTCGGCAGCCGGAGTGCCCGGGCGGGCGGAATACTTGAAGGTATAGGCCTGCCCGAACCCCACCGTGCGGATCAGCGCCAGCGTCGCCTCGAAATCGGCATCGGTCTCGCCGGGAAAGCCCGCGATGAAATCCGAACTCAGCAGGATGTCGGGGCGGGCGGCGCGGATGCGCTCGATCACCGCCAGATATTGCGCGGCGGTGTGCTTGCGGTTCATCGCCTTCAGGATGCGGTCGGACCCCGACTGCACCGGCAGGTGCAGATAGGGCATCAGCGCGGGCAGATCGGCATGGGCGGCGATCAGGTCGTCGTCCATGTCGTTGGGATGCGACGTGGTATAGCGCAGCCGCAGCAATCCCGGCACCTGAGCCAGTTCGCGCAGCAGGCGCGACAGCGTCCAGTCGCCGCCCTGCCCCGTACCATCGCCCGCACCGTGATAGGCGTTGACGTTCTGCCCCAGCAGGGTGATCTCGCGCACGCCCTTTTCGACCAGCGCCCGCGCCTCGGCCAGGATGCGCGCCGCGGGGCGGCTGACCTCGGCGCCACGGGTATAGGGCACGACGCAGAAGGCGCAGAACTTGTCACAGCCTTCCTGCACCGTCAGGAAGGCGGCGGGCCCCCGGCTGGCGCGCGGTGCGGACAGGTGGTCGAACTTGTCCTCGGGCGGAAAATCGGTATCGACCTGCTGGCCGCCGACCTGCGCGTTGCGCACCATGTCGGGCAGGCGGTGGTAGCTTTGCGGCCCCACCACCAGATCGACCAGCGGCATCCGCCGCAGGATCTCGGCGCCTTCGGCCTGCGCCACGCAGCCCGCCACGCCGATCTTCAGCCCGGGCTTCGCCGCCTTCAGCGGGCGCAGGCGGCCAAGGTCGGAATAGAGCTTCTCGGACGCCTTCTCGCGAATGTGGCAGGTGTTGATCAGCACCATGTCGGCGTCTTCGGCGCGGTCGGTGGCCACATAGCCCTCTCCGCCCAGCGCCTCGGCCATGCGCTCGCTGTCGTAGACGTTCATCTGGCAGCCGTAGGTCTTGATGAACAGCTTTTTCGGATCGTCGGACATTGCGCAGGCCCCCAGCCGCTGGAACACGGGTTTTACACGCAAACCGCCGCGCGGCGCAACGCCCCGGGGGCAGGCGGCGCCCGCGGGGGGTTGCGTTAAAGGAAGTGTTGACCGATTCTGCCGAAAACGGCCGGGTCTGGCAACGACCGCCGGGCGGACAGGCAAAGGGCAGGGCATGCGTTACGGCGGCTTGGACGATCTTCTCGGCAAGGGCAAGGCGGCCCTGGCCACGGGGCCGGTGGCGATCATCATGGCCGAAGACCCGGTCGAGGTGCACACCACGCTGCGCCACCACCTTGCGGCCGGGTTCAGCGAGGTGATCCTGCTGGCCCATGACGAGATCGTGGTTCCCGCGGCGCTGGAGGCGACCATCCACCGCGTCAGCCATGACGTCCATGCCGAGGGCGCGCTGTTCAAGGCGGTCAACCGGCTGATCGAGGCCGCGCCGGGCATCTGGATGTATTACTGCTACAACGCCGAATACCTTTTCCACCCGTTCTGCGAGACGCGCAGCATCCGCGAACTGCTGGCCTTTCACACCGAGGAACGCCGCGAGGCGCTGCTGTCCTATGTGATCGACCTTTACGCGGGCAGCCTGGACGCAGCCCCGAATGCCGTGTCGCTGGAGAATGCGTATCTTGACCGTTCGGGCTATTACGCGCTGGGGCGGCCCGATCCGGCCAACCACAGCCATCCGCGTGACCGGCAGCTTGATTTCTTCGGCGGCCTGCGCTGGCGGTTCGAGGAGCACATTCCCGCCCCCCGCCGCAAGATCGACCGGATCGCGCTGTTCCGCGCCAAGCCCGGCCTGACGCTGCGGCCCGATTTCACCTTCTCGGAAGAGGAATACAACACCTACGCCTGCCCCTGGCACCACAACATCACGACCGCGATCGTGTCCTTCCGCACCGCCAAGGCGCTGAAATCCAACCCGGGGTCGATGTTCGACATCCACAATTTCCGCTGGCACAACTCGGTCGAGTTCCAGTGGCATTCGCAGCAATTGATGGATCTGGGGCTGATGGAGCCGGGCCAGTGGTTCTGACGCCCGGCCATCCGGCGGGAATGAGACCGGCAGACACCGGGAACGCCCAGCGGAACGCCCAGTTGAACGCCCAGCGGAACGCCCAGCGGAACGCCCAGCGGAACGATTGACGCCACCCGGCCCGCGCGGGACACTGCGACAAAAGCCGAGGGAGGTTTTCATGATCCGTCCGACCGCCGTTGTGCTGCTGGTTCTCGCCAGCGCCCCGATGCTGGAAGCGCGCGAGGTCAAGGGCGCGCTGGCCTACCGCGAACGCATCGCCCTGCCCGAGGGCGCCGAGATGGTCGTCGAGGCGCGCGACGCGGGCGGTGCTGTGGTCGAACTGCGGCGGGCAACGGCCGGGCAACAGGTGCCGCTGGATTTCGTGATCGAGGCGCCCGAGACCGCGCAGATCCTTCGGGCGGCGGTCTTCGCGGGGGCGCGCCCGATCTGGGTTTCGGAGCCGGTGGCGGTGCCGCAGGGCGCCGATGCCGATCTGGGGGTGATCGCGCTGGCGCGGCCGATCCCGATGGGTTTTGCCGCGCCGATGCGCTGCGGCGACCTGGTGGTGGACCTGGGGTTCCTGGATGCCGGCGCCCGGCTGCGGATCGGGGCGGAAACCTTCGTGCTGGCCCCCGACATCGCCGCCTCTGGCGCGCGCTATGCCGATGGCAAATCATCCGAAACCGCCGTGCACACCAAAGGCAACCGCGCCCTCGTGACCCTGCGCGGCCAGACCCTGCCGGAATGTGCCCCGATGCTGGAACCCGACCTTCTGCCGCTGACGGTGCGCGGCAACGAACCGGGCTGGGTGCTGACCCTGACCCGCGACGGCATCCGCCTGTCGACCGAGGGCGGCGACAGCCTTGAGGTGCCGCTGCCGGAAGCCGAAGCCGTGGGCGAGGCCACGCGCTTTGCCTGGGCGGATGGCGACCTGACACTGGAACCGGCGGTGTGTCGCGATTCGATGACGGGTATGCCTTACCCGCTGTGGGCGACGCTGACGCGGGGCGAAAGCGTTCTGTCGGGATGCGGCGGCGACCCGGCGCGGCTGCTGGCGGGCCTGTGGCGGGTGGGGGTGATCGACGGCGCGGCCCTGTCGGAAGCGGTGGAGGTGACGCTGGAGATTGCGGACAACCGCGTGTCGGGGCGGGCGGGCTGCAACCGCTATGCGGGGTCGCTGGCGCTGACCGGCGAGGGCATGGGCTTCGGCCCGGCGGCGGCCACGAAAATGGCCTGCGCCCCGGAACTGATGCAGGCCGAGGCCGCATTCCTTGCCGCCCTTGCCCGGGTGACCGGGTTCGACATTGCACCCGATGGCGCGCTGATCCTGCTGGCGGGGGGCGATGCGGTGCTCCGTGCCCGGCGCTGACACTGCCGCCGCAGCGCGGCAATTGACTCGCCCCCCCCGCTTCGCCACAACGATGGCAGAGGATTTGCGGGGGGTTCTGCATGAAGAAGATCTACGACAGCGCCGGGGCGGCACTGGAGGGTGTGCTGTTCGACGGAATGCTGATCGCGGCCGGCGGCTTTGGCCTGTGCGGCATACCGGAACTGCTCATCGCGGCGATCCGCGATGCGGGCACGAAGAACCTGACCGTCGCCTCGAACAACGCGGGCGTCGATGGTTTCGGGCTGGGCGTGCTGCTGGAAACCCGGCAGGTGAAGAAGATGATCTCCTCCTACGTCGGCGAGAACGCCGAATTCATGCGCCAGTATCTGTCGGGCGAGCTGGAGCTGGAGTTCAACCCGCAGGGCACGCTGGCCGAGCGGATGCGGGCGGGTGGCGCGGGAATCCCCGGCTTCTATACCCGCACAGGCGTCGGCACCGTGATCGCAGAGGGCAAGGACCACAAGGATTTCAACGGTCAGACCTACATTCTGGAAACCGGCATCGTGGCGGACCTCGCGATCGTCAAGGCGTGGAAGGCCGACCCTTCGGGCAACCTCGTGTTCCGCAAGACCGCGCGCAACTTCAACCCGCCTGCCGCGACCTGCGGCAAGGTCTGCATCGTCGAGGTCGAGGAAATCGTGCCGCTGGGCGCGCTTGACCCCGACACGATCCATCTGCCGGGCATCTATGTGCACCGGATCATCCAGGGCCAGCACGAGAAGCGCATCGAACAGCGCACCGTGCGTCCGCGCGTCTGAGGGGCATCATCATGACGCCAGAGACCAGGGACGCGCAACGCCGGGCGGTCGCCGACGAATTCCTGCAATGGATCACGCTCGCCCGCCGCATCATCGCCGACCATTTCCCGGCAGAACGCTCCGAACCGCACAACCAGATGGTGGTCGACACCGCCCGGTCGCTGATGCTGGCCCAGCGGCTGGGACAGACCGAATCCACGCTCGAGGGCCTTCGCGTCGCCCTTGTCCAGACCAAGGAGAACTGAGATGCCCTGGGACCGCAACCAGATGGCCGCCCGTGCGGCACAGGAACTGCAGGACGGCATGTATGTGAACCTTGGCATCGGGATTCCGACGCTGGTGGCGAATTACATCCCCGAAGGGATCAGCGTCACGCTGCAATCGGAGAACGGGATGCTGGGCATGGGGCCGTTTCCGCTGGCCGGCGACGAGGATGCCGACCTGATCAACGCCGGCAAGCAGACCATCACCGAACTGCCGCAGACCGCCTATTTCGACTCGGCGCAGTCCTTCGCGATGATCCGCGGCGGCAAGATCGCCATGGCGATCCTTGGCGCGATGGAGGTGGCCGAAAACGGCGATCTGGCGAACTGGATGATCCCGGGCAAGCTGGTCAAGGGCATGGGCGGCGCGATGGATCTGGTGGCGGGCGTGGGCCGCGTCGTGGTGGTGATGGACCACACCTCCAAGCACGGCGAATCCAAGGTGCTGCACGCCTGCACCCTGCCGCTGACCGGCAAGGCGGTGGTCAACCGCATCATCACCAATCTGGGCGTGTTTGACGTGGTGCCGGGCGGCCTGCGCATCGTCGAATGTGCCGAGGGCGTGACCGAGGCCGAATTGCGCGCCGCGACCGAGGCCACCATCGTTGACTGAGTTCGACATCATCCGCGAGGGCGGCGGCTCGAAAGGCCGCTACCTGATCCGCCAGGGCAGCGAGGAGGCGGAGCTGACCTGGTCCGTCACCACGCCGACCCTGGTGATCGCAGACCACACCCATGTGCCCGACAGCCTGCGCGGCACCGGCGCCGGGCTGGCGCTGGTGACGCGGCTGGTGGCGGATGCGCGGGCGGAGGGGTTCAGGATAATGCCGCTCTGCCCCTTCGTGAACGCGCAGCGCAAGAAGCATCCTGAATGGGCGGATGCCTTTTCGGTCTAGGGGTCACCCCCCGGCCGAGATGATCTTGAACACGCAGGGGTCGGAAATCAGCTCGGGCGGCGTCAGGCACAGACCCTGCGCCACCTGCCAGGCCGCCAACACCTTGGGCACGTAGTCGCGGGTTTCGGCATAGGGCGGGATGCCCGCATTGGCGGCCACCGCCCCCTCGCCCGCATTGTAGGCCGCCAGCACCATCAGCGGGTCGCGGTCGAACTCGCCCATCAGCCAGTTCAGATAGGCCACGCCGCCCTTGATGTTCTGGGCGGCGTTCTTCGAATCGGTGACGCCGAAGCGGCTGGCGGTGGCCGGAATAAGCTGCATCAGCCCGGTCGCCCCGGCCGAGCTGACCACATCGGCACGCCCCGCGCTTTCGATGCCGATCACCGCCAGCACCAGCGCGGGCGAGACATCGGTGCCGATGGTGGCCTTGAGGATGTCGGTCCCGTAGGCTTTGGCGATCTCCTGCATGTGCTGCAGGCGGGGCGCGCGGACGGCGGCACCGCCCGGCCCCTGCGACAGGGTGGCCAGCGCCAGCGGAAAGCGGTCCTGCACCGCCCCGCGTGCGGTGGGCACCTTGTCCCAGAACCAGCTGTAGGTCGAGGCTGCGGCCGGTTTGGCAGGTGCCAGTGCCGGGGCATCGGCCGCCACCGCATCGGGCTCGGGCAGCTTTTCGGGCTTCGGGGCCACGGCAAGGCGGCGCGCCTGTTCGGCCGGGTCGATCTGCACGGTGATCCGCTTTGCCCCCGCGCCCTCCGGCGGCTTTATCCGCCGAAAGGTGAAATCGGCATCGCCCGACAGGCCCTGCGCCGCCAGCACCTGCGGCGCGGCGAGCAAAAGCCCCGCGAGAATGATTCCTGCCCGATGCCGCATCTGCGGTTGCCTGCTCTGCCCGTGTTTTTCTTCGCGCCGAGTGTTGCAGGGAATGGCTTCTGGCGCCAGTTTTCCCGGTGAAACCTTGGCGGTTCGGCCACTTTTGTCGGGAAATGCGGCGCAAAAGTCTCGGGCGCCGGATGGCGCCGGGGCCGAGGGAAAATTATTTCCCCTTTATATCAACGACATGGCAGGTTTTTCCGGTTCAATCGCATTTTCCGTAAAATGCCGCTGCCGTTCCCAAATGCCGCCACGATTGGGGGGCCATATACACCCATGCCGAGACGGAAAGACCGGAACAGAGGCCGGACGCGAAAGACCGAAGCGGCGCAACACAACCGAGCAAACTCCTTGAAAGGGACACACCATGAAACTTCTGAACCTGTTCAAATCCTTCCAGAACGACGAATCCGGCGCCGTGACCGTTGACTGGGTGGTGCTGACCGCCGCCATCGTCGGCCTCGGCATGGTGGTCATGTCGACCGTCGGCGGCGGGATCGAGGATCTGGGCGGTGATATCGCTTTGAAGCTGACCAATACCACTGTGGGCTACCCCGGCGCCGGCGCCCCCGCCCCCACCAACTGATTGCCACCCGGCTGATCCAAGGGGGCCGCGTCCGGGACAGGACGCGGCCTTCGTCGTTCTGCAAAGGTCGAGGAGAAGAAAATCCAGCCTCATGTCCGGCCCAAGTGGACCTGAATTGCGCCACATTCCTGCGACACAGTTCAGCGGAGATCAGTGTCATGACGCATCCCGCGTCCAGTGGCAAAGCCTGACAAGGAGAAACGCCATGCGCGCGAGTTTGACAAGAACACTGAACCGCTTTCGCCATGCCGAAGACGGCGCGGTCACCGTGGACTGGGTGGTGCTGAGCGCCGCGGTGATCGGTATCGGAATGTTCGTTCTGATGCCGATCGCCTTGAGTTCGGAAAGCTCGTCGAAGGAAATCGCGGACTACGTGGCCGGCGCGCCGGTTGGATACCAGCCGTCGCACTGACCGGTCGGGGCGTGGGCGTGGGGCGCAAGCTCTGCCGCCGCCAATTGCCCCTGATCCTGCCACAATCGGCTGCCAATGTGCCGTAAACACGACGGCTGCAATCAACCGGGTCGCGGCGAAGAAAGCGAGGAACGACAATGCGAATGGTGTTCGGGCTTGTTCTTGTGGTGGGCCTCGCCCTGGCGGGGCTGGCGGTCTACATGGCGCAGGGGTTCATCAGCAAAACCCAGGCCGAACTGGCGATGGAACGTGCCGCGCGCGCCAAGGCCGGTCCGATGGTCGAGGTGTTCGTCGTCAACAAGCCGCTGAACTACGGCGACAAGCTTACGAAGGACGACGTGCAGAAGATCTACTGGCCGCAGAATGCCCTGCCCGAAACCGTCTTCACCGACGCGGCCGTGCTTTTTCCGAATGGTGGCGCCGAAAGCCGCTATGTGGTGCGCCAGATGGAGAAGTTCGAGCCGATCCTTGCCGTGAAGGTCACCGAGCCGGGGCAGGATGCCGGGCTGACGACGCGGCTGGCCAAGGGCAAGCGCGCCTTCGCGATCAAGGTCGATGTCGCCTCGGGCGTGTCGGGCTTCCTGCAGCCGGGCGACAGCGTCGATGTCTACTGGACGGGCTCGGCGGCTCGTGGCGGCGGGGCCGAAGGCATGACCTCGGGCGAGGTGACGCGGCTGATCGAAAGCACAGTGAAGATCATTGCCGTGGACCAGATGTCGAACGACGACCGCTCCGGCGTGACGCTGATCGCGCGGACGGTGACGGTCGAAGCCACTCCGGAACAGGTGGCGCGTCTGGCCCAGGCCCAGGCCACCGGGCGGCTGGCGCTTTCGCTGGTGGGTGCGGGCGACGACACGCTGCCGATGATGGTCGAGGTCGACAGCACCGACATCCTGGGGCGCACCCGGCAGGACCCGGTTGCCATCGAAGCCGCGCGCGTCTGCACGATCAAGACCCGCAAGGGATCTGAAGTGGTCGAGATTCCGATCACCTGCACCAACTGACGGTCGCGCAAGGGCGGGAGCGCCACCCGATCTGGGGGGGGCATGGCCGACAGCGCGTCAATCTCTTGTGCCATGTTGCCAGTTATCCACATCAGCATCGGCCTACAAGCTTTTGATTCTTGCAAAAAAATGCTGCGTCCTGCATTCTCTGCGGAAAGTCGGGCGAAAGACCCGCAAAGAGGCGTGATCGGAAAGGCAGGCCACATGAGCATGCGCACCCTATGGACGGCCGCTCTTCTGGGTGCGGTTCTGTCCACAACGGCCCTGACCCCGGTCGGCGCCGAAACCTTGCGTGTGATGCAGGGGTCGCCGTCCAGCGCGCTGAATGTGCCGATGAACCGGGCGGTGGTGGTCGAAAGCGATGTGCCCTTCGCCGAACTGTCGATCGCCAACCCCGGAATCGCAGATATCTCCACCCTGTCGGACCGCTCGATCTATGTGCTGGGCAAGGCGCCGGGCCGCACCACGCTGACCCTGCTGGGGGCGGACGGTCGGCTGATCTCGAACGTGGATGTGCATGTTTCGCCCGACATTGCCGAGTTCAAGGAACGCCTGCAGCAGATCCTGCCCGGCGAAAAGATCGAGGTCCGCACCGCCAATGACGGCATCGTCATGTCGGGCACCGTATCCTCGACCGCCAAGCTGGACCGGGCGCTGGATCTGGCCGAACGCTATGCGCCCGAGCGGGTGTCGAACCTGATGAGCGTCGGCGGAACGCAGCAGGTCATGCTGAAGGTCCGTTTTGCCGAGATGCAACGCTCGGTCGCCAAGAACCTCAGCGCCTCGCTGGCGGTGAACGGCGGCAACAACATGGGCATCCGTGGCGGCACCGGCGTGTTCACCAACACGAACGCCATCAACAACGTGTTCAATGGCACCGGCATCTCGTCGGCCGAAGGCACCAAGGGCGCCGTGACACTGGGCTTTTCGGCGGGTTCACTGGAATTCGCGGTGCTGCTGGAGGCGCTGGAATCCAAGGGCGTCGTTCGCACCCTGGCCGAACCGAACCTGACCGCCCTTTCCGGGCAGGAGGCCAAGTTCCTCGCGGGCGGCGAATACCCGATTCCCGTGGCCTCGGGTGACGGCACCATCACCGTGCAATACAAGCCGTTCGGGGTCGAGCTGAACTTCACCCCCGTGGTGGTCGATGGCGACATCATCAACCTGATCATCAACGCCAGCGTGTCGTCGATCGACAACTCGGTGACGCTGGAAAGCGCGGGCTTCACCATCAACGCCTTCAAGCGGCGCGAAACCTCGACCACGGTCGAAATGCGCGACGGCGAAAGCTTTGCCATCGCGGGCCTGTTGCAGGACGATTTCCGCGACCTGAACGGCCAGGTGCCCTGGCTGGGCGACATTCCGATCCTCGGCGCGCTGTTCCGCAGCGCCGAATACCAGCGCGCGCAAAGCGAGCTGGTGATCATCGTGACGCCGCATCTGGTGACCCCGACCCGGGGCGAGGCGTTCGCCCTGCCCACCGACCGCGTCAAGATCCCGACCGAGAAAGAGCTGTTCCTGTTCGGCAGGGTGACAGGCAAGGCCGGCGGGGCGGCGGGTGAAGTCGCCCGGCAGGACTTCGGCGGCTCCTACGGCTATGTGATGGAGTAGGCGATGCAGTTTGCACCACGTCACTTGGTTGTCGGGCTGGCGCTGCTGGCGCTGACTGGCTGCGTGAACCGTGAACTGGGGACCGACGAACAGAACGGCGATTTCGGCAACTCGACCATGAACAACACGATGATCATGTCGGGGGAAAGAACCTACACCTCCACCCTGGCCAACCGCTTTGCCAGCGAGGTGCCCAGCACCATCACCTTCGCCTTCAATTCGGCGACGCTGGACGAAAGCGCGCGCGCCACGCTGCGCCAGCAGGCGAACTGGATCCGCCAGTTCCCCGAAGTGCGGTTCCGTGTCTATGGCCATACCGATCTGGTCGGGTCTGAAGCCTACAACCGCGCGCTGGGCCTGCGCCGGGCCAAGGCTGTGGTGTCGTATTTCAGCAGTCTCGGCATCAGCCGTTCGCGGCTGGAGGCAATCGCGTCGTTCGGCAAGACCCAGCCCGTGGTGCAGACCACGGGGCCGGAACAGCGCAACCGCCGCACGGTCACCGAAGTGTCGGGCTTCGTGTCCAGCCATCCGACCGTCCTGAACGGCAAGTATGCCGCGATCATCTACCGCGACTACCTGCTGGAAGCCCGGCGCCCGCATCCCCCGAACACGATCATCGCGACGCAGACCAACCCGGCCGGCGAGTAGGGCTGCGGCCCGCGCGGCCCCGGCGATTGTTTCCTGCGCGGCTCGAAGATAGCTAAAAATCAAACAATAACGATTTTTTAGCCCCAATGTCGCCACCATTCTCCACCACCTTCCCGGTAATGGGAACAGTCGTGCGGTCCATGTGCCGCACACGGGTTCAGGGTCAGGGTGCCTCTGTCAGGCCCCGGTCAGCGTGACCGGGTGGAGGTGCCTTCCCGAAGACCTGTCAGTGGAAGGACGAGAGGCGATGACGAGCGTGGCAACCCTGCAACCGGAACCGGCACCCATCGTGGCCTGCACGATTTCGCGCGACGTGCAGAACTTCGATCTGCTGATAGACGACATGGAAATCGAGCTTGGCGAAAGCTGGGGCGACCTGTCGTTCGACGACGCGCTGGTGTTTCTGGAACAGCCTGACGCGGCCACCGTGGAATTCGTGGCCATCGCCGTCGATGCCGAAGACGAGGTTGACCTGAGCCGGATCACCGCGATCATCCGCACCGCCAAGGGGCGCGGCATCAAGGTGGTGCTGATCGCCGATCAGGTCAGCCCGATCGCCCTGCACCAGTTGTTGCGGCTTGGCGCCGATGATTTCGTGCCCTATCCGCTGCCCGAAGGCGCGCTGCACGAGGCGATTGCGCGGATGCGTGCCCCCGCCCCTGCCCCGGCGCCGACGATGTCGGCACAAGCTCCCAGGGCCGCCCCGCCGGAACCCGAGGCCGACGCCCCGCCGCACCCCACCTTCCGCGCCAAGGGCGACCGCGACGGCGTGGTGCTGCCGGTGCACGGGCTGGCAGGCGGGGTCGGCGCCTCGACCTTCGCCTGCAACCTGGCGTGGGAACTGGCCAACATCACCAAGACCGACGGGCCGCGCGTCTGCCTGCTGGATCTGGACCTGCAGTATGGCGCGGCCTCGACCTGCCGCGCCGCGAGGCGGTGTTCGACATCCTGTCCGATACCGCTGCCGCCGACAGCGACGCCTTTCTGCAGGCCATGCTGACCTTCAACGACAGGCTGCACGTCTTCACCGCCCCCGCCGACATGCTGCCGCTCGACCTGGTGTCGGGCGAGGACATCGGGCGGATCATCGACATGGCGCAGGCCAATTTCGATTTCGTGGTGATCGACATGCCCAGCACCATCGTCAGCTGGACCGAAACCGTGCTGACCCGCGCCCATGTCTATTTTGCCCTGCTGGAACTTGACCTGCGCTCGGCCCAGAATGTGCTGCGGCTGGTGCGGGCGCTCAAGGCCGAAGGGCTGCCGCATGACAAGCTGCGCTATGTGCTGAACCGGGCGCCGAAATTCACCGACCTGGGGGCCAAAAGCCGGGTCAAGCGCATGGCCGAAAGCCTGGACATCGACATCGAGGTGCAACTGCCCGATGGCGGCTCGCAGGTGACGCAGGCCAACGACCACGGTCTGCCGCTGGCGGAAACCGCCGCCAAGAATGCGCTGCGCAAGGAAATCCAGAAGCTTGCGAAGTCGCTGTTTGATCTGAACAAGGCCGTCGAGTCCGGCAAGGGCTGACCGACCCCGGGGGGTATACGATGTTCTCGCGCTACAAGAAATCGAACGACGGCGGCGCCAAACCCGCGCAGATGGCGGCTGTCGGCGCGGCCACGCCGATGGCCCGGGTCACCACCCCTGCCCCGGGATCGGCCAAGCCCTCGCAGCAGGTGCGCCCTGCGGCCCCGCCGCGCGCGACCGCAGAGGCGGTGGCAGTGGACAAGGAGAAAAAGCGCAAGGACCGGCTGATGGAGCTGAAGGTCGAACTGCACAAGCGCCTGCTTGACAGTCTGAACCTTGCCGCCCTCGAACATGCCTCGGAAGCCAATCTCAAGGCCGAGATTGCCGCGATCAGCACCGAGGCGCTGGAAGAGATGAGCGTGGCGCTGAACAAGGACGACCGCATCGCCCTGTTCCAGGAACTTTACGACGAGGTGATGGGGCTTGGCCCGCTGGAACCGCTGCTGAAGGATGAAACCGTCAACGACATCCTGGTGAACGGCCCCAACCGCATCTTCGTCGAACGCGGCGGCAAGCTGGTGCTGACCGACATCACCTTCAAGGACGAACGCCACCTGCTGCGCATCATCGACAAGATCGTGTCGGCGGTGGGTCGCCGGGTCGATGAATCCAACCCCTATGTCGATGCGCGCCTGGCCGACGGCAGCCGCTTCAACGCCATGGTGCCGCCGGTGGCGGTGGATGGCAGTCTGGTCTCGATCCGGAAATTCAAGAAGGAAAAGCTGGGGATTCAGGATCTGGTGCGCTTCGGCGCCTTCACCGAGGAAATGGCGGCCTACCTTCAGGCCGCCGTGTCCACCCGGCTGAACATCATCGTGTCGGGCGGCACCGGGTCGGGCAAGACCACGACGCTGAACGCGCTGTCATCCTTCATCGACAACTCGGAACGCGTGCTGACCATCGAGGATACGGCGGAACTGCAGTTGCAGCAGGTCCATGTCGGCCGGATGGAAAGCCGCCCGCCGAACGTCGAAGGCAAGGGCGCCGTGACCCAGCGCGACTGCCTGCGCAACGCGCTGCGGATGCGCCCCGACCGGATCATCGTCGGCGAAACCCGCGGCGAGGAGGTGATCGACATGCTGCAGGCGATGAACACCGGCCACGACGGGTCGATGACCACGATCCACGCCAACAACGCCCGCGACGGTATCAGCCGTCTGGAAAACATGGTGGCGATGGCCGGGATCGAGATGCCGCTGAAAGCCGTGCGCAGCCAGATCGCCGCCGCCGTCAACCTGATCGTGCAGGCCTCGCGCCTGCAGGACGGCTCGCGCCGCATGGTCAGCATCACCGAGATCACCGGCATGGAAGGCGAGGTGATCTCGATGCAGGAAATCTTCCGCTTCGAACGTCTGGGCATGGCACCGGATGGCAAGATCATCGGGCGCTTCAACGCGACCGGCGTGCGATCGCACTACAGCGAACGCTTCCGCCAGTGGGGCTACGACCTGCCCGCCTCCATCTATGAACCCATCGTCTGAGGCTCGCCATGCAGATCAGCGCCGCCCCCCTCATCTACGTCCTGATCTTCGTCGCCGTGCTGGTGCTGGTCGAGGGCCTGTATCTGACCGTGTTCGGCAAGTCGATCAGCCTGAACAGCCGCATGAGCCGCCGCCTGGCCCTGCTGGAAAAGAACGGCAACCGCGAACAGGTTCTGGCGCAGTTGCGCAAGGAAATGGGTCAGCACCTGTCGGCCAAGGGCATCCCGCTCTATTCGATGCTGGCCGACAAGGCACAGAAGGCCAACATCGCGTTCTCGCCCAAGGCGCTGATCGGCATCATGGCCGGGCTCGCGGTGTTCAGCTACTTCGGCCTGACGATCGGCACCAGCGCCACGCCCCCGGTCCGCGCACTGGTCGCGGTGGTGATGGGGGTCGGTGGCGTCTATGTCTGGATCAACAAGAAGGCCAAGAAACGCATGGCCTTGCTGGAAGAACAGCTGCCCGACGCGGTGGAACTGATGGTGCGCAGCCTGCGGGTCGGGCACCCGTTTTCCTCGGCCATCGGCATCGTGTCGAAAGAGGTGCCCGACCCGCTGGCACCGAATTCGGCATGATCGCAGACGAGGCGGCCTATGGGCGCGACGTGGCCGAAAGCCTGAAGGTCTTTGCCGAACGGATGGACAGCCAGGACCTGCGCTTTCTGGCGGTGGCCGTGACCATCCAGCAGCAGTCGGGCGGCAACCTGGCCGAGATTCTGGACGGGCTGGCAAAGGTGATCCGCGCCCGGTTCAAGCTGTTCCGCCGCGTCAAGGCGATCACGGCCGAAGCCAAATGGTCGGGCATGTTCCTCTCGGCCTTCCCGATCGGGGCGCTGGTCATGGTGCTGATGCTGAAGCCGACCTACTTCGACGACGTGAAGGAAACGCCTGTCTTCATTCCCGCCGCCCTTGGCGTGGCGGTCTTTCTGATCATCAACGTCATCTTCATGAAGATGATGGTCAATATCAAGGTCTGAGGGAATCATCCGATGCTGAACGAGATCAACGCCTGGCTGACAGACCTGATCGGCCCGATGGGGCCGCTGGTTGCCCTTGGCGGTCTGGGGCTTGTGCTGATCCTCGTCACCCTGCCGGCGATGCTGAAGAAGCAGCCCGAACCGTTCGAGAAGATCAAGGCGCTTCGCACCACCTCGACGGTGGCCGCCCGGCCCGACCAACTGCTGCGCCGGGGCGACAAGGCCGACAAGCTTGAAAAGTTTGCGACCTTTCTTGAACCGCAGAACGAGGAGGAGCTTACCGCCTCGCGGCTCAAGATGCTGCGCGCAGGTTATCGCGCCAAGAATGCGGTGCGGATCTTCCACTTTTCGCAATTCGCACTGGGGATCGGCTTCCTGATCCTGGGGGTGATCTACACCATGGCGCTTTCGGCGAATGGCGAGGTGTCGACGCAGCAGATGGTGATTTCGACCATCGGCCCCGGAGCTGCGGGGTATTACCTGCCGCAATACTGGGTGCAACGCCGGATGCAGACCCGCAAGGATGAAATCGTCTCGGGCTTCCCTGATGCGCTGGACATGATGCTGGTCTGCGTCGAGGCCGGTCAGTCGCTGGACCAGTCGATCAACCGGATCGCCAGGGAAAGCCGCGCGGGCTACCCGGCCCTGGCCGACGAATTCGACATGGTCGCGCACGAGATCAAGGCCGGCAAGGAACGGGTGATGGTGCTGAAGGACATGTCCGAGCGGGTCGGCATCCCCGACGTGTCGTCGTTCGTCACCACGCTGGTGCAGTCGGCCACCTTTGGCACCTCGATCGCAGAGGCGCTGCGGGTCTATTCCGCCGAAATGCGCGACAAGCGCGTGATGCGGGCGGAAGAAAAGGCAAACACCTTGCCGACCAAGCTGACACTGGGCACAATGCTGTTCACCCTGCCGCCGCTGCTGATCATCCTGATCGGGCCATCGGTCGTCGGCATCGCCAAGAGCCTCGGAGGGGGCTGACCCCTGCGGCTCATCACCCTGCCCCTGCTGATCGGAAGTCTTGCGCTGGCCGCCTGTGACAAGGGCGGCCTTTCGCCGTCGGACATGGCGCGCAATGCGCCCCCCGGCGCCGACGCTCGTGGCGAGGGCGTGGATGGGCTGCTGGTCGGCCATCGGCTGATGGAGGCGGGCGAGCATGAACTGGCGCTGAAAGCCTATCTGCGCGCCGCCGGCGAACAGGGCATCAACGCCGATGTGCTTTCTGCGCTGGGGTCGGCCAACCTGGCGCTGGGTCGGCTGGGCCAGGCCGAACAACTGTTGCGCCGCGCGCTGGAGGAAGACCCGTCTTCGGTGCCCGCGACCAACAATCTGGGCGTGGTGCTGATGGAAAAGGGCATGGCGGGCGAGGCGCGGCTGGTCTTTCAGCAGGCCTATGCGCTCGACAGTGGCGAAACGGACTCGATCCGCGAGAATTTGCGCCGCGCTATCGCGGAAACCGAAAAATCGGTTTATGGTGACGATCAGCAGGAAGAAGAACACGATTTTTCCCTCGTGCGGCGGGGGCAGGGCCAATACGTCCTGCTGACGCAGCTTTAGGGACCGGGACGGACCGAGCAGTAAAAAAAGGACGCGAAATGCGCCACCTTACGTTTCTGGCGCTGTGCCTTTCGGGCACGGTTGCGCTGACCGCCTGTGGCCGATCCTCGGATGCCGAGGTTGACCGTGCGTTGAAGTCGGTGAACGTGATCGACGAAAGCAATCTCAACGACATCATGCTGACAGTGGGCGACCCCAACGAGGCGGTGAAGTATTTCTCGGGTGCATCGGCGCAGCAACCCGACCGGGTCGATCTGAAGCGCGGGCTGGCCAAGTCGCTGATCCGCGCCGGGCGCGCCGCCGAGGCTGTGGGCGTGTGGGAGGCCATCGCCAATTCGCCCGAAGGCACCGCCGACGACCGGGTTGACCTGGCCGATGCGCTGATCCGCACCAACGAATGGAAACGTGCCGAGACCGAGTTGAACAAGGTTCCGCCAACGCATGAAACCTTCCAGCGCTACCGGCTCGAGGCGATGGTGGCTGACAGCAACAAGAACTGGAAGAAGGCCGACAGTTTCTATGAAACCGCCGTCGGGTTGACCACAAAACCGGCCAACGTGCTGAACAACTGGGGCTTTTCCAAGATGACGCGCGCCGATTTCCCGGGCGCGGAAAAGCTGTTCCTTGAAGCGATCACCTACGACCCCAAGCTGTTCACCGCCAAGAACAATCTGGTCATGGCCCGCGGCGCGCAGCGCCGCTATGACCTGCCGGTTGTGCAGATGACCCAGACCGAGCGGGCGCAACTGCTGCACACCATGGCGCTGACCGCGATCAAGCAGGGCGACGTTTCGGTGGGCAAGGGCCTGCTGCAGGAAGCCATCGACACCCACCCGCAGCATTTCGAGGCCGCCTCGCGCAGCCTGGCTGCCCTTGACGCGAATGTGACCAACTGATGCAGGCGCCGATCAACGCCCTGTGGGTGCTGCCCTTCGTGACACCGATCGCGCTTTGGGTCGCGTGGTCCGACATGAAGTTCATGAGGATTCCGAACAAGGCGGTGCTGGCGCTGGCGGCGGTTTATCTGGTGGTCGGCTGGCTGGCGCTGCCGATGCAGGCCTGGCTCTGGGGCTGGGCGCTGGGGGCGATCGTGCTGGGCGTGGGGTTCATTGCCAATGCGGCACGGCTGGTCGGGGCGGGCGATGCGAAATTCGCCGCCGCCATGGCGCCGTTTTTCGTCGGGGCCGACCTGCGTTTCGTGCTGGCGCTGTTTTCCGCCTGCCTGCTGGGGGCCTTTGTCGGCCACCGCGCCTTGCGCGCCGTTGGCCCCTTCCGCAATGCCACCGCCGACTGGGCAAGCTGGACGCACGCCAAGTTCCCGATGGGCCTCGCCCTGTCGGGCACGATCCTGTTCTATCTCGCGGTCGCTGCGACCTTCCGCCAGACCGCTTCATGATTTGCTAAGTCGCCGCGGGCACACTCGACCCGCCCCCTGCACCCCCATGGCGAGGTGACGCCGATGAACATCCAGACCGGCTCGACGCCCAGCGTGCTGCCGCCGCCCTCGCCGAAATCCATGGCCGAAACCGGGCTGTCGGCGGTGATGATGCGCGACATCCTGCTCAAGACCATTTTCCGGATGAACATCGACCTCGTGTCGGAAATCTCGAAGATGATCTGCCTGCCGCCGCAGATCACGCAGGATCTGGTCGACGCGGCGCGCGGGCAAAAGCTGCTGGAGGCGACCGGCACGCTGCACGCCACCTCGGGCAACGAGATGGGCTATCAGCTGACCGACGCGGGCAAGGCACGCGCGCTGGATGCGCTGAGCCAGTCGGAGTATTACGGCGCGATGCCGGTCCCGCTGGAGGATTACAAGGCGCAGGTCAAGCGCCAGTCGGTGCGCGCGATCAAGCTGACGCGGGCCGAGCTCTTGCGCGGCATGGGCCACCTGATCCTGCCAGATGACCTGATCGACAACCTTGGCCCGGCGGTGACCTCGGGGCGCTCGATCCTGATGTATGGCCCGCCGGGCAACGGCAAATCGAGCATTTCCAACGGCATCCGCGACGCGCTCGGCGACAAGATCTATGTGCCGCGCGCGCTGGAATATTCGGGCCAGGTGATCACGGTCTATGACCCCATCGTGCATTCGGCGGCGGAATCGGCGGTCGATGACCCCAACAGCCTGCGCCGCACCTCGAACCGCTTCGACAACCGCTATGTGTTCTGCGAGCGCCCGACGGTGATCACCGGGGGCGAGCTTTCGCTGGACATGCTCGATCTGACCTACAACCCCACCGCGCGCACCTATCAGGCGCCGCTGCAACTGAAATCGACCGGCGGGATCTTCATCGTCGACGACCTTGGCCGCCAGGCCGAACCGCCGCAGAAACTGGTCAACCGCTGGATCGTGCCGCTGGAGGAAAGCCGCGATATTCTGGCGCTGCAATCGGGCGAAAAGTTCACCGTGCCGTTCGACACGCTGGTGATCTTTTCCACCAACTTCCACCCGAACGAGATCTTCGACGGCGCGGCGCTGCGGCGGATCTTCTTCAAGATCAAGATCGACGGGCCGAGCCAGGAGAATTTCCTCAAGATCTTCGCCATGGTGGCGCGCAAGAAGAAGATGCCGCTGGACGAGCGCGCGCTGGTGCATCTGATGAAGGTCAAGTTCCCGACCATCGCCAACAACTATGCCAATTATCAGCCGAACTTCCTGATAGACCAGATGATCGCGGTCTGCGAGTTCGAGGGCATCCCGAACCAGATGACCCCCGACCTGATCGATCGGGCCTGGGGCAACATGTTCGTGCGCGACGAGATGATCGCGCGGTAGCGGCAGACAGCGGGGGATTTCACCCCCCGCACCCCGGCGGCCAGCAGCGTGAGGGCGTTCACATGGTTTGATGATAGGCGGAGAAAACTGCAAGCAAAATCATTGGCTTGTCGATTTCAAGTTTCACATGGTTTGATGACGAAGGGGGCAGATGGGTGGTCCCAGGCGCGGGTGTTTAAGTGGGCAACAAAAAAACCGTGTGAATTCAATGGGCCTTTTTAGAGGCTGTGGGCGCGTCTGCACCGACCCTACACCTGTTGCAAACCCGCTGGTTTGCGTTGTGCGTTTTTTTCGAGGCCAAAGACTAACGATTGTCGGGCGCGTGCGGTGGCTGCGCGGTACTTAAGTTGGGATTTTCAACCTCGTCTTCGGCAAGCTGCGCTGCAACGCGCAAGGCGGTGGCGGATGGGTCGCGCAGGTCCTCTTGGAGGATCAGCGCCGCAGCCGAACCGAGGTCTATCTTCAATGTTTCCATCTTTAGCCGAAGCTCGGCGGCTGCCCTATAGACCACGAACCAGAACGGCTTGGTGTCGAGGAACGCAGCAAGGGCGGCGTCAAGATTGGCGCTGCCGACCACGGGCTGGCGCAGAATGCCGTATCGGGGCAATGCAACTGCCAAGGCGCGATCATGCAGTTCGGGCCAAACGTCATGTGCCGCCACATCCAGAATCTTCGCGAACTTCTGCGGCACCCGGCCGCGCGAACGCCAGTTAGAAATAGTGCTCTTGTCGATTTCCAGCTTGGCCGCAAGTTCCGCGTCGTTGTGGGCACCGATGACGCTTCTAAGCGCTGAGATAGTCGCATCCACGCTGAGCACCGATTCACTCCATCTTGACAAGGTTATATTTCACCGCAATAGTTGCCATGAAAACTATTGCGGTGAACGAGCATGATGAATGTTAACATACCGGAAGACGCAGCGGAGCGCCATAGGCGCATCCGCGCTGGGTTTGTTACTCGCGGCACAACACTGCGCGGATGGTGCATCAGGCGTGGTGTGCACCCCAGAATGCCCGGGACGGGGCCGAAGGCAACGGCGCTGGTAGACGAACTCTTGGCGGCTTCCGGGGTGCCTTCGGCGTCGGCGGGATGCTTCGGATCGACGAGGCACAAACCTCGTTGATCGCAACACACGCGGCAGCGACAATTGGCATTGCCTAGAATGGCTTAGGATGATGTCGGAAGACGGGATGTTCTCGCTTGTTTTCTGCGGTGGTCTGGAACTTCGCGAAATTGAGACGCGGCTGCCGGGACTTTGGCGGCGCATGCGGCGGACCATCGTGCCACGGGTTCCCAAGGGCGATGTGGCGGCCGTCGCCGCAAGTTGGGGCCTATCTGACCCCAAGACGGCGGACCTGCTGTTTGGCGTTTCGCGCAGGCACGGCGGCGCACTTGGCGACATGGTATCCGCTTGTCGGGAAACCCGTCTGATTGCAGCAACCGACAACCGACGACGAATGATCTACTTGCGGCGCTCGAATCCTTGGGCTGGCTCGCGATGGGGGGAAAGTGATGCGTCAGATGATCCTTGTGATGACCCTCACCGATGAAGAACAGGCGCTTTGGGCCGGTCGCAGCGCAATGGTTGTCGCGCTGAACGATCAGGAGGCGCAGGAGCTGAAGGAGTCCATCAACGCGGTGGATGACTTCGTGACCTTGGCCGCGCGGGCTTTCACCACGCTTGAACAGGTGCTTGAAACCCGCGCCAGTGCCGAACCCGACATTGCCAAGACGCTTGCCATGCTGCGCGAACCCGCGCGGAAGGCCGTCATGCTGAGTGATCGCACACGCGAGCTGCTTGGCCGCGCCGTCTTCATTGGCCCGAAGACTGAGAAGGGAAAGCTGCAATGACCCGCCCGGCATTCGCTTTGGAGTTGCCGACCGACTCCGACATGGTAACGATCCGCCTGACCCACGAAGAGGCATCACGCCTGGAACTGGCGACGGCGGAAGTGCCCTACCTTCTGGGACATGCAGAAAACGTCTTCAGCTTTCTCTGGAGATTGGCAGAGCGGAAGCAGGTCGATCACGATGAACCCGGTCTGACCAGCCTCTATGAGCTGTGCGGTCGCGCCTACAAGCACGCGGCGGCGCAGGAGGGCGCGGCAATCAGCATGTTCGACGCGAAGCTTCGCACGGCGATGGGCGAGAGGGCGCGGGCAGAGCTGGCGCGCAAGGCGGGCGGGCAACGGGACACGACGTTTGGCAGAGGAGAACCGGAATGACGATAAGCAAGCAACAGAAGGCCATCCTGCATGTGGCGTGAGCGCGACGAGCGGGGCATCTTGCGCACTGGTGGGCGTTTGCGGAGATTTGTCGCCTGACTTGCGAGGAGCACAGGTGAATGGATTGGGTTGAACCGCCCCGGGTTTACCGGAGGGCAAAACTCTCGGAGAATTGCCCGTTATGGAACAGACCTCAAAGAAGAAGACCTCGAAGCCGTATTCACCTGAGTTCCGCGAGCGTGCGGTGCGGCTGGCGATGGAACACCGCGATGATTATCAGAGCGAGGCTGCGGCGCTGACGGCGATTGCAGGTAAATTGGGCTGTTCGACGGACAGCCTTCGCGTCTGGATGCGACAGGTCCAGCGCGATGGTGGCGAACGGCCGGGACCTACCAGCGCTGAGATCGCGCGGATCAAAGAGCTTGAGCGCGAGAACCGGGAACTGCGGCAAGCGAACGAGATTCTGCGCAAAGCTTCAGCGTATTTTGCCCAGGCGGAGCTCGACCGCCCGTTTCGCAAATGACTGCTTTCATTGAGGAAAGCCGAGAGGCATTCGGGGTCGAGCCGATCTGCAGGGCACTGCAGTTTGCCCCTTCCACCTTTTATGACCGGCGGGCGATCATGCGTGATCCTGACCGGGCCTCGGCCCGGGCCAAATCGGATGCCGCCCTGAGCCTCAAGATCGACGCGGCCTGGGATGCCAACCGCAAGCTCTATGGCGCGCGGAAGATCTGGCATGTTTTGCGACGGCAGGGTGAAGACGCCGCCCGCTGCACCGTGGAACGATTGATGCGCCATCTGGGCATCAGGGGCGTGGTCCGTGGCAAGAAGGTCATCACGACCAATCCTGACACGTCTCTGCCTTGCCCGGACGACAAGGTGAACCGGCTGTTCATGGCGGATCGGCCGAACAAGCTGTGGGTTTCAGATTTCACCTATGTGCCCACATGGTCCGGCACCGTCTACGTGGCCTTCGTCATCGACGTCTTTGCACGTCGTATTGTCGGTTGGCGCGTCTCGACATCGATGAAGACCCAGTTTGTGCTCGACGCGCTGGAGCAAGCGATCTGGCAAAGAAAGACGCCGGATAACAAGAGCTTGGTCCACCATTCGGACCGCGGATCACAATACCTGTCGATCAAATACACCGAACGCCTGGCCAAGGCCGAGATCGACCTTTCCGTTGGAACAGTTGGCGATGCCTATGACAACGCCTTGGCTGAATGCGTCATCGGCCTGTTCAAGACAGAGGTCATCAACCAGATCGGCCCCTGGAAATCAATGCGCGAGGTCGAATGGGAAACGCTGAAATGGATCGATTGGTATAACAACCGCCGCCTGCTTGGCCCAATCGGATACATCCCACCCGCAGAAGCAGAGGAGGCGTTCTATGCAAACCTGAACTCACTCGATATGGTCGCGTAGTCATTGAACAAACCACCCTCCGGTAAACCCGGGGCGGTTCAGGTCGAAGCTGATGCCATGCTTCAAGGCAGGCATGAAGACGGAGATTATCGCCGGATCGAGGTGATAACGGGGAAGCGGCGTAGACGTAACTGGACCGCCGAGGAGAAGGCAAGGATCGTTTCGGAGAGCGCGGAGCCGGGTGCGTCCATTTCCGACGTGGCGCGCCGTTGGGGTGTGAACCGAGGCCTGCTGACGGTTTGGCGACGCCATGTTGGCCTGGTTCAGGCGCGTCCGACACGCGGGACCGCAACGGGGCTGCACTTCGTCCCGATATCGATTGCCGACGACGATCGTCCTCTTTGTCTGGATGCGGCGGTTTCCGGTCTGGCGAGTGATCCGCGAGGTTCTGCGGAGCCAGGACGGATCGAGGTGGAGATCGGCAGCAACCGGATGGTGGTGACTGGCCGGGTGGATCCGGCCGTTGCGGCTGCGATGGTGGCAGCCCTGCGTCGGTCGCGATGATCTCCTTCGCGGGTGGGATCAAGGTCGTGGTGGCGACGCAACCGGTGGACTTTCGTCGTGGTCTGAACGGGCTGGTCGCCCTGATCACCGCGGCGCTGGCTGCAGACCCCTATTGTGGCGATGTCTTTGTCTTTCGCCCCAAGCGTCGCGACCGGTTGCGCCTCGTCTTTTGGGATGGCAGCGGAATGGTGGTCGCCACGAAATGGCTGGAAAGCGGCCAGTTCATCTGGCCGCCTGTTCGGGATGGCGCGATCTGGCTGACCCGGGAAGAGTTCGCTCTCCTCGTGGCTGGTCTCGACTGGACGCGGGTGCAGAGAATTCAGGTGAAGAGGCCTGTCCGGGCAGCGTGAAGCTGCTGTATTCGCTTGAAGATTATGGGCTTCATGGTAGGTTTTGCCATGGCGTCCTGCACCGTTTCCCTTCCCTCGGATCCCGCACGGTTGAAGCGGATGGTTCTGGCCCTTCAGGCCGAGAACGCGGATCTGCGTGTCTATGCCGACCTTCTTCGGCTGATGATCTTCGGGGCGAAATCGGAGAAGATGGCGGCCCTCGATCCTGCGCAGATTGCGCTCGATCTGGGTGATCTGTCGGATATCGCCACGACGGGCCCAGCGGCGGCCAACGACGATGCGCCCGGCTCCGGGGGGCCGCCGCGACGCAAGCCTCGTGCCGCGTCACGCAACATGGGCGCCTTGCCTGTGCATCTGCCGCGGCACGAAGAGGTCATCGAGCCGAAGAACACCATCTGCCCCTGCTGCAACCTGGCACTTCACCGCATCGGGGAAGACATTAGCGAGGCGCTCGACATCGTGCCCGCCCTGCTGCGCGTGATCCGCACGATCCGGCCGAAATACGCCTGCCGGTCCTGCGAAGACGGCGTCAGCCAGGCTCCAGCCCGGGCGCGGGTGATGAACGGTGGCATGGCGACCACGGCGCTGGTCGCGCATGTCGTCGTCGCGAAGTTCGGCTGGCACCTTCCGCTTTACCGCCAGGCGCAAATGCTTGCGGGCGCAGGCCTCGACATCGACCGGGGCACCCTCGGAGGCTGGGTCACCCGGGCCGCCTGGTGGCTCAAGCCGCTGCACGAGCGTCTGCTCGGCTTCATCCGGGCGCAGCCCCGCGTCTTCTGCGACGAGACCCCATTGCCGCGGCTCGATCCGGGCCGAGGCAGGACGAAGGTCTGTCAGTTGTGGGCACAGGCAATCGATGATCGGCCATGGAAGGGTCCGGCGCCGCCGGCCGTGGGCTATGTCTTCACGGAAGGTCGCGGAACGGATGATCTGGAGGCCCAACTGGGGCGTTTCGGCGGCGTTCTCCAAGTCGATGGCTATGGCGCCTACAAGAGCCTGGCCAAGCGGCGGCGCAAGAGCAATGTCGCCCCGCTGCGCCTGGCGTTCTGCCTTGCCCATGCCCGCCGCAAATTCGCCGATGTGGTCAAGACCACCGGGTCGACGGAGGCGCTGGCGGTCATAGGCACGATCGCCGAGATCTACCTCATCGAAAGCCGCATCCGCGGGCTGAACGCCGAGGCTCGCCTGACAGCGCGAAAGGCAGAAAGTGCCGTCCTCATGTCGGCGCTGAAGGCGCAGCTCGAGCAGCTGATGGCCGAGGTCTCATCAAAGTCCTCGATCGGCAAGGCTGCTGCCTATACCCTCGGGCACTGGCAGGGCCTGACGGCGCCCTCCGGGCCTCCGTCCGCCTTCGTTCGATCCACCGGATCGAACGATCGCCATGCGACCGGCTCCCGAAGCCTCGACGACGGCAGGATCGAGGTGGACAGCAATATCGTCGAGCGCTCGATCAAGCCGGTGTGCCTTACGCGCAAGAATGCGCTCTTCGCCGGCTCGAAGCGTGGTGGCGAAAGCTGGGCCATTCTGGCCTCGCTGGTGAACACGGCCAAGCTCAACGGCATCGACCCGGAACTCTGGCTTGCGGACGTTCTGGAGCGCATCGTCTCCGGTGCCACCCCAATCAATCGGCTCGACACGTTGCTGCCCTGGACCTGGAAGGCCGAGCGCGAGGCACAGAGACACAGCGAGGTCTTGGCGGCATGACGGGTTCTCCGGCCGCTTCGCCCCGGAAGATGCTGGATGAGGCATCTTTCGTGGAGTTCCTGCGGAAGCGGCGGCCGCAGCCGCCCGCCTTCACGATGGACGGGCTCGACGGCTATCTCACCGCGTTGATCGTCGGGCCGCGCTTCATCGACCCGCGGAAGTGGATCCCGCTGTTCGTCGGCGACACGGCCTTGATGGCTCCCGAAGAGACAGATGAGGCCCGTGCCCTGCAAACACTCGTGCCCGCCTACAACGCCATCTCCACAGGTCTTGCCGAAACGCCGGACGCTTGGCGTCCCCGCCTTGCTCTGCGGGACAATGGCACCTTCGATCCGTTCTTCTGGTGGATCGGCTTCCTCGCCGGGACTGACTTCGCCCCCCGGATCTGGCGGCCAGTACTGCATGGCCAACCCGAAACCGGCGATATCATCGCTCCCATTCGCGAGATGTCGGAACCGCACGCAATCCTGGACCAGACCGGGGTCATCGGCGTGGCAAAGGCGGTGGTCGCCATCCGCACCTACTTCATGCCGCGCCGCGCAAAGTCCCCCATCTGACGCGCCGTCCCGATGTCAAGAGCGCAAGGCCGCGTCCCGCTCGTGACGCTTACCATGTGGCGAAGGCCAAGCTCGGCCTGGATGACGACACCTATCGGCGCGTCCTGGCGAAGTGCGCGGGCGTCACCAGCTCGACCGAGCTGGATCAGGCGGGTTTCGATGCCGTCATGGGGTTTCTCGATCATGTCGGTTTGCGCCCGCTGGTGGCGGACGGGCCGTCCTATGGCAAGCGGGCGGGCTTTGCCTCGCCGGGTCAGGTGGAGCTGATCCGCACCCTGTGGATGGATCTGCATCAGGCGTGCGAGCTGGACGAGGCCGCGCTGTGCGGCTGGTTGCTGAAGTGGTTCAAGGTGAGCTCGCTGCGCTTCCTGACCGTGGCACAGGCCCCCAAGGTGATCACCGCCCTGAAGGCGTGGAAGTCGCGGGCGCGGGCGGCGTGACTGGGGCGCGACCTGGACGGGGTGCAAGAATGGGCGGCGCGGGAAATCGTGCCGCCCTTTGCCATTGCCGCAGACTCCATAGGAAGGCCGTGGAAGGCCCTTTCGTGTTCCGGGCCACCTGACTACCGGAAACCCCCTCACCCCGTTTAATTTCGTCGGACACCTGTTTAATTTCACGATCCTGATTGGCAGGCTCCGTTGACCGCGCATCCGGGCCGGAATATCGTGCCGATTGGCGCGGTGTACCCCGATTGGGAAGGGGGCTGTTCGAGAGATCGAAGACCTGACGCTGGTTCGAGTCCAGCCCCGCGCCACCCCCTTCAACCCATCCCGCCGCTTTCCCCCGCAAGGGTGTGCGGGTGTTTTGCACGCGCGCGCGCGGGTATCGTCCTTCCATCCACAACGGCTTGTCCCAAGCCGCCATGACAGGAAGGGCCTACCGCCGTGATCATCGACAGCCAAACGCTGGACCTTGCCTTTCGGGGCTTCAAGACCGTCTATTCCGATGCCTTCGCCGCCGCCCCGGCCCATGCCGACAAGATCGCCATGACGGTCCCCAGCGCCAGCCGCGACGAAACCTGTGGCTGGCTTGGCATGTTCCCCCGCCTGCGGGAATGGGTCGGGCAGCGCCACGTCAACGGGCTGAAGGCGCACGGCTTCACCATCGCGAACCGCAAGTTCGAGGCGACGGTTTCGGTCGGCCGCACCGACATTGCCGACGACAAGCTTGGCCTCTTCAAGCCGATGTTCGCGGAAATGGGGCAGGACAGTCGCCGCCACCCCGAAGATCTGGTCTTCGGCCTGCTGAAGGCGGGCTTCACCACCAACTGTTTCGACGGTCAGAACTTCTTCGACACCGATCACCCTGTGGAACTGGTGGCCGGGGCCGAGCCGGTTTTGGTCAGCAACATGCAGGCGGGATCGGGCGCGCCCTGGTTCCTGCTGGACACGTCGCGCGCCGTGCGCCCGATCATCTGGCAGGAACGCGAGAAGTACGAGTGTTGCGCGACAACCATCTTGGCCGGTGCCGACAACCACCTTGGCCGGTGGGGCTGAACGGAAGACGGGCATGCCCGTCTGGAGGGCAGCCGCACCGGCTTGATTGATTTCGGGGAAGGTGCTGGTCGCTGCGGGTTGGTAAGCCGGGTTCCTCTGCCGTCAAACGGAGGATCCGGGTTGGCCTACAAACCCATCACCGACCAGCAATTGAGATTATACATGTCCGACCTCCGATATCACAGTCAGCGCACGTCGGCCGCCCGCGCCGGGTTCAGCGAGCGCACGGCCCGACGGTTCGATGCCGATCCGACGCTGCCCTCGAACCGCAAGATCGTTCACGGGCGCACGGTGGCCGATCCCCTCGAAGGCTTTTGGGAGGGCGACATCCTTCCCTTGCTGGAGAGGGACAGCGCCTTGCAGGCCGTCACCCTGCTGCGCCACCTTCAGGGCCTGCACCCGCTGGCCTTCCCCGATGACCGCATCCGGCGCACCCTGGAACGGCGGGTGCGGCAGTGGCGGGCGTTGAACGGGCCCGAGCGCGACATCATCTTCCGCCAGACGCCGGAGCCGGGCCGCATGGCCCAGTCCGACTTCACTCATGCCGAGGAGCTGGAGGTGACGATCGCGGGCCAGCTATTCCCGCATCTGCTCTACCACTTCGTCATGGTGCGTGTTTCGCTTGATGGTGGGCATCGATTTCACGGGATCATGGGCAGTCATTTCGCGTGAAGCTGGGCACTGATTTCGCGGGATCGCGGGCAGGTCTGGTCGGCAAATTGAGGATAGTTGCGCCTTCAGGAATGAAGGGGTGGCTTGATGCCGACAGGACGATTGAACATGCGCCGGATACGAGATGTTTTGCGATTGAAGCTTGGGCAAGGCCTGAGCGAGCGGTCCATTGCCGCTTCCCTCGGTCTGAGCAAGGGGAGCGTCGGAAGCTACACCCAACGGGCGCGTCATGCCGGGCTCACGTGGCCCTTGCCGGAGGGGATCGATGACGACAGCCTTGAACTTCTTTTGTTTCCAGCCCCGCCCACGGTGCCGGACGCGGAGCGGCTTGTGCCCGACTGGGCGGAGATTGACCGCGAGTTGCGCCGCCCTGGGGTGACGCGGATGCTGCTCTGGGAAGAATACCGTGCCGCGCACCCCGGGGGTTTTGCCTATACTTGGTTTTGCACGCATTACGAGGCTTGGAAGGGTCGGGTGCGCCCGACGATGCGCCAGACACATGTGGGCGGCGAGAAGGTGTTCGTTGACTTTGCCGGCGACACCATCGACGTGATCGACCCCACGACCGGCGAAGCGCGGGCCATGAAGCTGTTCGTGGCGGCAATGGGGGCATCGAATCACACCTATGCCGAGGCGGTGGCATCGGAGGGGTTGGAAGATTGGATCCTCGCGCATATCCGGATGTTCGCCTTTCTGGGCGGCGTGCCAAAGGCGGTGGTTCCGGACAATCTGAAGTCCGCCGTGATCAAGGCAGACCGGTTTGATCCGGGGCTGAACCGGACCTATGCCGAGATGGCGGCGCATTATGGCACCGCCGTTCTGCCCGCCCGGCCGCGCAAACCCCGGGACAAGGCGAAGGTGGAAGTGGCTGTCCAAGTGGCACAACGCTGGATTCTGGCGCGGCTGCGGAACCACCGGTTCTTCTCATTGGCCGAGTTGAACGTGGCGATCCGGCGGCTGCTGGACGAGTTGAACATGCGCGTGATGCGCGGCTATGGCGCCAGCCGCGCCGATCTGTTTGCCACTTTGGATCGGCCCAATCTTCAGCCCCTACCGCCCGAACCTTATGTCTTCGCCCGCTGGAAGCGCGCCCGCGTGGCACCCGACTATCACGTTGAGGTCGACAGCTCATGGTATTCCGTGCCCTTCGCGCTGATCAAACAAGAGGTCGATGTTCGCACAAGCGGCCAGACGGTCGAGATATTCCATCGTGGTCAGAGGGTTGCGAGCCACGTGCGCACCCCGGGGCGGCGCAGCCATGTCACCGTGGCCGACCATATGCCATCGGCCCATCGTCGCTTTGCCGAATGGACCCCGGCCAGAATGCTGGCGCAGGCAACCAAGACCGGCCCCGCCGTCGCCGCCTTTTGCGAGATGGTGATGGCTGACCGCCCCCATCCTGAACAGGGGTTCCGCACCTGCCTGGGTGTGCTGGCCTTGGTCAAAACCTATGGGCCGGAGCGCGTTGATGCGGCCTGCCAGCGGGGTGTGACCATCCGGGCCCGCACCGTCACCTCCATTCGTTCGATCCTCAAGACCGGCCTCGATCGCGCCTTCCTGGAAGGCTCCGAAGAGGTCGCCCCCCTCCAGCACGCCAACATTCGTGGCGGCAGCTATTACCATTGAGAAAGGACTAAAATGCTGACCCATCCCACCCACGACCGACTGTTGGCGCTCGGCCTGACCGGCATTGCATCGGCGCTCGAAGAACAACGCAGGTCAACCGCCTTCGACGCCCTCTCGTTCGAAGAGCGTCTCGGCCTGCTGGTCGACCGCGAGGCTGCAGAGCGCGACACCAAGAAACTGGCCTCCCGGCTCAAGTTTGCGGCTCTGCGCCAAGATGCCAGCGTCGAGGATCTGGACCTGCGCAGCCCACGTGGTCTTGACCGCAGTGTCATGGCGCATCTTGCCGATGGCGGCTGGATCGCCCGGCACGAGAACCTGCTGATAACCGGGCCGACCGGTTTGGGCAAAAGCTGGATCGCCTGCGCCCTTGGCCACAAGGCGTGCCGGGATGGGCGGCCCGTCCTCTATCAACGTGCGCCGCGCATGTTCGAGGCCCTTGCTCTGGCCCGTGGCGATGGCCGCCATGAACGCATCCTCAAAACCATCGCCCGCATGGATGTGCTGATCATTGACGATTGGGGCCTCGCCGTCCTCACCGCCCCGGAGCGCCGTGACCTGCTGGAAATCCTCGAAGACCGCCACGGCCGCGCTTCCACCATCGTCACAAGCCAACTCCCCGTTGACCAGTGGCACGAAGCCATCGGCGACCCAACGCTCGCAGATGCCATCCTCGACCGCCTCGTTCACAACGCACACCGCCTCACCCTCTCAGGTGAAAGCCTGCGCAGGCGCTCCGCCGTCACAAAAAAGCTTGACCAAATCGTTCAAGCCTGACTCCATGAAAGCGTCGGCCAGCCTGCCCACGATCCCGTGAAATGACTGCCCAGAATGGCGCGAAACGCGTGCCCACGATCGCGCGAAATCAGCGCCCATTCTCCGCGAAATCCGCAGTCATGGTCTACAGCCGGTGGGAGCATGTCGGGGTGGTCCTGGGCGGGGAGAGCTTCACGGCCCTGGCCGAGAACCTGCAGCAGGCGCTCTGGTCGCTCGGCGGGGCACCACAGGAGCATCGCACCGACAGCCTCTCGGCCGCTTTCCGCAACCTGACGGCTGACCAGCGCCAGGATATCACCACGCGCTACAATGCCTTCGTCGGCCATTACGGCATGGAGGCCAGTCGCAACAACCGCGGGGAAGCTCATGAGAACGGCGCGGTGGAATCCCAGAACCGGCACCTGAAGAAGGCCATCGAACAGGCGCTGATCCTGCGCGGCAGCCGCGACTTCGCCAGCATTGAGGACTACCGCCGCTTCATCGACATTCTGGTGGCACGGCGCAACCGGCAGCGGGCGGCGGCCACGCAGGTGGAACGGGCGCATCTGAAGCCCCTGCCGCGCCGGCGCACCACCGACTTTACAGAGACCGTGGTTCCGGTCACCCGCACCAGCGGCTTTCTGGTCAAGAGCATCTTCTACAGCGCCCCGTCGCAGCTGATCGGGCAGCGCTTGCGGGTCCACCTTTACGACGATCGCCTTGAGGCCTTTCTCGGCAGCACCCTGGTCGTCAGCCATACAAGGGCGCGTGGTCGCGGCGACGGCCATCGCGTGCATGTCATCAACTACCATCACGTCATCCATGCGCTGCGGCGCAAACCGCAAGCCCTGTGGAGTTCGATCTACCGCGACAGCCTGTTCCCGCGAACCGAATACGCTGAGGCCTGGAAGGTGCTGCAGCGCGATCTGCCCCGCCGCGACGCCTGCCGCCGCATGGTCGACCTGCTGTTCATCGCCCACGACCGGGCCTGCGAGGCGGAACTGGCACATCTCCTGACGGACGATCTCGACGCCGGCCGGGCGCCGGACCCTGACCTGCTGATGCTCCGCCTGAGCCCCAAGCAAACGGCGCTGCCGACAGATTGAACCGCCCCGGGTTTACCGGAGGGTGGTTTGTTCAATGACTACGCGACCATATCGAGTGAGTTCAGGTTTGCATAGAACGCCTCCTCTGCTTCTGCGGGTGGGATGTATCCGATTGGGCCAAGCAGGCGGCGGTTGTTATACCAATCGATCCATTTCAGCGTTTCCCATTCGACCTCGCGCATTGATTTCCAGGGGCCGATCTGGTTGATGACCTCTGTCTTGAACAGGCCGATGACGCATTCAGCCAAGGCGTTGTCATAGGCATCGCCAACTGTTCCAACGGAAAGGTCGATCTCGGCCTTGGCCAGGCGTTCGGTGTATTTGATCGACAGGTATTGTGATCCGCGGTCCGAATGGTGGACCAAGCTCTTGTTATCCGGCGTCTTTCTTTGCCAGATCGCTTGCTCCAGCGCGTCGAGCACAAACTGGGTCTTCATCGATGTCGAGACGCGCCAACCGACAATACGACGTGCAAAGACGTCGATGACGAAGGCCACGTAGACGGTGCCGGACCATGTGGGCACATAGGTGAAATCTGAAACCCACAGCTTGTTCGGCCGATCCGCCATGAACAGCCGGTTCACCTTGTCGTCCGGGCAAGGCAGAGACGTGTCAGGATTGGTCGTGATGACCTTCTTGCCACGGACCACGCCCCTGATGCCCAGATGGCGCATCAATCGTTCCACGGTGCAGCGGGCGGCGTCTTCACCCTGCCGTCGCAAAACATGCCAGATCTTCCGCGCGCCATAGAGCTTGCGGTTGGCATCCCAGGCCGCGTCGATCTTGAGGCTCAGGGCGGCATCCGATTTGGCCCGGGCCGAGGCCCGGTCAGGATCACGCATGATCGCCCGCCGGTCATAAAAGGTGGAAGGGGCAAACTGCAGTGCCCTGCAGATCGGCTCGACCCCGAATGCCTCTCGGCTTTCCTCAATGAAAGCAGTCATTTGCGAAACGGGCGGTCGAGCTCCGCCTGGGCAAAATACGCTGAAGCTTTGCGCAGAATCTCGTTCGCTTGCCGCAGTTCCCGGTTCTCGCGCTCAAGCTCTTTGATCCGCGCGATCTCAGCGCTGGTAGGTCCCGGCCGTTCGCCACCATCGCGCTGGACCTGTCGCATCCAGACGCGAAGGCTGTCCGTCGAACAGCCCAATTTACCTGCAATCGCCGTCAGCGCCGCAGCCTCGCTCTGATAATCATCGCGGTGTTCCATCGCCAGCCGCACCGCACGCTCGCGGAACTCAGGTGAATACGGCTTCGAGGTCTTCTTCTTTGAGGTCTGTTCCATAACGGGCAATTCTCCGAGAGTTTTGCCCTCCGGTAAACCCGGGGCGGTTCAGATGTCACCGTCGCCCATCCCTCGCTCGACAGCTTCGATGCCCTTCTGGGAGCCTGCGCATGACCTCCCGCGAGATCGACATCCACACGCTGCCCGGCATGCTGACCGCGCTGCGCCTGCCCAGCTTCCACAAGCTTTGGGCCGACATCGCCACCCGTGCCGACACCGAAGGCTGGCCCGCTGCCCGCTTTCTGGCTGTCCTCGCGGAATACGAACTGGCCGAGCGCGACATGCGCCGCATTCAGCGCCACATGAACGAGGCACAGCTACCGGCTGGCAAGACGCTGGCGACCTTCGACTTCAAGGCGCTGCCAACCCTGCCGCGCGCCCGGATCGAGGCCTTGGCGGCCGGCGACTGGCTGGAGGGCGGCGGCAACCTGATCGCCATCGGCAATTCCGGCACGGGCAAAACGCACATTCTCTGCGCGATAGGCCATGCCCTGATCGAGCGGGGACACCGCGTGTTCTATACCCGCACCAGCGATCTGGTGCAGCGACTTCAGGCCGCCCGCCGCGATCTGGTGCTCGAAGCCGCGCTCGCCAAGCTCGACAAGTTCGACCTGATCATCCTCGACGACATCACCTACGCCCACAAGGATCAGGCCGAGACAGGCGTGCTCTTCGAGCTGATCGCCCGGCGCTACGAATGCCGCAGCATCGCGATCGCCGCCAACCAGCCCTTCAGCGGCTGGGACCAGATCTTCCCGGACAAGGCGATGACCGTCGCCGCCATCGACCGGCTGGTTCATCACGCAGCGATCCTGGAGATGAATGCCGAAAGCTTCCGCCAGCGCGCGGCCGCCTCCAACAAAGAGGCGCTGAGCAGACCGCCAACGACAACCATCGCCGACAACAAGGACAAAGGAGAAGGCTGAGCGAAAAACAATTCCAGATACGCCAACCCAGCGGCCTAAAACCGGCCAACGTGGTTGACGGTCACGGACATGCTGGTTGACGCGCTACATACGAGTTCCAGTCGATCACCGGCGCCAACGACCAGCATGTGTTCATGAACGACGAGTACATCTACGGCGTCCGGGCGCGGGTCAATGCGGGCTTCGGTCTCTGGCAGCTTGCTTACGGCTCCAAAGCCGACCTGACCGAAGAGACCTACGCTGCCGCGCGGGCCGCGATGATGGACTTCAAGAGCGACGGCGGGCGCATCCTGGGCGTGCCCCCGACTGTCCTGGTGGTGCCGCCGTCACTGGAAAGCGCGGCGCTGCACCCGCTGAACACCGAAACGAAGGACGGCGGCGGGTCGAACCCCTGGAAGGGCACGGCGGAACTGATCGTCACGCCGTATGTGGCCTGACGCCATGCCCGGGCTTGCCCTTGGCATCTGCGACCGCGCCCTTGCGCCGGGCGGTTCCGCGCCCGAATGGGTGCAGCTCTTCCCGGAAGGGCGGATGACCGGGCGCGACGGTCGCGAATTCGATCTGGCGGACCCGGCCGCCCTGGTGCTGGCCTTCCAGTCGGCCGGCGTCGATCTGCCGATCGACTACGAACACCAGAACGACCGGCCGGAAGCCAAGCTGAACGGCCCGGTTCCGGCGGCGGGCTGGATCAAGGAACTGAAGATCGCGGCAGGCGGGCTCTGGGGCCGGGTGGAATGGACGGCAACAGCGCGCGAGATGATCGGCAACCGGGAATACCGCTACCTGTCCCCGAGCTTCCTTTTCCCAGGAAGACACCATGCCCCCCGAAACCACCCCCGCCGCAGCGCGCTACGCCCGCCTTGCCGAAGCCCTGAAGCTCGGGCCGGACGCAACCGAAGAAGAGATGCTTGCCGCCCTGGCAGAGCTGCTGAAGGCCAAGGGCACTGATGCCCCGGACCCGGCCAAGTTCGTGCCGGTCGAGACGGTGCAGGCCATGCTGGCCGAACGCAACCTGACCCTTGCCACCGCCTCAGAAGGTCGCGGATGCCCTGCGGCGCGGCTACATTTCGCCAGCGATGAAGGGATGGGCCACCGCGCTCTGCATGAACGACGAGGCGAGCTTTGACCGCTTCGTTGCCAGCACGGTGCCGCCCTTTGCGCATCTCCTCAAGCCGTCGCACATGGGCGCGCAGCCGCCGGGAAGCCCCGCGTCGCGCACCGGGTCTGACATGGCGGAAGCCGTCTGCGCGCAGCTCGGGCTGCCTCCGGGCACGCTGAGGGATTGAAGATCGGGTCGGGGAAACCCGGCCTGATGCCAGCGGAGAAGAGAGAGCTCCGCGAGTGGCACCCCGCCGGCCGGATTTTTTTTTCCTGGGCCGGTTGGCGGGGGGTCGGGCGAAACACCGCAAAGCAGGAACCTTCCCGAATGACAGAACTCGCGCGCCCCTTCCCCCGGCCAACCGCGCAGGTGGAACCCTACTTCAACGTGCTGGGCGCGGAGCTGACCGTTGAATTCCTGCTGACCTTCGACGGGGCGGAACTCTACCTGGCAGCCGAACCCAAGGGCCGGTCCCGCCTTGAAACTCTGGTCGGACCGGACAAGGCCCGCGCTCTGGGCAGGTCCACCCGGATCACGCAACGCCGCGTCCCGCTTGCCAAGGCATGGCTTGCCGCCGTCCTGGAATGGCAGGGCCATTCCACCGCCGATATCGCCCGGACGCTCCGCACCAGCGACATCAGCGTCCGGAAATGGCTGAAGGTGGCAGAAGAACGGCGGGTGGGATGACGGAGGGCCGCGATTCCCCTCATTGCCTAGCACCACGGCTGGCGCCGCAGTGGGCTCCTGTACCGCGAAATTTTCCAGTGTCGTCATCCCGACGGGAGACATAACCGATGACCACCGATTCCCGCAACACCGCTGCAAGCGACAATCGTGCCCTGATCAGCGATGCCCTGACCGAGTCGCGCCAGCTCCTCGCCCTGCTTGAGGCTGCCACCAGTGCTGCGACCCGCGCCAGTGCCGCCCTTTCAAGTGCCCTTGAACACGGCGTTCAACAGGGTGTTGAAGCCCTGCCCGCGTCCGATGCGCCGGTCTCCGATCATCGCCGGTAACACCGCTCCGGCCCGCCCGCCAAGATCGACAACGACCCCGAGCTTGCCGCCTTCATCCGCGCCTGGATCGACCGGCTGACCTTCGTCCAGATCGCCGATGCGGTCGCCGCGCACTTCGCCGCGCAACGCCACGTCAAACGCTCCGCAATCCACGCCTGGTGGCAACGCAACCGCCCGCCCAAGCCGAAGCGCCGCTCACCCCGGACAAGCTCGGTCCGTCCCGGGTAGCCTCCGGACGTCGCTCCTCTTCCGTTATCAAACCGTCTGGAGGAGATAATCAAACCATGTGAACACAAACAAGCGGGGGGTTTCACACCCCCCGCACCCCCCGTGGGGTATTTTCACCAAGAAGAAAGCGCAAAGGGTCCGGCCTCGGTGATCACCGTGTCGAGGCGTTCGTCGGTGGCATCGGTGGGGACCAGCGGGACTTCCTGCGCGTCGAAGGCGAAGCCCACTGCGAGCGTGGGGTGGCGGGCGCGCAGGGCCTGCAGGGTGCGGTCGTAGAATCCGCCGCCGTAGCCGAGGCGGAAGCCGCGCCGGTCGAAGGCCAGGAGGGGAACGATCAGCACCTGCGGGTCGAGCCAGGCTCCCTCGGCCGGGACCAGCGCGCCGAACGTGCCCGGGACCATCGGGCAGCCCGGGGTCCATTCGCGAAACCGCAGGGGTTGTGCAGGACCGGGGATCACCGGCACGCAGACCGGGCCGTCGTGGGCGGCCATGGCCTCGGCCGGGTCGATCTCGGTCCGCATCGCCATGTAGCCGGCCAGAACCTTGCCCGCATGGGGCGCCAGCCAGTCGGCCAGCAGCGCGCCCGCCTGCCCCTGCCCCGCCGCATGGGCCGTCTTGCGCGCGGCGAAGGCGGCGCGGCGGGCTTCGGCCTTGGCGTCGGCCGTCATATCAGCATCACGGCGGCAAGGCCGAGGAAGGCGAAGAAGCCCACGACATCGGTCACCGTGGTCACGAAGGTGCCCGAGGCCAGCGCCGGGTCGACGCGGGCCTTTTCCATCAGCACCGGGATCAGGATACCCGCCATGCCCGCGACAAGCATGTTGACCACCATGGCGATGCCGATCACCAGCCCCAGCATCCGGTCACCGAACCAGACCCAGCTGACGAGCCCCATCACCACCGCGAAGAACAGCCCGTTCACCAGCCCGACGATGGTTTCGCGCCGGATCACCCGCCAGACGTTCGAGCCGGTGAGGTCGCGGGTCGCAAGTGCGCGCACGGCCACCGTCAGCGACTGGGTGCCCGCGTTGCCGCCCATCGAGGCCACGATCGGCATCAGCACTGCCAGCGCCACAAGCGAGGTGATCGTGTCCGAGAACTGGGCGATGACCAGACTGGCGAGGATCGCCGTCAGCAGGTTGACGAACAGCCACGGCAGGCGCAGGCGCGTGGTTTCAAGCACCCGGTCGGAAATGGCGCTTTCGTCGCCGACCCCGGCGAGGCGCAGCATGTCTTCCTCGTGTTCCTCGTCGAGCACGTTCATCGCGTCGTCGATGGTGATCACGCCGACCAGCCGCCCGGCCGCATCGACCACCGGGCAGGAAATCAGGTGATACTGGTTGAAGATATAGGCCACGTCGGCCTCGGCATCGGTGGCCTTGACGGTGCGGAAGCTGTCTTCGACCAGATCGCGCAGCCGGGCATCGCGCCTGGCCGACAACAGGCGGCCAAGGGTCACATAGCCTTGCGGTTTCATCCGGGGGTCGACCAGGATGACATGGTAGAACTGGTCGGGCAGCCGCTCGGCCTCGTGCAGCCAGTCGGTCGCCTCGCCCACCGTCCAGTGTTCGGGGGCGACGACCACCTCGCGTTGCATCAGGCGGCCGGCCGAATATTCCGGGTAGCTCATCGCCTGTTCGACCGCGACCCGGTCGACATCCTCCAGCGCGCCGAGGATCATCGCCTGCTGCGGTTCTTCGAGGTCTTCGAGGATGTCGACGACATCATCGGTGTCCAGATCGCGGACCGCTTCGGCCAGCGTCTCGGGCGACAGGGAGTCGATCACCTCTTCGCGGATCGACTCGTCGATTTCCGACAGGATCTCGCCGTCGATCTCGCCGGACCACATGCGCAGCAGGTCGCGGCGGTCTGCGGGGCGGATCTGTTCCAGAAGGTCGGCAATGTCGGCGGCGTGCAGCGGGTCGATCAGCGCCGTCAGCCGGACGGTATCGCCCGCCTCGACCGCCGCCAGAATCGCGGCGATGCGGCGGGCGTCGAGCGCGTCGCCTTCCGTCTCGGGCAGTGTTGAGTCCGTCATTCCGCCTCCGAACAAGATGGAGCGACCTTAGCGAATGTCGTTTCAAAGCGACAGGGCCACGCGGGAAATTTACCGCAGGGGACAAAGGGCCTAGGGTGGCCGGAACGGGCAAGGGGGCGGGCATGGCGGATCTGGTTCTGGGGCAGGTGCTGTCCTTCGCGGGCGATGCGATGCGCGACGGGCCGGGGGCGGCGCGTCACATCACCCACGGCGGCGTGCTGATCGAGGGCGGGCGAATTGTGGCGGTGGGCGACGGGGCGGGCCTGCGGGCGGCGCATCCGGGCGCGCGTGTGACCGACCACGGGGCGGCGCTGATTTCGGCCGGCTTTGTCGATGCCCATGTGCATTACCCGCAGACCGCGATCATCGCCAGCTGGGGCAAGCGGCTGATCGACTGGCTGAACACCTACACCTTCCCCGAAGAGATGCGCTTTGCCGATGCGGGCTATGCCGCCGAGATTGCCGGGCGCTACCTGGATCTGACGCTGGCGCAGGGCACCACCACGGTGTGCAGCTATGCCACGATCCATCCGCAAAGCGTGGACGCGATCTTTGAGGCCGCACGGGCGCGGGGTCAGCGCATCTTTGCCGGCAAGACCTGCATGGACCGCAACGCCCCCGAGGGGCTCTGCGACACTGTGCAGTCGGCCTATGATGACAGCAAGCGCCTGCTGCGGGCGTGGCACGGGGTGGACCGGCTGTCCTATGTGATCACGCCGCGCTTTTCCCCGACCTCGACGCCCGAGCAACTGGCGGCGCTGGGGGCGCTTTGGCGCGAATATCCTGACTGCCTGATGCAGACGCATCTCAGCGAGCAGCCCGACGAGATCGCCTGGGTTCAAAGCCTGTTTCCGCAGTCGCGCGACTATCTTGACACCTACGAGGCGCAGGGCCTGCTACGTGAGGGCGCGGTTTACGGCCACGCCATCCACCTGACGCCGCGCGAACGCGACAGGCTGGCCGAGGCGGGGGCGAGCGTGGTGCATTGCCCGACCTCGAACACCTTCATCGGGTCAGGCCTGTTCGACATGGGGCTGGCAGCAAGGCTGCGGGTCGGGTTGGCCACCGACACCGGCGGCGGGTCGTCCTTTTCCATGCTGCGCACCATGGCGGCGGCCTATGAGGTGGCGCAGTTGCGCGGCCAGCCGCTGCACCCGGCGCAGCTGTGGTGGCTCGCCACGGTCGGCTCGGCACGCGCCCTGCACGCCGAACACCAGATCGGCAATCTGGCACCGGGGATCGAGGCCGATCTGGTGGTGATCGACCTCGCCTCGACCCCCGCCATCGCGCAGGCGGTGACACGGGCGGAGGATCTGTGGCAGGCGCTGTTTCCCACCATCATGATGGGCGACGACCGCGCGATCCGGTCGGTCTGGGTCGGGGGGCGGCAGGTTTTCTGAAAAGCGGGCCGGAGGGGAACGGAGTGCGCGCACGGTCGGCGGAAATCGACCCGCGGTGCCGATCAGGCATCCGTGCAGCCGGGCCGTTGATGGACGCAAGCTTGACGAGGCGCGTCTGCTGGGCGGGCGGGGCAGGCCGCCGCACGGTGCCCATGAGCATCGGGGGAACGGGCGACCGTGCAGCAGGGGTGCCCCTCGCAGCCGGTCCGAAGATCGGCGGTGACTGCCTGCCGCAGGCGCCGATCCGGTCCGTGCTGTTTCATACGTTGCATCGTGGAGTGGGCACGCCTTGCCGACGCAGGCTTGGCGACCCGACAGGTATGCCGTCAGGTCGCCGCCGGAACCCGGCGGTCCGGTTCAGTCGAAGTGGCGAGCCTCGGTTTCGGTTGGCAACCGCCCGTCCGGCGTGAAGCGGTTGACGACCTCGGGCAGCGCCGCATTCAGCCGGAGGAGCAGCTGGGCACGGGAAAGCCCGGTCTTCTGGCTGAGTTCGTCCAGCGTTTCGATGCCGATGGCAGATTCAAGCTCGCTCACGTCAAGGGGCCGGTTGGGGTTGGTCGACACCCAGCTTTCGGCGGGGCCTGCGCGGCCGCTGTCCTTGAACCGGTTCACGAGGTCGCTGAGCCCCGAGGCAAGCGTCCCGCCCGACGCTCCGGCACCGAACATCCGGCCGATCTCGGACAGAAAGCCCCCATCCTGAGAGTCGCCTGCGTGTTGCCCGTCGGGATACTGCCGGTCGGGGCTCGACCCCGGCGCCTTCTGCCGGGCATCGGCCAGCATCTCGCTGAGCCGACCACGGTTCTGGTAACCGGCAAAGGCGACCAGCCCCAGAAGGGCAAGCAGGGAGGGTGTGGATTTCGACATGAGGGAAACTCCGTTTCGATGTGCGATGAAGGATGTGCGGTTCAGGTGCGCTTGCGCACGAAGCCCCAGACCGCGAGCACGATGATGGCGCCGACCGCCGCGCCGATGAAACCAGCGCCCTGACCGGGGGCATACCAGCCCAGGCTTTGCCCGAAGTAGGTGGCAACGATCGCGCCCACGATGCCAAGGATCGTGGTCAGGACGAAGCCGGACGGTTCGTTGTCGCCCGGCATCACGAATTTTGCGATGACGCCGGCAATGAAGCCGATCACGATGGTCCAGATGATTCCCATGGCCGGGTCGCCTCTTCTGATGTGTTGAGATACGCCCTCACAACTCCGGCCCGGCGGATGGGTTCCAGGAGGCGCGGGGCGAAGATTCTCCGGGGGGTCGGCATCCGGTGGCCCGGCGAGAGAAGATCGGGACTGTATCCAGCGCAAACCCGAATATCCCGCACCCTGAAGGGCGTGGAATAGCCAGCACGGCGATGCAATCACGATGGCCGGACCCCGCCGACCTGCGGGGGGTCAAGCCGCATATCCGCCGCGGCCCAAGGCCGAGCCCCACCGCGCCGGTGCGGGGCTGTCGCCCACCCACCCTCGGCGAACGGGGCGATGGGCGCGCACTTTGGCTGCGCCGGGACGGTCGGCCGGGATTGCCGCGGCGGCAGGCGGTCGCCCTCGGCCCCATTGTCGCGCGCGGCCCCGTGGGGCTTTTGTCCGGTCGCAGGCCGGAAGTTGGCGGATGCAATGCGAAACTCTGCACGGGCTGGGTTGCCCCCCGGCGTCAGGTCCGGCGGTGACGATGGTCTTGCGGCCGATCACACCCGGCGTGACGGCGCGCCCGGCAAGGTGGGGGGCGGGATTGCCCGCCCCCCGGCCTGGTGGGCAGGGTCAGACCAGGATAACGTCCGACCCGGACAGGCTGAAATCGCCTGCGCCGAACACGCCGGTCAATTGCACCGACAGATCGAACCCCGCAGTCGCATCGAGGCCAAGGCGCAGCGTCGTCACCCCGCCCGACACGCTCAGGTCCATCTGGCCCGCCAGCAGCGTGCTGCCGTTGCCGACACCCATGTTGCCGACCAGGGAAACGCCGTTCATCCGCAGCACGTCGCCTGCCTCGGCATCGGTGATGGTGTCGACGCCCGACGACCAGACCGACGAGAACACGAAGACATCGACCCCCGCGCCCCCCGTCAGCAGATCGTTGCCCGCGCCGCCGTCGAGCAGGTCGATACCGGCCCCGCCGTTCAGCGTGTCATTGCCGCCAAAGCCGTAAAGGCGGTCATTGTTGGCGCTGCCCGTGAAGTTCAGCATCTCGATGTTGACGAAATCGGCCACATAATCCCCGGATGTCGATTGTGCCCTGGTCCAGCCGTTGCCGTAGTAGGACATCCTGACGCCGGATTCGGCCAGGCTGGCATCCAGGGTCAGCGTATCGGTCCCGGCGCCGCCATCTGCGACCTCGATGTAGCCGCGGCCAAGGTTGATGGTATCGTTGCCTTCATTGGTGCGAATATCGTCGTTGCCGGTTCCCCGCGACAGGTCGATCACGTCATCAAGGCTGCCGGTGGAAAGCCGGACCGACTCGATTCCCTTCAGCGTGGTGCCGGTGCCGGTCACGGTGCCGTTGCCGATTGCCGAAAGGGTCAGGGTGACCGCACTGATCAGGCTGGTGTAGTCGGCAATCCAGGTATCGGAACCGGCCCCGCCGATGATCACGTCGGCACCGCGATAGCCATTCAGCATGTCATTGCCGCTGCCACCCGACAGCGTGTCCGACAGCGCCCCGCCGTTCAGCACGTCATTGCCGCTGCCGCCGGTCAGGGCAAACCGCTCGAAGTTGACGTAATCGACCTGGGCACTGCCGTCCGCCATGGCATAGCGATACCAGCCGTTGCCGACGTAGGGGTTGGTGACATCCGAGACCGCCGATGCGTAGTTGACGACCAGCAGGTCGTCCCCCAGCCCGCCATTCATCGTGTCGATACCCAAGCCGCCATTGACGGTATCGTTGCCGTCGGTAGTGCTGACCCAGTCATTCAGCGCAAAGCCCGCGGTGCTGATGGAATCGCGCCCGCCGCCGGTGGTCAGCGTCACCGACTCGATGCCGGTGACCGACAGCCCGATCCTTCCAAGCTGAGCCTTGGTCTGGCTGGCCGTGGCGTCGAACACCGCCGCACCCAGCGCCGTCAGGTTGGCCTCCCAGGAATCGTTGCCCGCACCCCCGGCGATCAGGCCCTTGCCTTCGCCGGAAAAGAGCGCGTCGTTGCCATCACCGCCGATCAGGGTATCGAGGCCGGTGCCGCCCACGAGCGTGTCATTCCCGGCGCCGCCGGTCAGCACGAATTCCTCGAAGCCGACGAAATCCAGCGTGTCCCCGCTTGCCGACGAAAAGCGATACCAGCCGTTGCCGACATAGGAATGGGCGATGCTGAAGTGGTCGTCGACAATGCCGCTCCAGTCCATCACCAGCCGGTCGCGGCCGTCGCCGCCGTTGGCCGAGTCTACGCCGCGCCCGGTGGTCACGATGTCGTTGTTGGCCCCGGTCGAGAAGGTGTCGTCATAGACCCCGGCCAGCGCGGTCACGGTGTCCTTCGCGCCGCCGCCAGTGTAGCGCAGTTGTTCGATGCCCGACAGAACGGCGCCGGTGTTGGCTGTCTGGGTCACGAGGTTGACCACCGAGGTCGATCCGCGCGCCGAGGTGTCGACCCGCCAGGTGTCGATGCCATCACCGCCAGCGACGGTGTCGCTGCCCGCGCCGCCGTCAAGGAAGTCGTCGCCATTGCCGCCGTCGAGCAGGTCGTTCAGCCCGCCGCCGCCCAGCCAGTCGTTGCTGGCCCCGCCGATCAGCTGGTAGGCCTCGAACCCGACGAAATCCAGTTGGTCGCCGCTGACGGAGGCATAGCGATACCAGCCGTTGCCGACGTAGGACAGGGCGATGCCCTGGTTCGGGCCGGTGATCGACGACCAGTCCATCCTCAGCGTGTCGGTTCCGGCGCCGCCGTTGGCCACATCCCGGCCGCGCCCGGCGGCCACAAAGTCGTCGCCATCGCCGGTGCTGATGGTGTCATTGCCGCGGAACGCCTCGGTGTTGATCTGGTCGAAGCCCGCGCCGGTGGTCAGCGAAACAGACTCGATGCTGCGGATGCGGGCACCGGTCGCTGCGATTCCGGCAAAACCGGTCTGAAGCAGCGTAAGCTGCACCGAGGCGGTGACGCTGCTGTAATTCGCCGTCCAGTGATCATTCCCCGCGCCGCCGTCGATCGTGTCGGCCCCCAGGCCGCCTGCCAGCGTGTCGCCGCCGTTGCCGCCCATCAGACTGTCGGCCATGTTGCCACCGGCAAGGTAATCGTTCCCGGAACCGCCGGTCAGCTGAAACCGTTCGAAGCCGTAGAAAGTAAAGCTGCTGAAAAGATCATCCGTGAAACGGTAAAAGCCGTCGCCCGCATAGTCATAGCGGATATCGGAAGTCAGAGACCCGTAATTCAGAATGAGGGTGTCCGTTCCACCCTCGCCGTTTACCCTGTAATTCCCTGTCGGGGTGACGGTGACGATGTCATCGCCAGCACCGGTCGGTAAACCAAAGATCGCCATATTGCCCTCCTTGCACTTGTCGGCGTGCCGACCCGAGCCACGTTCGCAAAATGGCGGTTTCGGCCGCAAACGCATGATTGCGCCCACAAAATTGCCGCACCTTGATCTGCATCAGATTGACGATGGCATTTGGACGCAGGGCCTTGAACGGCAGGACCGCACAGGCAGAGCGGGCTCAGGCGCCGATCAACCGGCGGGCAAGGCCGGTCTGCCGGGCGATGGCCCGCGGCAGGTCGATGGTGGTGATCTGCCCGCCCGCCACCACCTGCCGCCCCTCGCCGAACAGGTCGCGCACCCGTGTCGGCCCGCAAAGCACCAGTGCCGCGACCTGATCCCACGCCCCCGCCGCCTCGATGCCCGAGACACCCCAGATCGCCAGATCGGCGCGCTTGCCGGGCTCCAGCGCACCGCAATCGGGCCGCCCCAGCACGCGCGCGCCGCCAAGGGTGGCAATCTCCAGCGCCTCGCGCGCGGCCATCGCGTCGGCCCCACGCGCCACGCGCTGCAACAAGAGCGCCTGCCTGGTTTCCAGCAGCAGATTGCCCGCATCATTGCTGGCCGAGCCATCGACCCCCAGCCCGACCTTGACCCCGGCATCGCGCATGGCCCGCACCGGGGCGATACCGGAACCGAGACGGCAGTTGGAACAGGGGCAATGCGCCACCCCGGTGCCCGAGCGGGCGAACAGGCCGATCTCGGCGGCGTCGAGTTTCACGCAATGCGCGTGCCACACGTCGGCGCCGGTCCAGCCCAGATCCTCGGCATACTGGCCGGGGCGGCAGCCGAAGCGGGCCAGCGAATACGCCACATCCTCGTCATTCTCGGCCAGATGGGTGTGCAGCATCACGCCCTTGTCGCGCGCGAGCAGCGCCGCCTCGCGCATCAGGTCGCGGCTGACCGAAAAGGGCGAACAGGGGGCAATGCCCACGCGCAGCATCGCCCCCTCGGCCGGGTCGTGGAAGGCGTCGATCACCCGGATGCTGTCGGCCAGAATGGCGGATTCGGTTTCCACCAGCGCATCGGGCGGCAGGCCACCGGCAGTTTCACCGATGCTCATCGCGGCGCGTGTCGGGTGGAAGCGCAGCCCGACCTCCTGCGCCGCCGCGATGGTGTCATCCAGCCGCGCGCCGTTGGGGTAGAGGTAAAGGTGATCCGAGGTCAGGGTGCAGCCCGAAAGCGCCAGCTCTGCCAGACCGATCTGGGCTGAAACGAACATCTCCTCGGGGCCAAAGCGCGCCCAGATCGGGTAGAGCGTTTTCAGCCAGCCGAACAGCAAGGCGTCCTGCCCGCCGGGCACCACCCTTGTCAGCGTCTGGGAAAGGTGGTGATGGGTGTTCACCAGCCCCGGCGTCACCACGCAGCCCTGCGCAATGATCACCCGGCCGGTGGTCGTCAGCCCCTGCCCGACCGCCACGATCACCCCGCCGCGGATCAGCACGTCGCCGCCCGCAATCTCGCGTCGGCCTTCGTCCATCGTCACCACGGCGGCGGCGCCGCGGATCAGGGTTTCGGCCGGATCAGCCACGGTCAGCCCGGCGACACGCCGCGCAGCTTTTCCGACCGCCGCCGCAGGATTTCCACCATCGCCAGCAGCCCGACCGAAACGATCACCAGAATCGTCGCCACCGACAGGATCGCGGGGCTGATCGACTCGCGGATGCCGTTCCACATCTGGCGCGGGATGGTCTGCTGGTCATGCGCCGCGACGAACAGCACCACCACCACCTCGTCGAACGAGGTGACAAAGGCAAAAAGCGCGCCCGACACCACGCCCGGCAGGATCAGCGGCAGGGTGATCTTGAAGAACGAGGTCGCGGGCGACGCGCCCAGCGAGGCCGCCGCCCGGCTGAGCGAGCGGTCGAAGCCGATCAGGGTGGCGGTGACGGTGATGATGACGAAGGGGATGCCCAGCGTGGCATGGGCCAGAATGACGCCGATATAGGTGCCGGTCATCGGCTTGCAGCCGACGTTGCCCACCGCCCAGTCGAGCGTGGCGCAGGGGTTCGAATAGAAGAAGAAAAGCCCCGTCGCTGTGATGATGATCGGCACGATCATCGGCGAGATCAGCACCGCCATCACGGCCCGCCGGTAGGGCATTTCCGGCCGCGCCAGCCCCAGCGCCGCGATGGTGCCGAGCACGGTGGCAACCAGCGTCGAGAAGATGCCGATGATCAGCGAATTCTTCGCCGCCCGGATCCAGGCAGAATTGGCCCAGGCATCCGCCCACCAGCCGCTGTTGCGCACCCCGTCGGGGGCCGACATGCCGTTGGTCAGCAGAAGGTCATACCAGCGCAGCGAATAGCCGGTGGGGTCGAGCGCCAGCATCTTCTGGGTGAAGGTGAAATAGGGCTCGGCGTTGAAGCTGAGCGGGATCACGATCAGGATCGGCGCGATCAGGAACAGGAAGATCAGGGCGCAGATCGCGAGATAGGTGTAGTGCCAGAGCTTCTCGAGCGGCGAGGCATAGCTGGGAAGGGCCATCGGCGGTCACTCCTCTTGGGGAAGGCCGGGGGCGCTGCCCCCGGACCCCCGGGATATTTGCGAACAGAAGAAGGGCAAGGGGTCAGCCCAGCTTCAGGTTGTCGATGCCGACGAGGCGGTCGTAGAGCCAGTAGAGCAGCAGCACGCAGCCCAGAAGAAGCGCGGCGAGCGCGGCGGCGAGCGACCAGTTCAGGCTGTCCTGCATGTGGAAGGCGATCAGGTTCGAGATCAGCTGGCCCGTGGCGCCACCGACCAGCGCGGGCGTGATGTAGTAGCCCACCCCGAGGATGAACACGAGCAACGCGCCGGCCCCGATGCCCGGCAGGGTTTGCGGCAGGTAGATGCGGCGGAACGCTGTCCAGCTTGAGGCGCCGAGGCTGCGGGCGGCGCGAACGTAGGAGGGCGGGATCGGCCGCATCACCGAATAGAGCGGCAGGATCATGAATGGCAACAGGATATGGGTCATCGCGATGATGGTGCCCAGCTGGTTGTAGATCATCTGGATGCGGGTCTGGTCGGTCAGGATGCCGGTCGCGACAAGGGTGTTGTTCACCACGCCCTGGCTTTGCAGCAGCACGATCCAGGACGTGGTCCGCACCAGCAGCGAGGTCCAGAACGGCAGCAGCACCAGGATCATCAGCAGGTTGGAATAGCGCAGCGGCAGGGTGGCCAAGAGGTGCGCGATCGGAAAGCCGAGCACGAGGCAGAGCACCGTGATCAGGCCCGCGATCACGAAGGTGCGGACGAACAGCATGACGTAGACGCGGCGTTCCTCGGGGGCGCGGATGATGCTGCCATCCTCGGCGCGGGCCAGATCGAGGGCGGCGAGGAAGAAGTTCGGCGAATAGGCGCGCCCGACCTGGCGCATGGTGGACCAGAGTGCCGGGTCGCCCCATTTCGCATCGGCCGCCAGCAGGGCCTCGCGGTAGGGTGGCGTGAAATCCTTTGCCTTGCGGCCGGTCGAGGTGAACAGCGACCGGGTGCCGGACATTTCGTAGTTCACCCTGGTGCCGACAACGCCGATGGTCTTGGCCGCGGCGGAGGCGGTGATGTCGGCGGCGAGGGCTGCGAACGCGGCCTCGTCGGGGGCGCCGGCGTTCTGGCCGAACCATTCGGTCAATTGCGGCATGTTCTTCGAGAAGCCGTCATTGAAGACAGACCGGTGCAGCATCTGGCCGATCGGCAGGATGAAGGTCAGGAGCACGAAACCGAGAAGCGGCAGCACCAGGAGGAAGGCCCGGCGGCGGGCCTTGCCCTGTGCCCGCGTCAGGGCCGATTTCAGCGGGCGACCATCGGCGGTTGTAAGCCCGGGGCTGAGGGCGGTGGTGTCGGCCATCATGCGTCCTTCGGTCGGGAGGGGAAGGGGCGCGGAGGACATGCCCCCGCGCCCGGCGTCAGGTCAGTTAGAGGCCAGCCAGGCGTTGAACCGTTCGTTCAGCTCGCTGTCGCGGTCGACCCAGAATTCGTAGGAGGAGGCGAGCGCATTGGTCAGGTTGGCTTCCGAGGTCGGCATGTGCGGCGCCATCTCGGTCTTGCCGTCCTGGTAGAGGCCGACCAGCGCGCCCGAGGATTTGCGGGCCGGGCCGTAGCTGATCCACTTGGCCTGATCGGCCAGCGCCTGGGTCGAGGTCGAGAACTTGAGGAATTCGACCGCGGCTTCCATGTTCGGGGCGCCTTTCGGGATCACGAACAGGTCGTATTCATAGACCTGGCCATCCCAGACCACCTCGAACGGCTTGCTTTCAGACACGGCGGCGGCAAAGATCCGGCCGTTGTAGGCGGTGGTCATGGCAACCTCGCCATCGGCCAGCAGCTGCGGCGGCTGGGCGCCGGCTTCCCACCAGACGACATCCTTCTTGATGGTGTCGAGCTTGGCAAAGGCCCGCGCCACGCCTTCCTCGGTTTCCAGCAGGGCATAGACCTCGGCGGCGGGCACGCCATCGGCCATCAGCGCCATTTCAAGGTTGGCCTTCGCGCGCTTGCCCAGGCCGCGCTTGCCGGGGAACTTGGCGGTGTCGAACAGGTCGGCGATCGTCGAGGGCTTCTCGCCCGGAAACTTCGACGCGTCGTAGGCAAAGACGGTCGAGAACACGATGGTCGCCACCGCGCATTCGGTCACGGCGCCGGGCAGGAAATCTTCGGACGCCGGGGTGCCATCGGGGGCCGGGGGCAGCGCGGCCACGTCGACCGGTTCCAGCAGACCCTCGTCGCAGAGGCGGATCGCGTCGGCATATTCGACATCGGCCACGTCGACCGTCACGTTGCCCGCCTCGACCATCGCCTTGATCGGGGTGGCCGGGTTGTCGGCGTCGATCGACACCACGGTGATGCCGGTCGCAGCGGTGAAGGGCTTGTGGTAGGCTTCGACCTGGCTGATGGTGTAGGCTCCCCCCCAGGACATGACGTTCACATCCGCCTGCGCCGAGAAGGCGACGGCCGTCAGCGCGGTGGAAAGGATAAGCGTCTTCTTCATTCGGTGATCTCCCTTGTTGAATGATCGTCTCTTGTTGGCCGCAAGCTGCGGCATGTCCGCCCGAGAGCGGGGGTCAGATCGGGTCAAGGGCGCGCGCGTCTGCGGGGGCCCAGCCGATCCTGATCCTTTCGCCGGGGGCAAGCATCCGCTGCCCCAGCGTGTTGCGCGATTTTATCACGAACTCGTCCGAACCGGCCACACGAAGCCGGGTGCGGAACAGATCGCCCATGTAGATGAATTCCAGCACCTCGGCCTCGATGGTATGGGCCCCGGGCGGCAGCAGTTCGGGCTTGTACTCCACCCGCTCGGGGCGGATGGAAACCAGCGTCGGCTGGCCCTTGGTCGTCACGTTGACCGGGGTCGCGTCTATCAGCTCGCCGGTGGTCAGGCGGACCAGCGCGCGGCCGCCCTCGATTTCCTCGACCGTGCCGCTCAGCTTGTTGTTCTCGCCGATGAAGCCCGCGACGAAGCTGTTGTCGGGGCGTTCATAGAGGTCCGAGGGCGGGGCAAGCTGCTGGATGCGGCCATCGTTGAACACGGCGATGCGGTCGCTCATGGTCAGCGCCTCGCCCTGGTCGTGGGTGACGTAGACCACCGTGATGCCCAGGCTTTCGTGCAGATGCTTGATCTCGAACTGCATGTGTTCGCGCAACTGCTTGTCGAGCGCGCCCAGCGGTTCGTCCATCAGCACCAGCGCGGGGTCGAACACCAGCGCGCGGGCCAGGGCGATGCGCTGCTGCTGGCCGCCCGAAAGCTGCGCCGGGCGGCGGTTGATGAAATCACCCATCTGCACCATGCCCAGCGCACGGCGGACCTTGGCCTCGCGGTCGTTCTTGCCCATGCCGCGCACTTCCAGCGGGAAGGACAGGTTCTCGCCAACCGTCATGTGCGGAAACAGCGCGTAGTTCTGGAACACCATGCCGATACCGCGCTTGTGCGGCGGCACCTGGTTGATCGGGCGGCCATCGAGCCTGATCTCGCCATGGGTCGCCGTCTCGAAACCGGCCAGCATCATCAGGCAGGTGGTCTTGCCCGATCCGGAAGGCCCGAGCATGGTCAGAAATTCGCCCTTGGCAATCGTGAGGTTCAGGTCTTTCACGACCAGAGCCACCCCGTCATAGCTTTTCTGCACATGATCGAATTCGACAAACCTGTCGATGCGGGCTTCAGCTACCACCCCAGTCTCCCCATGAAATCTGGCAGGTTTCCTGCACTCTCGTTGACTCGACTAAAGCGGAACGGGTTTCGCAATGCAACCTGCTTGTCGGATTTCAGCCTTTCACACGGCATCGGCCTGAAAACTGGGCGGGTTGCGACGTTCGGCGCACGACAAGCGGCATCGGACAGACGGTCGCAGGCCATGATTCCGCCCCCGGAGGTGCGGGTGTCCAGGGGCGGGGCTGTCTGGGGGCGGGACCGTTCGGCATGGCATCCGGTTTGGGGCACCGCAGCCAGCGGCGGCGGCCTTGCGCCGGCCTGCGGCGACCGGATCGGCCCGCGCGTCCGGACCACGGCCCCCTGTCAGGGCGCATCGCAAACAAAAACCCGCAACCATCGAAGGTTGCGGGCTTTTTGCACAGGCCTGGTGCGGATGAAAGGACTCGAACCTTCACGGGAGTTACCCCACAGCGACCTCAACGCTGCGCGTCTACCAATTCCACCACATCCGCATGTCTTGGCTTGATGCGGCGGTATTTAGCGAAAGCCCAAACGGAAGGGAAGCACCTTTTTCGCCCTGCGGCGACGGCGTCCCCTCCGCCCGGATCAGTTGCCGAAAAGCAGCAGCGGCAGGCGTGCGGCCATCGCAACCGCGGTGCCGGCCGTCATGCCCGGCGCAGGCGAAACTGCGGGCACCGTGACGGAAGGCGGCGCCGCTTCTGCGAGGGTTGCGGGGGCCGATGTGACAGGGGCCGCGACCACGCTCGGGGCTGCCGGGACGGCAAAGCCTGGCAGGGCAGCGGGAACCGGAGCCGGGGGCGCCGCATCGACCCGGCCATTGAGGGTCATCGACGCCTTGCGAATCACCTCATTGCGGTCGGGCAGGCCCGGCGCGAACACCGACAGGCCGTTGGCCGCGCCCTCCAGCCCCATGCCATACCAGCCTGCCGCCAGATCGCTGCGCGGGTTGGTGCCAAAACCCTGCGACAGGTGATGGCCCAGCAGTTCGGCATAGCCCTTCTCGCCCAGCGCGGTCAGCAGCAGGGCAGACCCGATCGCCACATCCATCGCGTCGGTGGTGTAGCCCACGCCAAGGCAGATGCGCGCCGTGCCTGCCAGTTGCGCCGGGGCCATGCCGCTTTGCAGCACGAAGGTCGAGACCCCGCGCAGCACCTCTTCGCGCGGCTGCATCGACAGGGCGGCGACATTGTCCTTCAGCGCCGGGCCGAACGCCTTGCACTGTTCGGCAATCTGCGCGGGCGTGAAGCCGGGCACGCTTGCGCTCAGTTCCTCGCCCTGCGCCATGGCGTAGGTGCGCGCCAGACAGAACTGTTCCGACAGGGCAAAGTTGGCATCCGTCATGGTGGCAGAGGTGGTGTAGCCGCCGTTGGTATTGGTCAGCAGGCTGATCTTGTTGCATTGCGACGCCAGCGAAACCTGCGTCACGCCCGCCCCCATGAAGCTGGGCAGGGCAGCCGGTCCGGGTGCGGCGGGCACCTCGGGCGCGGCCAGCGCCTCGGGCACGGCGGCCAGCAGCGGCAGGGTCGCGGCGGGGGCCACGGGCAGCACCGGCATCTGCGGCGCGGGGGCCATTGCCATCATCCCGGTCCGAGGCGTGATCCCGGCCATTTCGTCGCGCTGCACCATCAGCAGGCCGCGCGTGCCCATCGGATGCGTCGCCATGGTCTGCGACACCATCGGCCCGCCCGCGATGGCCCGGTGATAGGCCGAGACCAGCACGGTGCGCTCGTATTCCGTCAGCTGGCCGGTCGGCGGATAACCGAGCGACGCCTGATACTGCGAGATCGCACTGCGCGACTTCGGCCCGATCGCCCCATCGGGCGCGCCGACCGGATAACCGAAATAGTTGAGCGAGGTCTGCACCTCGCGGTTGGCCTCGCGCTGGGCCGAGGAAATTCCCGTGGCCTTTCGCGGGGCGGTGCTTGTGGTCCGATACCGCTTCTTGTTGTTTTCGTTGACGATGGCGCCGCCGATGACGCCACCGACTAGGGCGCCCAACAAGGCATCGCCAGCATCCGCCGCAACTTTTTGTGCCGGAAGCACGGCTAGGAATGCCACAAGGCAGCCGCTTGCAATCCTGTCAAATTTCATCGCACAACTCCGATATGCTGATTGATACAAATTCGGCAAATGTTAGCACGGTCACCGCATCACGAAACTGTTTTCTTGCAGGATACCCTTTTTTCATGGTGGAATGGACGCACCTGCCGGGGCTTGCCCCCTATGCCGAAACCCTGGCCGCGATGGAGGAACGCGTCGCGGCCATCGCCGCAGGCACGGCACCAGAGGCGATCTGGCTGCTGGAACATCCGCCGCTCTACACCGCCGGAACCAGTGCCCGCCCGCAGGATCTGACCGACCCCGGCCGCTTTCCCGTGCATGTCGCCGGGCGCGGCGGGCAATACACCTATCACGGCCCGGGGCAGCGCGTCGTCTATGTCATGCTTGACCTGAACCAGCGCAGCCGCGACGTGCGCCGCTTTGTCTGCGCGCTGGAGGGCTGGGTGATCGCCACCCTCGCAGAGTTCAACGTCAGGGGCGAGCGGCGGGCGGACCGGGTCGGGGTCTGGGTCACCCGACCGGACCGGCCCGGCCCCGACGGCCGCGCCTGCGAGGACAAGATCGCGGCCATCGGCGTCAAGCTGCGCCGCTGGGTCAGCTTTCACGGCCTGTCGATCAATGTCGAGCCGGACCTCGCGCATTTCAGCGGCATCGTGCCCTGCGGCATCCGCGACCATGGCGTGACCAGTCTGGTCGATCTTGGCCTGCCCGTGACCATGGCCGATCTGGATGCCGCTCTGATGCGCAGCTTCGGGCGGTGCCTGGGAACGGACAGCCTCGGGCCGCCGGGGCCGGCCCGGCGCTGACAGGCAGCCTTCGCGCGCCGGATCGAGCGCAGGGTCCGTCCCGGGTTGAAGCCCCGTGCAACGCGGTGGCGGCCGTGGGCAGGGTCGGCATCACGGCAGCGTGCGTCGAAAGGACGCAAATCGGACAAAGTTCCTCTTTACCTTATGGTTCAAATTCACCTTTCTGGAATGGCCGGTTTTTTGTGCAGACCGGAAACGAATCGCCCGCTCTACACAAGATGAGGAAAGCATGACAAGACTGACCCTGATCGCCGCATTCGGCGCCCTTGCCCTTGCATCCCCCGGTTTCGCGGGCGATGCCGAAAAGGGCATGAAGGAATTCAACAAGTGCAAGGCCTGCCACAGCATCACGGCAGAGGATGGAACAGTCATACAGAAGGGCGGCAAGGTCGGCCCGAACCTGTACGGGGTCGTCGGCCGCCCGGTCGCGTCATACCCTGACTTCAAGTACGGCCCCGGCATCGTCGCGGCCGGCGAAGCCGGCGCCGTCTGGGACGAAGCCAATCTTGTGTCCTATGTCAAGGATCCCTCGGCCTGGCTGAAGGAAGTCACCGCCAACCCGGCCGCGAAATCCAACATGGTGTTCAAGCTGGCAAAGGGCGGCGAAGACGTCGTGGCTTACCTGGCTTCGGTGGCACCGGCCGCACCGGAAACGAACTGACGCGGCGGACGCCCGCTCTGGCACGGGTTTTATTGATCTGGATCAAAGTCTGAGGTTGCCGTGGGCAAACTGGCATTCTAGAACCGAAAGACAAGACCCGGCACGCGGTCAAATTGCCGCAGCCGGGTCGCGGATCAAAAGCAACGGGAGGTGCCAATGGCCGACGCAGCCATCCATGGCCACGACCATGACCGACGCGGGTTCTTTGTCCGCTGGTTCATGTCGACGAACCACAAGGACATCGGGATCCTGTATCTGTTCACCGGGGGCCTTGTCGGCCTGATCTCGGTGGCCTTCACCGTGTTCATGCGGATGGAGCTGATGCACCCCCAGGTGCAGTACATGTGCGTCGAGCACCTGGGACAGGGGTTCTTCTCGGGCTTCTTCAAGTCGCTGGTGGCTTCCTCGGTCGAAAACTGCACGCCCAACGGTCATCTTTGGAACGTGATCATCACGGCGCACGGCATCCTGATGATGTTCTTCGTGGTGATTCCGGCGCTGTTCGGCGGCTTCGGCAACTATTTCATGCCGCTGCAGATCGGTGCGCCGGACATGGCCTTCCCGCGGATGAACAACCTCAGCTTCTGGATGTATGTCGCGGGCACTTCGCTGGCGGTGGCATCCGTGCTGTCGCCCGGCGGCAACGACCAGCTCGGGTCGGGCGTGGGCTGGGTGCTTTACCCGCCGCTTTCCACCACCGAGGGCGGCTATTCGATGGATCTCGCGATCTTCGCGGTCCACCTGTCGGGCGCGTCGTCGATCCTTGGCGCGATCAACATGATCACGACCTTCCTGAACATGCGCGCGCCGGGCATGACGATGCACAAGGTGCCGCTGTTTGCCTGGTCGATCTTCGTGACCGCCTGGCTGATCCTGCTGTCGCTGCCGGTGCTGGCCGGTGCCATCACCATGCTGCTGACCGACCGCAACTTCGGCACCACCTTCTTCGACCCCTCGGGTGGCGGCGACCCGATCCTCTATCAGCACATCCTGTGGTTCTTCGGCCATCCCGAGGTTTACATAATCGTGCTGCCGGCCTTCGGCATCATCAGCCAGGTGATCTCGACCTTCTCGCGCAAGCCGATCTTCGGCTATCTGCCGATGGTCTACGCCATGGTGGCGATCGGGGTGCTGGGCTTCGTGGTCTGGGCGCACCACATGTACACGGTGGGGCTGAGCCTGACGCAGCAGAGCTACTTCATGCTGGCGACGATGGTGATCGCGGTGCCCACCGGCATCAAGGTGTTCAGCTGGATCGCCACGATGTGGGGCGGCTCGATCCAGTTCAAGACGCCGATGCTCTGGGCCTTCGGCTTCCTGTTCCTGTTCACCGTCGGCGGCGTGACCGGCATCGTGCTTTCGCAGGCGGGCATCGACCGGGCCTATCACGACACCTACTACGTCGTGGCGCACTTCCACTACGTGATGAGCCTTGGCGCGGTGTTCGGTATCTTCGCGGGCATCTACTTCTGGATCGGCAAGATGTCCGGGCGGCAGTATCCGGAATGGGCGGGAAAGCTGCACTTCTGGATGATGTTCATCGGCTCGAACCTGACCTTCTTCCCGCAGCACTTCCTTGGCCGCCAGGGGATGCCGCGCCGCTACATCGACTATCCCGAGGCCTTTGCCTACTGGAACTATGTCTCTTCGATGGGCGCGTTCCTCTCGTTCGCCTCGTTCCTGTTCTTCCTCGGGATCGTGTTCTACACCCTGCGCTACGGCAAGCGGGTGACCGAGAACAACTACTGGAACGAATACGCCGACACGCTGGAATGGACCCTGCCCTGCCCGCCGCCGGAACACACCTTCGAGCAACTGCCGAAGCAATCCGACTGGGACAAGCCGCACGCCCACTGAGGGGCCGGACCGATGCCCTATGAATGGGTGACACGATTGGAAAGGGCCCCGGGCGATCCCGGGGCCTTTTCCCATGCCGCAGGCGACGGCCCCGCCTGCCGTCTGCACCTGTGGCCCTACCGTTCGCTGCCCCGGCGCGGCTTTGTGTGGTGCATCGGGCTGCTGGCGGCCCTTCTGGCGCTGCCGCTGCTGGCGGTGCTGGGCACGCCCGTGCTCTGGGGGTTGCTGCCCTTCCTGTGCCTTGCCGTGGCGGGGATGTGGTGGGCGCTGACCCGCAGCTACCGCGATGCCGAAATCGTCGAGGAGCTGGCGCTCTGGTCCGATCATGTGACCCTGACCCGCCACGGCCCCCGCGGCCGCAGGCAGGACTGGCAGGCCAATCCGCACTGGGTGCGGGTGATGCTCCATGCCAGCGGCGGGCCGGTGCCGAACTATCTGACGCTGGCAGGCGGCGTGCGCGAGGTGGAGCTTGGCACCTTCCTGTCGGAACCCGAGCGCGTGACCCTTGCGGGCGACCTTGCCGCGGCGCTTGCAGGTATCCGCCGCCGTTGACGGGTTCCGAAACCGGGTCGGGAGTCCTTCTGAGGTTTGACGCTGAAAAGGGTCCACCGGACCCTTTTCCGGGAGCGTCTGCCCCGGGGCTCCGCCCGTTCGACGCTGAAAAGGGTCCACCGGACCCTTTTCCGGGCGCGTCTCACCCCAGCCGGTCCTTGACGCGGGGGCCGACGGTGGCGAAATCCATCTGGCCGGTGTAGCGGCCCTTCAGAACGGCCATCACCCGCCCCATGTCGCGGATGCTGGTGGCCCCCGCCTCGGCAATCGCGGCATCGACTTCGGCCGCGTCAAGCTGGCGGGGCAGGAATTCTTCGATCACCTTGATTTCGGCCAGTTCCTTCTCGGCCAGTTCCAGCCGCCCGCCCTCTTCATAGGCGCGCGCGCTTTCGTTGCGCTGCTTGACCATGCGGCCCAGAATGCCCGTGATGTCGGTATCGCTGACCTCGGTCACGTCGGCCTCGCCGCGCGCGGCAATCTCGCGGTCCTTGATCGCGGCATTGATCAGGCGCAGCGTGGACAGACGGTCCGCCGCCCGCGCCCTCATCGCTTCTTTCAGTGCCACCTGCAGCCGATCGCGCAATGTCATCGCATTTCCATCCCCATGGCTTCCGACCAATCGACAATACAGCCATCCCACCGCCAAGACAACCGGCAGCACATTCCACAAGCCATTGATTTTCCATGACAACGCTTTTGTGCCTGACCCTTGACCCCACGGCGTCCGCCCCGTAGTGTCCGCCCGATTTGACCCCGGAGGGAGTCGCGACATGACCGCCAGCCACCAGACCCGGCAACTGCCAACCGCCTGCCTCGCCCTTGCCGACGGCACCGTCTTCTACGGCCACGGCTTCGGCGCCACCGGCGAGACGGTGGCCGAACTGGTGTTCAACACCGCCATGACCGGGTATCAGGAGATCATGACCGATCCGTCCTACGCGGGCCAGATCGTGACCTTCACCTTCCCCCATATCGGCAACGTCGGCGTCACCGCCGAGGATGACGAAACCGCCGAACCCGTTGCGGCCGGAATGGTGGTGAAATGGGATCCGACCGAGCCGTCCAGCTGGCGCGCCACCGGCGATCTGACCTCGTGGCTCTTGGCCAAGGGGCGCATCGGCATCGGCGGGCTTGACACGCGCCGCCTGACCCGGGCGATCCGGCAGCAGGGCGCGCCGCATGTGGCGCTGGCGCATGACCCGTCGGGCAAGTTCGACATCGGGGCGCTGGTCGCGAAGGCGCGGGCGTGGCGCGGCCTCGTCGGCCTCGATCTGGCGAAAGACGTGACCTGCGCCCAATCCTACCGCTGGGACGAGATGCGCTGGGCCTGGCCGCAGGGCTACACCCGGCGCGAAGGCCCCGGCCTGCGGGTCGTGGCGATCGACTACGGCGCGAAACGCAACATCCTGCGCTGCCTCGCCTCGACGGGGTGCGAGGTCACGGTGCTGCCCGCCTCGGCCACCGCCGCCGACGTGCTGGCGCTGAACCCCGAGGGCGTGTTCCTGTCCAACGGCCCCGGCGACCCGGCGGCCACGGGCAGCTATGCGGTGCCGATGATCCAGGGCGTGCTGGCCGCCGACCTGCCGGTGTTCGGCATCTGCCTTGGCCACCAGATGCTGGCGCTGGCGCTGGGGGCGAAAACCGTCAAGATGAACCACGGCCACCATGGCGCCAACCATCCGGTCAAGGACATGGACACCGGCAAGGTGGAAATCACCTCGATGAACCACGGTTTCACCGTGGACAGCCAGACCCTGCCGAAGGGCGTGCTTGAAACCCATGTCAGCCTGTTCGACGGGTCGAACTGCGGCATCCGTGTGCAGGACCGCCCGGTGTTCTCGGTGCAGTATCACCCCGAGGCCAGCCCCGGCCCGCAGGACAGCTACTATCTTTTCGAACGCTTCGCCGCAGCGATGCAGGCCCGCCGCGCCGCCTGAGTGCGGTCACCCGGAAGCCTGAGCGCCGCGCACCTGGTTAACCGGCTCTTAACCCTGCATTAACCCGTTCTGGCCAAGGCTGGGCGGGTAAATCGCAAGGGCCGGGCCGTGACCGCACCGATCATCCGCCTTCTTCCCCATTCCAGCGCCGTGCCGGTGGCGCCGCAGCCATGGCCCGCGCGCCACGTTCCGCCATCGGCGGAAACGCTGGGGGTCAGCCTGTTGCGTGACGGACTGGTGACCCCGCATCATCTGGTGCAGGCGCTGGCCTTGAATGCCCGCAATCACGGGCGGCTGGCCGACATCCTGCTTGCGCGCGGGATGGTGCCGGAAGATGCGCTCTATGACCGGCTGGCGCAGTTGTGGCAGGCCCCCCGAATCGATCCGGCGCGCGAGGCCCCCGACCCACGGCTGATCGACCGGCTCGGGGCTGCGGTCTGCCTGCGCGACAGGCTGCTGCCATGGCGGCAGGTCGGGGCGGCGACCGTGATCGCCACCGCCCGGCCCGAGGATTTCGAGCGCCAGCGCCCGCGGCTGACCGAGGCGTTCGGGCCGGTTGTGCTGGCGCTGGCTCCCGCCGCCGCGATAGAGACCGCGCTGCGCCGTGCGCGCGGCGCAATGCTGGCCCATGCCGCCGAAACCCGGGTGCCGCCGCCCGAAAGCTGCCGCGACTGGGGCAGCGGCGCCGCGCCCCTGTGGGGTGTGCTGGGCCTGATGCTGCTGATCGCGGGGCTGGTCGTTGTGCCTGTCTTCATGGCCTTTGCCATCACGATATGGACGGTGCTGACGCTGGTGCTGGCGACCACGCTGAAATCGGCCGCCGCCCTCTCCGGGTTCAGGCGGCCCCCGCCCCGCAGCCCGCCGCCGATCATCGCGCGCCTGCCGGTCGTTTCGGTCATGGTCGCGATGTATCGCGAGGTCGACATCGCGCCCCGGCTGGTGCGCCGCCTCGGCCGCCTCGAATACCCGCGCGACCTGCTCGACATCCTGCTGGTGGTCGAGGAGACCGACAGCCAGACCCGGGCCGCCCTCGCCTCTGCCGACCTGCCGCCCTGGATGCGGGTGGTCGTGGTGCCCGACGGGCAGGTGCAGACCAAGCCCCGCGCGCTGAACTTCGCGCTGGACCAGTGCCGCGGGTCGATCGTCGGGGTCTATGACGCCGAAGACGCCCCCGAACCCGACCAGATCCGCAGGGTGGTGGACCGCTTTCACCAGCGCGGGGCCGATGTCGCCTGCCTGCAGGGCGTGCTCGACTTCTACAACCCGCGCACAAACTGGCTGTCGCGCTGTTTCACGGTGGAATACGCCGCCTGGTTCCGCATCATCCTCCCCGGGCTGGAGCGGCTGGGCCTGCCGATTCCGCTGGGCGGCACCACGCTTTTCTTCCGCCGCGCGGCGCTTGAAAAGCTTGGCGGCTGGGATTCGCACAATGTGACCGAAGATGCCGATCTGGGCATCCGCCTGGCCCGCCACGGTTATCGCACCGAACTGATCGACACGGTGACGGAAGAAGAGGCCAACTGCCGCGCCCTGCCCTGGGTCAAGCAGCGTTCGCGCTGGCTCAAGGGCTACATGATGACATGGTCGGTGCACAACCGCGACCCGGCGCTGCTGTGGCGGCAGCTTGGGGCCCGGAAGTTCATCGGCTTCCAGGTTTTCTTTCTGTCGACGCTGTCGCAGTTCCTGCTGGCGCCGGTGCTTTGGTCGTTCTGGCTGGTGCCGCTGGGCGTGCCGCATCCGGTGGCCGATGTGCTGCCGCCTGGGCTGTGGTGGGCACTGGTCGGGCTGTTCCTGACAACCGAGGCCATGAACATTGCAGTCGGCATCGCGGCGCTGCGCATGACGCGGCACCGGCTCAGCCCGCTTTGGGTGCCGACGCTGCACTTCTACTTTCCGCTGGGGGCGCTGGCGTCCTACAAGGCGGCCTGGGAAATGGTGGCCCGCCCGTTCTACTGGGACAAGACCAGCCACGGCCACTTCGACCCGATCGACCCGCCGCCATAGGTGTCAGCGCAACCGCAACTCGCCGGCGTCGACACGCAGCCGGGTCTCGAACGCCTTCGAGATGTGGACCCGCAGCGCCTCGTAGGACGCATCGCCGTCGCGCGCCTCGATGGCCCGCACGATCTGGTCATGTTCGGCCAGCGCCACCCCGTCGCGGCCTTCGGCGGCGAAAGAGGTGTTCGCCATCAGCGCCATGGAGCGATGCACCAGATCAAGCTGCTGCACCAGAAAGCGGTTGTGCGAGGCCAGGTGAATCTGTTTGTGGAACCGCTTGTTGGCCCGGCTGAGCGCGCGCGGGTCGCCACCCTGCAAGGTGCGGTCTTCCTCGACCATGCCGCGCAGCACGCGGATCTCCTCGTCGGTCGCATGTCGCGCGGCCAGCCTTGCGGCCAGGCCCTCAAGCTCGGTTCGCACGATGTAAAGCTCTGCCAGCTGGTTGTGATCCAGCGAGGCCACGATCAGGCTGCGCCCGTCGCGCGTCAGCATCGACTGGGTTTCCAGCCGTTGCAGCGCCTCGCGCACCGGGGTGCGCGACACCCCCAGCCGCTCGGCCAGTTCGGATTCCACCAGACGGTCGCCGGGCTTGTATATGCCCGCGTCGATCGCCTCGACAATCAGCGTATAGGCGTCTTTCTGCACGGGAAACGGTCTTTCCTGCCGGGTCAGCGTGTCGCGGACGTTAGCGCCCAAGCCCGCCGGGCTCAACCGCAATCCATTGCCCCGGGGCCACGGGCGGGCTAGCGTCGCGGGATGGTAGCTGACCGTTTCTCGCATGTCACCGGCTGGGTGTTCGATCTGGACAACACGCTGTATCCGCCTGCCGCGCGGCTGTTCGACCAGATCGAGGTCCGCATGACCGCCTGGGTGATGCAGGCGCTTGGCGTGGCACGGCCCGAGGCCGACCGGCTGCGGCGCCACTACTGGGCGACCTACGGCACCACGCTGGCCGGGCTGATGCAGGAACACGGCGTCGATCCCGGCCCGTATCTGACCGATGTCCACGACATTTCGTTCGACGCGCTGGAGGTGGACGCGCTCTTGGCCGCCCGGATCCGCGCGCTGCCGGGGCGGCGCATCGTCTATACCAACGGCTCGGCACCCTATGCCGAGCGCGTGCTGGCGGCGCGCGGCCTGTCGGGGCTGTTCGATGCTGTCTATGGCGTGGAACATGCGGGCTTTCGCCCCAAGCCGGAACGCGCCGCCTTCGAGGCGGTATTTGCCGCCGATGGCATGGCCCCCGACCGTGCCGCGATGTTCGAGGATGATCCGCGCAACCTGGCCGCGCCGCACGCCATGGGAATGCGCACCGTGCATGTCGCCCCCGAAGCTGCGCCCGCCCCGCACATCCACCACCACACCGACGATCTTTCCGCATTCCTGTTGCGTCTGACCGCCTGATCCGATATGCCGCACTGCGGCAAAGTGTCCTCTGGCGAAGACTCGGTCAAGGCCTAGGTCAGTTAGCGAACAGGAGAATACTCATGTCAGACACACCTTCCCCTGCCACGCACGGCATCAACACTGTGCCCGAGGCCGGCTGGATTGCCCGCAATTTTCCGCGCGGGACCGGACTCATCTTCGTCGCCCTGCTGATCTTCGTCGTGCTGGTTGTGCTGGCGGTCAGCACCTGGGGCATCGTCGCCCTGGCGATGACGGCGCTGGCACTGGTGCCGGTGGTGATAATCACACTGGTGGCGATCACCTTCGGGTAAGCATTGCCGGTTGGATACCCCGCTTCCGCGCCCTATGTTGATACTCGACAAAGGGGGGCGCGGATGACACGCATCACGACGGACATACTGGTTTCTGGCGGCGGGGTTGCGGGCCTTGCGGCGGCCGCGGCATTCGGGTCGGCGGGGTTTTCGGTAATCTGCGTCGATCCGGCCGCGCCCGTCACCGATGCCGAGGCTGACGGGGCCGACCTGCGCACCACCGCCTTCCTGCAACCCTCGATTCCCGTTCTTCAGGCGGCGGGCCTCTGGGCGCGGCTGGAGCCCTTTGCGGCCCCCCTGCAGGTGATGCGGATCATCGACGCGGGCGGCCCGGTGGCCGAACCCCGCATCATCAAGGACTTCGACGCCGCCGACATTTCCGACCAGCCTTTCGGCTGGAACCTGCCGAACTGGCTTCTGCGCCGCGAGATGGTGGCGCGGCTGGCCGAACTGCCCGATGTCAGCTTCCGCCCCGGCGTTGCCACCACCCGCGTCACCACCCGCCAGACCGAGGCGCTGGTCACCCTGTCCGACGGCACCCGCGTTTCCGCCCGGCTGGTGGTCGCAGCAGACGGGCGCGGGTCGGTGGTGCGCGAGGCGCTGGGCATCGGCGTCCGCACCATGCGCTACGGCCAGAAGGCGCTGGCCTTTGCCGTCACCCATCCGATCCCGCACCAGAACGTCTCGACCGAGATCCACCGCTCTGGCGGGCCATTCACCCTTGTGCCGCTGCCCGACCGCGACGGTCTGCCGTGTTCCGCGATCGTCTGGATGGAAACCGGCCCCGAGGTGCAACGCCTTGCCGCCCTGCCGGTGCCCGATTTCGAGGCCGAGATCAACACACGGTCCTGCGGCATCCTCGGGCCGCTGAAGCTGGTGACGCGCCTGACGCAATGGCCGATCATCAGCCAGATCGCCGACCGCATGTCGGGCGAGCGCACGGCGCTGATGGCCGAGGCCGCGCATGTCATGCCGCCGATCGGCGCGCAGGGGCTGAACATGAGCCTTGCCGACCTGCGCGTGCTGCTGGAACTGGCGACGGCAAACCCGGCGACGCTGGGCGATGCGAAGATGCTCGATGCCTATCACCGCGCCCGTCACTTCGAGGTGCAGGCCCGCATCACCGGCATCGACGCCCTGAACCGGGCCTCGATGCTGGGCGCGCCTGGGCTGCGCGACCTGCGCGCCAAGGCGCTGGATGCGCTGTATTCCGTAGCCCCGCTGCGCCGCACCCTGATGCGGACGGGGATGGGCCTGCGCTGACCCGAAGGTGCGGCGCGGGAAACCCCGCGCCCGCCCGCCGTCAGGCCTTTTTCGTGGCCTTGGCTTCCAGCGCCGCGATCCGCAGAGCCAGCGCGTCGTTTTCCTCGCGCGCGCGGGTCGCCATGGCGCGCACCGCGTCGAACTCCTCGCGGGTGACGAAGTCGCGGTCGGCCATCCAGCGGTCGATCAGGCCCTTCATCGCCGTCTCGGCCTCGGTCTTGGCACCCTGGGCGACGCCCATGGCATTGGTCATCAGTTGCGACATGTCGTCGAGAAACTTGTTCTTGGGCTGCATGGGTGGTCCTTTCGCTGGCTTGCGCCCTATATGGTCCGCCCGCCACCGCCACACAAGGTTTCTTGCGCCGCAGGTGCAGGCATCGAAGCCGCCGGACTGTTGACATCGGCACGCGCCCGCAACAGAACCGCACCAACCAAGGAGCCCGCATGGCTTACATCCCCTTTCCCGACCTGTCGCCCGACCTGATCTCGATCGAGGTTTTCGGCGTCACGCTGGCGCTGCGCTGGTATGCGCTGGCCTATATCGCCGGGCTGCTGATCGGCTGGAAGCTGATCCTGCACATGATCCGCACCGCGCGGCTGTGGCCCGGCGTGGCGCCGATGACCGCCGAACAGGTGGAACGGCTGATGACCTGGCTGATCCTCGGCGTGGTGCTGGGCGGGCGGCTCGGGTTCGTGCTGTTCTACCAGCCGGGCTATTACCTGTCGCATCCGTTCGAGATCCTGAAGGTCTGGGAAGGCGGCATGTCGTTCCATGGCGGCTTTCTGGGGGTGATCGCCGCCGCGCTGGTGTTCTGCCGCCGCGAGGGCATCCCGCTGCTGCAGGCAACCGACCTGCTGGCGGTGGCAACCCCGCCCGGCCTGCTGCTGGGCCGCATCGCCAATTTCATCAACGCCGAGCTCTGGGGCCGCCCGACCACCCTGCCCTGGGGCGTAGCCTTCCCCGGCGAGGCGGCGCAGACCTGCCCCGACATCATCGGCATCTGCGCCCGCCACCCCTCGCAGCTTTACGAGGCGGGGCTGGAGGGGCTGGTGCTGGGCGCGCTGCTGCTGTGGCTGGTGCTGCGGTCGGGATGGCTGGCCTGGCCGGGGCGGGTCTCGGGGGTGTTCCTTGCCGGCTACGGGCTGGCGCGTTTCGCGGTCGAGTTCGTGCGCCAGCCCGACGCGCAGTTCATCAGCCCCGGCAACCCTTTGGGGCTGGCCTGGCAGGTCGGCGGCTGGGGGCTGACCATGGGGCAATTGCTGTCGCTGCCGATGGTCGCGCTGGGGCTGGTGCTGATCGCGCGGGCGCAGCGCAGGTGACACCGCTGGCCTGCCTGCTGATCCGGCGCATCCGGGCCACAGGGCCGATCACGCTGGCCGACTACATGGCCGACTGCCTGCTGCACCCCGAGCACGGCTACTACACAAGCCGCAACCCGTTCGGCGCGGGTGGTGATTTCACCACCGCCCCCGAGATCAGCCAGATGTTCGGCGAGTTGCTGGGCCTCTGCCTCGCACAGACGTGGCTCGATCAGGGCGCGCCTGCCCGCTTCACCCTTGCCGAGCTTGGCCCCGGCCGCGGCACCCTGATGGCCGACGCCCTGCGCGCCACAAGGGGCGTGCCGGGTTTTCACGCGGCGGCAGAGGTCACGCTGGTCGAGGCGTCACCTGCCCTGCGCGCCCGCCAGCGGGGGGCACTTGGCGACCACCCGGCGCGCTGGCTGACCGGGGTCGAGGCCCTGCCCGAAGCGCCGATGTTCCTGATCGCCAACGAGTTCTTCGACGCCCTGCCGATCCGCCAGTTCACCCGCAGCGAAAGCGGCTGGGCCGAAACCATGGTCGGGCTGAGCGACGGCCGGCTCGCCTTCGGCCTCGCGGCCCCGGTGCCGCTGGCGGCGCTGGACCATCGGCTGGCCGACACCGCGCCCGGCGACGTGGTGGAAACCTGCGCCGCCGCTACCGGCATCATCGCGCAGATCGCCGACCGCATCGCCACGCATGGCGGGGCGGCGCTGGTGATCGACTATGGCGGCTGGGGCTCGCGCGGCGACACGCTGCAGGCGCTGCGCGCCCACCGCTTTGCCGACCCGCTGGCCGAACCGGGGCTGGCCGACCTGACCGCCCATGTCGATTTCGCGGCGCTGGCCCGCGCCGCCGCCCCCTGCCGCGCCGCCCCCCTGCTGACGCAAGGTGCGCTGCTGAACCGGCTGGGCATTGCCGCCCGCGCCGACCGGCTGGCGCAGAATCTCTGCGGCGCAGCACTGGAAAACCACCGCGCCGCAACTCGCCGCTTGACCGCCGACGATGAAATGGGAACGCTGTTCAAGGCGCTCGCCCTGCATTCGCCAGCACATTTGCCGCCACCCGGATTCGATTGATGCTAGAGATCCTGACCTCCGACGCGCTCGCGCCCTTGCGCCACGGTTTTTTCACGCGCAAGGGCGGGGCCTCGTCCGGCATATTCCATGGGCTGAACTGCGGTCCGGGCAGCACCGACCTGTCGGAAGTCGTGGTGATCAACCGCGCCCGGGTCGCAGCGTCCATGGGCGTCGCCCCCGATCACCTGGTGTCGATCCGTCAGGTGCATTCGGCCGATGTGCTGCACCTGACCGAACCGCCCGCCCAGACGCCGGTGGCCGATGCGATGGTGACGGCCACGCCGGGGCTTGCGCTGGCCGTGCTGACCGCCGATTGCCAGCCGGTGCTGTTCGCAGACGCCGAGGCGGGGGTGATCGGCGCGGCCCATGCCGGCTGGCGCGGCAGCCGCGACGGCGTGCTGGAAGCGGTGCTTGACGCGATGGAGACGCTGGGTGCACGGCGCGCGGCGATCACGGCCGTGATCGGCCCGTGCATCAGCCTCGCCGCCTACGAGGTCGGCCCCGAGTTCGTCGAAAGCTTCATCGACGACGACCGGGCCTCTGCCCGCTTCTTCGCGCAGGGCGCGGGCGACCGTGCCCTGTTCGACCTGCCGTCCTACAGCCTGGCCCGGCTGCGCGCGGCAGGCGTGGGCCATGCCGAATGGACGCGGCACTGCACCTACAGCGACCCCGACCGATTCTTCTCCTACCGCCGCACCACCCATGCCGGCGAAGTGGATTATGGCCGCCTGATCTCGGTGATCCGGCTGTAATCCGGGCAGGATCACGGCGCCCGCCGTCAAGGTCCGGCCACATTTGCGGAAACAGTCACGGGCATGTGCCGCGGATTGACCTCGATCCGGCGAGAAATCCCCTGCATTTGAAGCAGTTTCCCGATTGCGTCACGTTCGCCATAATTCCCTGGCGGAAAGAATCCGCGCCACACCGCAGCGCCAAAACCCTGCCGCATTGCCCCGTCATAGTGAACCCAAGGTCGAAAGGACCACCAAGGCAGAGCAGAAGTGAGGAGCCGATGATGAAGAAAGAACGCCGCTGGCTGAAGTCGGTCCTTGCCGCAAGCACCGAAGCGCAGGTTGCCCTGCCGTGGCAGCGCAGCACCCGCCGCCGCCCCGAGGCGATGAAGCCGGAGATTCCGCAGAAGTCGCGCGCCGTAGCCGCGCGCTGATCCGGCACGGCCGGACGCCCATTTCAGAGGCCGGGGGCACCGCCTCCGGCCATGCGCTTTTCCAGACCGGCGATTCACCAAGGCGAATCACCGTGCCCCGGCAAGACCGGCCTTGCCGCCACATTTCTGCGAGCTTTCCAGCGCCCGAGGAAACAATTGCCCGCCCCCTGCCACATTGGCGACCACGCTGTGACGATTAAGAATTAATTTTGACAGCCCGCCCGAATTCCGACATCTTCTGCCTTACAGATGTCCCTCTGTGAAAACAGGCGAAGGCAGGTGCGGCAAGACCCGGGGCGAAAGCCCAAGGCACCCCTCCCTTCGCTCCGGAATGGCCCAGCAGGGCTGCTTCGGGGTTCAATGCTCGGTAAGGCGGCCTTGGTGCGTTCCTCTGACGTGCCGCGAAGGGGCCGCCTATCTGTACCAGCCACACCCGCCCGATCCCGCCGTGCGCCAAAATCCTTCAAAGGATTTTGCAAAAATCTTGCAACAAGATTTTTTGGCCCCGGCCCGACCGGCGGGAAACTACCTCAGGCGCTGCGCTTCAGCCGCGCCTCAAGCACGTCGAACGGCACGCCCGGCTGGTCCTTGGCGCAGCGGATCACCAGGCTGGTCTTGACGCTGGCCACGTTCTCGGCCGCCGTCAGCTGCTCGGTCAGGAAGTTCTGGAAGGTCGACAGGTCCGGCGCCACACATTTCAGGATGAAGTCGATCTCGCCGTTCAGCATGTGGCACTCGCGCACCAACGACCACGCCCGCGCCCGCGCCTCGAAGGCCGAAAGGTCGGCCTCGGCCTGGCTGCGCAGGCGCACCATGGCGAACACCTGCACCTCGAACCCCAGTTCGCGCGCGTCGATATCGGCGTGGTAGCCCTTGATGAACCCGGCTTCTTCAAGCGTGCGCACCCGGCGCAGGCAGGGCGGGGCCGAAATGCCGACCCGCTTGGCAAGCTCGACATTCGTCATTCGGCCGTTGGCCTGCAATTCCGCCAGAATATGCCGGTCGATGGGGTCGAGTTTCGATCCGGCCATGACCGTCTCCTTGATCGCACGTCGTTTTCGGGCGGACATTAGGATTTCCGCCCCCCCTGCGCAATATTGTTTCACGGTCACGCAACATTTTATCGCGCGCGTGCGGCCGGGGCGGCCAGCCAGAGTCCCGGGGGGCTTTCGCCCTCGCTGCCTTGCGCCTATATGATGCGCCACAGGAAAGACACCAGAGGCAAGCATGACCGCGACACGTCACACCAGGGTTCTGATCATCGGGTCGGGGCCTGCAGGCTATACGGCGGCGGTCTATGCCGCGCGGGCGATGCTGAATCCGATCCTCGTGCAGGGGATGCAGCCCGGCGGCCAGCTGACCATCACCACCGAGGTCGAGAACTGGCCGGGCGACAGCCATGTGATGGGCCCCGACCTGATGCTGCGGATGGAGGACCACGCGAAGGCGATGGGCGCCGAGGTGATCTCCGACATCATCCTGAGCCTTGACCTGCAGAACCGCCCCTTCACCGCGCAGGGCGATTCCGGCACGACCTACACCGCCGACGCGGTGATCCTGGCCACAGGGGCGCAGGCGCGCTGGCTGGGCCTGCCGTCGGAAGAAAAGTTCAAGGGCTTCGGCGTCTCGGCCTGCGCAACTTGCGACGGGTTCTTCTATCGCGCCAAGGAGGTGGTGGTGATCGGCGGCGGCAACACGGCGGTCGAGGAAGCCCTGTTCCTGACCAATTTCGCGACCAAAGTCACGCTGATCCACCGCCGCGACAGCCTGCGCGCCGAAAAGATCATGCAGGACCGGCTGTTCAAGCACCCGAAGATCACCCTCATGTGGAACCACGAGGTCACCGAGGTGCTGGGCGACGAAACTCCGCTTGGCGTCACCGCCGTGCGCGCCCGCAACGTGCAGACCGGGGCCGTCACCGATGTGCCCTGCGCCGGGTTCTTCGTGGCGATCGGCCACGCGCCGGCGTCGGAACTGGTGAAGGCCCAGTTGGAGTTGCATCACGGCGGCTATGTCAAGGTCACCCCGGGCAGCACGCAGACCTCGATCCCCGGCGTGTTCGCGGCGGGCGACCTGACCGACCACATCTACCGCCAGGCGGTGACAAGTGCGGGCATGGGCTGCATGGCGGCGCTGGATGCCGAACGCTGGCTGTCCGGAGAAAGCTGACCACCGGGCTGCAAGCCGGGGCGGGAAACCGTCCCAGGATCATGCCGCAACGCAGCATTTTCGACTTTTTCCGTCACGAGGCGACAAGATCGCTTGAATTCGGCCGTGCTGCCGGGGTATGGCGCGCAAAAGTGGTGTCTCTGCCCCCCGTCTGCAGAGCTATTGAAACAAGGCCCTCGCAATGTCCCTGCCCAATCTCGCTCCGATCCCGGAGCTTTATGTTTCCCATGACTCCGCCCAAAAGCTGAAAGTCGACGCTGGCAACCTGCCGTCCTGGGATCTGACCGCCCGGCAGGTCTGCGATCTGGAGCTGCTGATGAACGGCGGTTTCTTTCCGCTGAAGGGCTTCCAGACCGAGGCGGATTACAACAGCGTCGTCGATACCATGCGGATGGCCGATGGCGCGCTCTGGCCGATGCCGATCACGCTGGATGTGTCGGAAAAATTCGCGGGCACCGTCGAGCCGGGGCAGGACATCGCGCTGCGCGACCAGGAAGGCGTGATCCTCGCCATCCTGTCGGTCACCGACAAGTACACGCCGAACAAGGCGCACGAGGCCGAGATGGTCTATGGCGCCGACGATCTGGCGCATCCGGCCGTCAACTACCTGCACAACACCGCAGGCCCGGTCTACCTCGGCGGCCCGGTCACCGGGATCCAGCAACCTGTCCACTATGACTTCAAGGCCCGCCGCGACACGCCGAACGAGTTGCGCGCCTTTTTCCGCAAGGTTGGCTGGAGCCGCATCGTGGCGTTCCAGACCCGCAACCCGCTGCACCGCGCGCATCAGGAACTGACGTTCCGCGCCGCCCGCGAGGCGCAGGCGAACCTGCTGATCCACCCGATCGTCGGCATGACCAAGCCGGGCGATGTCGACCACTTCACCCGCGTGCGCTGCTACGAGGCGGTTCTTGACCAGTATCCGTCCTCGACCACCACGATGAGCCTGCTCAACCTTGCAATGCGCATGGCGGGCCCGCGCGAGGCGGTCTGGCACGGCCTGATCCGCAAGAACCACGGCTGCACCCATTTCATCGTCGGCCGCGACCATGCCGGCCCCGGCAAGAACTCTGCCGGGCAGGATTTCTACGGCCCCTACGACGCGCAGACCCTGTTCAAGGAACACGAGGCCGAAATCGGGCTTGAGATGGTCGATTTCAAGCACATGGTCTATGTGCAGGAAAAGGCGCAGTATTTTCCGGCGAACGAAGTGCCCGAGGGCGACACAGTGCTGGACATCTCCGGCACCGAACTGCGCCGCCGCCTGCGCGAAGGGATCGAGATCCCGGAATGGTTCAGTTTCCCCCAGGTGGTAACCGAACTGCGCCGCACCAGCCCCGCGCGCAACAAGCAGGGCTTCACGGTGTTCTTCACCGGCCTGTCGGGTTCGGGCAAATCCACCATCGCCAACGCACTGATGGTCAAGCTGATGGAAATGGGCGGCCGCCCGGTGACGCTGCTGGACGGCGACGTGGTGCGCAAGCACCTGTCGTCGGAACTCGGCTTTTCCAAGGAACACCGCGACATCAATATCAAGCGGATCGGCTATGTCGCGTCCGAGATCACCAAGAACGGCGGCATCGCGATCTGCGCGCCGATTGCCCCCTACACCAGCACGCGGCGCGCCGTGCGCGAGATGATCGAAGCCTTCGGCGCCTTCATCGAGGTGCATGTGGCGACCTCGGTCGAGGAATGCGAACGTCGTGACCGCAAGGGGCTCTACAAGCTGGCCCGTGAAGGCAAGATCAAGGAATTCACCGGGATTTCCGATCCCTATGAAGTCCCGACCAAGGCCGAACTGGTGGTCGATACCGAAAACGTCGATGTCGACCATTGCGCGCATCAGGTGATCCTGAAGCTTGAGTCGATGGGCCTGATCAAGGCCTGAGAGCCGCGACGAAAGCCCCCCGGGGCCGGACCTGTTCCGGCACCCGGGGTCGGCCAAAGACCCGCCCGCGCCCGCACAGGGAAACCGTGCTGGGTCTGGGCGGCGCAAAGCGATCTTCCCGACAGCGCCGAAACGCTGGACCTGACGACCAGAGGTGGCGCTGGTCAAGGTCGGCCACATGATCACCGCCCTGCCACGCCGCCCCGCCAGCGTGGCGGTCACGCTGGCAGCGGCGCGCCCGGATCGCGCGGTCGGACCGCAGCGGAGCCTCAGACCGCCGCGCGCCGGTCCTGCCGCGCGATGCGGGCCAGCAGGTAATCGACCTCGGCCCGCCCAGTGGCCGACAGCGCGGGCCAGGGCTTGCGCTGCGTGTCGGACGCGATGATTCCCCGTCGCATCAGCACATGCTTGCGCACCGCCAGCCCGATGCCCGGCTGCTGTTCATAGCGGATCAGCGGCAGGTGCAGATCGAACAGGTCATGCGCCGCATCGCGCGCGCCCTGCCGGTGCAGCGCGTCAAGCTCCACCAGCATGTCGGGAAAGCCATAGCCGGTCATCGCCCCGTCAGAGCCGCGCTCGGGTTCGAAATCCAGAAACAGCCCGCCGTTTGCCGTCAGGATGGAAAACGCCCGCAGGCTGCCCTCGGCTTGCGCCCGCCGAAGCGCCGACAGCTTTTCCAGCCCCGGCCAGTCCTCGGCCTTCAGCATCACGCAAGAGGCGTGCTCGGTCATGATCCGTCGGATGACGGCCACCGACATCTGCACCGTCAGCGTCAGCGGATAGTCCTGCAACGCCCAGGGCACATCGGCGCCGACCGCCTCGACCGCCTGCGCGAAATAGCCGGTGATCTGGTCGTCGGTGCGCAGGTGCGGCGCGGGCGCGATCATCACGCCTGCCGCGCCCGCCGCCATGGCCTCCTGCGCCAGCCGCCGCATCGCGGCAAAGCCGGGGGCCGAGACCCCAACCACCACAGGAATCCGCGACCGCCGCACCACCTGCCGCACGATGGAAAGCGACTCTTCGGGTTCCAGCTTCGGCGCCTCGCCCATGATGCCAAGGATCGTCACGCCGCTGGCGCCCGCCTCGTGGTAGAAATCGGTCAGCCGGTCGATGCTGGCCGTATCCAGCCGCCCGTCGGGGTGAAACGGCGTCGCCGCAATCGGATAGACGCCCTTCGTGGCGACCCCGAAACTCATTGCGCCGCTTTCCAGGCCGCATAGCGCGCCCGGGTCTCCTCGTTCATCGGGTAAAGGCCGGGCAGGGGCACGCCCCGGTCAACCTCGGTCATGATCCACGCCTCCATCCGTTCCTGCCCGGGCGCTTCGGCCAGAATGTCGTCAAGGAAGGCGGCGGGGATCAGCACGGCGCCATCCTCGTCGACCACGACGATATCGCCGGGAAACACCGCGACGCCCCCGCAGGCAATCGGCTCCTGCCAGCCGACAAATGTCAGCCCCGCAACCGACGGCGGCGCCGCCACCCCGTTGCACCAGACCGGCAGGCCGGTGCCCAGCACGCCCACCGCATCGCGCACCACGCCGTCGGTAACCAGCCCGGCCACCTTGCGCTGCACCATCCGGTTGCACAGGATATCGCCGAAGATGCCCGCATCCATCACGCCCATCGCATCGGCCACGGCAACGCAGCCTTCCGGCATCGCCTCGATCGCCGCCCGGGTCGAAATGGGCGAGGCCCAGCTTGCCGGGGTCGCCAGATCCTCGCGCGCGGGCACGAAGCGCAGGGTGAAGGCGGGGCCCACCACCCGTTCCTGCCCCGGCCGGATCGGCCGCGTGCCGCGCATCCACACGTTGCGCAGCCCCTTCTTCAGCAGGATCGTGGTCAGGGTCGCGGTGGAAACGGCCTTCAGCGCGGCAATGGCATCGGCATCAAGTGTCATGGGCTTTCCCTCGGAAGCTGGCGGTGGGTCACAGTGCGGCCAGCGGAAGGCGCACAGTGTCAGCTGCCGCCCCCTGCCCCGGTCAGCAGCACTTCTGTTCCAGATGCCACAGCAGGGCAAGTGCGTATCGACCCGGCCGATTCCCAACGGGAAGGCCGCCGGTGCGACTGCCTCGGCCGGGGATCTCCAGTCCCGCGCCGGATGTGGGCGGCGCAGGTTCTCCGAACGCGGCCATGACGCCGAACAGCCAGGCCGGGAAACCGTCGGCCGGCACCGCGACCATGAGCTTCGCATCGATTCCCGCCACCCCGGGTTTTCGGCGCGGGTGCCGGGCGACGGCAGCGCGAAAGCCCAGTTCAGGGCGGTGATGGCGCAGAGCCGATCCCGCGAATTCAGCCAGCCAGACTGGATGGGCGCAGGCTCGACCGTGCATCCGAAGATTTGCACGGTATGGGCAATCGATTCCGGACATACGACCCACAAGCCTTTCGGCGTGCGCCGAAACCGGTCCGTATGGAGGTTAAGAATGCCCGCAGGCCATCACCGCAGAAATCCGGCACGCTTTGTTCATGCAATGGTCAAACGACATACGCGGATGTGGTGGCGAGGGGGGGACTCGAACCCCCGACCCCGCGATTATGAGTCGCGTGCTCTAACCAGCTGAGCTACCTCGCCATCCGTTCGGCGGTAGCTAGTCAAGCCGCGCCGGGGCGTCAAGAGAGAAATCGCGTCGGTCAGGCATGGGCCACCCGGGGGCGGCCGGTGGCGGTGGCGGTCAGGGTGGCTTCGATGAACATCGGGCGGCCCTCGACCTCGGCCTCGCGGATCTGGCGGGTGGTGGTGATGTGGATGTCTTCGGCCCCGGCGCGGCGGGCGCGGGTGGCGGCGTCGGCGGCCAGCGCGGTGGCCATTGCAGCAAGGGCTGCGTCGCGGTCGATGAAATGGTGCGGCCCGTCGGGCAGATGCGCGGTGAAGCGGCCTTCGCCGGGGCTGCTGACAAGGCCGGTCGCACGCTGCGACACCTGCCCCACCACCGCGCCGATGGCATTGGCGACACCGGCATGTTCAGGCAGGATCATCCGGCAGCCAAGCCTTTCGCCCACCGCACCATAGTAGAACGGGGCCGACGCGCCCAGCCCGATCACCGGCACTCCCAGCCGCGCCGTGATCTCGACCACACCGCGATGGCCGGCCAAACCGGCGCGGGTCAGCGGGTGCCGGGCCAGCACCTCTGGCGGCTCGCCCACGAAACCGGTGTCTTCGGCAAAGGCGGCCTCCAGCAGGCAATCGACGGTCTGCGCCGTCAGCTGGTCGATGATCGCCTGCGCCAGCACCTGCGGGTCGGCCGCGAAACGCTCGCCCCGGCCGCTGCGGCGGCGGCCCAGCAGGCGCAGCGCCTTTTCGGCGGCCAGCGCATCCCAGCCGCCCTGCCGCCCCAGCACGTGGCTGGCGTCCGAAGGCGTGACACCTGCGATCATCACCAGCCCGCGCGCCACCAGCCGCTCCAGCGCCGCCACCTCCAGCCGCGAGGCGAGCGCCGTGGCCAGCGGCGCGGGGCCATCCAGACGGGCCAGCAGCGCCGCCTCGCGCGGCGAAAGCCCGCCGGGGTTGCCGCCCATCGGCAGCACGAAGCGCCCGTCGTGGTCGCCCGACACCTCGGCCGACAGCGCCCGGTCCAGCGCGGCATGGACCATCGCGCCATGGTCCGCCGCCATCAGCGCCACCGGGATCAGGCGGCGCGGGCCAAGGCGCAGGCCGCCCTCCAGCCCGCTGGTCAGCAGATGCACCTCGCTGTCACCGCCAAGGCCGGTGGTCCGCATCGCCACCGCCTCTACCATGGTTCGGAAGCCGCCGACCCGCGCGCCCTCGGGGTCGATCTCGGGCAACCCACCGCGCAGCAGGGCGACATCGGTGGTGGTGCCGCCGATGTCGGACACCAGCGCATCCTCTGCCCCCGTCAGCCAGCGCGCCCCGACGATCGAGGCGGCGGGGCCGGAGAGGATGGTCTCGATCGGCCTTTCGCGCACCATCGCGGCGGAAATCAGCGCGCCGTCGCCGCGCACCACCATCAGCGGGGCGTGGATGCCCACCTGTGCCAGATGCCGCTCGCACGCCTGCACCAGCCGGTCGATCATCCCGATCAGCCTTGCGTTCAGCACCGCCGTCAGCGCCCGTTTCGGGCCGTTGAGGTTGGCCGAAAGTTCATGCGAGCAGGTGACGGGCCGCCGGGTCACCCGGCGGATCAGGTCGCGCGCCGCCAGTTCATGGCCGGGGTTGCGGGTGGCAAAGCGGGCGGCGACGGCAAAGCCCACCACTTCTTGCCCGAGGCCGGTCACCGCCGATTCCAGCGCGCCCAGGTCCAGCGGCCAAGTTTCGGTGCCGGCATGGGAGTGCCCGCCGGGCAGCAGGATCACCGGATCGCCGCCCAGCGCCTCGGCCAGACCTCCGCGATCAAGGTCGGCAGCGTCGAACCCGATGAACACCAGCGCAACCCGGCCGCCCTGGCCTTCGACCAGCGCATTGGTGGCCAGCGTGGTCGACAGCGACACCATCGCCACATCGCCCGCCGCCACCCCGGCCCCGGCCAGCGCCGCATCGACCGCCCGTCCGATGCCCAGCGCCAGATCGCCCCGCGTGGTCAGCGACTTGGCCGAGCCGATCACCCGGTCGGAGGCCACGTCTAGGATCACCGCATCGGTATAGGTGCCGCCGGTATCGACCCCGAGAAAGAACGCCATGCCCGCCATCCCTGTTGCGCCCGCCACCCGGACCCATAGCGATTAGGCCGAACCGGCGCAGTCTTCCCCCCCGGATGCGACATTCCGTGTCGCGCGGGGCTGTGCGGCGCGGGCGGGATGTTCGGAGGACCTTGTGGTCGCGGCGGCGAAGTGGTCAGCGGCGGCGGCGGTGGGCGGGGGGGATGTGCAGCATCTCGCGGTATTTCGCGACCGTGCGGCGCGCCACCGGCAGGCCCTGCGCCGCCAGCGCCGCAACCAGGGCGGCATCCGACAGCGGCCGGGATTGCGGTTCAACCGCGACCAGTCTTGCCAGCGCCGCCCGCAGCGCCGCCGCCGACGGGCCGCCCTCGGCGCCGATGCGGACGCTGAACAGGTCGCGCAGCCACCATGTGCCCAGCGGCGTGTCGACCGAGGTGCCCGCCACCGCCCGGCTGACCGTGCTTTCATGCAGGTCGAGCGCGGCCGCAACCTCGGCCATGCCGAGCGGCACCAGCGCCGTCAGGCCGCGTTCCAGCGCCGCCTGCTGCCGCCCGAGGATGTCGCGCCCGACCCGCAGCAGCGTGGCATTGCGCCCCTCGACCATCCGGTCCAATGCCTGCGCCGCCTTCCAGCCCGGGCGCTGGTCGGTCAGGTTGGCACCATCCGCAGGGTGCACCACCAGCGCGGGCAGCGCCGAGCGGTTCAGCGCCACCTGCCAGCCCCCGGGCCCGCGCCGCGCGATCAGGTCAGGTTCGCGCACCGGGGCGGCGCCATGGTCGAACCGCGCCCCCGGCTTGGGGTCAAAGCTGCGGATCAGCCGCAGGCGGGCGGCGATTCCGTCCTCGGTCACGCCGCACAACCGCGCGAGCCGCGCGTGATCGCCAGCCGCCAGAAGATCGAGATGGTCCAGAATGCGGTCCATCACCGGGTCCAGGCAATCGGCATCCTGCGCCTGAAGCCGCAGGCATTCGGCCAGCGACCGCGCGAACAGGCCCGGCGGGTCGATGCGGTGCAGCCGGGCCAGCACGGCCTCGGTCTCGGGCAGCGAGGCACCCGCGTGCCGCGCCAGATCGGCCAGCGGCCTGCCCAGCCAGCCCGACGGTTCCAGCCCCTCGGCCAGGGCAAGCGCGATGTCGCGCTCGCGCCCCGGCTTCGTCAGGCGGGCGATCTCGGTCGCGACATGGGCGATCAGGCTGGGGGCGGGGCCGGGGCTGCCCGCGGCCAGCCCGGACCCGTCGACTGCCCCGCCTGCGCCTTGCCGGAACGCCTCGGACCAGCGCGGCAGCCAGTCGCCCGGCGAAGGCGGCGCCAGCGACAGGTGCGGATTGTCCTGGGCCTGTTCTTCAAGGTAGCGTGTCAGACCGGCGGCATCGAAATGCAGCACCCGCAGAGAGGCCGTCAACCCGAGGTTGAGGCTGAGCCGCTGGGACTGCGATATTCCGATCAGGGGTCTGGATTTCATATGGGCTTCCGGTTGTGTCGGCGCACCCTAGCCAGCCCCGGCCCGACACGCAACCGTGGCAGCCGACCCCATGGCCTTGGCAGCGCAGGCGGGCTATGACCGGGGTCCGTCCCTTGTGGCGGGCACCGGGGGCCGGCCCCCGGACCCCCGGGGTATTTGTGCCAACGAGAAACCGGGGGACGTGAAGCAGGAGAGACCGATGCAGTCTGACATGGTGCCACTGGTGCGCGATCTGGTGTTGATCGGCGGCGGACATGCCCATGCGCTGGTGCTGCGGATGTGGGGGATGGACCCGTTGCCGGGCGTGCGGCTGACGGTGATAAACCCCGGCCCGGTGGCGCCCTATACCGGCATGTTGCCGGGGCATGTCGCCGGACACTACGGGCGCGACGACCTGATGATCGACCTCGTGCCGCTGGCGCGCCACGCCGGGGCGCGGGTGGTGCTGGACCGGGCGGCGGGAATCGACCGGGCGGCGCGGCGGGTGCTGCTGGAAGGGCGGGGGCCGCTGCCCTATGACGTGGCCTCGATCGACATCGGCATCGGATCCGACCTGCCCGACCTGCCGGGTTTTGCCGAACATGCGGTGGCCGCCAAGCCGCTGGGCGGCTATGCCGAGCGTTGGGCGGCGTTTGTGGCCGAAGGCCGGGCCTGCCCGCGGCTGGTGGTGATCGGGGCCGGGGTGGGCGGGGTGGAGCTGGCGCTGGCCTCGGCACACCGTCTGCGGGGGGCGGGGGTGAGCCCCGAGGTGGTTCTGCTGGAACAGGCCGGGGTCGCCCTGCCCGGCATCGGGGCCGGGGCGCGGGCGGCGTTGCTGGCGCATCTCGACCGGCTGGGGGTGCGGCTGCTGACCGCGGCGCGGCCCGCACGGATCGAGGCGGGGGCGGTGGTGCTGGAGGATGGCCGGGTGCTGCCTTCGGATTTCACATTGTCGGTGGCGGGGGCGCGGCCGCAGGGGTGGCTGGCAGATACCGGGCTTGTGCTGACCGATGGTTTCGTGTCGGTGGGGCCAACGCTGCAATCATCGGACCCGGCGATCTTTGCTGCGGGGGATTGCGCGCATCTGGCACATGCGCCGCGCCCAAAGGCCGGGGTGTTCGCGGTGCGCGAGGCGCCGGTGCTGATGCACAACCTGCGCGCGGCGCTTTCCGGCGGGGCGATGCGGCGCTACCAGCCGCAGCGCGACTACCTCAAGCTGATCTCGACCGGCGGCAAGGGGGCGGTGGCCGACAAGGCCGGGTTGCGGCTGGACGGGGCCTGGCTCTGGCACTGGAAGGACCGGATCGACCGAAGGTTCATGGCGAAGTTCGCGGCTTACCCGGCGATGGCGGCCGCGCCGCTGCCCGCCGTTGTGGCGCTTGGGCTGCGCGAGGCGCTGGCGGGCGCTCCGCTCTGCGGCGGCTGCGGCGCCAAGGTGGGGGCGGCGGATCTGGCGGTTGCGCTGCGGGCGCTGCCCGCGCCGCAACGGGCCGAGGTGGTTTCGGGCCCCGGCAACGATGCGGCGGTGCTGCAGCAGGGGGCGGGGTTCCAGGTGCTGACCACCGACCATCTGCGCGCCTTCACGCTGGATGCGGGCCTGATGGCGCGGATCGCCGCGACCCATGCGCTGGGCGACATCTGGGCGATGGGTGCGGCACCGCAATCGGCGCTGGCGCAGGTGACGCTGCCGCGCATGTCGCCCCGGATGCAGACGGAAACCCTGCGCGAGATCATGACGGCAGCCGCGGCGGTGTTCCGCGAAGCCGGGGCGGATGTGCTGGGCGGGCACACTTCGGTGGGGGCGGAACTGACACTGGGCTTCAGCGTGACCGGGGTGGCCGGGCGCATCATCGCCAAGGGCGGGGCCCGGCCGGGCGACGCGCTGATCCTGACAAAGCCGCTGGGCACCGGCACCATCCTTGCCGCCGAAATGGCGATGAAACGGTTGCCGGGGCTGATGCTGGGCGAGGTGGTGGCGGCGGCCTTTGCGGGGATGCTGCGCCCGCTGGGGCCTGCCGCGGCAATACTCGCACCCGAGGCGCGGGCGATGACCGATGTCACCGGCTTCGGACTTGCCGGGCATCTGCTGGAGATGCTCGACGACTCGGGCTGTGCTGCCACGCTGGATGCGGCGGCGATCCCGCTCTTGCCGGGGGCTGAAGCTCTTGCGGCGGCGGGCGTGGCCTCCAGCCTCGCACCCGCCAACCGGGCGGCCTGCGCGCCGCGCATGGCATTTGCCGAAAGCCCGCGCGCGGCGCTGCTGTTCGATCCGCAGACGGCGGGCGGGCTGCTTGCCGCGGTGCCGGGGGCGCGGGCAGAGGCCTTGCTGGAAGAACTGCGCTTGGCGGGCGATACCGCCGCGATCATCGGCCGGGTGACGGAAGGGGCGGCGTTCGCGACCCTGATCGGCTGACGTTGTGGCCACCCTCTGCCCCGCGAAACCCCGCCAAAAATCTTGAACAAGATTTTTGCAAGATCCTTGCTTCAAGGATCTTGGTCCCGGCCCTGCCGCACGCGCGGCCGTCAGACGCCTTGCACCTGCGCCGCGATCCGCTCGGCCAGATCATCCAGCGCGGCGGGCCCAAGATCGTCGGTCGCGAAGTCCCGCCAGCTCCCGTCATCCGCCCAGCGGTCGCGGTGCTTGCCATAGCGCGGGTCATAATGGCGCTGCATCAGATCGGCCGCCAGCGCCCGGAACGCGCCCGCAGCCGCCTGCGCCTGCCAACCCTCGATCACTTCGGCGGCGTGCAGCGGTTTCAGCGCCGCGATGCGCCGGGCAAGCAGGTCGGGGTCGGCCACCAGATCGGCATAGGCGCGGCACAGATAGTCGGCCCGGGCCGCCACCGGGGCCGCCACGGCCAGCCGGGGAGCGGCGGTCATCGCCTTCCACAGGCCGGGCGGCAGGCGGCAATTGCCGATCTTCGACGATTCCGCCTCGATCACCACCGGGCGGGCGGGGTCGAGCCGCGCGATTTCCAGCGCCAGTGCGCCCTCGAAGGACTTCTGCGACGGCTGCCCCTCAGGATGGCCGCCAAACAGTGACCCGCGGTGCCGCGCCAGCCCTTCGAGGTCGATCACCTGTACGCCCCGCTTGGACAGAAGGGCCAGGATCTCGGTCTTGGCAGAACCGGTGTTGCCGTCGAGCACCAGCACCTTCGCCGGAAACGGCGTGTCGTAAAGTGCCTGCACCACCATCCCGCGCCACGCCTTGTAGCCGCCCGTCACGGTTTCTGCCCGCCAGCCGATCTGCGACAGGATGGTGGCGAAAGACCCCGAGCGTTGCCCGCCGCGCCAGCAATAGACCAGCGGCCGCCAGCCGCCCGGCATCTCGGCCAGCGCGCCTTCCAGGTGTTTCGCGGCATTGCGCGCCACCAGCGCCGCGCCCAGCTTGCGCGCGGTGAAGGGGCTGACCTGCTTGTAGATCGTGCCGACCCGCGCGCGTTCGGCGTCATCCAGCACCGGCAGGTTGATCGCGCCCGGCAGGTGGTCCTCGGCCCATTCGGCAGGGGAGCGCACGTCGATCACGGCATCGCAGCCAAGGCGGAAGATCTCGGTCAAGCTGGTGAGGGTGATGGCCATGCCGCCCTTCTAGCCCAAGCGCCGCCCGACCGGAAGCGTCAGATCCCCTCGCAAAGCCGGTCCAGCAGCGCCGCCAGCATCGCCTCGCAGCGCGCAAGCTGGTCAAGGCTGACATATTCGTCGGGCTTGTGGCCCTGCGCCATGCTGCCCGGGCCGCAGATCACGGTCGGAATGCCCAGCCGGGCGTGGAACAGCCCGCCTTCGGTGCCGAAGGCCACCTTGATCGTGCCATTCGCCCCGGTCAGCCCCTTGACGAAGTTCACCACCGCCGCATCGGACGGCGTGCCAAGGCCGGGGTAATCCCACAGACGATCCACCACGATGGCCGCCTCGGGGAAGGCGGGGCGCAGCGGTGCCACGATGCTTTCGGCCGCCGCGCGCAGATCGGCGATCAGCGCCTCGGGGTCGTCGCCCGCCAGCGAGCGGATCTCGAAATCCAGCGCGCAGGCATTGGGCACGATGTTGACCTGCACGCCGCCGTTCATCTTGCCGACATGCAGCGTGCTATAGGGCACGTCATAGTCGCCGTCGCGCAGGCCGGTCGCCGCGACGCGTGCCTGCAACGCCCGGACGGCGTTCAGGAAATCGGCCCCAAGATGCAGCGCGTTCAGCGCCATCGGGGCCAGTGCCGAATGCCCCTCGCGCCCGGTGCAGGTCGCGCGCAGCGCCACCTTGCCCTTGTGGCCGGTGGCGACCTGCATCCCGGGCGGTTCGCCCACGATGCACATGCGCGGCCGCACCGGCGCGGCCGCCAGCAGGTCGATCAGCGAGCCGACGCCAAGGCACCCAACCTCTTCGTCATACGACAGCGCCAGATGCAGCGGCACCTGCAGGGGCGGCGTGGCGGCCCGCAGCATCGCGACAACAGCACAGGCGACAAAGCCCTTCATGTCGGTGGTGCCGCGCCCGTAAAGCCGCCCGTCGGCCTCGGTCAGCGCGAAGGGCGGCCGGGTCCAGGCCTGCCCTTCCACCGGGACGACATCGGTATGGCCCGACAGCATGACGCCGCCCGCCCCTTCCGGCCCGACGCTGGCGTAAAGATTGGCCTTGCCGCCGCCCTCATCGGGAATCAGCACCACCCGCGCCCCGGCCTCCTGCAAAAGGTCGCGAACAAAGGTCATCAGCGCCATGTTGGGCCGCGAACTGACCGTGTCGAACCCCACCAGCCGTTCGAGGATCGCGCGCATCTGCATGTGGACCACCTTTCCGTTGCCCGCCACCAAAGCCGAAATCCGCGCCGACCGGAAGCCCCCGGCCCTGGGCTGCGCCCGCTGCCGGGGTTTGCATGACGGTACATGTCACGACGAACAGGCTTCTCAAACTCCGGGGCCGGTGACACATTCGCCCCAACCGCCTCCGTTGCGCGGGGCCATCACAGGACCTGACCCCATGACGCTCAAATCGCTTTCCGCCGTTCTGGCCACCGCAGCACTGGCGGCGCTCGCCTCGCCGGCCCCGGCACAGGACAAGACCGGCGCCAACGTCGATCCCACAGGCGTCGGCACCAGGGGTGCGGTGTCGCAACTGGCGCTGGCGCAGCAGCTTTATGCCCTCGGCCTGGCCGACAAGGATGCGCTGACCGTGCTGACCGCCGCGAAACTGGCCGGTTCGGTCGAGATCGCCAGCGTCGAGCGCAAGAAGGAAACGAAGGGCGATGCCGCTGCCGAAGAGGCCGACACGAGCGATGCGCCGGTGGACGCCGCAACGATGCTGGCCTCGGCCAGAACCCTTGCGGGCGAAGATGAAACCCTGATCGGCCTGATCGAGGTTGCCGGGGCCGAAGGCTCGCGCGGGCGCATCGGCGGGGCATCCAGCACCCTTTCGCGCCTTCCTGCCGGACAATCCGACGTGTGGGAAGTGCCGTTCTTCGGCAACTCGCTGGCCGAAGTCGCCGTTCTGGGCGACGGCGATGCCGACCTCGACGTGCTGGTCGCCGACGAGAACGGCAACGCGATCTGCGTCGAAACCGGTTCTTCCGACACGGTCTATTGCGATTTCGTGCCGTCGTGGAACGGCTACTTCCACGTGACCGTCACGAACACCGGAAACCGCCGCAACAGCTATGACCTTGTCACGAACTGATGTCGGACCTCGGGTGGGGCCGTCGGGCACTGGCCGACGTGCTTTGCGCCAGCGGCCGGAACCGGGGGTTTCACACCCCCGGACCCCCGTGGGATATTTGGGAACAGAAGAAGCCGGGCTTTCCGCAGGGAGCGTCACCCTTTTGCCAGCCTGCGCGCCCGCTCCGATCCGCGACCGGTTCAAGACTGCACCCGGTGCCGTGTCGCTCAGGGCAGCACCTTGCCCGGATTCATCAGGTTGCGGGGGTCGAGCGTCGCCTTCAGCGCCGCCATGACCGACAGCGCCACAGGATCCTTGCGCCGCGCCATCGAGGGGCGTTTCGACAGGCCGACACCGTGTTCCGCCGAGAAGCTGCCGCCCAGTTCCGCCACCACATCCTCGATCGTGCTGACGATGCGGTCATCCAGTGTGGCGTCGGCAGCCGAGGGGAAGACGGTGAAATGCAGGTTGCCGTCGCCCAGATGCGCCACGGTCAGCGTGTCGGCCCCGGCATCAAGCAGAGGCACGCGGGCGTGGATGCGGGTCAGGAAGGTTTCCACCGCTTCCAGCGGCACCGCCACGTCGGTGTCGATCAGCGGCTTGCGCGCGAAGGTGATCTGCGCCGCCGCCTCGCGCCGGTCCCACATGGCGCGGCGCTGGCTTTCCGATTGCGCCACGACCGCGTCCAGCACCAGACCCTCGTCCATCATCGCGGCCAGGCTGTCCTGCAGCAGGCCGGTCACGGCCAGCGTGCCGTCGGGCAACGGGGCGGCGTCGCGGGGGGCGGTGGCGCCGACCTCGACCAGGATCGTCACGTCATGGGTCTGCGCGAAGGGCGGCCGCAGGTCGGGCCGGGCCTCGGCCAGGCGCTGCATGTAGCTGCGGGGCATGAACTCGAACGCCTCGACCGCGCCGCCGGTCGCGGCCTGCAAGCGGTTCAGCAGCATCAGCGCGTCGGGCAGCGAGCGCAGCGCCAGCGTCGCCGTGGCGTAGGCCAGCGGCCGGGGCACCAGTTTCATCACAGCGGCGGTGATCACGCCCAGCGTGCCTTCGGCGCCGATGAACAGGTTCTTCAGGTCGTAGCCGGAATTGTCCTTGTGCAGTTCGGACATCAGGTTCAGCACCCGCCCGTCGGCCAGCACCACCTCCAGCCCCAGACAGAGCGCCCGGGTCGAGCCGTAGCGCAGCACGTTCGACCCGCCCGCGTTGGTGGCCAGCACGCCGCCGATGGTGGCGGACCCGCGCGCCCCGAACCACAGCGGAAAATAAAGCCCCTCCGCCTCGGCGGCCTCGTGCAGGCGGGCCAGCACCACGCCCGCCTCGACCACCGCCAGCCGCGACTGCGCGCGGATCTCGCGGATGCGGTTCATCCGTTCCAGACTGAGCATCAGACCGCCGTCGGTCATCGCGCCGCCGGTCAGCCCGGTCAGGCCGCCCACCGGCACAACCGGCACCCCCGCCTCTGCACAGGCCCGCAGCACGCAGGCAACCCCGGCCGTGTCGGCGGGGCGGGCCACGGCGCAGGGCCGGGCGGTGTATTTCCCGGTCCAGTCCGGGCAATAGCGCGCCATGTCGGCCCCGGTCAGCACATGGGACGGGCCCAGCAGGACGGCAAGGCGGGTCACAAGATCCATCGGCATTCTCCAGGTCTGGGGGCACTGTTTCAAATCCCCCGCCCGGATGCCAGAGCCATCAGCCCGGCACGCGGTCCAGCAGCGCCAGCACCTTCGGCCCCAGCGCCTCGACCAGTCTTGCCACGCCTGCGGCATTGGGGTGGATGCCGTCGCCCTGCATCAGCGCGGTGTCCACCAGCCCCGAGTCCTGCCGGATCAGCGGCTGGAAATAGTCGGCCTCCAGTTCCGCGCCATAGCGCTCCGCAAGATCGGGATAGATGGCGTCGAACGCGATCTTGTAATCGGCACCGTAGTTGCCCGGTGCGCGCAGGCCGACCAGCAGCACCGGCAGGCCGCGAGCCTTGGCCTCGGCCAGTATCGCCTCCAGATTGGCGCGGCTGTTGTCCGGGTCGATGCCGCGCAGCAGGTCGTTGCCGCCAAGGTTGACGATCATCGCATCGACCTCCGGCGTCAGGCTCCAGTCCAGCCGCGACAGGCCGCCCGCCGTCGTATCGCCGGAAACGCCGGCATTCAGCACCGTGACCTCTGCCCCCTGCCCTGCCAGCCATGCCTGCAATTGCGGCACGAAACCTTCCTCCACCGGCAGGCCGTAGCCCTGCGTCAGGCTGTCGCCCAGCGCCAGCAGCGTCGCCGGTTCCGCCATCGCCGCCGAGGCGCACAGACTTAACCCCATTGTGATGTTGCGCATTCCCCGCCACGCCCCATATCCAAGGGCTAGGCAAGACCGAAGGACAGACTGCATGACCGATCCCGTTCTGGCGCTGAAAGACGCGCAACTGACACTGCAGGGCAACGCAGGCCCGGTAGAGATTCTGCGCGGCATCACCCTGCGCGTCGAGGCCGGGCAGACGGTCGGGCTGGTGGGGCCTTCGGGGTCGGGCAAATCGTCACTCCTCATGCTGATGGGCGGGCTGGAACGCGCCACCGGGGGGCAGGTGATGGCGCTGGGCCATGATCTCACCGCGATGGATGAAGACGGGCTTGCGCGCTTCCGTCGGGGGAATATGGGGGTTGTGTTCCAGTCCTTCCACCTCATTCCGACGATGACCGCGCTGGAAAACGTGGCGGTGCCGCTCGAACTGGCGGGAATCCGCGATGCCTTTCCGCGGGCGCGGGCAGAACTGGCCGCCGTTGGGCTGGCCAAGCGGATGGATCATTACCCCAGCCAGATGTCGGGCGGCGAGCAGCAGCGCGTGGCGCTGGCCCGGGCCGCCGCGCCGCGGCCCGCCATCGTGCTGGCCGATGAACCTACCGGCAACCTTGACGGCACGAATGGCGCGGCAATCATGGACCTGCTGTTCGGCCTGCGCGACAACCATGGCGCCACGCTGGTGCTGGTGACCCACGCGCCGGAACTGGCGGCGCGCTGCGACCGCGTGGTGCGGCTGGCCGATGGCCGGATCGCGGGCGAAAGCCCGGGTGCGGCCACCCTGCAACGGGTGTCGGCATGAGCGTCCGCCTGGCCGCCCGAATCGCCCGGCGCGAGCTGCGCGGCGGGCTGAAGGGCTTCCGGGTTTTCCTCGCCTGCCTGGCCCTTGGGGTCGCGGCGATTGCCGCCGTCGGCATGGTGCGCACCGCCATCGAGCGGGGGCTGAACGAACAGGGCGCGGTGCTGCTGGGCGGCGACGCGCAGATGGATTTCACCTACCGCTTCGCCAGCGAGACCGAGCGCGCCTATATGGACCGCATCGCCACGCAGGTGTCGGAGGTGGTCGATTTCCGCTCGATGGCAGTCGCGGGCCCTGCGGGGGCCGAGGACCGCGCCCTGACCCAGATCAAGGCGGTGGATGACAATTATCCGCTGATCGGCAGCGTGGGGCTGGACCCGGCGATCCCGCTGGCCGAGGCGCTGGCGGGGGCCGATGGCCTGCCGGGCGCGGTGATGGACCGGGTGCTGGTCGACCGGCTGGGGCTGGAGGTCGGCAGCACCTTCCGGCTGGGCATGCAGGACTTCCGGTTGGGCGCCGTGCTGACGCGCGAACCCGACAGCGCGACGGGCGGCTTTTCGCTGGGCCCGCGCACCATCGTGCGGACCGAAGGGCTGGCGAATTCGGGCCTGATCGAACCGGGCACGCTCTATGAAACCGCATACCGGCTGACCCTGCCCGAAGGGGCCGACCTTGCGACGCTGGAAACCGAGGCCGAAGCCGCGTTCCGCGATGCCGGAATGCGCTGGGCCGACAGCCGCCGCGCCGCACCCGGCGTCGAACGGTTTGTCGAGCGGATCGGGTCGTTCCTCGTGCTGGTCGGGCTGGCGGGCCTTGCGGTCGGCGGGGTCGGCGTGTCGGCGGCGGTGCGCGCCTATCTCGACGGCAAGATTTCCACCATAGCCACGCTCAAGACGCTGGGGGCCGAAGGCGGAACGATCTTTCGCATCTACCTGATCCAGATCGGGGCGCTGGCGGGGCTTGGCGTGTCGCTGGGGCTGGTGCTGGGCGCGGCGCTGCCCTTGCTGATGGCGCCGGTGATCGAGGCGTCGCTGCCCTTCCCCACCGCCTTCGCGCTCTATCCCCGGCCGCTGCTGGAGGCCGCGTTCTACGGCCTGACCACGGCGTTCCTGTTCACACTCTGGCCGCTGGCGCGCACCGAATCGGTCCGCGCGGCGGCGCTGTATCGCGGGGCGGGCAAGACGGGCTGGCCGCGCTTGCCCTACGGGTTGGCGATGCTGGCACTGGCGGGCGCATTGCTCGGCGGCGCGGTGCTGTTTTCCGGCACGCTTGCACTGGCGCTGGGCACGGCGGGCGGCATTCTGGGCGCGCTGCTGGTGCTGGCGCTGGCGGCCTATGGCCTTCGCCGTGTCGCGCGGCGGCTGTCGCGTAGCACGGCGATGCACGGCCGCACCGGCCTGCGGCTGGCGCTGGGCGCGATCGGCGGGCCGCGCGCCGAGGCGGCCTCGGTGATCCTGTCGCTGGGGCTGGGCCTGTCGGTGCTGGCCGCGGTGGGCCAGATCGACGCCAACCTGCGCGCCGCCATCGACCGCGACCTGCCCGCCCGCGCGCCGTCCTACTTCTTTGTCGACATCCAGAACGACCAGATAGAGGGCTTCCTGAAGCGGGTTCAGGACGATCCGGCCGTGTCTAAGGTCGAAAGCGCCCCGATGATGCGCGGCGTGATCACCCAGATAAACGGCAGGCCCGCGCGCGATGTGGCGGGCGAGCACTGGGTGGTGCGCGGCGATCGGGGCGTGACCTATTCCGCCACCCCGCCTGACAACGCGACCATCACCGCAGGCGAATGGTGGCCCGCCGACTACACCGGCCCGGCGCAGGTGTCCTTCGCAGCCGAGGAAGCCGGGGAAATCGGCCTGAATCTTGGCGACACCCTGACGGTCAACATCCTCGGCCGCGACATCGAAACCACGATCACCAGCTTCCGCAACGTCGATTTCTCGACCGCCGGGATGGGCTTCGTGATGTCGCTGTCGCCATCCGCCGTGGCAGGCGCGCCGCATACCTTCATCGCCACGGTCTACGCGACCGAGGAAGCCGAGGCGCCGATTCTGCGTGATCTGGCGACGGCCTACCCCAACATCACCGCGATCCGGGTGCGCGATGCCATCGACCGCGTGACCGAGGCGCTGGGCGCCATTGCCACTGCAACCGCCTGGGCTGCGGCGGCAACGCTGGTCACCGGCTTTGTCGTTCTGATCGGCGCGGCGGCGGCAGGCGAACGCGCCCGGATCTACGAGGCGGCGGTGCTGAAAACTTTGGGTGCCACACGCGCGCGCATCCTTGCGAGCTTCGCGCTGCGCTCGGCGCTGCTGGGGGCCGCGGCGGGCAGCGTGGCCATTGCAGCAGGCGGCATCGCGGGCTGGGCGGTCATGACCTTCGTGATGGAGGCCGACTATGCCTTCGAGCCGGTCTCGGCGCTGGCGATCGTGCTGGGCGGCATTCTGGCGACCCTGGTCGCGGGCCTTGCCTTCGCGCTGCGCCCGCTGGCCGCCCGCCCGGCGCAGGTGCTGCGCAGCGAGACCTGAACGGAGGGCGGGACGGGCATCGAATTTTCTACGAAAATTCCTTTGCCTGCCCGCCTGCCCGCCTGATCCCGCGGAGAGGTTCGAATTTTCGTAGAAAATTCGTGGTCACTCAGCGCCAGTCGAAGAACCCCTGCGGTGCCCGCGCCAGCAACTGCTCGGCCAGATCGACCCCCAGCGCCGCGCCGTCCGACACCGCACCGCGCACCTCGCCCGCAATCGCCTCGGTGCCGTCGGGGCGCAGGATCTCGCCGCGCAGCCACAGCGCGTCGCCCTCCAGCACCGCCAGCCCGGCGATCGGTGTCTCGCACGACCCGTCGAGCCGCTTCAGGAACGCCCGTTCCGCCGCCAGCCGCCAGCCGGTCGGCGCGTCATGTATTGCGGCCAGCATCGACTCGGTCCGCGCATCCACGCTGCGCCGTTCGATCCCGATGGCGCCCTGCGCAACGGCGGGCAGCATCTCGTCCACCGCGATGGCGGAACGCGCCATGTGCGCCATGCCCAGCCGGTTCAGGCCCGCCATGGCCAGGAAGGTCGCCACCGCCACGCCTTCCTCCAGCTTCTTCATCCGGGTCTGCACGTTGCCGCGAAACTCCACCAGCTTCAGGTCCGGCCGCCGCAGCGCAAGTTGCGACCGGCGGCGCAGCGACGACGAGCCCACCGTCGCCCCCTGCGGCAGTTCCGCCAGCGTCGCCACCCCGGGCGACACGAAAGCGTCGCGCACATCCTCGCGCGGCAGATAGCAGTCCAGCAGCAGGCCCTCGGGCTGCACCGTCGGCATGTCCTTCATGGAATGCACCGCGATGTCGATGCCGCCATCGAGCAGCGCCTCCTCGATCTCGCGGGTGAACAGGCCCTTGCCGCCGATGTCCTTCAGCGCCCGGTCCAGCACCTGATCGCCCGTCACCTTGATGACCACGATCTCGAACGCCGCCTCCGGCAGATCGAAGGCCGCCATCAGGCTGCGCCTTGTCTCATGCGCCTGCCACAGGGCAAGCGGCGAGCCACGGGTTCCGATTTTCAGGGGTTCGGCGGGGGAGGGCATGTGCTGTGTCATGCGCAAGACTTACATGTGTCATCTTCGCCTGACAACTCCCGCCATATTGACAAGCCGCCGCAGCCGCGCAAGTCAGGGGGCAACCAGAGGAGCTTTCCATGACCAAGACCATCCTGCGCGCCCTGAAGGGTGAAACCCTCCCGACGCCGCCGATCTGGATGATGCGTCAGGCAGGCCGCTTCCTGCCGGAATACCGTGCCACCCGGGCCCAGGCGGGCGACTTCCTGTCGCTGTGCTACAATTCCGAGCTGGCGGCCGAGGTCACGCTGCAGCCGATCCGCCGCTACGGCTTCGATGCCGCCATCGTGTTTGCCGACATCCTGCTGTTGCCGCAGGCGCTGGGCGCCGACCTGTGGTTCGAAACCGGCGAGGGGCCGCGGCTTTCGACCATCACCACCATGGCGGGCGTCACCGCGCTGAAACCGGCCGATGCGGTGCATGAGCACCTCGCGCCGATCTACGAAACCATCCGCATCCTGCGCCGCGAACTCCCGTCCGAGACGACGCTGATCGGCTTTGCCGGCAGCCCCTGGACGGTGGCGACCTACATGATCGCGGGCCGCGGCTCCAAGGACCAGGGCGCCGCCCATGCCCTGAAAGACACCGACCGTGCCACGTTCGAGGCGCTGATCGACCGCATCACCGATTCCACCATCGAATACCTGTCGATGCAGGTCGAGGCCGGGGCCGAAGTGATCAAGCTGTTCGATTCCTGGGCCGGCAGCCTGAAACATCAGGATTTCACCGATTTCGCGGTAAAGCCCGCCGCGAAGATCATCGCCGAGCTGAAGCACCGCCACCCCGGCCTGCCGATCATCGCCTTCCCGCGCGAGGCGGGGGCGGGCTACATCGGCTTTGCCAAGGCCACCGGCGCCGATTGCGTGGCGATCGACAATTCCGTGACGCCGGAATGGGCGGCCGAGAATGTCCAGCCCGACGGCTGCGTGCAGGGCAACATGGACCCGCGCCACATGGTCACCGGCGGCGCGGCGCTCGACGAGGCGACGCGGCGGGTGGTGAAGGCCTTCTCGGGCGGGCCGCACATCTTCAACCTCGGCCATGGCATCACCCCTGATGCCGACCCCGAGAACGTGACGCGGATGATCGAGGTGGTGCGCGGCCTGCGCTGAGGCGGGCTTTCGCCACCCCCGCTGGTTTGCGCTTGCAGCCCCCCGCCGCAGGGCCGATCATTCGGCCCTGACCGGATGGAGGCCACCTTGCGCCAGATACTGATTGCCCTGCTCGCCACCCTCGCCCCCCTCGGGGCGATGGCCGCACCCACCGAATGCCAGACCTCGGTCAGCGGGATCAAGGTGCAGCACTGGTACGACCCGACAGAATCAGTGATCAAACAGAACCGCAGCACCCGAGAGCGGATCTTCGGCGGCTACGGCGACATCACCTGCCCCGGCTACGTCACCCTGCGCGAAATGACTCGCGAGCTGACCGACGACCAGCGCGGCGTGTTCTGCCTGAACTATGACAAGGACCGCAAGACCTACCTCGGCTTCGCCCAAGGCCCCCGCGATGCCTGGCTGACCTGCACCGAACCGTCCAAATCCTTCTGCGAACGGGTCAATAACTCGAAGGACGCGGCGCTGGAGATCACCGGCCTCGGCGGCGGCAATGCCGTCGGCAAGGTCGCAACGGCGGGCGTCAACGTGGTGACGGGGAATTCCGGCGCGGTCATCCTGTCGGGGTCGGGCGGCTACGTCGCCAGCACGCTGAGCAGCCTCGGCACCACCGCGTTTTCGGTTCTCACCGCCCCCGCCACCCTGACCGCCGCCGCCGTCACCGTGGTCGCGGTGGGCGGGGCGGTGTATGTCTGCAGCGAATAGCGCATTCATCTTGGCCCAAATATCCCCGCCGGAGGCTCCGCCTGCAGGATCAGGTGCCCCGCATCAGGTCCATTTCGCCACCGGCGGCAGGCTCATCAGCACCGCATTGGCGTCATGCCCGGTTTCCAGCCCGAACTTGGTGCCCCGGTCATAGACCAGATTGTATTCGGCATAGAGCCCGCGATGCACCAGTTGCGCCTCGCGGTCGGCCTCGGTCCAGGGCGTATCGCGACGCTTTTCGGTCAGCGGCACGAAGGCGGGCAGGAAGGCGCGGCCGATATCCTGGGTGAAGGCGAAATCCGCCTCCCAGTCGCTGGTGTTCAGGTCGTCGTAGAATACCCCGCCGACCCCGCGCGCCCGGCCCCGGTGCGGCACGAAGAAGTATTCGTCGGCCCAGGCCTTGTATTTCGGGTAGCGCGCCGGGTCATGCGCGTCGCAGGCGGCCTTCAGCACGCCATGGAAGAACGCGGTATCCTCGGGGTATTCCAGACAGGGGTTCAGATCGGTGCCGCCGCCGAACCACCAGGCGCCCGGCGTCCAGAACATCCGCGTGTTCAGATGCACCGCCGGGGCATGCGGGTTCTGCATATGGGCCACCAGCGACACGCCCGACGCCCAGAAGCGCGGGTCGGCCGCCATCCCGGGTACGCCGCGCGCGGTCATCGAGCGTTGCGCCTTGTCGCCCAGCGATCCATGCACCTCCGAGACGTTGACCCCGATCTTCTCGAACACCCGGCCGCCGCGCATCACGCTCATCAGCCCGCCGCCGCCGCCGTCGGCGCGGGTGGTCGGCGTCACCTCGAACCTGCCGGGGGTGCCTTCACCTGCGTGGCTGTCCTCCAGCCCCTCGAACGCCGCCACGATCTGGTCGCGCAAGCTGCGGAACCAGGCCGCCGCGCGGATTTTCTTCGCGTCGAAGTCTTCGGTCATCGGGGCCTCCCTCGGCAGTTTTTTCCTTGCTAGCAGTTTCAGCCAAACCCCGCCAGCATCCCGACATTCCGGTAGCTCCGCCGCCCTTCGGGGCGTAGACTGACCCCGAAGCCGGAGGCCGCCATGAAACATGCCCTGATCCTAGCCCTGTCGCTGCCGCTGGCCCTTGCCGCCTGCGGCACCCCGCAGCAGAACTGCATCGCCGGGCAGACCCGCGACCTGCGGGTGGTGGACCGGCTGATCGTGGAAACCCAGCAGAACCTGTCACGCGGCTACGCGCTGGAGGAGGTGACGGTCCTGCGGCCGCAATGGGTGCAGTGCTACCCGCGCGCCGCGACGCCGGGCAACCCGACACCGCCGCCGCGCATGTGCATGAGGAACCGGCCCGACACCGTGACCCGGCCGCAAGCCATCGACCTTGATGCCGAGGCGCGCAAGCTTGCCTCGTTGCAGACCAAACGCGCGCAACTGGCCCGGGCGGCCGCACCCGCCATCGCGCAATGCCGGGCGCTGCACCCGGAATGACTGCGCCGTGATCAGTGCGCCGGGGCCGCGACCGGGTCGAGCAGGCTGCGCCCGCCATCGACCGTCAATATCTGACCGGTGATGAACCCCGCAGCGTCCGAGGCGAGGAACTGCACCGTCTCGACCAGTTCCGCCGGGGCCGCGATGCGGTGCAGCGGCGTGCCGTCGGTGATCACCGACCGGTAGGCGGGGTTGTCCTTCAGGATCATCTGCAGGCTGGCGCTCATCACCGACCCGAAGGCCACGGCATTGACCCTGATACCCTTGGGCGCCAGCGCCACCGCCATTGACCGCGTCATCTGGTCCACCGCCGCACAGCTGATCGAATAGCCCATCAGCCCGTTCTGGGTGCGCTGCGCCGCGATCGACGACATGTTGATGATGGTGCCGATCATGCCCTTCGATTCGGATTTCTCGGCCTGTGCGATCATCCGCCGGGCGGTCATCTGCGACATGCGCAGGCTGGTCATCAGGTTCTGCTGCAGCAGCTTTTCGACGCCGTCCTCCTCGATGCACAGCGAATCGGCGATCACCATCTGGCGGCTGGCGTTCACCAGGATGTCGACCCGCTCGAACGCGTCCATCGTGGCCGACAAAAGGTTGGTGATCGTCAGCTTTTCGCGCAGGTCGCCCGCGAACATGCGCAGCGCACCCTCGGCGCGGGCTTCCTCGCCCACTTCGGCGTCAAGCCGGTCCTCGTCCATGTCGGCGAACATCACGTTCGCGCCCTTGTCGAGGAAATGCCGGGCTATGGCGTGGCCGATGCCGCTGGCGGCCCCGGTGACGATGGCGGTCTTGCCTGCGATGGAAAGCGACATGTTCGGTCCTTGCTCAGCGCCGCGCCCGTTCGGGGCGAGCAGCGCGGGTCAGCCTGAAAGCGGCATCGCCGCCGATGTCTTCTACCTCGCGGAACAGCGCCGCCAAGGGCTTACCATAGGGCAAGTGCCGGTTTGCCACCAGCCAGAGCGTGCCGTGCGGCGCCAGCATCCGCGCGGCGGCGGCGAGGAAGGCCTGCCCCAGCGCCGGATCGGCCTCGCGGGCCGCGTGAAACGGCGGGTTGCACACCACGGCATCGACCGGGCGATCCGGGCGGAAGCCGGCCGCATCTGCCCAGTGGAATCGCGCCCGCAGGTCGGTCACGTTCAGCCGCGCGCACTCCAGCGCCGCGGCTTCGGCCTCGACCAGATCAAGCTGGGTCACCCCTTCGCGCGCCAGCACGGCCCGCGCCAGATAGCCCCAGCCCGCGCCCAGGTCGACCACCCGGCCCGGCATCCTTGCAGGCAGCGCCGCCGCCAGCAGCGCCGAGCCGCGGTCGGGGGCATCGGCGGAAAACACGCCCGGCAGGGTCTGGAAGCCGCCCTCGATGGTCTGCAACCGCGCGGCCCAGTCTTCCATCCCCGGCCCGGCGGCAAAGCCGAAGATCCGGCCATGCGCCTTGGCGACAGGTTCCGAAACCGGGCGGCGCGCCGCCAGATCACGGTGGACAGCCTCGATCCCGTCGGTCTTCTGGCCATCGACCAGCACCAGCCCGCCGGGCACGACCGAGGCCGCCGCCTCGGCCAGCAGGGCGTGGGCCTCGGCCTTGGCGCGGGGCAGGCAGACCAGCGCCGCCGCGTGCCCCGGCCCGCCGGTCACCGCCACCTGGTAACCTGCGGCCACAAAGGCGTCATGGTCGGGGCGGAAGCCCTGCACCACCAGCACCCGGTCCTTGGGCAGGGCCGACAGGTCATCGCCTGCCCGTGGCCGGTAAACGGCAATGCTGCCCGTTTCGGGCAGGACGAACGCGCCGCTATCCAGCGCAAGGGTCAATCTGGCAGATCGCATGGGCGGCCGCGTGCGGCCAGAGTTCCTTCTGACGCGGCCTTGTCCCGGCCGTTGACGCGGTAGACCAGAGGCGGCCTATTCCTTTTCCATCGTGCATTGCAGCGGATGCTGGTGGCGGCGGGCAAAATCCATCACCTGCGCCACCTTGGTTTCCGCCACCTCGAAGGAAAACACGCCGACCACCGCCAGCCCCTTCTTGTGGACCGTCAGCATGATCTCGAACGCCTGCGCGTGGTTCAACCCGAAGAACCGTTCCAGCACATGCACGACGAATTCCATCGGGGTGTAGTCGTCGTTCAGCAGCAGCACCTTGTAGAGCGGCGGGCGCTGGGTCTTGCTGCGGGTCTTGGTCAGGATCGAGGTTTCGTCATCTCGCCCGCCGCCCTTGCCGCCGCCATCCGTGCCGGACATCTGAAAGGGGCGAAAGATCACGGGGAAAGCTCCGTCTTGCTGGAGAGTCGGGGTGTTGGTATCGGAACAATATAGCGGTTTTTGGCGGTTGGAAAAGGGGGGCGGCCCGAAATGCGAAAGGCGGGCTTGATCGCCGCCGTCCCTTTGGGCAAGTCTGCCACAACGAGGACGCCATGACCCACCCGCGCTTTGACCTGATCGGCTTCGATGCCGATGACACGCTCTGGCAGAACGAGACGTTCTTCCGGCTGACGCAGGACCGCTTTGCCCGGTTGCTGGCCGATCATGCCGACCCCGACCACCTGCACGACCGCCTGCTTGCGGCAGAACGCCGCAACATCGGCCACTACGGCTTTGGCATCAAGGGCTTCGTGTTGTCGATGATCGAGACCGCCATCGAGGTCACCGACCAGCGCGTGCCCGCCCCGGTGATCGCGGAAATCATCGCCGCCGGGCGCGAGATGCTCGACCACCCGATCGAGCTTCTGCCCCACGCGCGCGAGGCGGTGACGGCGCTGGCCCGCACGCATCGCGTGCTGCTGATCACCAAGGGCGACCTGATGGATCAGGAACGCAAGCTGGCGCAGTCGGGCCTGGGCGACCTGTTCCACGCCGTGGAAATCGTGTCGCACAAGACCCCGGCCACCTATGCGACGATCTTTGCCCGCCACGGATCGGGGCCGGAACAGGCGCTGATGGTCGGCAACTCGCTGCGCTCCGACGTGCTGCCGGTGATCGAGGCCGGGGGCTGGGGCGTGCATGTCCCCCACGGCCTGACCTGGGCGCTGGAGGCCGCCGATCCGCCGCTGGGCCACCCCAGATTCCATGCGCTGCCCGATCTGGGCGGCCTTGCCGCGCTGGTGGCCGCGCTGGACCACGACACCCATGATGTGGGGGGTTGATGGCCCCATTTCCCCAACATTTTGCCACCCCGCATAAAGAACGCGCGAAAACCCTTTGAAAATAGGGGGTTTTCCTGAATGCTCCACCATGCTAGGCTTTCACAGCAGTAAAAGCCCCATCAAAAAACCGGGGCGGGACGAGAGGCAGTATCCATGACCAGCGACGTGACATCGCTTGTTGGGCGGTTTGTCCGCAATTTACTATTGGTGGCCTGCTTCGGCCTGATAACGGCTTGCGCCAGCAGCCCGTCGAGGGCGGCCCCCTACGCCGCCATCGTGATGGATGCCCGCACCGGCGAGACGCTCTATTCCAAGAACGCCGACGCCCGCCTGCACCCCGCCTCGCTGACCAAGATGCTGACGCTCTACATCGCGTTCGACGCCATCGAACGGGGCGAGCTTTCGCTTGACACCATGGTGACCGTGTCGAAGAACGCGGCTGCCGAACCCCCTTCGCGGCTGGGTCTGAAGGCCGGGCAACGCATCGCGATGCGTCACCTGATCCGCGCGGCGGCGGTGAAATCGGCCAACGATGCCGCCTCTGCCATCGGCGACCACATCAGCGGGTCCGAGGAGAAATTCGCGGCCCGCATGAACCGAACCGCCAAGGCGATCGGCATGAAGAACTCGACCTTCCGCAACGCCAACGGGCTGACCCGTGAAGGCCATCTGTCCACCGCGCGCGACATGAACACGCTGGGGCGGCGGCTGTTCTACGATTTCCCTCAATATTACAACATCTTCTCGCGCCGGTCGACCGATGCGGGGCTGGCCGAGGTCAACAACACCAACCGCCGCTTCCTCGATGCCTACAAGGGTGCAGACGGCATCAAGACCGGCTACACCGTGGCTGCGGGCTTCAACCTGACCGGCTCGGCGGAACGCGGGAACACCCGCATCATTGCCACCGTGTTCGGCGGAACCTCGACGGCGCAGCGCAATGCCAAGATGGCCGAGCTGCTGGACATCGGGTTCAAGTCGGCCCCCGCCAACGCCCCGACCAAGAAGCCGGGCCCCCCGGTCTACGAGGCCGCCCCGCCCGAAGAGGCGCTGATGGCCGAAGCCGATGAAGGCGAAGGCAGCGGCAAGGCGATCTCGCCCGGCAAGACCATCCGGATGATCATGGCCGTCGACAGCTCGCCCCGGCCGCGCGGCCGCCCCGGCCAGGCCACAGCGGCGGCAGAGGCTGTGAACTCCATGCAGGCGGGCATCGCGGGTGCCCTGGCCGAAGCAACGGGGGCAGCGCCCGAAGTCTTCGCCGCGCTGGAACCGCAGGCCGAGAATGTGCAGTCGCTGGCCGCATCCGGCCAGCCGGCCCCCCGCCCGGCAGCGGCGGCCGCCGCCACCATCATCTTCACCGCGCCCGAGCCGGTGCCGGTGCCCAGCGAACCCGAGGTTGTCACCCGCATGTCGACCTCTGGCGGGCGGCACTGGGGCATCAATCTGGGCCGCTACCCGTCGCATGGCGTCGCGGAACGGATGCTGATGAAGACCATGCTGTCCGAAAGCGCCACGCTGAACGACGGACTGCGCAAGATCGTCCAGCGCGGTGGCGGTTATGACGCGAACTTCATGGGGCTGACGCAGGAACAGGCCGACCTCGCCTGCCGCCGCCTGCAGGCCCGCGCGGTGCAGTGTTTCGCCATCGGGCCGTAAGGGTCAGCCGCATTTCCCGGCACCGCGCAGCATCCCTGCCAGCGCCTGCCCGTCGATCGCCCGGCAGATGCGGCCTGCGGGTTTCAGTGTCGGCATGTCGCACGCGGCCAGCATCGCGTTGATGATCGCCTCGTCGGTCGCCTCGACCGTGGCAAGGTAGACCGGGTCCAGATGCGCGTCGGCCAGACAGGTCAGCGTCTGGAACGCACCCTGCGCCGCCGGTGCCGCCGTGCTGAACGCCAGGAAGATGTCGCCCGAACTGTTGCCCCCGGGTGTGCCCGACCGGCCGATGCCGATGGAGGCCCGCCGCGCCACCCGCTCCAATTGGTCGGGGCGCAGCGGCAGGTCGGTGGCGATCACCACGATGATCGAGCCCGCCTCGCGCTGCATCATCCGGTCGTGCTGCATCGCCTGCCCCACCGGCTCGCCCAGCACCGTCAGCCAGTCACGCAGGCCGTGGTTCGCCTGCACCAGCACCCCCACATGGAAATCGCGCCCCTCCACGGGGATGCGGCGCGACGCGGTGCCGGTGCCGCCCTTGAACTCGTAGCAGATCATCCCGGTGCCGCCGCCCGTGTTGCCCTCGGCCACCGGCCCGCCCTGCGCCGATTGCAGCGCCGCCAGCACATGCGCCTCGGTCAGGTGCTGGCCGTTGATGTCGTTCAGCACGCCGTCATAGGTTTCGGCGATCACCGGCATGGCCCAGATGTGGTCCGGCCCGAAGGTCGCGGCATGGTGCCGGATCATCCAGCGCACTGCCGCATGGTGCGCGATGCCGACCGAATGGGTATTGGTGATGCAGACCGGCCCGAGGAACGACCCCGCGTCGCGGATCCAATGGCAGCCGGTCATCTCGCCATTGCCGTTCAGCGCGAAGGTGCCCGCCAGCACAGGCACCGGATCGACGGAATGTCCGCGCGGCAGGATTGCGGTCACCCCGGTTCGCACCGTCGGGGCCGCCGCACCGGGCATCGACCCGTCGAGCGTGGTCTGCCCGACCAGCACCCCCGGCACATCGGTGATGGCATTCAGCGGCCCGGGCTGCCCCGGAAACCGCAACCCCAGATCGCGCCCGCGCGGCTTTGCCATGCAATTCGCCCTTCTCTTCGGCACCCTGACCCGCAGCCAGACTAGCCCGCCGCTTTTTCTTGAAAAAGTGTTTTTTGCGCCAGCTAAAATGCAGGATACCCGACAAAAAGGGACGGCGCGCGTTGGATCGTTTTCTGGGCATAGCCTCGGTCACCAAGACCTACCGCCCCCCCGAAGGCGGCATGGTGACCGCACTCGACGACGTGACGCTGGAGATCCGGAACAACGAATTTCTCACGCTGCTGGGGCCTTCGGGCTGCGGCAAGACCACCTTGCTGAAATGCCTCGCCGGGTTCGAGGATGTCGATGCGGGCGACATCCTGCTGGAGGGGCGGAGCCTGCGCGCCCTGCCGCCCTACCGCCGCCCGTTCAACACCGTGTTCCAGAACTACGCGCTGTTTCCGCATCTTTCGGTGTCGGACAACGTCGGTTACGGGCTCGATGTCGCCCGGGTCGCCCGCGACGCCCGCAACCGGCGGGTGGACGAGGCGCTGGCGCTGGTCGGCCTGTCGGGCTTTGGGGCGCGGGCGCCGCACATGCTGTCGGGCGGGCAGCAGCAGCGGGTGGCGCTGGCCCGCGCGCTGGTGCTGCGGCCGCGCGTGCTGCTGCTGGATGAACCCCTGTCGGCGCTAAACCGGCAGATGCGCGAGGCGATGCAGATCGAGCTGAAAGCCCTGCAACACTCGGTCGGCATCACCTTCGTCTTCGTCACGCACGATCAGCAAGAGGCGCTGGCGATGTCGGACCGCATCGCCGTGCTGTCGCAGGGCCGGGTGCAGCAACTCGGCACGCCGGAGGAGGTTTATGACCGCCCCGCCACCACCTTCGTCGCAAGCTTCGTCGGCACGGGCAACCTGTTCGCCGGCCGCGTGACGCAGCGCATCGGGCCGGTGGCCGGCGTGACAACCGATCAGGGCCGCACGCTGATGGCCGAGGCCGGGCCGTTCGCGCCCGGCGACAGGGTCAGCCTGCTGCTGCGCCCCGAACACCTGACGCTGACCCCGTTCGAAGGCGCCGCCCCGGCGCTGGAAGGGCGGGTGGCGCAGTCGGTGTTCGTCGGGTCCGACCTGCATCTGCATGTCGATGTCGGGATGGACCGCCCGGTGATCGTGCATCACCGCCACCAGAAGGACGCGGGCCGCCCGCTGGGTGTCGGCGCCGCGGTGTCGCTGCATTACGCCCCCGCCTCGGGGCACCTTATCGCGGCAGGGGGTTGATATGGCGGCGGCGGGCAAATCGGCCGGGTCCGTTGCCAGCCGCCGCCGCTGGGCGCTGGTGCTGCTGCTGGCGCCGATCACGCTGGTGCTGGGCTGTTTCTTCCTGATCCCGCTGGGGATCATGATGGTCTATTCCGTGCTGGAGCCCGGTGTTTACGGCGGGGTGGAATGGGTCTGGTATCCCTACAACTACGGCCGCATCCTGGGCTGGCCATTGAACGATTATGAACAGTTCGATCCGGTATATCTGCGCATCTTGCTGAATTCGCTGCTGCTGGCGGTGCTGACGGTGATCGGCACGTTCGTTCTGTGCTACCCGGCGGCGTTCTGGGTCGCGCGGATGCCGCCGGGCCGCAAGAACCTTGTGCTGTTTCTGATCACCCTGCCCTTCTTCGCCAACCTGCTGATCCGCATCTATGCCTGGCTCTTGCTGCTGCGCCCGACCGGTTTCATCAACGCGGTGCTGCAAGGGGCGGGGCTGATCGACGAGCCGCTGGACCTGATGTTCTCCAACACCGCCGTGCTGATCGGGATGATCTACATCCTGACGCCGTTCATGTTCCTGCCGCTTTACGCCAGCGTCGAAAAGCTTGACCCGGGCCTGCTGCGCGCCTCGCAGGATCTGGGGGCCAATGCGGTGCAGACCTTCTGGCGGGTGATCCTTCCGCTGACTGCCCCCGGCATCATGGCGGGCGCGCTGATCGTGTTCATTCCGGCACTTGGCAACTTCATCGTGCCGTCGTTCCTCGGCGGCTCCAAGGTGCAGATGACCGGCACGCTGATCGAACGCTCGTTCCTGCAATCGCGCGACTGGCCGTTCGGTGCGGCGCTGGCGCTGCTGATCATGGGATTCGTGGTGGCCCTGGTGCTGATCGGGCTGGCGCGCGGCAACCGTGCGGGGGTGCGGCGATGATCGACCGCATCCTGACCAGCGGCATCTGGAGGCGGCTGCGCGGCGGCTACGGGCTGCTGTTCCTCGGCTTCCTGTATCTGCCGCTTGGGTTGATCTTCTTCTATTCGTTCAATTCCAACCCGATAAACATCGTGGAATGGAGCGGGTTCACGTTCGATTGGTACAAGACCATTTTCGTGGGCGCCGATGCCGAAAGCAATTTCGACGCGGTGTTTTCGGAATCGCCTGCGCGGATTTTCGAGGTTGTGAAGAACAGCCTGTTCATCGCCCTGACCGCAAGCGCCATCGCCACCGTGATCGGCACGGCAACGGCGCTGGCGATGGGGCGGCACAGCTTTGCGGGCAAGCGGCTGTATCAGGCGCTGCTGATCCTGCCGATGGTGGTGCCCGACATCGTGCTGGGCATCGCGCTTCTGATCTTCTTCGTCGGCGCGGGGTTCGAGTTGAGCCTTGCGACCATCATCATCGGACATGTCACCTTTCTGTCGAGCTATGTGTTCATCGTGGTGTCGGCACGACTGGCGGGCATGGATACCAGCCTTGAACAGGCCTCGGCCGACCTTGGAGCGGGGCCGCTGACGACCTTCCGCCGCATCACCCTCCCCCAGATCATGCCGGGCGTGATGGGGGGCTTTCTGCTGGGGTTCATCATCTCGCTCGATGACGTGGTGATCACCTATTTCATCGCCGGGGTCGGTGCGCAGACGCTGCCGCTGTTCATTCTTGCGATGATGCGCCGGGGCCTGCGCCCGCAGATTTCTGCGCTGGCCGTGCTTTTGCTGCTGTTTTCCTTCCTTGTCGCCGCGACCGGCCTGTGGCTGCGCGGCCGCAAGGTCAACCGTCACTGACCTGCCCAGAACCAGAAAAAACGCCAACAGAAGGAGAAGACGATGACCCTACGGATGACCCTTGCCGCCGGTCTGGCGCTTGCGCTGGCGGCCCCGGCCCATGCCGAAGGCAAGCTGAACCTCTACAACTGGGGCGACTACATCAACCCCGAGGTGATCGAGGCGTTCAGCAAGGAATACGGCGTCGAGGTCACGCTCGACACCTATTCCACCAACGAGGAAATGCTGGCCAAGATTCAGGCCGGGGCAACCGGCTATGACCTGATCTGGCCGTCCGTCCACATGCACGACATCATGCAGAAGCTTGATCTGCTTGCAGAAACCGGGGCCAATACCATGCCGGGGTTCGAGAACATCGACCCCGCCGCGTTGCGGTCGAAGGAAGACCCGGCCGCCGCCTATTGCCTGCCCTATGCCTGGGGTGCGGTGGGCATCTTCTACAACAGGAAGCTGGTGCCCGAAATGACCTCCTGGGCCGATTTCTTCGCCTATGCCAAGGCCAATCCCGGCAAGGTGACGATGCTGGACGATCTGCGCGAAACGCTGGGTGTCGGGCTGATCATGACCGGAGCCTCGGTCAATTCGACCGATCCGGCCCAGATCGACGCCGCCGCCGCCTTCATTCTGGAGCAGAAGCCGAACATCGGCGCCTTCCGCTATGACGTGGTGCCGCTGATCACCTCGGGCGATATCGGGGCGGCGCACTGGTATGTCGGCGCGGTGCTGGATGTGAACAAGGATCCCGAAAACCTGGGCTTCATCATCCCGTCCGAGGGTGCGACGATGTATCAGGAAGACATCTGCATGCCGAAGACCGCGCCCAACCCCGACAACGCGAAGCTGTTCCTGCAATTCATGCTGCGCCCCGAGGTGTCGGCGATGAACACGGTGCGGCTGACCAACGGGTCGGTCAACACCGCCGCGATCCCGCTGCTGCCGGCCAAGTTGAAGGACCATCCGGCCGTCAACCCGTCGGCCGAGGTCAAGGCGAAGCTGCAGATCTTCGACGATCTGGGCGGCGCGCTGCGGCTTTACAGCCGCGCCTGGGACAAGGTGAAGACCAACTGACCCCGGCCGGGGCGCGCCAACCCGCGCGCGCCCCGGCCCGCAAACGGAGCTTCCGATGGCCCGCTACCCGATCAGCCCCGAAGACCTGATGCACGCCCGCGCCTTTCTGGCCAGCCCGATCGGCTATCACAGCCCCGGCCTGCAGCGCGTGCTGAACCGGATGCGCGGCCCGCACTGGGACCGCCGCTATGTGCTGCTGGTGGTGGAACGCCATAGCCGCTGGCGACTGGCAATCCTGCCCAACGCGCGCGGTGCTGCCATCGAGCCGGTCGAGGGCGTCGAATACACCGACCTGATCGAGGCGGAACGCGACATCTTCCGCCGCCGCTGGTTCGACCTGACCGGGCAGGATCTGGACGCGGCGCTGGCCGCCGGTGGGGTGTAGCATGTTGCCCGTCGTCGGCTATACCGACCGGCTGTCGCTGGCCCCCGGCGAAAGCCTTGACGTGATGGTCAGCAGCTTTGGCGCCGCGACCTACACGGCCGACCTGCGCCGGATCATCCAGGGCGACACCAACCCCGAGGGGCCGGGCTACAAGGACCAGGCGATTGCGCTGGATCTGGGCGGCGAACGTGTGGCGGTGGCCAAGCCCTTCACGCCCGGGTCATGCGTGGTGGTGCCGGGGCAAGGCGTGCTGTCGCGGCTTGGCACCTGCACGCTGGCCGCCGTGATCCTGCCGACCCGGCTGGGCGGGCTGCGCCGGATACTGGCGCTGCCCGGCTGTGCCGAGCTGTGCCTCGATGACCAAGGCCACCTCTGCGCCGTGCTGGCGGGGCGCTGCGTGCTGCGGTCTTTCGGCCGGGTCACGCTGAACCATTGGCACATGGTGGCGCTGGCGCATGACGCGGCCAGCGGTCTGCTGACCCTGACCCTGTCGCCCGATGCGGCCGATGGCGGCGAGTTGCCCGAACCCGAAACCCTGTCAGCCCCAGCGGCGTGGGATGCCACCGCCGCCACCGAATGCCTGATCGCCGCCGGGCGCGAGGGCGGCGCCCTGACCGGCTTCTTCGATGGCAAGATCGACCGGCCCGCGATCTTCGACCGGGTGCTGCCGCCTGACCGGCTGCGCCTGCTGCTGGCCGACCCCGCCGCCCTTGCCCGCCAGAGCAGCCTGATCGCCGCGTGGGATTTCTCGCAGGGCATTCAGGGCACGGCGGTGCATGACCTCTCGCCGTGGCGGCTGGAGGGGCGGCTGCACAACGCCCCGGCCCGGGCGATGACCGGCTGGCTGTGGCGCGGCCAGGAGCTGGACTGGAAGCGGCGGCCGGATCTCTATTCGGCAATCCACTTTCACGCCTCGGATGTCCATGACGCGGGCTGGGCGGTGGATTTCCGCGTGACGCTACCCGAAACGCTGCCCAGCGGCGTCTATGCCATCCGCCTTGTGCCCGATGGCGACGAGGATGCCGCCTACTACTGCGTCTTCGCCCTGCGCCCGCCGCGCGACCGGGTCAGCGGCAACAAGGTTGCCTTCCTGTTCCCGACCTGCAGCTACATGGCCTATGCCAACCACCGCCTCGGCCTCGACGTGCCGGGCACCGAGATCGGCATGGGCCGCGCGGTCGAGATCGACCGGCACCACGCCTTCCTGCAAACCAACCCCGGCATCGGCTATTCGCATTACGAAACCCATGACGACGGGTTGGGGGTGTTTCACACCTCGCGGCTGCGGCCCATTGTTGACCTGCAACCACGGGTCAAGGCGTTCCTCGGCGGCGTCGGGTCTAACATCTGGCAGTTCAACGCCGACACCCACATCCTCGGCTGGCTGGATGCCATCGGCCAGGGCCATGACGTGATCACCGACGAGGATCTGGATGCCGAGGGCCTGCGGCTATTGTCGCGCTACCGGGTGCTGATCACCGGCACCCACCCCGAATACCACACGCGCGCGATGATCGAGGCATTGCGCGGCTTCACCGAACGCGGCGGGCGGCTGATGTATCTGGGCGGCAACGGCTTCTACTGGGTGGTCAGCTTCCACGCCGAGTTGCCCGGCCTGATGGAATGCCGCCGCTCGGAGGCGGGCATCCGGCCTTGGGAGCCGGGGCACGGCCAGTTCTACCACGCCTTCACCGGCGAGTATGGCGGGCTGTGGCGGCGCAACGGGCACCCGCCGAACCATCTGTGCGGCGTCGGCATGACCTCGCAGGGGTTCGACCTGTCGGAACCCTATGTGCTGACCGGGGCCGCCGCCGACCCGCGCGCCGCCTTCCTGATGCAGGGCATCGGCACCACGCCGGGCCAGCGCATCGGCGCCTTCGGCCTGTCGGGCGGCGGTGCGGCGGGGCTGGAGGTCGACCGCGCCGACCTGGCGCAAGGCACGCCCCCACATGCGCTGGTGCTGGCCTCGTCGGTCCGCCACACCGACATCTACCTGATGACCCCCGAAGACCTGCTCGACCCGACGCCAGACTGGACCGGCACGCAGGCCGAGATCATCCGCGCCGACCTGACCTTCTTCGAGACGGCGGGGGGCGGGGCGGTGTTTTCCACCGGCTCGATCGCCTGGGCTGGGGCCATGGCCGCGCAGGGCTACGACAACGAGATTTCCCGCCTGACGCAGAACGCCCTGCGCCGCTTCCTCGACCCCACGCCCTTCGACCCGCCATGACCGCATTCGACCTGCAACTGCGGCTGGCACGCCGGATCATCGCCGCCATCGGCGACGGCAGCTTTGCCCGCGGCGCGCATCTGCGCGAAACCGACCTGTCGCAGCGGTTTGCCGTGTCGCGCTCTCCGGTGCGCGGCGCGCTTGACCACCTGCACGGGCTGGGCGTGGTGGAACGCCGCGCCAACCGGGGGTTCTTCGTGCCGCTGGCACCGCCTGCCGCCGCGCTTTGCGCAACCGACCTGCCGCGCACCGGCGACGAACGGATGATAGACACGCTGTCGGCCGACTGGTTCTTCGGCCGCATCGCGCAGGTCGTCTCGGAAGCCGAGCTCCGCGCCCGTTATGGCCTCGGCCGGGGCACGGCGGCACGCATCCTGCGGGCCATGGCCGATGACGGCATCGTGGCGCGCCTGCCCGGCTATGGCTGGCGCTTCGAGCCGACACTGAATTCCACCGCCGCCAATGACGAAAGCTACGATTTCCGCATCATGGTCGAGGTCGGCGCGATTCTGTCGCCGCAGTTCCGCCATGCCCCGGAAGCAGCGCAGGCGCTGCGGGCGCGGCATGGGGTGGTGCTCGACTGCGGCGGCGCGGGCTGGGACACGCCGGCGCTGGTCGATCTGGACGTGGCATTCCACGACCATATCGCCGCCGGTTCGCAGAACCGCTTCGTGGTGGCCGCCGTTGCGCAGCAGAACCGGCTGCGGCGCCTGCTGGAATACAACTCGCTGATCGACACCGGACGGATGGCCACCTCGATTGCCGAGCATCTGGGCATCCTCGACAGCCTCGATGCCGGTGACACCGCCACCGCCGCCCGCCGGATGGAGGCGCATCTGCGCGCCGCCCGCGCCGCCAGCCCGCCCTTCGGGCGCTGAGGTCGCACTGGCGTTTGCCGCGCAGTTCTGGCCTGATGGCGGGACAGGGCGCAGGGGAACGCGGCATGACAGGCGGGGCGATCAGGGACAGGCGGCTCTTGGTGACCGGGGCGGCGGGCTTTCTGGGGGGCGCGCTCTGCCGCCGGGCGGTGGCGCAGGGGGCATTGGTGACGGCGCTGCTGCACGTTGCCGGGCCCGCGCCGGACGGAGTGGCCGGGGTGGACGTGCTCGATCTGGCGACCGGCGACATCGACGCCGTGCTGGCGCGGGCAGAACCGCAGGCCATCGTGCATTGCGCCGGGCTGACCGCCGCCCCCGGTGATGCGGCGGGCCACGCGCTGCTGCTGCGCGCCAATGTCACCGCGACCGAACGGTTGTTGCAGGCGGCGGCGCGACAGGCCCTGCCGCCGCGGGTGGTGCTGGTATCCTCGGCCGCGATCTGGGGGCCGATGGCACAGGGTCAGGCCGCCATCGACGAAAGCCACCCGATTGCCCCGGCCTCGCCCTATGGCCACGCCAAGGCCGCGATGACCCGGCTGGGGCTGGAGGCGGGCGAGGCCGGGTTGCAGGTCGCCATCGGCGTGCCGTTCAACATCATCGGCCCCGGCCAGCCCGCCCGCATGGCACCGCAGGCCTTCATCGACCAGCTGCGCGCCGACCCGGCCGTCATCACCCTGTCCGACCCCGACGCGGTGCGCGACTGGGTCGATGTGCGTGACGTGGCCGAGGCCCTGCTGCGGCTGGCCGATCCGGCAACGCCGCCCGCACTCTACAATATCGCCACCGGGCGGGGGCTGTCGCTGGGGGCCATGGTGCAGGCCATCGGCGAGGTTACGGGCCGGCGGCCCGAGATCCGTCGCGGCAGCGCCCCCGCCGGGGTGTCGCGCAGCATCGGCAACCCCGGCCGGCTGCTGCGCGCGACCGGCTGGCAGGCGCAGGTGCCGCTGGTGCAGACGCTGGCGGATATGCTGGCGGGGTGAGCTTGCCGCCGTTGCACCCGGCCCGGCGGGCGGAGCCTCCGGCGGGGATATTTGGGCCAAGATGAATGGGGGACGTCAGGTCATCACTTCGAAGCGGTCCACGTCGATCATGCCATGGTCGGTGATCTTGAGGTGCGGGATCACCGGCAAGGCGAGGAAGGCCAATTGCAGGAAGGGTTCTTCCAGCATCACGCCCAGGCTGCGGGCGGCGGCGCGCAGCGTCACCAGCGTGTCGCGCACCGTCTCGAACGGCTCCAGGCTCATCAGCCCCGCCAGCGGCAGCGCCAGTTCCGCCAGAATCCGGCCCCCGCAGGCCACCACGAAGCCGCCCTCGATCTGCCCCAGCCGGTTCGCCGCCAGCGCCATGTCGTCGTAGTCGGCCCCCACCACGACGATGTTGTGGTGGTCATGGCAGACGGTCGAGGCGATGGCGCCGCGTTGCAGCCCGAACCCCTTGACGAAGCCGGTGGCGCGGTTGCCGTTGCGGCCGTGCCGCTCGATCACCGCGATGCGGATCAGGTCGCGCGCGATGTCGGGGGCCTTGTCGCCGTCTTGCGGGGTGATGGGATAGGTCAGGTGTTCGGTGATGATCTTGCCGGGCAGGATGCCGATCACCGGGGTTTCCGCGCGGTTGCCCCCCGCGCGAAAGTGGTGCGGCTCGATCCGGGCGGCCTTGACCGAATGGCGCGCCACCGGGGGGATGGTGGCACGGGCGGCAAAGGCCGCCGGGGTCGCTTCGACGCCGCCGGCAAAGGTGCGGACGGCGTGGCAGCCGGCCAGGCTATCGATCACCACGATGTCGGCCCGCTTGCCCGGCGCGATCAGCCCGCGGTCCTTCAGGCCGAAAGCCTCGGCGGCCGACAGGCTGGCGGCGCGGTAGGCGGCCAGCGGCGGCGCGCCAAGGGCGATGGCGGTGCGGATCATGTAATCCAGATGCCCGTGTTCCGCGATGTCGAGCGGATTGCGGTCATCGGTGCAGAAGCAGAGGTAAGGCGCGTGCCGTTCGGTCAGCAGCGGCACCAGCGCGTGCAGGTCTTTTGACACCGAGCCCTCGCGGATCAGCACCCGCAGGCCCTTGCGCAGCTTTTCCAGCCCCTCTTCCGCCGTGGTCGCCTCGTGTTCGGTGCGGATGCCCGCCGCGATGTAGCCGTTCAGGTCGCGCCCGCGCAGCAGCGGGGCGTGGCCGTCGATGTGGCGGCCGCGGAAGGCATCGAGCTTGGCGAGGCAGCCCGCGTCCTTCATCAGCACGCCGGGAAAGTTCATGAACTCGGCCAGCCCGATCACGCGCGGATGGTCCATCAGCGGGATCAGGTCGGCGGCCTCCAACTGCGCGCCCGCGGTTTCCATGTGGGTCGAGGGCACGCAGGAGGAAAGCTGCACCCGGATGTCCATCACCGTCAGGGCCGAGGCGGCGAGGAAGTAGTGGATGCCCTCCAGCCCGCAGACATTGGCAATCTCGTGCGGGTCGCAGATCGCTGTGGTCACGCCGCGCGGGGTCACGCAGCGGTCGAACTCGAACGGGGTGACGAGGCTGCTTTCGATGTGCAGGTGGGTGTCGATGAAGCCCGGCACGAGGATCCGGCCGGTGCAGTCGATCACACGGCGGCCCTCGTAGGCGTCGAACACCCCCACGATGGTGTCGCCGCAGATCGCCACGTCGCCCGGGACCAGATCGCCCGTGATCAGGTCGAACACCAGCCCGCCGCGCAGCACCAGATCAGCGGGCACCACGCCGCGCCCTTGGTCGATGATGTCGGACAGTGTCGGGCTCGGCATGGCGTCCTCCTGCGGTCGGGGCCAGTGAACGCCACGGGGAGGGCGGCGTCCAGTGGGCATTCGGTCTTGCGACCGGCGGCAAAGGATGATCCACCTTGGCCACCCCCTGCCGGAAAGGTCACCCATGCGCCCGTTGCGCGGCATTGCCCTGAAACTTGCCTCGGTGATGATGTTCATCGTGATGTCGGCGATGATCAAGGCCACCGCCGACCATGTGCCGCCCGGCGAGGCGGTGTTCTTCCGCTCGTTCTTCGCCATGCCGGTGATCGTGGTCTGGCTGATGTTTCGGCGCGAGCTTGCGACCGGGTTCCGCGCGGTGCGGCCGATGGGGCATGTCTGGCGCGGGCTGATGGGGACGATGGCGATGGGGCTGGGCTTTGCCGGGCTGGGGTATCTGCCGCTGCCCGAGGTGACGGCGATCGGCTATGCCGCGCCGCTGCTGACGGTGATCTTCGCCGCGATGTTTCTGGGCGAGGAAGTGCGGGTCTTCCGCATCAGCGCGGTCGTGCTGGGGATGCTGGGCGTGCTGATCGTGCTGTCGCCGCGGATGACGGTGCTGTCGGGTGACGCGGCCGGGCACCGCGAGGCGCTGGGGGCGATGCTGGTGCTGGGAGGGGCGGTGTTCGCCGCGCTGGCGCAGGTCTTCGTGCGCAAGCTTGTGATGACCGAGCGGACGCCGGCCATCGTGTTCTGGTTCTCGCTGACCGCCACGGTTCTGTCGCTGGTCACGCTGCCGTTCGGCTGGGTGATACCCGGGCCGACCGAGGCGGCGCTGCTTGTCGCCTGCGGATTGCTGGGCGGGGTGGGGCAGATCCTGCTGACGGCGAGCTATCGCGAGGCAGATGCCTCGCTGGTGGCGCCGTTCGATTATGCCTCGATGATCTTCGCGCTGGGAATCGGTTACTTCATCTTCGGCGAGACGCCGTCCTGGACGATGCTGGGCGGGGCGGCGCTGGTGGTGACGGCGGGGATACTGATCATCTGGCGCGAGCATCGACTGGGGCTGGAACGGGCGCGGCAGCGGAAGGCGATGACCCCGCAGGGGTGATTTTCACGCGTGAAAACCCGGTTATGATTATGTTTTTATTGTATGTTTTTTCTGGCCTTCATGATCTGTCAAGATTCATCTTCCTGGCTTGGAAGGGGGTTCCGGGCGGGGGTGCGGGCTGGCGCGGGGACGGGCGGCGGAACGGCCGGGCGGTGAGGCGGGAGCCTCCGGCGGGGATATTTTTGAACAGAAGAAGGGGTTCCGGGGAGGCGGGGCGGGGCGGGGTGCGGGCTGGCGCGGGGACGGGCGGCGGAACGGCCGGGTGGCGGAGGCGGGAGCCTCCGGCGGGGATATTCTTGAACAGAAGAAAGGGTTCCGGGGAGGCGGGGCGGGCCAGGGTGCGGGCTGGCGCGAGGACGGGCGGCGGCACGGCCGGGCGGTGAGGCGGGAGCCTCCGGCGGGGATATTTTTGAACAGAAGAAAGGGGGCGGGGGTGCTCCGCGTGGGGGCGGGGGAGCGGGGACGGGCCTCGATGCGGGCGGCGGGGGGCGGCCTCAGCGCGGCAGGCGAGGCAGCGTTCGAAGGCGGCGAGGGTGGCGGGGAAGACGTGGTGTTCGATGCCTTCGGCGTCAGGCGGGGGCCGGGGCGGCGGTGGCGCCGGGGCTGAAGGCGGTGCTGCTGGCGCAGTTCTTCGGCGTGGCGCTTCCAGGGCTGGGGCAGGCATCAGCCCTGTCGAAGCTGGATCGTCGCGGGGTGCGAATGGGACAGGACAAGCCGGGCGTTCGGGATGTCGTTGGACAGGGCGCGGGCGCGGGCGGCATCGGGGGCGAGGCCGTGGTCGCGCCAGCGCCGGACCAGGCGGCGTTCAAGCTCGGCCTCTGGCACGTCGAGGAAGATCGTGAGGTCGTAGAGCGGGCGGGCGGCGGACCATGGGGCTGCGTCGAGCAGCAGGTAGTTGCCTTCGACGATCAGGATGCGGTCTGCGTCGGTGATCACGTCGGCCCCGGCGCGGGCGAGGTCGGCTGCACGGTCGAACACCGGGATGGCGATCTCGGCACCGCCATCGCGCAGGCGGTGCAGCAGGGCGCAGAAGCCCGCGGCGTCGAAGGTTTCGGGGGCACCCTTGCGGGCGCGCAGGCCGCGGGCGTCGAGCACGGCGTTGTCGTAGTGGAAGCCGTCCATCGGCACCAGGCGCGCGCCGGGGCCGAGGGCGGCGACCAGGGCGCCGGCGAGGGTGGATTTGCCGGCGCCCGGCGGGCCGGCCACGGCGGCGATGAACCGCGCCCGGCCGGTGGCGCGGGCGCGGATGTCGGCGGCGAGGGTTTCCGGTGTCATGCGGCCTCGGTCACGCCTTCGGGCAGTTTCGCGCCGGTCATGTAGGCCACCGCATCCGACATCGAATGCGCCTTGGGGTCGATGACGCAGAGCCGCTTGCCGAGCCGGTGGATGTGGACGCGGTCGGCGACCTCGAACACATGCGGCATGTTGTGGCTGATCAGGATGATCGGGATGCCGCGCGAGCGCACGTCGAGGATCAGCTCCAGCACCTTGCGCGATTCCTTGACGCCGAGGGCGGCGGTGGGTTCATCCAGGATGATGACCTTGGAGCCGAAGGCCGCCGCGCGGGCCACCGCCACCCCCTGACGCTGGCCGCCCGACAGGGTTTCCACCGCCTGGTTGATGTTCTGGATCGTCATCAGTCCCAGTTCGGTCAGCTTGGCGCGGGCGATCTTTTCCATCGCCGGCCGGTCGAGCTGGCGCAGCCACTTGCCCATGAAGCCGGGTTTGCGCAATTCGCGCCCCATGAACATGTTGTCGGCAATGGAAAGTGCCGGCGACATGGCGAGCGTCTGGTAGACGGTTTCGATGCCGGCCGCGCGCGCCTCGATCGGCGAGGTGAACTGGATGCGCTTGCCTTCGAGGTGGACCTCGCCCTCGTCGGGGATCACGGCGCCGGATATCGCCTTGATCAGCGAGGATTTCCCCGCGCCGTTGTCGCCGATCACCGCGAGAATCTCGCCGGGGTAAAGGTCGAAGTCGCAATGGTCCAGGGCGGTGACCTTGCCGTAGCGCTTGACCAGCCCGCGGGCCTTGAGCAGCGGTTCCATCATGCTGACGCCTTTCTGATCCACTGATCCACGGCGACCGCCGCGATGATGAGAACGCCGATAAGCAGGAAGGTCCATTGCGGATCGGTGCCGATCAGCCTGAGACCCAGCGAGAACACGCCGACGATCAGCGCGCCGAACAGCATCCCGGCAATCGAGCCCCGGCCGCCGAACAGGCTGATGCCGCCGATCACCACCGCCGTGATGCTTTCGATATTGGCAAACTGGCCCGAGGTCGGCGAGACAGAACCGAGGCGGCCGATCAGCACCCAGCCCGCCAGCGCGCAGATCAGGCCCGACAGGGTATAGACCGAGATCAGGATCTTCTTGACCTTGACCCCCGCCAGTTCGGCGGCATCGGGGTCGTCGCCCACGGCATAGACGTGTCGGCCCCAGGCGGTCTCGCGCAGGACGTAGGCCAGCACCACCACCAGCAGGATCATCACGACCACGCCATAGGTGAACACCGCCCCGCCCTGCCCGGCCTCGTTGGCGCCGATCTTGAAGCTTTGGCCGAAGAACTTCAGCAGCGGCGCCTGGGCGTCGATGTCGGCGGCGCGGATCGTCTCGTTGGCGGAAAAGAGGAAGTTGGTCGCCAGCACGATCTGCCACATGCCCAGCGTCACGATGAAGGGCGGCAGTTTCATCCGGGCGACCAGAGTGCCGTTGATGAAGCCGATCAGCGCCCCGGCGGCCAGACCGCAGAGCACCGAAAGCTCGACCGGCAGGCCGTAGCGGAAGGTGAACTGGCCCATGATCACCATCGACAGCACCATGATCGCGCCGACCGACAGGTCGATGCCCGCGGTCAGGATCACCAGCGTCTGTGCCGCGCCGACAATGCCGACGATGGCCACCTGTTGCAGGATCAGCGTCATGGTGAAGGCAGAGAAGAACTTGCCCCCGAGCAGCGCGCCGAACACCAGGACCGCCGCGACCAGCACGATCAGCGGCACCAGCGACGGCGTGACATGCAGGAGGTGCTGGAGCTTCTGCACCCCGGTCTTGCGGGTCGCGAATTCGGCGACCTCCTGCGGACTGCTTTTCAGGGCTTTCTCGAACCCCTGCGGACCTCGGATCTCGCCTGTCATCATGTCCCCTCCTCTGGGCCCCCAAGGGTGCCGGGTGCGAAGAAAGGGGCGGCGTTTCCACCGCCCCTTCGGGCGTAGCTCACCTTGCGTCAAGGTGCCGCATCAGATCAAGCGTGCCGAGGGCTCAGCCCCAGCAAAGCTCTGCGCCCCGGGCGCTGTCGATCGACTCGATGCCGTCAACCGGCTTGTCGGTGACCAGCGCCACGCCGGTGTCGGTGAAGTCCTTGCCTTCGGTCGGGGCGGGCCTGGTGCCATCCTTGGCGAAGGCGGCAATCGCTTCGACGCCGAGCGAGGCCATCAGCAGCGGATATTGCTGCGAGGTGGCGCCGATGATGCCGTCTTTCACGTTGGCGACGCCGGGGCAGCCGCCATCCACCGCGACGATCAGCACGTCGGCCTCGCGGCCGATGGCCTTGATCGCCTCGTAGGCGCCGGCAGCTGCGGGCTCGTTGATGGCATAGACCACGTTGATCGTCGGATCGCGGGCGAGCAGGCTTTCCATCGCGCGGCGGCCGCCTTCCTCGTTGCCCTGCGTCACGTCGTTGCCGACGATTCGCGGATCGGTCTCGTCGCCCCATTTGGACGGATCGACCGGGTCGATGCCGAAGCCGGTCAGGAAGCCCTGGTCGCGCAGCACATCGACCGAGGGCTGCGATACCTCCAGATCGAGCATCGCGATCTTCGCGTTGGCAGCCTCGGCCCCCAGCGCGGCTGCGGCCCATTTGCCGATCAGCTCGCCCGCAAGGAAGTTGTCGGTGGCGAAAGTGCCGTCGGCGCTGTCGATCGGGTCGAGCGGCGTGTCGAGCGCAATGACCAGCAGGCCCGCGTCGCGCGCCTTCTGCACGGCGGGCACGATGCCCTTGGTGTCGGACGCCGTCAGCAGGATGCCCTTGGCGCCATCCGCGATGCAGGTCTCGATGGCAGCGACCTGGCTTTCGCTGTCGCCGTCGATCTTGCCCGCGTAGGATTTCAGATCGATCCCCAGTTCGGCGGCCTTGGCGGTGGCGCCTTCCTTCATCTTGACGAAGAACGGGTTGGTATCGGTCTTGGTGATCAGGCAGGCAGAAACGCCCTGCGCCATGGCGGGTGCCGCCAGCAGCGCAAGCGCGGCAGCCCCGACATGAAGCGTCGTCATGAGTTTGGTCATCTGATGTCCTCCCAGGTTCGGCAGCCGTTGGCCGCCGGTTCACAGCTTCCCGCAAGCAGTTCCTCCCGCCGCGATGACGGTCAATTGCCCTCATTCCGCGATTCGCGTCAATATAATTAAATCACTCTGATTTATTATTGACAGGCTTTCGATTTGCTTGGCAATGTGGCCGCCAGTTGTCCGGTGCGCCGGGTTGGGGAGGGATCATGGCGCGACAGACGCGGGAAACCGCAAGCGACCGGGCCGCATCCGAGGCAGGCGCGCGGCGCGGGTCGAACCAGAGCGGGATGCGGGCGCACAACGAACGGCTTGTGCTGTCGCTGGTGCGCCAGCACGGGGCGCTGGCGAAATCTGACATCGCGCGGATCACAGGGCTGTCGGCGCAGACTGTTTCGGTGATCATGCGCAGTCTGGAACAGGACGGGCTCTTGCTGCGCGGCGAGCCGATCCGCGGCCGGATCGGCCAGCCCTCGGTGCCGATGTCGCTGGCGGCCGAGGGGGCCTACTTTTTCGGGCTGAAGATCGGGCGGCGGTCCACCGATCTGATATTGATAGATTTTCTCGGGCATGTGGTGGGGATGCGGCGGCGCACCTACCCGTGGCCAACGCCGGGCGTGGTGGTGGCCTTCGTGCAGGAGGCGCTGCCGACGCTGAGCCTCGAATTGCCGTTCCGGCTGCGCGGGCGGATCGGCGGGATGGGCATCGCCATGCCGTTCCAGCTGTGGAACTGGGCGCAGTTCGTCGGCGCCCCCCCGGCCGGGATGGACGACTGGCGCGGCCGCGACATCCAGGCCGAGATCGCCGCTTTCTGCGACATGCCGGTGTATCTGCAGAACGACGCCACGGCGGCCTGCGGCGGCGAGCTGGTGTTCGGCACCGGCGAGCGGCCTGCGGATTTCCTGTATTTCTTCATCGCGCATTTCGTCGGCGGCGGGCTGGTGCTGAACGGCCAGCTTTACACCGGGCGCACGGGCAATGCCGCCGCCATCGGGTCGATGCCGGTCCCGGCGCCGGGCGGCGGGATGCAGCAGTTGATCTCGGTCGCGTCGCTGGCCTCGCTGGAACGCTATGTCGCCGGAGCGGGAGGCGAAACCGGGCAGTTGTGGGAGCCGCCGACCCGATGGACCCTGCCGCCGGGCGTGCTGGACCGCTGGATCGCGGAGGCCGCGCAAGGCGTGGCGCACGCCATCCTGTCGGCGGCGACGGTGATCGACTTCGGCACGGTGATGATAGACGGCTGGCTGCCGGAAGGCGTGCGGGCGGCGCTGGTCGCAGCCACGGCAGAGGCGCTGGCGCGGCTCGATCTGGCTGGAATAGAGCCGCCGCTGGTGCGGGCCGGGACGGTGGGGCATGTGGCGCGCAGCCTTGGCGCGGCCTCGATCCCGCTGTCGCAACGCTACCTGATCGACCAGAACGCCTTCCGGAAAGACGGCTGAGCGGGCGGTGCCGGTGCGAAACCCCTGCCCCCTGCCCGCGGCGACGCGACGCGAAACCGGGCGGCGGGGGCGGAAAATTTTCGTAGAAAATTTGTGGCCGGCATCATGCCGCGGGCGATACCCTTGTGCGGGCAGGCAAATCTGCCACACCGAAGCTTGACTTGGAAGGCGGCCGTGTCCAAGTAGGGCATTGTCCCGCCCGAAGCCCAAGCCCAGAACGGAACATCCCGGAATGTCGCTCGCCCTGATCGCCGCGTTGCCTTTTCTCGGCGCGCTCCTTCCCGGCCTGATGATACGTGCCGGTCGCGATGCCTGCGCGGTCGTGACCGGGTCGGTCACCGCGCTGGCCCTGCTGATGGTCGGGCTGCACGCCCCGGCGGTGCTGCGCGGCGAGGTGATCCACAGCCGCATCGACTGGCTGCCGGGGCTGGGGCTGAACGCCAGCTTCATGCTCGACGGGCTGGGGCTGCTGTTTGCCGGGCTGATCCTCGGGATCGGGCTGCTGATCATCCTCTACGCCCGGTTCTATCTGGCCAAGGCCGACCCTATGGGGCAGTTCTACACTTACCTGCTGCTGTTCCAGGGGGCGATGCTGGGCATCGTGCTGTCGGACAACATCCTGCTGCTGCTGGTGTTCTGGGAGCTGACGAGCCTGAGCTCCTTCCTGCTGATCGGCTACTGGAAGCACCTGCCCGAGGGGCGGCAGGGCGCGCGGATGGCGCTGGCGGTCACCGGGGCGGGCGGCCTTGCGATGATCGGGGGGATGCTGATCCTTGGCAACATCGCGGGCAGCTACGACCTGTCGGTGATCCTGACGCAGAAGGACGCGATCCAGGCGTCGGAGTGGTATCTGCCCGCGCTGATCCTGATCCTGCTGGGGTGTTTCACCAAATCGGCGCAGTTCCCGTTCCATTTCTGGCTGCCGCACGCGATGGCCGCCCCCACGCCGGTTTCAGCCTATCTGCATTCGGCGACCATGGTGAAGGCCGGGATCTTCCTGATGGCGCGGATGTGGCCTGTTCTGGCGGGCACGCCCGAGTGGTTCTACATCGTGGCGACGACCGGGCTGGTGACGATGGTGATCGCCGCCAAGATCGCGCTGTTCAAGGATGACCTGAAGGCGCTGCTGGCATTCTCGACCGTCAGCCACCTGGGGCTTATCACCATGCTGCTGGGCTTCGGCACCAAGGCCGCGGCGGTGGCGGCGGTGTTTCACATCATCAACCACGCCACCTTCAAGGCGGCACTGTTCATGACCGCCGGGATCGTCGATCACGAGGCGCATACCCGCGACATCAGGCGGTTGGGCGGGTTGCGGGTGCTGATGCCGGTGACCTTCACCCTGGCCACGCTGGCGGCGCTTTCGATGGCGGGGCTGCCGCCGCTGAACGGTTTCCTGTCGAAAGAGATGATGCTGGAGGAGGCGACGCACACCGTCTGGGCGGGGGTGCCGTGGCTGCTGCCCGCGCTTGCCACCATCGGCGCGCTGTTCTCGGTGGCCTACAGTTTCCGGCTGATCTCGCATACCTTCCTGGGGCCGGTGCGCAACGACTATCCGCACCGCCCGCATGACCCGGGTTTCGGGATGTGGGCGGCGCCCGCGGTGCTGGTGGCGCTGGTGGTGCTGATCGGGGTGGCGCCGGTCGCCATGGCGGGCTGGCTGGTCGATGCCTCGGCCGGGGCGGTGACGGGCGAGGTGGTCGACAGCTACATCAAGCACTGGCACGGGCCGGTGCCGGCACTGTTCCTGTCGCTGGTGGCGATCGGGGGCGGGCTGGTGCTTCTTGGGCTGCACCCGGCCCTGAACCGGCTGTGGCTGGCCACGCCGCGCCCCGAGGCCAAGCGGATCTTCGACGGGCTGATGGAGCCGTTCGCCCGCATGTCGCGCCGCCTGACCGATGCGCTGCACGACGGGGCACTGACGCGATACATGGCGATTGCCGCGGTGGCGATCACGGCGGCGGGGGTCTACGGCTTTTTCAGCGGCGCGCACCTGCCGGGCACGCGCGCGGCCACGCCGATCACGGCGGTGCCCGCGATTGCCTGGTTCTTGCTGATGATGGCCTCGGGCGGGCTGGTGCTGGTGCATCACAACCGGCTGCTGGCACTGCTGCTGGTGGGGGTGATCGGGCTGGTGATCTCGGTCGGCTTTGCCTACCTTTCGGCGCCCGACCTGGCGCTGACCCAGATCTCGGTCGAGGTGGTGACGATCATCCTGCTGCTGCTGGCGCTGAACTACCTGCCCAAGACCACCCCGCGCGAAACCAGCGTGTTGCGCAAGAGCCGCGACGGGGTGATCGCGGCGGCGGGCGGGCTGGCGGCGGGGGCGCTGATCTATGCGCTGATGCTGCGCGATTTCGCCTTTCCGACCGTGTCGGGCTACCATCTGGAAAACGCCAAGACACTGGGCGGCGGCAACAACGTCGTCAACGTGATCCTCGTCGATTTCCGCGGCTATGACACTTTCGGCGAAATTACCGTGCTGGGCATCGCGGCGCTGGTGATCTATGCGCTGACCGAGGTGCTGCTGAAGCCCGGCCCGGCCAATGACCGGCTGATGGCCTGGAACCCCGACAGGAACGAGGCGGGCGACCGCCATCCGCTGATGCTGGTGGTGGCGACTCGGGTGATCCTGCCGCTGGCGATCATGGTGGGGGTGTTCATCTTCCTGCGCGGGCACAACCTGCCGGGCGGCGGCTTCATCGCCGGGCTGGTGGTGGCGATCGCGATGGTGATGCAATACATGGCGTCGGGCTTTGGCTGGGCGAAGGCACGGCAGCGGATCGAGTATCACGCGCTGATCGGCGCAGGCGTGATGATCGCCGGGGCGACCGGCGTGGGGTCGTGGTTCGCCGGGCGGCCGTTCCTGACGTCGAGCTACGGCTATGTCTACCCGCCGCTGGTCGAGAAGATCGAACTTGCCACCGCCGCGCTGTTCGATCTGGGCGTGTTCCTGACGGTGCTGGGCGCGGTGATGCTGGCGCTGGCTTCGCTGAGCCGGATCGGGGTGCGGGCGGGCGAAACCATCAACGCGAAGCCGCATGACGTGGACCCGCGCAGCCCCCCGGAGGCGACATAGCATGGAACTGCTTGTGGCAAGCGCCATCGGGCTCATGACGGCGGCGGGGATCTACCTGATCCTGCGGCTGCGCACCTTTTCGGTGATCCTGGGGCTGGCGATGCTGTCCTATGCGGTCAACGTGTTCATCTTCGCCTCGGGGCGGGTGACCGTGGGCAAGCCGCCGATCCTTTCGGCGGCCGCATCGGGCTATACCGACCCGCTGACGCAGGCGCTGGTGCTGACCGCCATCGTGATTTCCTTCGGGATGACGGCGGTGATCGTGATGATGGCGCTGGGGTCGTATCTGAATACCGGGTCTGACCGGATCGACATGGACGACGAGGGGGAGACCCGTTGAACCACTGGATCATCGCCCCCGTGGTGCTGCCCGCGCTGCTGGCCCCCTTCATGATGCTGACGATGCGGCGCGACCTGATGTTGCAGCGGGTGTTCGGGCTGGCGGGCACGCTGGCGCTGCTGGGCATCGCGGCGGGGCTGCTGGTCTCTGCCACCGGCACCCCGGCCGATGTGTATTTCCTTGGCAACTGGCCCGCGCCCTTTGGCATCGTGCTGGTGCTGGACCGGCTGTCGGCGCTGATGCTGGGGCTGACGGCGGTGCTGGCGCTGGCGGTGCAGCTTTACGCGATCTCGACCGACTGGGATACGCGGGGGCGGCATTTCCACGTGCTGCTGCTGTTTCAGCTGATGGGGCTGAACGGCGCCTTCCTGACCGGCGACGCATTCAACCTGTTCGTGTTCTTCGAGGTGCTGCTGATCGCCTCTTACGGGTTGATGATCCATGGCGGCGGGCGCGACCGGCTGCGGGCGGGGGTGCAGTACATCGCCTTCAACCTTGTCGGCTCGACCCTGTTCCTGTTCGCGCTGGCGACGGTGTACTCGGTGACCGGCACGCTGAACTTCGCCGATCTGGCGGTGAAGGTGGCAAATCTGCCCGAAGGCGACGCGGCGCTGATCCGGGTGGCGGGGGTGCTGCTGCTGCTGGTGTTCGCGATCAAGGGCGCGCTGGTGCCGCTGCATTTCTGGCTGCCCAACACCTATGCGTTTGCCCCCGGCCCGGTGGCGGCGCTGTTTGCGGTGATGACCAAGGTGGGCGCCTATGCCACGATAAGGATCTACACGCTGGTGTTTCCGACCGGCACGCCCGCCACCGGCACGCTGTTTGCCGAGATCCTGCAACCGGCGGCGCTGATCACGCTGGGTGTCGGCGTTCTGGGGGTGCTGGGCGCGCAGACGCTTGGGCGGCTGGTGGCCTTTGCCGCCATCGCCTCGATGGGGACGCTGTTCATCGCGATTGCGGCCTTCACGCCGCAGGCGCTGGCGGCGGGGCTATACTACCTGATCCATTCGACGCTGGCGGGGGGCGCGCTGTTCCTGATCTGCGATATGGTCAGCGACCGGCGCGCCGATGACCGGCTGACCCGCGCCCTGCCGCCGATACCGCAGCACGGGCTGATCGGGGCGCTGTTCCTTGCCGGGGCGATTGCGGCGGCGGGGATGCCGCCGCTGTCGGGGTTCCTCGGCAAGCTTCTGATCCTCGATGCGACGCGCGGGCCGGGGATGGCGCTGGTCTGGTCGGTGATCCTGGCCACCTCGCTGATCTCGATCGTGGGGTTTGCGCGGGCGGGCAGCACGCTGTTCTGGAAGGCGCATGAATCGGCACCGCAGGCCCGGCCCGTCCACAAGGCGGAACCGCTGTCTTTCGCGGCGGTGTTCGGGCTGCTGGCGGCGCTGCTGGCGCTGACCGTGTTCGCCGGGCCGGTGACCGGCTGGCTGGAGGTGACGGCGGCGGGTCTTTTCGACCCGGCGGCCTACATTGACGCCAACACCCTGCCGACGGGGGGCACGCCATGATCCGCAAGCTGTTTCCGCACCCGTTCCTGACGCTGGCGCTGATCGTCACCTGGATGCTGCTGGTCAACGGCACCAAGCTGGGCAGCCTGATCTTCGCGCTGCTGCTGGGCATCGCGATTCCGGCGCTGACCGCCGCCTACTGGCCCGACCGGGCCCGGATGCGCAACGTGCCCGCGATCTTCGGCTATATCGCGGTGGTGCTGTGGGACATCGTGAAATCCAACATCGTCGTGGCGCGGGTGGTGCTGTTCGTGCCGCGCGCGGCCCTGCAATCGGCCTGGATCAGCGTGCCGCTGGACCTGCGCAGCCCCGAGGCGATTGCCGTGCTGGCGGGCACCATCACCCTGACGCCGGGCACCGTGACCGCCGACACGTCGGCCTGCGGGCGGGCGCTGCTGGTGCATTGCCTGCACGCCCCCGACCCCGACGCGGTGCGCGACGAGATCAAGTCCCGTTACGAGGCCCGGCTGAAAAGGATCTTCGAATGATCACCTATGCCCTGACCTATGCCATCGGCTGCTTCGGCCTGGCGCTGCTGATCAGCCTTTTCCGGTTGCTGCGCGCGCCGGGCTTTCCCGACCGGATTCTGGCGCTGGATACCCTGGTGGTGAACATGATCGCGCTGATCGTGCTTTACGGCATCCTGCAGGCCAGCGGCATCAACTTCGAGGCGGCGATGCTGTTCGCCATCACCGGGTTCGTGTCGACCATCGCCTTCTGCAAATACCTGCTGCGCGGCGACATCATCGAATGAGGCGGCCATGGAACTGATTGCGGAAATCTTCATCGTGGTGCTGCTGGTGGTTGCCGGCACGTTCGGGCTGATCGGCAGCTACGGGTTGCTGAAACTGCCAGAGGCGATGCAGCGCCTGCACGCCCCCAGCAAGGCCACCACGATGGGCGTCGGGACCGCGCTGCTGGCCTCGATGCTGCATCTGGCGGTGTTTGCCGAAGCGCTGACCTGGCAGGAGGTGCTGGTGGTGCTGTTCCTGTTCATGACCTCGCCGCTGACCGCGCTTTATCTTGCCAAGGTGCATCTGCACACGATGGCAGACCGCGGCACCCTGCCCGCAACCGGCACGGGGCGCGACTGGGCGACATTCGAGCATGAAGACGCGCCGCCAAAGCCGCAGGATTGAGCGCCACGCCACGTCAGGGCAACAAGGAAGGCTGCGCCCGACAGATTCTGCGGGCAGATCGACACGACTGACCGGCGGGTGATTGACCGGCCCCATGCGCCATGCTCTGACACGCGGAACGCCGTGTCCGGCGCGGGGGCAGTGCAGTTTCATGCTTGATCTGACGACTCATTGGGCGGGCTTTCTGTCCGTCCTGATCTTCATCGGGGCCTACGTTCTGGTGATCTTCGAAGAAACCACCCACATGCGGAAATCGAAGCCGGTGATGCTGGCGGCGGGGCTGATCTGGCTGCTGATCGGCATCGCCTATGCGCAGGCGGGGCAGGCCGAACAGGCGCACGACCTGTCGGCCCACATCATCGAGGAATATGGCGAACTGTTCCTGTTCCTGCTGGTGGCGATCACCTATGTGAACACGCTGGAGGAACGGCGCGGCTTCGAGGTGCTGCGCGCGAAACTGGTCGGGCTGGGGCTGAGCTACCGCAACCTGTTCCTGCTGACCGGGGTGCTGGCGTTCTTTCTGTCGGGGGTTCTCGACAATCTGACGACCGCGCTGGTGATGGGCACGGTGGTGATGGCGCTGGGGTCGGATTCGCCGCGCTTCGTGACGGTGGGCTGCATTTCCATCGTGGTCGCGGCCAATGCCGGCGGGGCCTTCACCCCGTTCGGCGACATCACGACGCTGATGGTCTGGCAGAAGGGCAAGCTGGAGTTCTTCGATTTCTTCGCGATCTTCCTGCCGTCGATGGTCAACTGGCTGGTGCCGGCCGCAATCATGTATTTCGCCGTGCCGCTGGGCAAGCCCGCGCCGCAGACGGAACGGGTCCGGGCCAAGCCGGGCGCACTGGGTGTGGCGATCCTGTTCGGGCTGACCATCGTCACCGCCGTCAGCTTCAAGAACTTCCTCAACCTGCCGCCCGCGCTGGGGATGATGCTGGGGCTGGGCTATCTGCAGATCTGGTCGTTCTTCCTGAAAAGGCAGGGCACCCGGCGTCGCGACGGCGACATGGTGCTGGATTCGTTTCACCAGATACAGCGGGTGGAGTGGGACACGCTGCTGTTCTTCTTCGGCATCATCTTTGCGGTGGGCGGTCTGGGCGTGCTGGGATATCTGGCGCTGGCGTCGGAGTATTTCTACATCGGCATGGGGCCGACCTGGGCCAACATCATCATCGGCGCTCTGTCGGCCATCGTCGACAACATCCCGCTGATGTTCGCCGTGCTGACGATGGACCCCGAGATGAGCCACGGCCACTGGCTGCTGATCACCCTGACCTGCGGGGTGGGCGGGTCGCTGTTGTCGATCGGTTCTGCCGCCGGGGTGGCGCTGATGGGGCAGGCCAAGGGCGCCTATACCTTCTTTGGCCACCTGAAATGGACCTGGGCGATCGCGCTGGGCTATTTCGCCAGCATCGGCGTGCATCTGCTGGTCAACGCGCGGCTGTTCTGACCCAAGCCCGCCGGGATTTGACCGTGTGATCAAATCCCGGCGGGCAGCGCCCTTGCGCCACCGCTGGGGCCATGCGACCCTGCCGGTTCATCCGGACCGGAGGCCGCCCTTGCAGACCGATCTTTCCCCGCACGCCGCACCCGTGCGCCAGCATCTGCCGCAGGTCGCCCCGCCGCGCAATCCGGGCATGGCGCTGGACCTGGACTGGGTGGCCGGGGTGCAGGCCAACACCTCGGCCATCGAGCGGCGGGCGGCGACGCTGCCGGGGCGGCGCACGGTGAAGAAGGCGTTTCAGGCGGCGTGGCTGTGCAAGGCGATCAGCGTGATCGACTTGACGACGCTGGCGGGCGACGACACCGAAGGCCGGGTGCAGCGGCTTTGCGCCAAGGCGCGCCAGCCGGTGCGGGCCGACCTCTTGGCCGCGCTGGGGATGGAGGGGCTGACGACCGGCGCCGTCTGCGTCTATCACGAGATGGTGCCTGCGGCGGTGCGGGCGCTGGAAGGCTCGGGCATTCCGGTGGCCGCGGTTTCGACCGGCTTTCCGGCGGGGCTGACGCCGTGGCGGCTGCGGCTGGCAGAGATCGGCGAAAGCGTGGCGGCGGGGGCTGCGGAAATCGACATCGTGATCTCGCGCCGCCATGTGCTGACCGGCAACTGGCAGGCGCTTTATGACGAGACGGTGGCGATGCGCGCGGCCTGCGGCGAGGCCCACATGAAAGCGATCCTCGCGACCGGCGAACTTGGCACCCTGCGCAATGTCGCGCGGGCCTCGCTGGTGTGCATGATGGCGGGGGCCGATTTCATCAAGACCTCCACCGGGAAAGAGGCCGTCAACGCCACCCTGCCCGTCAGCCTGACGATGATCCGCGCCATCCGCGACTACCAGGAACGGACCGGGGTCCGCATCGGCTACAAGCCGGCGGGCGGGATTTCCAAGGCCAAGGACGCGCTGGTGTATCTGTCGCTGATGAAGGACGAACTGGGCCTGCCCTGGGTGCAGCCGGACCTTTTCCGCTTTGGCGCCTCGTCGCTGCTGGGCGACATCGAGCGGCAACTGGAACATCACCTGAGCGGACAGTATTCTGCCGCCAACCGCCATCCGATGGGCTGAACCATGACAATCCGCGACATTTTCGATGCCATGAGCTACGGCCCCGCCCCTGAAAGCGCCGCCGAGGCGATGGACTGGATCGGCCGTCACAAGGGCACCTTCGGCCACTGGATCGACGGCGGCTTCACCCGGCCGGGCTCGACCTTTCCCACACACAACCCCGCGACCGGCGGCGTGCTGGCCGAGGTGAGCCTGGGCGACGCGGCGGCGGTGGATGCCGCCGTTTCTGCCGCCCGAAAGGCGCAGCCGAAATGGGCGGCGCTTTCGGGGCACGCGCGGGCGCGGGTTCTGTATGCGCTGGCGCGGCTGGTGCAGAAGCACGCGCGGCTGCTGGCGGTGCTGGAAACGCTGGACAACGGCAAGCCGATCCGCGAATCGCGCGACATTGACCTCGCCCTGGTGGCGCGGCATTTCTACTACCATGCGGGGCTTGCGCAGCTTTTGGGCGACGAGCAGCCCGGGATGGTGCCGCTGGGGGTCTGCGGCGCGGTGATTCCGTGGAACTTCCCGCTCTTGATGCTGGCGTGGAAGGTGGCGCCTGCGCTGGCGGCGGGCAACACGGTGGTGCTGAAGCCCGCCGAATACACGCCGCTGACAGCGCTGCTGTTTGCCGAGCTGTCGCGCGAGGCGGGGCTGCCCAAGGGTGTCTTGAACATCGTGACCGGCGATGGCGACACCGGGGCGGCGCTGGTGGCGCATCCGGGTGTGGCCAAGATCGCCTTCACCGGCTCGACCGGGGTCGGGCGCAAGATCCGCGCGGCCACTGCCGGAACCGGCAAGGCCCTGACGCTGGAGCTTGGCGGCAAGTCGCCCTACATCGTGTTCGACGATGCCGACCTTGATTCTGCCGTCGAGGGGCTGGTGGATGCGATCTGGTTCAACCAGGGGCAGGTCTGCTGCGCCGGGTCGCGCCTGTTGGTTCAGGAAGGCGTGGCGGCGCGGTTCCACATGAAGCTCAAGGCGCGCATGGACGGGCTGCGGATTGGCGACCCGCTCGACAAGTGCATCGACATCGGCGCGATCATCCATCCGGTGCAGCTTGCGGCGATCACCGCGCTGGTCGATGCCAACAGCGAGGGCGAGACGCACCGCGCGGCGGTTTCGGTGCCCGAGGGCTGTTACTACCCGCCGACACTGATCACCGGCCTGTCCGCCGCCTCGCACCTGATGCAGGAGGAGATTTTTGGCCCGGTTCTGGTGTCGATGACCTTCCGCACCCCGGCCGAGGCGGTCGAACTGGCCAACAACACCCGCTACGGGCTGGCGGCCTCGGTCTGGACCGAGAACGTCAATCTGGCGCTGGACGTGGCGCCGAAGCTGAAGGCGGGGGTGGTCTGGGTCAACGCGACCAACCTCTTTGACGCCGGCGCCGGGTTCGGCGGGCTGCGCGAATCGGGCTTCGGGCGCGAGGGCGGCTGGGAAGGTCTGCTGGCCTATCTGCGGCCCGCCGGGGCTGTGAAGGCGCTGAAGCCGCTGGCGGCAGTGCCGGAACCGCGCGTGCCAGAGGCGGGGGGGGCCGATTCGGGTGGGCTGGACCGCACCGCCAAGCTTTACATCGGCGGCAAGCAGGCCCGCCCGGACGGCGGCTATTCCCGCGCGGTGTGGTCGCCTGCGGGGCGGCTGCTGGGGCATGTCGGGCTTGGCAACCGCAAGGACATCCGCAACGCGGTCGAGGCGGCCCATGCGGCGAAAGGCTGGGCGCGGATGACGGCGCATGGCCGGGCGCAGATCCTGTATTACATCGCGGAAAACCTGTCGGCCCGTGCCGACGAATTTGCCGGGCGGCTGCGCGACATGACCGGCCGGCCCGGTGTGGCCGAGGTCGAGGCCAGCATCGACCGGCTGTTCACCTGGGCCGCCTGGGCCGACAAGTTCGAGGGCGCGGTGAAACCGGTGCCGCTGCGCGCCGTGGCGCTGGCGATGAACGAGCCCTGCGGGGTGATCGGCATCCTTGCCCCCGACGAGGCGCCGCTGCTGGGCCTCGTGTCGCTGATGGCCCCGGCAATCGCCATGGGCAACACCTGCGTGCTGGTGCCGTCGGAGCCCTTCCCGCTGGCCGCGACCGACTTTGCCCAGGTGCTGGAGACCAGCGACCTGCCGGGCGGCGTGGTGAACATCGTCACCGGCAGCGCGGCCGAGCTTGCCCTGCCGCTGGCGGGGCACATGGATGTGGATGCGGTCTGGTGCTTTTCCTCGACCGACCTGTCGGGGGATGTGGAACGCGCCGCCGCGGGCAACCTGAAGCGGACCTGGGTCAACCACGGCCGCGCCCGCGATTGGTACGGGCCGGCCGGTCAGGGGCGGGAGTTCCTGCGGGCGGCGACGGCGGTCAAGACGGTGTGGGTGCCTTACGGCGAGTGACGGTGCGCGGGGCGCGGCGGAAGCGGGGGCCAGCCCCCGCACCCCCGGGGTATTTGTGCCAATGAGAAACGGGGAAGGGCAAACCGCTGAGAAGCGGCCATCGGAGACACTGCCGGCAATCTGTCTCACGGGGATATGGGTCAGGCGCGCCCGGAGGTGGCCGAGAGCGACAAAGGGTTGATGCCCATGTGCTTCAGCGCGCCGCCCCATTTGGCGCCGTCGTCGGCCGAGAACACCAGATCGGCCGGGGCGTCGGTGGTCAGCCAGTCGTTGCGGGCGATTTCGGTCTCGAGCTGGCCCGGCCCCCAGCCGGCATAGCCCAGCGCCAGCAGCGCCCGGTCCGGCCCGGTGCCGCGCGCCATGGATTGCAGGATGTCGACTGTCGCCGTCATGCCATAGCCGCCCGGCACCGCCATGGTGGCCGAGTTGCTGCGCCATTCGGGCGAATGCAGCACGAAGCCGCGCCCGCGTTCGACCGGGCCGCCGAAATGCACCCGGATGTCGCGCCCGCCGGGGTCGTGCGGGATCTTCAGCTGGTCGAGCAGGCTGGTGAAGCTGAGGTCGGGCGTCGGCTTGTTGACGATCAGCCCCATCGCCCCGTCCGGCGAATGGGCGCAGACGAGAATCACGCTGTGCTCGAAGCGCGGGTCGCCCATGCCGGGCATCGCGATCAGGACCGTGCCGCCAAGTTCCATCGCCGCCTCCTGCTGTGCTGTCAGCATATGGCGCGATTCGGGTGTTGCTCAAGAGGGTGCAAGGGGCGGCCTGCCCTGGATCACGCGGGTTTCGCCCGAAAGTGATTTTCCTATCCGGCGTGGAAGGGTAATGTCCGCACATGTTCAAACCCGTTGTCCTTGCCGCGCTGCTGGCGCTGTCTGCCCCGCCCGTCCTGGCCACCACGCAGGGTGACGTGCTGGTGGCCGAGATCCTGCCGGGGTGGCGCACCGACCACGGCACCCATATCGCGGCCCTGCACCTGAAGCTGGCACCGGACTGGAAGACCTACTGGCGCGCGCCCGGCGATACCGGCATCCCGCCGCTGTTCGACTGGAGCGGGTCGGAGAATCTGGGGGCGGTTCGGGTGCACTGGCCGCGGCCGCATGTGTTTCATGTCAACGGAATGCAGAGCATCGGCTACAAGACGGACCTCGTGCTGCCGATCGAAGTCACGGCGAAGGATCCGACACGGGCGATCCATCTGAGGGCGAGCATCGACCTCGGGGTGTGCCGCGACATCTGCATGCCCGCGGAGCTGTCGCTGTCGGCAGAGCTTGCCGGCCCGGGGGCGGCCGATGCCGTGATCAGCGCGGCCCTTGCGGACCGGCCCGATACACCCGCAGAGGCCGGCATGGCCGCGATTGCCTGCAAGGTCGAGCCGATTGCCGACGGGCTGCGCCTGACGGCCGAGATCGATCTTCCGGTGACTGGCACCATGGAAACCGTGGTGATGGAGCCGGGGGCGGCAGGTGTCTGGGCTTCGGAAGCCGTGGTGGCGCGGGTCGGGCGGCGATTGACCGCCTCGGTCGATCTGGTGCCCGAAAGCGGCGAGCCCTTCGCACTGGACCGCGCGGCCGTGACACTGACGGTGCTGGGCGACGACCGGGCGGTGGAAATTCCGGGCTGCCCCGCCGCACCCTGACCGGGGACGGCGGGGCCGCGGACCCGCCGCCGCGCCTGCGGCCGCGCCCGGGCGGGGCTCGATGCCCCGTCCGGGCGCCCGCCCCTGCCGATCCGCACCGCGCAGGGTCTTCCGGCGCGACCACCTCCGGGCGGGCACCGCCGCCATTTCCACCTGCGCCACCCTTGCCGCCGACGCCGACGCCCGTTGACGGCGACCGTTGACGGCGACCGTTGACGGGCGGGGCCATGTGTCACCATACTCCGACCGTGCATCACCGGTTTCGCGCAGCCGACAAGCGGAGGCTCATGTGAGCAACAGTCAAGAAATTCGCGCCCGGTGGGGCGATGACGCGCTGCAAAGGGCAGTGGACGCGGCAGGCATCGCGCTATGGTCCTGGAATGTCGATTTCGACCGTTTCGACATGGACGAACGCGGGTTCGAATTGTGGGACGTTTCCCCGGATGAACTCCTGACTTTCGAGCATCTGTCCGAGAAGATCCACCCTGCGGACCGGGATCGGGTCCGGGCGGCCTTTGCCGCAACACGGGCCGTCGTTGGTCCGTTCGAGATCGACTTCCGCACCCTGATCGGCAAGAAGGTCCGCTGGATTTCCGCGCGCGGTCGCGGAAGCGACGAGGATATCGTCAGGCGGACCATGATGGGGGTTTTCCTTGATGTCACCGGGCGCAAGCAGGCCGAGGAGAGCAGCGAACTGCTGGCGGGCGAGATGAGCCACCGGGTGAAGAACCTGCTCGCGATCGCCTCCGGCCTCGCCCGGATCACGTCGCGCTCTTCGTCGGGGGTCGAGGACATGACAACCCAGCTGACGCACCGGCTGACGGCTTTGGGCCGGGCCCATGACCTTGTGCGCCCCCTGCCGGGAAACCACGGCGACGCGGCCCTGCTCGGAGATATCTTCACGGTTCTGCTGGCCCCCTATGACGATCAGGGCGCCTTTGCCGGGCGCATCCGGATCGCCGTTCCAAGGATGGGCGTCGGCGAGGAAGCTGCGGCGGCCCTGGCGCTGGTGGTGCACGAGCTTGCGACGAACTCGTTGAAATACGGCTCTCTTTCGTCGGATGAAGGCGTGCTGGATGTGTCTGGCTGTGTGGCGGGCGACAATGTCCGCATCGTCTGGACGGAACAGGGCGGCCCCGAGTTGGCCAAGGCCGCCGAACAGCAGGGCTACGGCCGCAAGCTGGTCAGCCGGACGGTCGAAGGCCCGCTGGGCGGGTCGATCAGCTATGACTGGTCCAGAAGCGGCGCGCTTGTCACCATCGAGATAAACGGCGAGCGGCTGGCGTCCTAGACGCTCGCGGTCACTGCTGCCCTGCCGCAGTCTCGCCTGCCGGGCAGACCCGTTTCAGGTTTCGGGAACGGGGTCGGCGCGGCCATGCCGCCCTGCCTGCGCCCCGCCCATGCCGCCCTGCCTGCGCCCCGCCCATGCCGCCCTGCCTGCGCCCCGCCCGCGGGGCCGGAGTGGTTTCCGGCGGTCCTGCCGCCATGCCTCCGCGGTGCCGCCCTGTGCCTGCGCGCGGCGTACGGGGCGGGCCGACCGGATGCCGGCACCAGCGCAATCTTCACCTCATACGCCGCTGCCTGGCGCACGCCGGCGCGCATGAATCTGCCACATCGGCGGGTCTGTGCAAAAAAACACACGCGTCATGGATGTAATATTGCCACGGGCGAAAAAATATCATTATGAATAGACGTTCCGATGGAACAAAAACGCAGCAGCGAAAATGCCCAAAAAAGAGCATCTTTCTTTACAAAGCCAGAAAGTCTCAAATGAACGTCCAGGATACGTTTGCCACGGCTGCATGGCTGCAGTCGGAAGGTGCTTTCACGTCTCGCGAACCTGCCATTCCCGGCTCTGCGCCTGCGCCGATCGGCGACGCAGACATTTTCCGGCAATACGTGCCGCTCGTGACCACGCTGGCCGAGGCTGGCGCTGCGAAGGGCGAGCCTGAAGCCCAGGAAGGCCGGTCGGACGGGACAGGGTGGGTTTCGTCGACCAGCCTGGCAGACGCGACGGTCGCGGACAGCCTGACCGCAGGCAGTCAGACCCGACTGGCCGCACCGGCGCAGACGCCGGTCGGCACGGCATCCGGTGCGGCCCCTGCCGTCGCGGTGGCCACCGCTGCCGCCGGTGCCGATGGCGTGATCATCGTCGCGCCTGGCACGTCGGCGGCGCAGTTGCAGACCCTGATCGACACCGCCCCGGCCGGAACGACCCTTCGGCTCGCGGCCGGCCATTTCAGCTTTGACCGGACGATCACGGTGAACCGGGACGATATTTCGGTCATCGGGGCCGGGTCGGACAAGACCTTCATCGACGTGCCGCCGACCCTGGGGCAAGAGGCGTTCCATGTCGGCAACGGCCGGACGGCGGGCAGCTTTGCCCTGGCCGCCGACATGGCCGAAGGCGGCACGGCGATGACCCTGACCGGAGCCCACAGCCTGGCGGCGGGCGACTTCGTCTTTCTGTCGCGCGAAAGCACCGAGGCGTTCTATGACGAGATCGGCGACAAGGCCTGGCGCAACACCGACGTGCCGCTGCGCACCTCGATCGCGCAGGTGGAATCGGTCAACGGCTCGCAGATCACGCTGGCTTCCGGCGTGCATTTCGATTTCTCGACGGGCGAAACCCGGGTGACCGAAATCAGCATGGTCGAGAACGTGACCCTTGGCGGGTTCACCGTCGACTACGGGCTTTCCACCGCGAATCCGTCGGCGTTCTCGAACACCCTTGGGAATTACGACCGCAACGCCGTGATCGAGATCGATGGCACGGCAGGGCTGCACCTGTTCGATGTCACGTCCCGTGACGTGCCTTCGCTTGGCGTGAATGTGGCAAGCAGCACCGGCGTCACTGCCGTCGGCCTGACCATGACCGGCGCGCACAACAAGGGCGACAGCGGCAATGGATATGGGCTGCAGATCCGCGATGTCTATGACAGCAGCTTCACGGACATCAGCGATGCCGACATGCGCCATTCGGTCGTCTTTGCGTCGTGGTGCTCGTCTGCGGGGAACTTCGTGCATGTCACGCAGACCGACCGGGACATCAACTTCCACGGCGGGCGGGACCATGACAACGTCGTCGTGGTGGACAGGTCGGTTCGTGACGCCAATTCCGACATCATCGGGGCGACGCTGTTCGTGAACGTCACCGGCACCCATTACGGATCGGTGACGGATGCCGATGCAAACGTGGTGACCTTCGGCCATGTGGTGGGAACGCGGCTGAACGACCAGATCACGGGCTATGCCAACGGGGCCTGGCTCGACGGCATGGGCGGCAACGACAGCCTGACGGGCGGGGCAGGCAATGACCTGCTGATCGGCGGGACGGGCCGGGACGTGCTGAACGGGGCGGGGGGCGAGGATATCGTCCGGTATTCCGGCAGGTTCGCGGATTTCACGATCACCAGCCGGGGCAACGGCGTGTTCGAGGTCAGGGACCGCGTCGGCACCCAGTCGACCGATCAGGTGTCACAGGTCGAGTGGCTGCTGTTTGGCGACAAGGCGGTTCATCTGGCCGACATGTCGATCCACTCCGTCGCGGCCGTGAACGGCATCTTCGCCGGTGCGGGAACGTGGCTACCGGCCGCCCCGGTCCTGCCCGAGCTGGTCGGAACCTCGGGCAAGGACGTGTTCGAGGTGACCGTCGCCGGAACCACGGTCTCCGGACTGGGCGATTTCGACACGGTCCGTTCGACGGTCGATTTCACCATGTCGGGCGATGTGGAGCGGCTTGATCTGGTCGGGTCCGCCGCGATCGACGGGACGGGAAGCACCGGCGACAACCACATGCACGGCAATGATGCGGGCAATGTGCTGCAGGGCCTTGCAGGCAACGACCAGCTTTGGGGCAAGGATGGGGACGACGTTCTGCTGGGCGGGGCAGGCAACGACCAGATCACCGGCGACGCGGGCAACGACCGGATCGACGGCGGCGCGGGTCAGGACAAGATGAAAGGCGGTGCGGGTGCGGATGTCTTTGTCTTTGCCCTGGCATCCGACACCGAACGCCTGAAAAGCGACAAGGTGCTGGATTTCCAGACCGGGGTGGACCGCATCGACCTGACGGGCATCGACGCGAATGTCGATGTTGCGGGCGATCAGGCCTTTGTCCGGGGAACCGCGAATGCAGGGGCCGGGTCGGTCTGGGTCAAGAGCGGCTATGTCTATGGCGATACCAACGGGGACGGCGTGGCCGATCTGGCAATCTATGTCACCGGCACCGTCGGGCAGCACGACATCCTGCTCTGACGCCGTCACATTCCCCAGACCAGGGACTGCCTGCCCCCGATCTTGGAATTGCCCAGCGCCCCGTATCCGGCGACGAATTGCGCCAGACGCGGGGCGTGAAACACCGAAAGGTAAGCCTCGGCCCAGGCCAGTTCGAACCCGCGCAGTTCCTCGGACCCGTTGAAGTAGGATTGCGCGTGGCCGGTTCTTGTTTCGACCAGGGCGGGGTCGTCGAACGCGGCCAGAACGAAGTTGACCGAGCGGTGGATCGCCCCGTCGCAGGCGCGAAACAGGTCATGCCCGCGGCCCTGCAACAGGGCTGCGGTCACGACAAGCGGGGTGACGGCGTGCAGCTGGTAGTGCAGCGCCAGTTCCTTGCGCGCCATTTCCAGCGGCAGGCTGCCGTCGGGCGCAGCCTGACAGGCGACAAGGCGGACCGAGGCGTCGGCCCAGTCGATCATGGCGGCATCGCCGGTCGTCAGCCCGATCCGGGCAACCGCCAGCGCGGCCCAGGCGCGCAGGTTGTTCCGGCCGGCGTTCTTCGGGGCTTCGGTGTCGAAATAGGTCATCGTCGCCGTCGCGCCGGCGGACAGCCAGCCTTCGACCATGGCCCGGTCTTCGGACGCCGCGAGGAACGGTTCGACCTGCGCATAGGCAAAGGCAAGCCCCGCGATCCGCGACGGCGCCGACAGCCGGGCGTTCATCGTGGCCAGGTCGCTGAGGGCGTCGGCCCGGGCCCAGACCGCCAGTCCCGACAGCACGCAATCCGCTGCGGCGGAACGGTCGTCGGGGGAGGACACCGCCCGGTTGGCGGCAAGCGCCAGATCGCTGATGAAGGAATCAACGGGCTTGAGCTGCGCGTTCACGTCGTCGTTCGACGCCTCGTCGAAATCGGAACGGCTCTTGTCCCTTGCGTCATAGCGGCTGCCGTGGTCGAGGCTGACGACCGGTTCGGGCGTGGTGGCGCAGACAAAGGGCACGGGCGCCTTTTCGTCGGCGTGCGCAGCGGTGGCCGAGGCCAGCGTGCAGACGAGCAGTGCGGGCAGGATATGTTTCATCGGTTCACTCCGGCATCGACGGTAAAGAGCTTGACCATGTCAATCGCGGTCGGGTCGCCGGCATCGGCGGCCTTTTTCAGCCAGCCCCGCGCGTTTTCAAGGGATGCGGGCACCCCCACGCCCATCGAGTAGGCCTGCGCCAGCAGCATCATCGCGGGCACGTCGCCCCCTTCCGAGGCGCGGACCAGCCAGCCGGTCGATTCCTCGATCTCGCCCCGCGCGACAGCGGCGGCCCGCAGGCGGCCGGCGTGTTCGCGCATCGCGGCGGGATCGCCGGCCTCGGCGGCCTGCGCATAGAGCAGGTCGAGGTCAAGCCGCGACTCGATCGCCACGCGCAGCTTCGGGTCCTTTCGCGCCAGTTCGTCCAGCACGGCAGGGAGCTGGCGGGCATCGCTTCGTGCCACCAGATCGGCATAGAGCGTCACGATCCGCGCCGGGTCATAGCCTTCCTTCGCCGGGTTGCCGAGGATGCGCAACAGGCGCTGCACCGCTGTCCGGTTGCCAAGCGCATGGGCCTTTTCATAGAAGGCCAGCGCGGTCGCGTCGCCATCTTCGCCCAGAAGCGCCCGGTAGCTGTCGGCCAGTGCCACGATCTGCCAGCTGTCCTGCCCGGCCAGATGGGTGGCGATGGTCAGCCAGCGGTGCGCCTCGTCAAGATTGCCCTCTGCCCCCATCACGCCGGCGAATGCCACTGCCTCGGGAAAGGCGCAGTGCATCGCGGTGATGGCCCGCGCGCGATAGATGTCGCGGCCTGCGGCATCGGGCAGGAACGGCATCGCCAGCATCAGCGCCAGAAAGTCGCCCCGTTCGTCGATCTGCCGCGAGAAGGCGTCGAACACCGCACGGGGGGTCGGGTAGGTTGCCGGATCGGCATCGGGCAGCATCGCCATCGCCTCGCCGTTGCCGCCTTGGGCCAGCGCCACGAGCAGCGGGACGGTCTCGGCGCGGGCGGCGTCGGTCGCGTCGATCAGCAGCGCCTTGGAAAGCTTGAGCGCCGCGCCATCCTCGCCCGCCGTGACGGCGGCGCGGAACTGGTTCAGGGCGGCGGCGCGGGCGGACGGGTTGGCCGCCCGTTCCAGCGCAAGTGCCGCCCGGGCGGTCGCCACATTGGCAAAGCGGTCGGCATAGGATGTCCAGAACGCCACTTCGGACGCGGGCGATCCGTCCCGTTCCAGCACCGCCAGCAGGTTGGCAAGCGGCGTGGCGCGGCCATAGAGCGCCTGCGTCTGAAGGGCCGCCATGGCCAGCGGGTCGGGGTCGGCGGCCAGTTTCGCCAGCGCGGAATCGCTGAACTGGAACGAGGATGACCCGATGGCAGCCTCGGCCCCGGCCCAGTAGGCGGCCTGGTCCGGCAGCGGCGCATTGGGCGCCTTGCACAGGAAGGCGGCCTGAAGGTCGGCGGTCGGGGCGGCCTCGCCCAGGGTCGTGACGGCATGGATCAGGTGATCGACGGCGACGTAGAACTCGGGTTCGGTCCGGGCGGCGCCCAGATCCAGCTGGGACAGCATCACGATGGCGGCGGGGTCGTCCATGGCCGCCCCCCGTTCCAGCAGGGCGCGCGCAGCGGCCTGCCCGGTCCACCGACCCTGCACCGCAAGGATTTTCGTGGCCTGCTTGGCGAAGACCCAGGCCGGCGCGTCGGCAAGGCCCTGAAGCCTGTCCAGCGTGTCGAGAAATGCGGGTTCGAACTCGGGGTGATGCGGCAGTTGCGCCTCCAGGAACCCCGACAGGCGGATCAGGCCGGCCCGGTCGCCTTGTGCGGCGGCGGCCTCGTAAAGCGTCCGGGCCATCGCCAGATCGGCGGGCACCAGCGCGCCGGCCTCGTGAACCCGGCCGAGGGCCACCTGCGCATAAGGCAGGTTTCCGTCGGCGGCCTTGGTCAGATAGGCCAGCAGGACATCGTTGTCCTTGGTCACGAGTTCGGATTGCAGATGATATTCCGCCACCCGCCAGGCGGCGATGGGGTCACCCAGATCGGCGGCGAAGCGATACCACCGGACGGCAAGATCGTGGTCGAGGCTTACCACCTTGCCGCTGGAAAACTCGCGCGCGATCCGGGCGATCCGGTCGCAGATCAGCGGGTCGATCTGGCCCACCAGCGACCCGAAAGCCATGGTCACGGCCAGTTGCGGGTTGATGTCCCAGCCTTCGGGCGCATTCCCGGCCACCGCCAGATGCGACAGGGTCAGCAAGGCATCGGCGTTGCCGCCATAGCCGGCGGCCATCAGAAGGTCGGCGCCGCGCCGGGTATCGCGGTCGATGCCGATGCCCTCGTTCAGGAACCCCGCAAGCGCGTTCAGCATCCGGGGCGAGTTCTCGTCGCCCCGGTCAAGCAACCGCTGCACCAGACCCTCGGACTTGAGTTCCTGCAACTGCCCCAGCGCGATCATCTGTTCGATCCGGGCCAGAGTGGCGTGATCGGCGGTGAAGCTGGCGGAAAGGCCGGGAAGAAGGGTGATCACCCGCCGGATCGTTGCGTCCCAGGCCGAGGGGTCGATCTCCGCCAGGCGGCGCAGGTCGCGATTGATCAGCCCGATGTCGCGGTCGGGCAGCGCCACCCCGTCCCAGGCGCCCCATGCGGCAACCAGATCGACATCCGACGCCCGCGCCACGCAGACCGGGGTCATCACCATGTCGGGCGGTTCGAACGCAAGCGGCAGGGTCTGCGCGCCAAGCCCTTCAGGCTGCAGGCAAAGCAGGGCAAGTGCCGCAAGCAGGCCGGCCCCGGATCGGTTCATGGTCATGGGTCAGCCCTTTCGCGGGTCAGTTGGAATACAGGTTCTCGGTGCTGAAAGCGGTGTAGTCGCCGGCGCTGCCGCTGAAGACCACCGTCACGCCCGCCCGGCGCCGCATCTTGACCGCGGGCAGGTCGGCCAGGACCGTCGCGCCGTCGCGCACTTCGAAATCCAGCGTCAGCGGCGCCTTGAGCGTGACCTGACGCGAGGTGTTCTGCGCGATGCCTTCCAGCGCCAGCGCATCGGCCGACGGCACGAACAGATCCACCGAGGCCAGGTCGGACAGGTTGTAGAACACCAGATCGGCCTTGGCGGGGCTGTTCCTGATCACGTCCTGCAACAGGTGCAGCGTGCCGTCGGTGCCCGCGACGAAACTGTAGAACGAGGCCGGCGGAATATCTCCGTCGCTGACCAGATCGCCCACCGCGACAGACACCTTGCCCGCCGCCATCATCACATAGGGGGTCACACCGCCCTGCACGTTGTCGAAGGTGTCTTCCCCCACCACGGCAAGGGTTTCCCCCGGCGACACGATCCGCACGAAGGACGCGTTCGGGTCGGCGGGGTCTTCGTAAAGCTGGTTGTCCTGCGCGAAGGCAGGGGCGGCAGCAAGCGCCAGCAGGCAGGCAACAAGGCGGGAACAGCGGGTCATCACAAGGCATCCTTCCGGGATGAGGGGCAAAGCGTCAGGGTCGAGGCGTCACCGACCGGCCTGTCGAAGGTCACGGTCAGCGCGGTCAGATCGGGGTGCCAGATGCTGCCCAGCGGCTTGAAGAACCGCCCCGAAGCCAGCATCCGGTCGCTGCGCTGCATCTGCGCATTGCGCGTGACGCCCGAGGCTGTCTTCACGGTGAACAACGCGTTGCGCGGCCCATCGGTCCCGAGATCGGCAAGGATCACGTCATCTTGTCCGATCTTCAGCCCGGCCAGGTCGGCGGTCAGGCTGTTTTCGCCCGCTTGCGTGACCGCGAGCGGAACCGGACAGGTCTGCCCCGCCGCCGCCACAAGCTCGTCCATCGGGTCGGGGCCGAACTGGGCCAGATTGCTGTAGATCGGGTTTTCCCAGATCAGGAAGCGGGGCGGATTGTCGACGAAATCGCGCGAGGTCAGGTAGGACGTGATCGCGCCGAACTGGTTGCCGCCGGTAACGGCATAGTTGACCACGTCAAGGCCCGAGTATTCCGACAGGTAGCCGGCGAAATTGCCCGGCGGCGAATCCGAGAAGGAGGTGCCGACCAGCACGATCTGCACCGCTTCATCGCCGCCGGCAAAGATGTCGGACACGCCTTCGTCGGGGCCGTCCACCACCTCGGTCAGGTGGCCGACCGCCTCGACGCGGGGCAGTTCTGCGATGCAGAACGCCTGCAAGGTGCGGCGCATGGTCGAAAAGGCGTCTGTCGCGGGCTGTTCGGTGGTCTGGTATTCGGACGGGGTCAGGTCGCCATAGAACGGCTGCGCCTTGATCACCGCGCCGATCGCCTCTGCCGCGAGGCGGGCGCCGTTCGCGGTCCAGTGAAAATCGGCCTGGAAGAACGGCGGCCGGTCGGCGGGGGCGGCGGCAATCGGTGCCAGAATGTCGGGGGCCAGCACGCCATGCGCCGACAGGCGGCTGACGATGTCGCCATAGACCAGTGTCGCCGTCGCGCTGTCGAAGGCATAGTCGGCGGCGGCAGGGGGCAGGAATTGCGGCATCGCCTGACTTTTCGTCGGCACGGTCACATAGATCAGCGTCGTTCCTCCGGCGGCCAGTGCCTCGGACAGGGCGCCCATCTGGTCCATCACCGCATCCTCCATCGGATGGCGCATCCGCAGGTCGGCCAGCACGCGGTAGAAGACGCCGTCCAGCCCCTCGATCGACGGCAGGGACGATGCGGTGTCCAGCCCGCCGCACAGATAGGCCGAGGGGTCCGCGAGGACCGGGGCGCCCGAAAGGGCCGCAAGGACAATGGCAGGGCCGCCAAAGCGCATTTTCATCTTGTCACCTCGGGTTGGGGGCTGGGCATTCCGTCGATCATCCGCAGCAGGTTTTCGGCCGTGACGCGGACCGACAGATCCTCGCCCGCCGCGGCCAGCGCCAGGGCCGAACGCGCACCCGGATGGCCCGTTGCCGCATCGGCCGGGTCCGACATCAGGGCCACTCCCAGTTGCAGCGCGGCCCGCGGACTGCCGCCGCCCGAGGCCATGCCAAGGTAGTTCTGGGCCTGCGCCAGATCGCGGCCGAAGGGCACGCCGTCCGCATACATCTGCCCCAGCAGCGTCGAGGCCACCGCATTCCCGCTCAGCGCCTGCACCGTCATGGCGTTCAGGCCATGGGTCAGGCGGCCCGCGCTGTAGCCAGCGCCCTCGTCCCTGAGCAGCCGTGCCAGAGGCGGCACGGCAAAGGCCCGCCCGGTATAGGCCGCAATCGCATAGTAATGTGCGGCGGCACCCGTGGGGTCGGGGGTTTCCTTTTCCTGCAACAGCCTGGCATAGCGGAACGCGGCCAGACCGTCGCCCGCATCGGCCAGGGCTCGCAGGTCGGTCGGGCCCATCGCCGCGCCGGAGATCATCTTGCGCCGTGCCGCCTGAAGGGCAGCGGTGGGCAGGTCGCGCGTCTTGCGCACGGCATTGTCGAAGACGAAATCGGCGCGGACCACCATGCCGGGCAAGCCGGGATCGGGGGCCATCGGCTGCGCCACGGCCCCGGTTGCAAGGCAGATCAGGACGGCGGCAAACCCGGGCACGTTACCCATCGGGATTCTCCTGCTGCGGCAGCGCCGCGACTTTGGGGTCGCGCGCGGCCACATCGGGCCAGAGCGCCGGATCGGTCAGATACCGGATCGGCATCTCCCAGATGACGATTGCGGGGGGGTCCGTGCGGAAGTCGCCGCCCGCAAGGTAATCCTGCATCGGCCGCAGCGGCCCGAGTCCCTGTTCGGCCACGCTGACCACATCGCGCCCCAGCGTCCGCATCAGCGCATCGGCAAAACCCCAGTCGGGATTGGCGCTGTAGCTGGTCCCGACCAGAACGATGTCGGTTGCCGCCCCGCCAAAGATGTCGGACCCGGCATCGACGGGCGTCTGCGTCGCGGGAATCACGCTTTCGACCGCAAGACCGACGCGGGGGGCCATCGCGGCGGTGGTGACAAAGCTGACAAGATCGCCGGTCAGGGGCTTCGGGGCCGCTTGCGTGCGGTCATAGGACAGGGGGCCGGGCAGGATGGTGCCCGACGCGGCGATTGCACTCGCCACAAGGTCGGCGCCATGCGGGGTCCAGTGCGTGTCGGTGGCGAAGAAGACGGGTTCGACCGGGTCGAGCAGGGCGCGGCGCGCGTCCACCACCGCCACGCCGCGCGCTTTCAGGTCTGCGGAAAAATCGGCGCAAAGCGTCGCCAGCGCCTCGCCGAAGGCCACGTCGGGGCTGATGCCGCGGTAGATGTCGATCTTGGCGGGCAGCGGCACGACCACCAGCTCGGTTCCGCCCTGCAAGAGCTGCGCGCGGATTCCCAGCACGGTCTTCACGACCCCGGCAAGCTGTGCGTCGGTCGGCAGGGGGCGCACCTCTTCGCTGCTGAAAAGCCAGCCATCCTGCCCGACAACGGCCCCCTTCCGCGCCTCGCCCAGCAGGGCATAGCGCGCGGCACCGATCAGCCCGAACGACGGGCCCATGTGGGGCAGATCCTTCTTGTAGATGCCGTCAAGGTCACGGGTCAGCCCGCCCGACAGGAGCCCGGCGTCCGGCAGGACCACAGCGGGATGCGGCCCGGTCGCCAGCGACAGGTTGGCCAGGATCGCATAGCCGAAGAACAGCGTCGGCAGGGCAAGGCGGGCCGCGCGAAGGATGATGGTCATCTGACCCCCTAGAACTGGAAGTAGAGGAACGGAGAGAAGCTCTGTTCCGCAAGTTTCATGACGGCAAAGGCACCCAGCCCGTTGACCAGCACCGCCGGCACCAGCGCATTGAGCGCGGTCAGCCTGCCCGCCGGGCCGGGCCGCAGCCGGGTCGCGGCGGCATGGTTCAGGCGCGGTTCCAGCGCCGCGACCGCCACGCCCAGCATCAGGAACAGCAGGCTTTCGGTGGTGATCGCCAGCGCCACCTCCGGCGCGGTGGCGAACCCGTTCAGGCCCAGCATCCCGCTGTAGACGCCCAGCGCCTCGGTCACGCTGGCGGCGCGGAACATGACCCAGCCCAGCAGCACGATCAGCAGCGTGCCGCCAAGCGCGAACAGGTCGGTGGCCTTCGCCCGCCCGGTGGCACGTTCAAGCGCCAGCCAGGCGCCATGCCACAGGCCCCAGAGCACGAACGTCCAGTTCGCGCCGTGCCACAGGCCGCCCAGCACCATGACCAGCATCAGGTTCACATAGGTCCGCGCCCCGCCCCTGCGGTTGCCACCCAGCGGGATGTAAAGGTAGTCGCGCAGCCAGACCGACAGGCTGATGTGCCAGCGCCGCCAGAATTCGGTGATCGACCGGCTGATGTAGGGCGTGTCGAAGTTGCGGATGAAGTGAAAGCCCAGCATCAGGCCGATGCCGATGGCCATGTCGCTGTAGCCCGAAAAGTCGAAATAAAGCTGGATCATGTAGGCGATGGCGCCGATCCACGACAGGGCCATCGACGGATCGGGGGTCTGGAAGGCCAGGTTTGCCAGGGGTGCGACCGTGTCGGCCAGAAGCACCTTTTTCGCCAGGCCGATGGCAAAGATCGTCGTCCCCTGAAGGAACAGGTCCAGTGAATGTTCGCGGTGGGCGAATTGCCCGGCCAGATCCTTGAAGCGCAGGATCGGGCCCGCGACAAGCTGCGGGAACAGGGCGATGAAGGCGGCGAAGTCGAAGAAGCCGGCCGTGGCGACCGCATCCTTGCGATAGACATCGATCAGATAGCTGACCGCCTGAAACACGTAGAACGACACGCCGATCGGCAGGATCAGTTTCCAGTGCACGCCAAGGCCGGCCGCATCCGTGCCCCATAGCGTGGCAAAGCTGTCGATGAAGAAGTTCAGATACTTGAACACCCCCAGCACGGCCAGACAGCCCGTCAGCCCGATGATCAGAAAGGTCTTTGCCGCCCGTCGGCTTTTCGCCGCGCCGATGCCCCGCCCGAAGGCATAGGTCCAGAGGGTTGTCAGAAACAGCAGGCCCAGGAAGTCGATCCGCCACCAGCCGTAGAAGGCATAGGACCCGATCAGGATCGTGACCGACCGGAACCGCACCGGCGTCAGGTAATAGACCGCGAGGAACAGCGGCAGGAACAGGAACAGGAAGGTTTCCGACGAGAACACCATCAGCCGTTTCCTTGAAAGTCGCAAGGTGCGGGTGACGGGGCCGGGATGGAAACCACCGCGTCGCGGCGGCTGCGCAGCCAGTCCACGGTCAGCGGGGCCAGATCGCCGGCGAAGACGCGCGGCATCTGGCCGTCAAGGTCGTTGCCCTCGACTGCCACATCGCCCGGTGTGGCGCCGCGCAGGCCGTCGCGGTTTCCGGCCAGCACATTCCCGGTCAGCCAGACCTGCGCCGCGGCCGCCTGATCGCGCACAAGCACGCCGGAGCCGCGATTGAACAGGATCGCGTTGCCGGTGGCCGTGGTGTCATCCGTATCGGTCAGGGTGATCCCGGTTCCGCCGTTGCCCGCGACAAGGTTGCCCGTGATGGTGACGCACCTTGCCTTTTCGACGCCGATTCCGGTCGTCTGGCTGCCGGCGACAAGATTGCCCGTGACGCTGACGGCACGGCTGTCGCGGTCGACCAGAATCCCGGTCCGGGCCGTGCCGGACAGGAGGTTGCCGCTGATCCGCACGTCGGCCGAACCTGCCGTCACGCGGATCGCCTGGCTTCCGGACAGGGCGGTGAGCCTGTTGGCTGCAACGACCGTTTCCCTCGCGTGGGAAATCAGGATCGCGGTGCCGGTCGCGGCGGCGATGTGGTTGCCGGACACCACGGCCCCGGTCGTGCCGATCAGCCCCAGCGTCGCCACGTCGATCAGCGCACTGTCCGTGATGGCGGACGAGAACAGCGGCGCGACAAGCCCGTTGTTCGCCACCGCCATCCCGCCGAAAACATCCGATGCGCCGAACCCCAGCGCCTGAAGCGTCGCGTCGCTTGCGGTGAAGCCGCCCTGCCCCGCCGTCAGGACAAAGGGGCGGAAGGCGGGTTCGGCGGCGTTCGGACCGTCGGTCCCGATGATCGCGCCGCCTTGCACGTCCAGCCAGCCCAGGTTTGCGACAAAGCTGCCGCTCGGGCGATCGAGGATCAGTTGATCGGCCGGGCCCAGCGTCAGCCCGGCATCCGTCCAGATGGCAAGCGGGCGCGACAGCACGATGCCATCCGGCGTCACGGTCACGAAATCCTGCGCCGGGGTGCCTTTCGACAGGGCCGGCAGATCGGCCAGCGTGGCAAAGCCGCCGCGCAGCAGGATCACGTCATGGTCGCGCGCACCCTGCGCCCGGACCAGGGCCAGGTGATCCCGCGCCCCGGTCTGGATCGCGATCTGGGTCAGCAGCAGCCGTATGTCGACCAGTTCGATCACCGCGCGCGTGTCGGGCACGAAGGCTTTCGCAGCCGCAGCCGGGGCGGCGGCCGCATTCCAAGCCAGCCCGACCCCGGCCATGACCGAGGCCGCGTCATCCGCCAGCGTGCCCGCCGCCAGCGGATCGGACAGGCGGGCCACCGCCGCCTCGATCCGCTGGCGGGCAAGGTAGTCCGCCTGTTGCGCCCCGGCACCCGCAGGCAGCAGAACGCCCCCGCAGAGCAGCAGCACCGCCAGCGCGTTACCCATTTGCGACCGCCCGCAGCGGCGGAAGGGACTGGCTGATCCGGGCGGGCGGACCAACGACGGGCGGGGCGGTGGACAGAAGAAAGGCGTGCAGATCATAGTCGGCGGTATTGGTCAGGCTGATCTGGGTATCCTTGTCGATGGTCAACATGCTGCCCAGGCCGAGCGTGTGGTCGTTGCCCCGGCAATCCTCCAGGTAGGTGGCCTGCCCCGACACGACCGACAGGAAGCTGGCGCCCAGCCCGTGCCCGTTTATGGCCATCGTCGATCCGGGCAGCAGCGTCAGCATTTCAAGCCGGTAGCCCGGGTCGGTGGCCAGCGACTCGATCCCGCCCCAGGCGTGGTTGCGGAACGGGTGGCTGACCACTTCGGCCCGACCGCCGGATTTCAGCTTCTCGACCACGAGCTTGACCTGCTGGGCGTGCTTGCGGTCGGTCACCAGCAGCGCATCCTTGGTATCCACCACGATCAGGTCGTTCATCCCGATGACGACAACCAGCCGCCCGTCGCTGCGAATGAGCGAGTTCGTGGTATCGAGCGTCATCACGTCGCCGTTGGTCACGTTGCCGTCGTCCGACTTGGTGTTGACATCGTAGACCGAGGCCCAGGCCCCCACGTCGTCCCATTTCACGTCGATCGGCGCGAGCGAGATGGCGGGACTGTTTTCGAAGACCGACCGTTCGGTCGGCTCGTCGCGCGCCTCGCGAAAGGCGGCCTCGTTCAGGGTGATGCCGTTGCGGGTCGATGCTGCCTCGGTGACGGCCCTGGACACCGCGGCATGGGTGCGGGGGTCAAGGCGGCGGAACTCCTCGCAGATCACATCGGCGCGGAACATGCTGATGCCGGACGCCCAGTAGGCCGTTCCCTCGTCGATCAGCCGCTGCGCGACCTCCACGCTGGGTTTCTCGATGAAGCGCGCGACCGAATGCAGGCCGTCGTAGGACTCGACCCGGCCGCCGTCGATGATGTAGCCGTAGCCGGCCTCGGCATAGCCCGGGGTGACGCCGAACGTGATGATCTGCCCCCCGGCGGCCGCAGCGGTCATGCGCGCGACGGTGAAGTTCAGATCCCCGATGATGATGTGGTCGGACGGCAGCACCAGCAGGATCGCGTCGGGATCATCCGGCAGGATGGCCAGCGCCGCCGCCAGGACGGCGGGGCCGGTATTGCGCCCGACGGGCTCGCCGATGATGAGGCCCGACGCCTGAATCTCGTTCAGTTGCTGGCTTACCAGATCGGCCTGCGCCGCGTTGGTAACGACGATCGGATCCTTGAAGTTCGCTGCCCGGTGCCGCTGAACCGTCGTCTGGAAATAGGTCAGGCTGCCCTTGCCGTTGGTGGGTTGAAACTGCTTGGGCTGGTCGATGCGAGACATCGGCCAAAGGCGCGATCCCATGCCGCCGCACAGGATGAGCGGATGAATCGTCTTCATGGATCAGACTCCCTTGAAAATCGTTACAAGACGGGCGCGGGCCGTGTTGGCCCACGTTCCCAGACCACCCGAACCCCGCAGGATGCGGACCTGGACAGGTTGACCGACCCGGCCCGCATCAAGCGGCACGTCGGGCCGCAGCAAGATCAGTTGCGCATCCGCCCCGGCAACGGCCGGGCCCTGCGGCTCGGCGGTGGCAAGCGCCGTCTGGCCGCCCGGAAAGGTCAGCTCGATCCGGTCCGCGCCGGCCAGGTCGAACAGCATCGCGGGCGGAATGGCCGCCGCGACCAGTCGCCGGTCGCTGTCAGAGGCCAGTTGCAGCACCGGTTCCCCGATCAGGACCGTGGACCCTTCGCGCAGCCCGTTCGAGGTCACGACGCAGTCGCACGGCATGACAAGGCTTTGCACATCGCCCGACGCCGACTGAATGGCGACGGCAACGTCATCCCTTGCGGCATTCAGGTCCAGGAAGACGATCTGCCCGGTGGTCGTGGCGCGCAGCACCTCGCCGGTCGAAATGACGGTGCCGAGCGACGGGACCAGCGAGACGAACGTCCGCTGGTAGGTCAGCGTTCCGGCAACGGCGATCAGGGCCAGCGACACCAGGCCGACGCCCGCCCCCCCGGCCACACGGCGCAGCGACATCCGGCTTTCCGGCGCGCCGGCCGCCTTTGGCCCCTTGGGAGCCGCCGTCCCGGCCACGCCGATGGTCTGGCCCAGGCCGACCAGATCGCCGGAGATGTAGGCATTCAGGATATGGCGCAGCTGCGGCAGGTGCGGCCCGGTCGGGCTTGCAAACAGCAGTTCGGCCTCGCCCGACCCATGGGCCCCCTCGCGCACCTCGGCATCCACGACCAGCGTCACGGCAAACCCGTCGAACTGGAACATCAGCCGCACGATCCGCGTCGCGTTGATCGCCGCCGGGTCCATCAGCCCCGACACATAGGCCGCCACCAGCGACAGGCCCCGCCCGCGGAACTGCCGCCCGTCGATGACGGCGGTAAAGGGCAGGTCCACTACGGGATGATCGTTTCCGCCCGGCAGATTGACAGGCACGCGGTTCGCGTTCGACAGGACAGCGTTTTCCAAGGAGTTTGCCTTTCCAGCAAAGGATCAGATCAGGCCCGAGATGAACAGCACACCCAGCGTGAGCCAGCCGAGCGTCAGCATGTGGACATAGGACGAGAGGATGTTGCCCAGCCGCGCCGCCGCAGGGCGGGGGGCCGAACCGGCGGTCTGCCGGGTCCAGCGTTGCCGGTCGAGGCGGAACATGACGAAGCTTTTCACGGCCGCGCCGACGATCTGGCTGAAGTAGAGCAGGAACGGATAGCTGATCGGAAATCCGCCACCCCGGAACAGCGACAGCGCGATGCAGAACACATACCGCGTCGCCATCACCCAGGCGATGTAGGCGGGCAGGATCGCGGGGTTGACCAGCAGCGCCGTCAGCAGCACCCCCAGGGGCCCCGCCAGCGTCGTCCAGACCGAGACCCGCTGATCCAGCAGCGACCACCAGGTGAAAGCGCCGATCCGGGTTGCGGGCAGCGCCAGTGCCCGGCCGTTGGTCCGCATCATGTTGCCGAACCAGCGGACCATCAGCGTGACGGCCGACTCGACGAATCCCGGTAGGGGCTGGCGTTCCATCGACACGGTCTGCACATCGGGCAGATACAGCATCTGGTAGCCGTTCTTGAGCAGCCAGAACCAGGTCGACTTGTCGTCTCCGGTCAGAAAATCGACCCGGCCGAGACGCCAGTGGTCCAGGTAGTCGCTCTGCACCTGCCGGATGAACCCCGGATCGGTGGCAAGATCAGCCCGGAACACCGACATCCGGCCGGTCAGCGTCAGGACGCGGCGGCTCAGCCCCATCGACGACATCATCATCTGGCGCTGGGTGAACCGCAGCGCAAACCAGTCGCGGAAGGCCGGCGCGTCGGTGATCTCGACGCTTTCGTCGGTCGTCAGCGCCCCGACCGCCGGATCGCAGAAATACGGCGCGGACCGGGCCACCACGTCGATCGGCACGCAGCTGTCGCCATCGACCAGGATGACGATATCGCGCCACGACGGCGCCTGCCCGGTGATGGTGCGCAGCGCCTTGGCCAGCGCATCGCGCTTGCCCGTGCCCGGCACCTGATCGACGATCAGCCGCACGCTTGCCATGTCGGTCCGCATCTGCGCAAAGACCGACCGGATCAGCCGCAGGTCGGCCCCGTCCACCACCGAGGCGACGACCGTCGCCCCGCCGACCGATTCCGCGGCCGCGGCAAAGATCGACCGGTAGACCCGGGTCGTCACATCCGGGTCGATCTTGTAGCTGGTGACCAGGAAATAGGCATGTGCCGGGGCCGCCCGGCCCGCATAGGCCACGGCCGCCCTTTGACGCAGCCGGGGATAGGCGAAAAGCTGATACCAGGTCGCCCGGCCGAAGTTGATCGCCGCCCAGGAATAGCGCCAGAGGCCGATGACCCCCAGCGCCAGGATCGCGCCTTCGGCCCCGTCCAGCGCACCGGTGGGCAGGCTGGACAGCAGGATGCCCAGAACCAGCAGATAAAGGACGTGACCCAGGACCTGCATGTTACCAGCAGATGCCCTGATAGGTGCCGCCCGACACAAGGCCGGGCTGAAGGCGTGTCAGATCGACCATCGGCTGATCTTTCAATGCCTTGCGCAGCGGCTCCACCGCCTCGGCATAGCTGTTGCCGACAAGGATCATGTCGGATGCGTCGATCAGCTCTTGGATCGTCGGCACCATCCGGTCGCGCAGGTCGGGCACCACGTCGTTGCCCCGGCCGACCCCGGCCAGATCATGCGCGTAGCCGGTGCTGACGTTCGGGTCATAGACCTGCACGTCATGCCCGTCGGCGATCAGCCGCGATGCCAGTTCTGCCAGCGGGCTTTCCCGCAGGTCGTCCGTTCCGGGCTTGAAACTGATGCCCACCAGGCCCACGGTCTTCTTGCCGGTCTTGGTCACCATCCGCGCCGCCCGGTCGATCTGGGCGTCATTCGCGTTCAGGACGGCCGCCATCAGGGGCGCCTCGACATCGCGCGCCTTGGCAAGCTGCTGCAGGGCCCGCACGTCCTTGGGCAGGCACGACCCGCCGAAGGCAAAGCCCGGCCGCATGAAGTGCGACGAGATGTTCACCTTGTCGTCCGAGCACAGCAGTTTCATCACCAACTGCCCGTCCAGACCGCAGGCCTTGGCGATGTTGCCGATCTCGTTGGCGAAGGTGACCTTGACCGCGCGCCAGGTGTTCGACGTGTACTTCACCATTTCGGCGGTGCGCAGGTCCACCTCGTGTGTCGTGCAGGGCATGTCCTTGTTCAGCAGGTTCAGGATCGCGAACGTCGGCGCGTCGAGTGCGCCGAACACGATCAGGCCGGGGTTGTCGTAATCCTCGATCGCGGTGCTTTCGCGCAGGAATTCAGGGTAGTAACCCACGCCGAAATCCACGCCCGCCTTCAGCCCCGACGCCGCTTCCAGCGCGGAAATGCAGGCCGTTTCCATCGTGCCGGGCACGATGGTCGACCGGATGATGACCGAGTGATAGGCGTTCTTCTTCGCCAGCGCGCGCCCGACGATCTGGCACACGCCCGTCACGTGGGCCAGACCCACCGACCCGTCGGGGTTGCTGGGCGTGCCGACGCAGACAAAGCTGGCATCGGTTTCCGCAACTGCCTTTTCAGCATCCAGCGTGGCGGTCAGAAGGCCCTGCGCCACCGCGTCCGCAATCAGCTCGTCGAGCCCGTTCTCGACAATGGGCGACCGCCCGGAATTGATCACGTCCACGCGAGCGGGCTCGATATCCACAGCAATGACGGAATGCCCGTCGCGCGCCAGACATGCGGCCGAAACGACGCCGACATAGCCAATTCCAAAGACCGATATGTTGGCCATGTGTACTTCTCCATTTGCTGCGAACCGGCGGTTTCCGCGAATCGGAACTCGGGTTGCTGCGGCGCAGCTATAACGAGTGGCGCGGGTGCATAATTGTCGGAAAAAGCACACGGACTGTAGGGAAAACATGAAGCGGGTGACAGAAGGTCCGCAGCCCTTCGCATTTTACCCGCACAAGTTGCGCGGTTATTGCATCCACCCCGACTGGATTGCGTACCTGACAATGTCCGACCGTGACCTGAGATTTAGTTTTCGGTTGGCCCGGTTCTTGTAGGTGTCCACCGTCTTGGTGCTGATGTGCAACAGGGCCGCTATTTCCTTCATCGAGCTTCCCAGCGCAACGTGGCGCAGCACCTCGCATTCCCGCTCGGTCAGATCGGACAAGGATGCCTCTTGTCCCGCCTGCACGGGCGAGGGTGTGCGATGGTCTGTATAGCCTTCATGCAGATAGACCCCGCCAAAGGTGACGGCGCAGACAATCCGCACAAGCTCCTCACTTTGCACGGTTTTCGGCATGATGCCACGGAAGCCCAGCAGGCCGAGGGCGCGCGCTTCGATCGGCGCGATTTCGGGGCAATAGCCGATCAGCGAGGTCACGTCCGAAAGTCCGAGAAAGGCATCCGATACGGCCGCCCCGGGTTCGAGACGCTGCCACGGGTCAATGATCAGAATATCGGGCGCAAGTTTTTTCATCGCCGCAAGGTCGGGGGCGGCATCCACGATGATGACAAAGTTCGAAAGATAGGCATCGCGCATAAGAATAAGGCGGATACCCTCCGACAGCACCGGATTGTCATCGCAGACCACAATGGTTCGCAATCGCGGAGTCACGATTCCGTGTTCCTGCGCGCCCGCGTTTTCAAACATGGGGATGACGGCGGTCATCGGACGATCCGCAATCGGTTCGCACGGCCGTAATTTCCGGTCCCGTGATATATCCACAGGTTCCGGTTCAGGAAAATATCATGTTCGGGGATTGGAACGTCCTTCGGCGCGCGAAGGATCGGGTCGTCCGGAGTCTTGTTCGGCATGGGTCACTCGTTAAAACAGGGAAGCGTCGTTTGAAAGAAACAGCCATTCACCAGGGACAAGCTCTGCACCGGCCACGCAGTCGATCCGGTTCGTGGTTCTTCCCCTCGGACATTGCAGGGTTCGGACGCGTCGTCGCGGGACATCGCTGCCCCGTTCCTGGACTCATGAAGCTTCATGCGCCGTGAGATCGGGATGCGTGCAGTCTGCAGGAAGGGCGCAGGCTGCATGATCCCAGGTGGTGCAACTCGCCGCGCGGAGGATGGTTACGTCAGGGATGATGCTTTTGCCCGGTCTGGTCTGCCGATCACGCAAGGGTGATGGCTTGCGGTTGGCGGTGCCGCCTCGGGCCGCCGCCGGATGCCGCCACGGCGGGCGTCAGGTGCCTTGCAGCCGGGCGTGCAGCGCCAGAAGGTCGGCCCAGGCCTCGCGCTTCAGGTGCGGCTGGCGCAGCAGGTAGGCCGGGTGGAACATCGGCAGCACCGGCCGGCCCCAGACCTGAGCCCAGTCGCCGCGCATCCGGGTGATGCCGCTGCGCCCCAGCACTGCCTGGCAGGGCGTGTTGCCCATCAGCACGATCACCTGCGGGTCGGCAAGCTCGACATGGCGGCGCAGGAACGGCTGCATCATGGCGATTTCGTCGGCCGAGGGGTCGCGGTTCTGCGGTGGCCGCCACGGCATGACATTGGTGATGTAAAGCGCTGCAGCCGGATCGGGGCTGGTGCGGGTCAGCCCGATAGCGGCGAACATCCGGTCCAGCAGTTGCCCGGCGCGGCCGACGAAGGGCCGCCCCTCGGTATCCTCGTCGCGCCCCGGCGCCTCGCCGATCACCATGACGCGGGCGGCGGGGTTGCCGTCGGCAAACACCAGATTGCGTGCGCCGCGCTTGATCTCGCAATGGTCATAGGCCGCCATTGCCGCGCGCAGGTCGTCGAGCGTGCCTGCCCGCGCCGCTGCCGCCTGCGACACCGCGACGGCATCGCCGGGAACGGGGGCCGGGGCAAGCGCGCGGGGTTCGGCGGCCTGGGGTGGCGCAGCCGGCGGCCTGGCGGCTTGTGCGACGGCATCGGGTTGCGCATAGCGGTTCACCGGCGCGTCGCCGATCGCCTCGGTCGCGCCAAGGTCATGCTGCCACAGCAGCATCGCCGCCAGTGCGTGATAGTCCCCGACCGCGTCCATCCGCCCGCCCTGCTGCGTGCGGCCCCGAGTTCGGGGCCAGCGCCAAAACTAGGCCCCCGCCCCGCCCGGAACAACCCTTGTCGCGTGGCCGCCCGCTTTCTATAAGCCCCCCATCAGATGCCGCCGACGGAGACCCCGATGACCTTCCGCGCCCGCCACCTTCTTGGCATCGAACACCTTGCCCCCGACGAGATCCGCACCGTGCTCGACCTGGCCGACCGCTACGTCGATCTGAACCGGCGCACCGTCAAGCAGGCGGACGTGCTGGCGGGGCTGACGCAGATCAACATGTTCTTCGAGAACTCGACCCGGACTCAGGCCAGCTTTGAGCTCGCCGGCAAGCGGCTGGGGGCCGACGTGATGAACATGTCGGTGGCACAATCCTCGGTCAAGAAGGGCGAGACGCTGATCGACACCGCGCTGACGCTGAACGCGATGCGCCCCGACCTGCTGGTGGTGCGGCACCCCAGTTCGGGGGCGGTCAACCTGCTGGCGTCAAAGGTGAATTGCGCCGTGATCAACGCGGGCGATGGGCGGCACGAACACCCGACACAGGCGCTGCTGGACGCGCTGACGATCCGCCGTGCCAAGGGGCGCATCCAGCGCCTGACGGTGGCAATCTGCGGCGACATCGCGCATTCCCGGGTGGCACGCAGCAACCTGATCCTGCTGGGCAAGATGGAAAACCGGATCAGGCTGATCGCGCCGCCGACCCTGATGCCGCCCGGCGTGCAGGACTTCGGCTGCGAGATCTTCGACGACATGCGCGCCGGGCTGGAAGGCGCCGACGTGGTGATGATGCTGCGGCTGCAACGCGAGCGGATGGACGGCGGCTTCATCCCGTCGGAGCGCGAGTATTACCATCGCTACGGGCTGGATGCCGAAAAGCTGGCCTTCGCCAGGCCCGATGCCATCGTGATGCACCCCGGCCCGATGAACCGCGGGGTCGAGATCGACGGCACGCTGGCCGACGACATCAACCGCAGCGTGATCCAGGATCAGGTCGAGATGGGCGTGGCGGTGCGGATGGCCTGCATGGACCTGCTGGCACAGAACCTGCGCGCCGAACGCGGCCGCGCCGCGGTGGAGGGAACCTATGTCTGAACTGCCACGCGACCCGATCCACGGCCCCGCCGCGCCCCTGCCGCTGGCCGATGGCGAACGCCTGCTGGGCGCATGGGTCGCCGACCGGGCCATGTACTGGCGCGGCCATGCGGTCATGGCGCTGGCAGGCGGCGTGGCTGCGGGCGTCGTGCTGGTGTGGCTGGGCAACCCCGACCCCTGGGTGGGGCCGGTTGCGGCGGTGGCCGCGCTGGGGGCACGCGGGGCCTATCTTGCCTCGGAAGCCCTGGCGCTGAGCTGGCGGCTGACCGACCGCCGCCTGCTTGGCCCCGGCGGGCGCAGCATCGGGCTGGCCGAGATCGACACGGCCAAGCGCTTCTTCGGCGATGTGCAGATCGTCACCCGGTCCGGCGACAAGCACCTGATGAAATACATGGCCGATGCGGCGGCAGTCGTCGCCGCGATCGAGGCCGCCCGCAGCGGGAAAGCCAAGCGATGACGATCTTTCTGCAGAACGCCCGCATCATCGACCCCGAGGCGGGCACCGAGACCCTTGGCAACCTGATCCTTGACGGCGGTCTGATCGCCGCCATCGGTGCGGCCTCGGCGCCGCGGGATGCGCGGGTGATCGACTGCGAGGGCAAGTGCCTTGCCCCCGGCATCGTCGATCTGGGCGTGAAGATCGGCGAACCCGGCGAGCGGCACCGCGAAAGCTTCCGCTCGGCCGGGCTGGCGGCAGCGGCGGGGGGTGTCACCACCATCATCGCCCGCCCCGACACCAGCCCCGCCATCGACACGCCCGAGGTGCTGGAATTCGTCACCCGCCGTGCCGCCGGGGCCAGCCCGGTCCGCATCCGCCACATGGCCGCGCTGACCAAGGGGCGGGAGGGCCGCGAGATGACCGAGATCGGCTTTCTGCTGGATGCAGGTGCCGTGGCCTTCACCGATGCCGACCATGTGACCACCGACACCAAGGTACTGTCGCGCGCGCTGGTCTATGCCCGCAGCCTTGGCGCGCTGGTGATCGGGCATCCGCAAGACCCCGGCCTGTCGGCGGGGGCGTCGGTGACCTCGGGCAAGTTCGCCTCGCTGCGCGGGCTGCCGCATGTCTCGCCCATGGCGGAACGGATGGGGCTGGACCGCGACCTTGGGTTGGTCGAGATGACCGGCGCGCGCTATCACGCCGACCAGATCACCTGCGCCCGCAGCCTGCCCGCGCTGGAGCGGGCCAAGGCCAACGGGCTGGACGTAACGGCCGGCGTCTCGATCCACCATCTGACGCTGAACGATCTGGATGTGGGCGACTACCGCACCTTCTTCAAGCTGAAGCCGCCCTTGCGCTGCGAGGATGACCGGCTGGCGGTGGTCGAGGCGGTGGCCTCGGGGCTGATCGACATCATCTGTTCGATGCACACGCCACAGGACGAGGAATCCAAGCGCCTGCCGTTCGAGGAAGCGGCCGCCGGCGCGGTGGCGCTGGAGACGTTTTTGCCCGCCGCGATGCGGCTTTACCATGCCGGGGCGATGGACCTGCCGACCCTGTTCCGCGCCATGGCGCTGAACCCGGCGCGCCGTCTGGGCCTGCCGCAGGGCCGCATGGCGGAAGGCGCACCCGCCGACCTCGTGCTGTTCGACCCCGACGCGCCCTTCCTGCTGGACCGCGTCAATCTGCACTCCAAATCGCGCAATACGCCGTTTGACGGGCAGCGGATGGAAGGTAAGGTTCTGGCGACCTTCGTCGGGGGCGTGCAGGTGTTCGGGGACAAGCGATGATGATGCCGGAGCTGACAAGCGGCTGGGGCGTGCTGGGGCTGGTGGCGGTGCTGGCCTATCTGCTGGGGTCGGTGCCGTTCGGGGTGGTGATCACCCGCGCGCTGGGGCTTGGCGACCTGCGCGCCATCGGGTCGGGCAACATCGGCGCCACCAATGTGCTGCGCACCGGCAACAAGGGGGCGGCGGCGGCGACGCTGATCCTCGATGCGGCCAAGGGCGGTGTTGCCGTGCTGATCGCGCGCGCGGCGGTGGGCGAGGATGCGGCGCAAATGGCGGGGCTTGCGGCATTCCTCGGGCATCTTTACCCGGTCTGGCTGCGGTTCAGGGGCGGCAAGGGGGTCGCGACCTTCCTCGGCACCCTGCTGGCGCTGGCCTGGCCGGTGGGTCTGGCGGCCTGCGCCACCTGGGCGGTGACGGCGGCGATCTCGCGGACCTCGTCGCTTGCGGCGCTGGTTGCCGCCGCGTCATCGACCTTCTGGATGGCGGGTTTCGGGCAGCGGCGGATGATGGTGCTGGGGGCGGTGCTGACGCTGCTGGTGTTCTGGCGCCACGCCGCCAACATCCGCCGCCTGCGCGCCGGAACCGAGCCGAAGATCGGCAAGAAGGGCTGAGCGTCCCCGCGCCGGGCCAGGACCACAGTTTTCAGAATGGGACCATGAACATGGATTTCGCCACATCCGTCAGAACCTGCCTTTCGAAATATGTGACCTTTTCCGGCCGGGCCTCGCGGCCGGAGTTCTGGTGGTTCATGCTGTTCTGCCTGCTGATCAGCATCGCAGCGGCGATCATCGACGCGATGCTGTTTGGCGACTTCACGCGTGACGTGACGGGGCCGATCGGCGCAGTGGTTTCGCTGGGGGTGCTGCTGCCCACGGTTTCTGTCACGGTCCGCCGGCTGCACGATACCGGGCGGTCGGGCTGGTGGTACTGGCTGTTCCTGATCCCCGTGATCGGCACCATCATCCTGATCGTGTGGCTGGCCACCAGGGGCGAGGCCGGGCAGAACGCCTACGGGCCCCGCGCCTAGATTCCGAACCGTTCGCCGCAGCCTCGGTTCGGCAAGATCCGGGATCTGTCAGTAGCTCATCTGCCCGTAGATCCGGCCCAGATCGCCCGCCCAGTCACCCTCGTAAAGCGCCAGCAACTCGTCGGCCGCCACCCGGCCAGAGGTCACGCTTTCGGCCAGCACGTCGAGATACCCTGCCTCGTTTTCCATGCCCGACCCGGCGCGGCCGCGGGCGCGCAGCCCTTCCTGCGCCAGCGCCACCACTTCGCGCGCGAGCGGCAGCATCTTCACCCCGCCCGCCTCGGCCTGCAAACCCTGCACCGAGGCCCCGACCCGCAAGCCTTCGCGGGTTTCGGCATCCCAGCCCTTGACGATATCCCACGCGGCATCCAGCGCACCCTGATCGTACATCAGCCCGACCCAGAAGGCCGGCAGCGCGTTCAGGTGCGCCACGTCGCCCGCATCGGCACCGCGCATCTCGATGTATTTCTTGACCCTCGCCTCGGGGAAGACGGTGGTCATGTGGTCGGCCCAATCCGAGAGGGTGGGCAATTCGCCGGGCAGCGCGGGCAGCTCGCCGCGCAGGAAATCGCGGAAGCTCTGGCCCAGCGCGTTGATGTAGTGCCCGTCGCGGTAGACAAAATACATCGGCACATCAAGGATGTAATCGACATACCGCTGGTAGCCCATGCCATCCTGAAACACGAAGGGCAGCATCCCGGTGCGGCTGTCATCCAGGCCCCGCCAGATGCGCGAGCGCCAGGACTTGTGGCCGTTCGGCTTGCCCTCGAAGAACGGCGACGAGGCGAACAGAGCGGTCGCCACCGGCTGCAGCGCCAGCGCCACGCGCATCTTCTGCACCATGTCGGCTTCCGAGGCGAAATCGAGATTCACCTGCACGGTGCAGGTGCGATACATCATCTGGGTGCCGTGGCTGCCGACGCGCCCCATGTAGTCGGTCATCAGCCGGTAGCGGCCCTTGGGCATCACCGGCATCTGGTCATGCGTCCAATCCGGCGCCGCCCCGAGGCCCATGAAGCGCGCGCCGATCTTGTCGGCCACCACCTTGACCTGGCGCAGATGCTCGGCCAGTTCGGCGGCGGTGTCGTGGATGGTTTCGACCGCGGCGCCCGACAGCTCGAACTGCCCGCCCGGTTCCAGCGAGACGTTGGCGCCATCCTTGGTCAGGCCGATGATGTTGCCCTGTTCCAGCACCGGTTCCCAGCCGAAGCCGTCGCGCAGCCCTTCCAGCATCGCCCGGATCGAGGTCGCCCCCTCATAGGGCAGCGGCATCCGGGTGGCAGCGTCATAGCCGAACTTCTCGTGCTCGGTGCCGATGCGCCAGTCGGCGGCCGGTTTTTCGCCCGAGGCGATGTATTCCGCCAGTTGGCCGAAATGGTCGATCGGCCCGCCGCCGGATTGAGGAATGGACATGGGGCGCTCCGATCAAGGTCTGTTTCCGGCTGACAGACGTGCGGCGTTGCCGCGCTCAAGTCAAGGCCGGCCGTGCGGCGCGCCGCCAGATGACCCGCATTTCGGTGGCCACCGTCAGTCCCTTGCCCGAAGGCGACGTTTCCGGGGCAAGGGCCGCCACCAGCGCCTGGGTGTCCATGCCGGGCAAGGCGGCGAAGGCGTCGAACAGCCGCTCGGCCCCCTGCGCCGCCACCGGGATCAGCAGCGCCTGCCCGTCGGACTGCTTGAGCCGCCACAGGCGCTGGCCGCGGAGCGTGATCAGGCGAACCTCGTCCAGTTCGCGCAGCGAGACGAAACCGCCGGTGCCGGGGCCGAAGTAGCCCACCTGCCCCTCGTCGAGTTCGACCACGCCGGGCGCCTCGCCTCCTTGCGCAAACCGCAGGCGGCGCAGGGCCAGAAGGCCCAGCCCGGCCGCCAGCGCCAGCAGCAGCACCCCGGCCGGGATCAGGATGAACCCGCCCAGCAGGATGAACCACGCCCCCAGCAGGGCCAGCGCACCCGCCGCCGCAACCTCGCGCCAGCGCCACAGGGTCGCGCGCGCCTCGGGGCGGATCAGGTCCATGCGGGTCATTGCCAATCCCCCAGCGTCGCCTGCCACAGCGTCAGCGCCGCAACCGCCGCCGTGTCGGCCCGCAGGATGCGCGGGCCGAGGCTGGCCTGCACCACCTGCGGCATCCCCGCCAGAAGCGCCTGTTCGCCTTCGGAAAACCCGCCCTCCGGCCCGATCAGGATCGCCCAGGGGCCGGGCTCGCCGCCCCGCGGCAGGGCCTCGCGCACCCCGGCCAGATGTTCGTTGCACCACAGGATGCGCCGGTCGGCGGGCCAGTCGGCCAGCAGCCGGTCGAGGGCGGTCAGGTCGCAAACCTCGGGCACGAAGGTGCCGCCGCACTGCTCGGCGGCCTCGACGGCATGGGCCTGCAGGCGGTCCTGGCGGATGCGGTCGGCGTTGGTGAAGCGGGTCTGCACCGGGATGATGCGCGCGGCGCCCAGTTCGGCGGCCTTTTCCACGATGAAATCGGTGCGCGCCTTCCTGATCGGCGCGAACAGCAGCCAGAGGTCGGGCGGCATCTGGAGGGGCCGGCTCTGCGCCTCGCAGACCAGCACGCCGCCGCGCTTGCCCGCCTCGGCCACGGCCGCCCGCCACTCGCCATCCCGCCCGTTGAACAGCAGCACCGGCGCCCCGCGCGCCAGCCGCATCACGGCGAACAGGTAGTGCGCCTGATCGGGCGTCAGAGGAACGGCTTGCCCCGAACCAAGCGGCTGATCTACATAGAGTCGGATTTTCGCATCTGCCATGATGAGGGCACCCTATGACCCAACCGCCCCGAACGCCAGAGGCCGCCCCTTACGAGGATTTCGCGCCCGCAGGCCAGGTGGCCGACGCGCCGCGCGGCAACTGGGTGGATACGCTTGCCCCCGCCGCCAGCCGCCCCTTCCTGCGCCTGTCGCGGGCCGACCGGCCGATCGGGACATGGCTGCTGCTGATCCCGTGTTTCTGGGGGGTGGCGCTGGCTGCCGCCGCCGACCCGGCAGGCTTTCGCCGCTGGGATCTGTGGATCGTGGCGGGCTGCGCCATCGGGGCTTTCCTGATGCGCGGGGCGGGCTGCACCTGGAACGACATCACCGACCGCGACTTTGACGCCGCAGTAACGCGGACCCGCAGCCGCCCGATTCCCTCGGGTCAGGTGACGGTGCGGCAGGCGGCGGTGTGGATGGTGGTGCAGGCGCTGCTGGCCGCCCTGATCCTGTTCAGCTACAACGCGGCCAGCATCGCGCTGGGGCTGGCCTCGCTGGGGCTGGTGCTGGTTTACCCATTCGCCAAGCG